>JBHLQM010000158.1:0-2551 GCA_048884785.1 Candidatus Thorarchaeota archaeon | reverse complement strand
CATCTTTCTAAACGGTTTCAATGTTATAATCCCGTATAGAAAACAACAATAGATTGAGCCGAAATATCCAAGTTCTGCTTCTGAAAACAGATTAGAATATGGAAGAAAAGAATGTTCGATTGAAAGATGGGAGAACTGTTGTACTCAGATTACTCAGGTCTGAAGACAAGCAGAGATTGCTTGGTATGTTTGCTACAATGTCTGAAAATGCGCTCTTATGGAGCAATCCGCCTTATGATGAACAGAAAATCGATCGTTGGATGAGTGGTAGCGAATCTGGACTTTCTATTGTAGCACAATCCGAAGACGGACTTGTAGGGATTTCTGCAATCTATCAGTTTCCAAAGCCTCGGCAGAGAGGAGTCAGTGAGATGATGATATACATCCAACAAGATTTCCAAGGAGTAGGACTGGGATCAGAAATGACTGATGTTCTTATCATATTGGCTAAGGGTAGGGGAATACATAGAATTGGTCTTGAAGTTGTAGAGGATAATAAGTCTGCAGTTGGGTTGTACAAGAAGTTCGGTTTTGAGATTGAGGGTGTGATGAAAGATGCCTATTTCGGAGCTGATGAGAAGTACCATAACCTGCTTGTAATGGGTATAGTGTTTCCCGAAAACTAGACGCGTACTACGCTTACAGTTTAGTCCGTTTCTTTATCAAAACAATTAGTACCAAAACTATGATGATGGTAGAAGAAATGCCAACACTCAGATGAATGATGAAAAGTGGAATTGCTCCTTCTGGAAGAAGTCTTGGAAAGTGATCAACCGTATCGCGATATATCACATAATAACCGATTCCATAATAATCACTCCAACGATTGCCAACGCTAATGCCATCGTCCCATTCATTATACCTCAAGGTTCTGTCATGAGCATTCGCCAGATAGTTCCATCCAATGTCATTATTGTAAATCCTGTTATTGGATGGTCTCTCACCATATCCAGTGTAAGCCTCACCAATGTAGATACCGTATCCATTATGCGTGATTACATTGTCCACTACAAGACAATTTGCTCCATAGATGAAGATTCCAACATTGTTATCGGTAATTGTATTCCCAACTACTGTAGAATTGCTTGATAGATGGATTCCTGCTTCAAGTACAAAGTACTCGGAAGAAACAGGCTTGTTACCGCGGATTGTGCAGTTAGATATCGTTCCATTATTAGAATAGATGTGTGGTAGGATTCCACTTAGATTGTCCTCTATGGTACAGTTTTGGATTTTGTAGAACGGGCTTGATGACAGGAATATACCTTGTTCTTGGCAATTGCTGATTTGACAGTCAATGATTTGAGTTTGAGCTGACCAGTCTACTGTGATACCATCCCAGGTACAGTCAGATATTGTTACACCATAAACCGTACAGTTGTTACATAGGATAATCTGTACTCCTGTAGAGCAATCTATGAAGTCACCACCAACAATCACGGTGTCATTGCAATTTCCAAGAATTACTTGCCCATACTGTGCAGTATCAATCTGTTCACCTACTAGACTGATGAAAAAACCAAGTTCTTTCCCATTTATTGTGTTATTCTCCATAGTAGGGGGATATTGCTCTATTCGAGGAAACCAATACTCCATCCTGAAACCTGTCCCTTCGAAAACATTGTTTGTCAAGGTAGTATTAGAGAAATCACCAGAGATGCCGCCATGCTCCAAATCTGTGAGACTGTTTTCTGAGATTGTCGTATAATTTGATTCTGACAGAACGATTCCAGTGAATCCATTACTCAGCCTATTTTGGATAATTTCACAACCAGATGTTTTCTGCAACCAGATTAGTTCAGTTGAATAGGGAGTATACGATAGTTCATTATCAAAAATCACACAATCTGTGCAATTATCTATCATTATTGAACTGTTGGTGAACGTGCAATCCTCGATTCTGCCATTCGATAAGTCCATAAAATAAACATCAAAAAACAGAAACTGACAATTCCTAATCTCAAAATAGGAGTCTGTATCATGAATTTGGATATACCCAAACTCGCCAGAAAATCCCAGTGCTTGATTTTGTAAAACAAATGGATCTATATCTGTGCCACTGCCAGTCCAACCATAGTCAATGAAATCACTATCACTTCCAATGTCAATGGCAAGATAACTCTGAGTGAAGACATCGTGTTGTGCGCCTGCATAAGGTGAGCTCTTGTATCCAAGAACAGCTATAGTTGATGATGAAACTAAACATGCAATAGTGAATAGTACTAGAAGTCTAGAACCAATCTTCATCTAATTTGCTCCCCAAAATTACACACAGTAAGCATTTCTTCACAAATCCGCTTAAACTCTTCGCAAAAGAATCGCTCAAAATTAGATGATGACGTGATTGGTGTTTGAAACACTTGTTGACGGTAGTGCTTCATAGTGATTTCTCTATCCGATGATGAGATTTATCTGTGGGATTCTTATCAATGGTCAAAAGATGTGTGAGCCACATGATAAAGACGAAAGTAACGGAGATGTTGGGATGTAAATATCCAATAATAGCAGGCACCATGGCAAGAATATCTAGTCCCGAATTCACTGCTGCAGC
>JBHLQM010000157.1:0-2553 GCA_048884785.1 Candidatus Thorarchaeota archaeon | reverse complement strand
AGGATTGATGATGAGATAGGATAGCGTTTCAATCTCGGCCTCCTTAGTGTCTCAACGCGTTCCCACGGGTCCTCGTCAAGAAAGCGCATCATGGAGTCAAAGGTAGCACCGCCAAACATCTCTAGAGAGTGATAGCCAACCTTGTTGAGCTTCTCGCAGATGGGTATCATGTCCTCTGTCTTCATTCTCGTAGCGAGGAGTGATTGATGGGCGTCTCGTAGGACGGTATCCGTAATCAGAAGTTTGCTCATTGCTAACCAACTACACGAGCATTAGATTGCTATTTAGTCATTCTGTTCGGTCGTTTCTCTCCCAGATGATTCTATGTTATCGTATGAGTCTAATGTTGGCGGGAGCCTGATATTTGAAAGACCTGATCAACAAACGGATTCTATTCTTGTAAAGCTAGATGTGTCTTGAAGAAATCTATTCCTCCTGCAAGTTCCCTTATTGTTTCGTCTGTACGAATCGTAATGTGACCTGATTGAGGCTTTACATGAAATTCGAGTGGATGATTACGTTCATAGAGCTTATTCGAAAATTCTAAGACCGGTGGGAAGAAAGTTCGACTGTCATTTGATGCAACGATTATTGCCAGTGGTGCTTTAATATTATCAACTGAACTTATCGGGGATCGTTCTAGCATTAATGCCCTATTCTCCTCAGGATCGCCCCACAATACTCTATTAGCCTCTTTAAACAGAGCATCACCGTAATCCGCTTCATACGTCCAGTCCGAAACAGGAGCCAAGGAAAACCCAGCAGCCCATCTATCTGGTTGAAATGCAAGAGCAGCCAAGGTCATGTAGCCACCATAAGATGTACCAGTGATGCCTACTCTTTTTGGATTGATTTCAAAATTCTTGACCAGATGATCAACTCCAGAACTGACATCCTGCAGGTCTCCTCGTCCAGGCTCTTGGAATAGCAATTGAGTGAACGCCAATCCGTAACCTGTTGAACCTCTGTAGTTCGGTGCAAATACTGCGAATCCTTCCTGGACGAATACTTGTTGCATACCTAAGAAATCATCCGAAAAGTGCGAAGTTGGTCCACCATGTATCCACGCCAAGCAAGGATAACCTTCTGGTGGTGGTGGAGTAGACGGAAGAAGCAAGAAACCATGGATAGTGGTCCCATCAAATGAGGACTTGTAATGTATTGATTTCGATTGAACCACAGGAAAATCATCAGTACCAATCGTTTCTGATTGCCATTGAGTTAATTTCTCATTCACGCCCGTTTCAAGATTATGAGTCCAAAGCTCAACAGGCATTGCGGCATCTGAGTGTGTGTAAAATAGAACTCGATCACCATTCCAGTCCCGAGCATGATAAGGCATGTTAGTACCTATAGGAAGATTGAGATCTTGTATAGAGTTCTTATCGATATCAATCTTATAGACTGCTGAACGCCCGTCCTTCATTGCAGTTTGATAGAGGTTGTTTCCATCTGGACCCCATATACAGGAAGCAAGCTCTCCTTCAGGTTGAGGAATCTCTCTGAACTCTCCACTGCCAACATCGTATAGTGATAATATTCCAAAATTATTGTTTGGTTGAAGTAACGGAATGATAGGTCTTTTTGGATTCCATCTCTGGAAAAACCACTGGTTGGGAGGAAGAGTAGGAATTTCAGAGAGAACCTCTGCAGTATGCGGATTGAAAACGACAAGAATACCCTTTTGCCAACCATCCTGAGCGCCTTGGACAAAAGCTAGGTCCTGTTGCCCCCAATCAACTATCAATGGCGCAAACTTTGCTATCGATTCATCAGCGAGAGCAGATTCAGGTTTCGCATTCAAATCATTAGCAATTCGGGATACATGAAAACCTGTTTCATGAGTGCCGTCATACAGAATATTCTTTCCATCAGGGGACCAGCAAAAATAGTGAATACGATGAGGTGCTATCTCCGAAAATATGTTTTCTTGTAAATTGTGTGATTTTTCAACACCTTCAGAAACTTTGAACCGACACAGGTAGAAATTCTCAGACCCATCAGGATCATTACCTGCCAGGATATACTTGTCATCAGGTGAAAGAAGTACTGGTAGACCAAAAAACTTCACATTACTGGGTAGCAGGGTCATCTGATCTCGTGGATTGCTCAATGAGCTACGAATGAGAGAGAGGCCTTCTGATTCCACAAGCGACCGGTATAGGAAGATATCCCCATTTTTTGAGAAGTCGTGAGGAGCAGTGTAGATAGAACTGGCTTCAAGTGCAATCCTCAGACGTTCGTAGACCGATAGCATATCAATCCCCTCCATAACGTAAACATGACAGTGCAGGAATGCTTCTTGGAATAAAACTTGTTCGGTGAATATACCAACAAGCAAAAAAGAGCGCGAAGTAGTAGTCAGGGTCCAACCAAAGGCGTTGCCATTCAATCTTCACAGATTTTTGGCAGATTGACTTTAGATTCTTGTTTTTATGACTAACTTTCACCCTCTATCTCAATACGTCCAAAACTAACTCCAATTCAGTAGCTTAGCGCAGTGGCAACCACAGCTCGACATATCTTTGCCAGGAAATCAAAGTCCAGTTTATC
>JBHLQM010000156.1:0-2715 GCA_048884785.1 Candidatus Thorarchaeota archaeon | reverse complement strand
CATGGTATTGTTATATTCAGCTCGCAACCATCCTGATGCTCTTTGAGCTGAGGCAATTCTTACTTCATCAAGTCTACCTGTTAGAAAAGCTTGCCCAGTTGGAAACTCTGAGGTCTCTCCATACCTTCCTCCAATTCCCCAATTGGCCGACATTGCGACACTTATTACACTCGCACCCCCTACACTGCCAGCTGCGGTGTTGTCAAGGCCATTAATGTAGATCTTACTATTGGACGGAGTATCAGCATCCATATAACAGGAGAAGTGATACCAAGTACTAGCAGACCAAAAAGTCCGCTGAGTCCACTTCACAAATTCTGAATTTGCATATTCAAATCCAAATACAAGGGTTCCGAGAGGAACGCCGGATTCTGAATAATCGGCCCCAGCCAGTGCAATGTGGAAATTGTTATCTGCATCGAGATACTTCTCAACAATAATCATACTCGGCGTTGACGCACTACTCCATGCAGCATTGAGATAGAACCATCCTGAAATAGTCACATCCCCACTAGGATTGAGACCCTTTGAGGAATCAACGACAATCCAATCATTACCGTCGAAGGCCTGTCCAAAACTGTTTGCTATGCCTGCAGTAACTTGGTTTCCGTTGTGAGTCGCCGTGTGATTTCCGAATGTTGAATCATAGTGAGGTTCTCCTGATCCCTCATTGGTGACGGTTTCCCCGAGGTGCCAGACTGCTTCATAGCCATTCGACCAGAGAATTCCAGGGCTCTCAGTTGAACCAATCACAGGATTTCCATAATACAGCCAGATGTTTGTATTTGATACGCTTGACAGATTTGCCCTCACCCAGGCAACAAGGCGACCTGTCCCCTGTTCAAAACGTTCAATCTCATGAGCGAGTACAATTCCATTCTGGACAAAGACAAAATCATCTCCATCAGCTTGAACCTTGGTTGTAAAGTCTGTATCTGTAAAGCTCACGAAGAGGGGATAGTTTGTGAGGGCTGCGGTAACTTCCGATGAGGGAACAGTCAGCTGCATTCGATACTTGAAGGAAGGTATATCCCAAGTTGTGCCAGGAATGCCTATAGTATCAAAGTCAGTCTCGAAGATTTCCCCATCTGGATTCGTCAAAAAGAAGCCAACTCTTGAATTTGTAATCCATGGTGTTGTTGCTCGAAACGCAGCAACGTCATTCACATTAAAGACAGCGGTATCGCCCAAACTCTGGCCATCAATACCTAGCTGAACATTCTCTATAAAGTTGAAGCTCTCAAAGGTAACCGTATAGAGACCCCAATAGTCAATTGAAGTTGCATAGATTGTTAGAATTCCACCTTGGAAGTTCCAATCGCTGCCATAGGTCATGGGAAGACCAAGTGGATTCTTTACCGAGATAGGATTCCACTCTGTAAAGGGATATTCGATTTCGACATTGACATTTATGGTGTCTGCAGGTGGATTGACTAGAACATTGGCAGTCCATGTAACCACGGAGTTATTCGCCACGTCGAATGTTGTTCCATCGTTTAGGTTCTCATCAAGTGTCTGTCCACTTCCGGCGATATCAAGTGTGAAAGCAATATCCGTTGTGACAGGATTGATAGAGGTTGTTGTCAGCTCAACTCTTACTGTATTTTCATCAATCCAAGTAGGTGATCCAGCCTCTGAGCCCACAGTGATGTATGTAGAAGGTGAATTTTGGTTTCTGTACTCAGCAAGGAGCCAATCTGCAGAGCGGGCGACATTTGCTATTCTTGCCTCATCCATTTTACCATCATAAGAACGACTGTCCACTGATGTATCACCTATGAACAGATCAAGGCCCGAATCAGAGATAGAAGTACCAGCAAGAGAATAACTACCCTGCACTGCACCATTAAGATATATTTTGAATTCGCCAGATGCTAGTGACTGATCCCATGTTATAGTGATATAGCTCCAGCTTCCAGCAGATATTGTTCCTGCTGCTTGGCTAGTGTATGTGCTGTCTGTTCTAAGCCTTGCTCTTATGGCCCCAGTAGGAGTTACTCCAAGCGTAAAGATTGCGTCTGTTGTGTGGGTATCCCCATTTCCAGCCTCCTTCGTGATTACGCGATAATCATCCAAGATATCAACATTAACCCAAGCCGATAGAGTGATTTGACCCCAAGAATCTGTGTCCACAGGACCAATTTGCAATCTTTCATCAGCACCATCAAAGTCATAGCCATTTCCTATCTTCTGAGAGGCAACATCTCCACTCTCCATATTGAGTGCATCTGCATCATGCCCCTTGCTTGTACTATCATCCACAGGTCCTGAAGTTGGACTAGAATTCATATGATATACAGCCTCATAGTTATTCCAGACTCCGAATGGATTCTCCAGTGAGCTGACTGCAGGATTACCATAGTGCATGGTTATCGTCGTATCAGAGCTACTTGACAATGTAGGTACTTTCACCCAGGCCACCAAATGAGCCTGTGATGGACTATAGGATTGATCAAAGAGCTCGATCTCATGGCTTAGCGCAATCCCATTCATGCTAAAAGCAATATCATCGCCGTCGCTTTGGACATCTGTCTTTAGATCCGTATCAATGATATCAATGAGAACGGGAAAGTCTGTCAAATCAGAGGGAGTCATCAAGTTGTCAAGGGTGATGGGCTTTGAATAAGCCAAGAGAGGAATTGTATCTGCAGCTGTTGGTACAATATACTCAATGTGAAGACGAGGCATGTTATGATCAGAAGTGCTATCGCTAGA
>JBHLQM010000155.1:0-2895 GCA_048884785.1 Candidatus Thorarchaeota archaeon | reverse complement strand
TGACCCTGCAATAGACACCAGCTTAGAAAAGTGACTGCATGAGATCTGAGATACTCACGATTTACAAGATAATATAATACTCTTGCAACTGGATATGCTCCAGCAATGTCAGAGTTCATGATGTCTTGCCCGGGATTTGTGAAATTGGCAGGAATGGCTTTAATCGCGTTTGCAACTGAAGGTGTGACCCACTCATCGTTGCCAGGGTTGTAGAGATCAACAACCACACCTCCCTCCATAAATGCAAGACTCACATAGCCAATTCCATGATCATCAGAAAGGACTCCAGAAGATACACTTGGATTACCATCAACAGAATTCACACCTGCAGGAAATGAGAGTGCCTCTTCGTGACCCAGGTTCCACTCATATTCCGCTCCATTAGAGTTGATATTCTCATCTGCTGTTTCGAGCCATTTGGCAAATGTTGCGGTTGTGCCACTAGCATCGGAACGAGCATACACACTGATTGCTCCTGTTTGTGTAATTGTAACATCGAAAGTTGATGCAAATTCCTCCCACGTAGTTACATTTCTCTGAAATACAGCAACAACCATATCGCAGTCCATCTTGAACTCAGAACCATTCACAGCCTCATTAACAACAATTGCAAGCGCATCAGCAGATATAGGAAGGATCTCAACTGACGGATTCTCATCAATGTATTCTTGTTTTGGATACGAACTTGTCGCACCTATATCAATGAGTCCTTGGCTAACCAATGACTGCCCAAGCCCGCTCCCTCCTGAGTTAGGATTTAGAACCAATCCGGGAACATCTGCCGGAAAATAGGTCGCCCAGATTTGTGAAAGGGGATATACTGTAGTAGAACCTGCAGTTGTCACAGTTGCAGAAATACCTCCTCCGGACGGAGGACTAATGAAAATCAAGCCTCCTGCTCCAATAATAATCCCAAATACTAGGACAATCATCAAACCTGATTTCTGTTTCCAAATGGACGACATTGCTAGCTCTCCTATATTATACACAAACGCCAAGATGCATTATGAATTAAGCTCATTGGAGTAGCTATACTTATGACTCTAGTGGATTTATGGATTCAACGGTGTATCTGTTGACAAGTATTCCTAAAAAAACTCTCAATGATCTTGATGCAAAATCATGGGTCAAATCAACCAAATCTTGGTTCGTTTTGAATCCACGCTCACGGTCAGCTGATCAATTGGAGCATCCTGCTAAATTTCCTGAAGAACTTGTTGAACGATTCATCAGCTTCTTCACGAAACAGGGAACATGGATCTTAGATCCCTTTGCTGGAGTAGGGAGCACACTCATTGCTTGTAGAGAATCTGGACGAAATGCAGTTGGTATTGAGCTGCACGACGAGTTTGTTGAATCTGGTAAGAAAAAACTGTCGGAGATGAAGGGTTCTGGAACGCAGTATCTTCTTATCGGTGATTCGCAGGAGGCTGAAACCTTAATCATGCAGCAATTTGGGGATTCTGCACCAGTCTTTGACTATTTGATAACATCGCCGCCATATTGGGATATGCTTCGTAAGTCCCGAGGAGGCAATGACTCTGTTCACAAGCAACGAGAAAAACAAGGCTTTAAACAATATTACAGTGATTCAGAAAGAGACCTCGGAAATATAGCTAATTATGATGAGTATGTCAGCACAGTGGGGGCATTGCTTGGCAATCTAAAACTACTATTGAGAGAGAAAGCATATCTCACAATCGTCGTTCAGAATATGAGAGACATTGACGGAAAATTAAAACCCATTGCTTGGGACTTGGCAAAGAGAATATCCGAAGACTATGAATTGCGTCAAGAGATGATTTGGTGCCAGGACAACAAGAAGCTTGGATGCTGGGGATATCCAACAACCTATGTATCAAATGTGCATCATCATTATTGTCTAATCTTCCAAAATTGCCTTTGAATGAAAGCTAGTATCATATACGTTCGCGAGCATAATATATGCAGGAGGAACGAATCTGTGAAGATGGCACAACTCATAGGTATCGATGAAACAGAACTCCGCGGTTTTTTAAAATCAATGCCAGATATTTGGCATGACAGGAAAGGATTCTTAGAACGTGGGATTGATTTATTATTGAGCGATTTTGTTGATTGCGGACATATCCTTTCTAGTACACATATATTCAATATTACAACTGGGTTCCTAGTCCTTCTTATAGAGTATCTGAGGGATGTTGGAGCCGCGACATTCAAAATCTATGCCTATCAACCATGGTTTACTGGCCTTTGCTCCGATGAAATCATGGAAAGACGATTTATGGACATGATTATGGAATATGAAGACAAAGACATGTCATCATTTCGAGAGATTGCATACCTCAGAATCTTTGTCTGCCCAAATTGCCATGCACAATACTCATTCCGAGTTCTCGTGATGAGAGATGATGGAATGATTCAATGCCAGAACTGCGGCAAGTTTGTCCATGTCAATGAACCTTCGTCAGAATCCGAGATGCAATCTGATCATTATGATTAGGTCTAACATTCGTCTACGCTGATATCCATGCCGCACTGTTCTTAAGGAATGCATCCTGCTCGATTTTCCATGCCAAGCACTTTACGTGAGTTGACAATTGAAGATCAAAACCAAGTAAACCTTCTCTGTCAAACTGTGTGGGAAGGAAACGACTATGTTCCGGAATCTTTTCCGAAATGGGTAGAAGATCCCCTTGCTACAACACTAGGCATCTTTGAAGAGAATGAACTTGTTTGTATGAGCAATCTCGAACTTGTAAGTGGTACGAGCATAGCTTGGGTACAAGGGCTTCGGGTGAAAGATGGATTTCGACATAAAGGATATGGCATTAGGATCACTGACGCAATCGTACAGCGAGCTCGCGAGAATCGTGTGAGGACATTGTGGTATGCCACAAGCTCACAAAATGAGGC
>JBHLQM010000154.1:0-2944 GCA_048884785.1 Candidatus Thorarchaeota archaeon | reverse complement strand
CGCTTTCCAGAACGGATTCCACAGTAGTCAGTTTTCATCACTAAATCTGCATTGGGAAAATTAACACTGAATGTCTTATTCTCCCTTATTCCTCGAAGTGTATACTTTGTTTTTCCTACACATGCCCCCCAGATGTTTGGTTTCATACTCATTCGATTGAACCAGGCAACAGTGAAGAAGTTGGGTCGCCCATCAACGATTGAGCCAAGAAGTACAATTGGTTTTGGAAAAGGTGCACCTCCAGAGTCAATTTCAATCTTTGTCATGAGATTTCCACGCTTGTTTGATGTATCTAAAAATATCTGACATTAAACTGCTCATGTCAGCAAAAAGTATGGATTAGCGTTGACTGAGAAGGTATTTTAGCTAGCGGGTCAACTATGACGGTCTCCAACACGAGATGTTATGCTATGAAAATCCTGTTTGTGGAACCTCCGAAGGAGTTCTGGTTTGTAATGGGAGAGTATCTTCCTCCCCCATTGGGTATCCTCAATCTAGCAGCGTATTTGCGAGAGCATGATGAAACAATTGAGATAGAGATAGTAGATTGCCAAGCAGAGAAGATTAGTTGGGATGGAATAAAAGAGCGAATTGAACAATTTCGGCCTGATATTGTTGCTCCTAGTGCTTTGGCAACATGTAATGCGTATCGAGGCCTTCGAACAATAGGTATGGCGAAGACTATTGACCCAACTATAACGACAATTGTTGGAGGTCAGCACTACACTGTATTAGCGCGCGAAAGTCTGGAAGCATATCCAGAATTAGATATAGTTGTAAGAGGGGAAGGTGAACAGACTCTTCTTGAGGTGGTTAGCGCACTCCAAGGAAAAGGATCTCTCTCAGAGGTCAATGGAATTACGTTTAGACAAAATGGTAGAATTATTGCAACACCAGACCGTCCACTCTTTGATGATTTGAATCAGTTGCCCTTTCCAGCATATGATTTAGTTGATGAGTATATGAAAGATTATCATTTCACAATGATGGCAGGTCGCGATACTCCATATGCACTTGTTGAGGCTTCCAGAGGATGTCCCCACGATTGCAATTTCTGTTCCCAATGCGTATTCTGGCGTGGAAAATGGAGGTCAAAAACACCGAAAAGAGTTGCCGATGAGTTTGAACATTGTTATGACAAATTTGGTACGAGATTCTTCTGGCTAACTGACGATAATTTTGGCTTAGGAAAAAGAACAGACGAATTATGTGATGAAATCATTAGCAGAGGAATTGCTGAAGATATTATGTGGTTCATGCAAGCACGGTGTGATGATATTGTACATCACAAAGATATCATGCCAAAAATGCGCAAAGCTGGTTTGACTTGGATTCTTGCGGGAGTAGAGAGTCATAGTCCTGAGGTTTTAGCATCTTTCAACAAGAAGATTGATCCAACGGTGTCCAAAGAAGCCATGAAGATTTTGAAACTTAACGACATATTCGCGCAGGCTACGTTGATTATTGGAGATCGTAGTGATTCCCATGAAACTATTCGAGGTTTGCGAGCCTACATTAATGATCTTGATCCAGACATTGCGATATACATGCTATTGACTCCATTCCCAGGAACCAAGCTCTATGAAGAGGCGTATGCAAATGGCTGGATTGAAAATACTAACTGGGCTCAATATGACATGATACATGCGGTAATGCCAACCGAGCACTTGTCTCTGTCAGAAATCCAAGAGGAACTTTACCTATGCTACAGAGGGTTCTATGGTTCTTGGAAAAGAAGGATAACAGGCGTATTCTCAAGTAACAAAATCAAGAGAAGAACGTATAGATACATGGCTCGCCAAGGAGTGATGGCAGCTTTGAGAGGAATGTTCTAGCGATGTCTAGTGACGATTCATCAAAACCGGTTTCATTATGGCTCCAAATATTATCATTAATAGCACTGGCATTGATACCATTAATTGTATATCGCACGATGACAGACCCTTCTGGTCTGGTTTCACAACCGCAGATTGTCGGACTAATCTTCATCACTATTTGTCTTCTAGGATCAATTGCAGGAGTTCGTCCTTCGAGTTTTTCTCGACCGGTTTCTCGGACATCAAATCAAAATGAGCTTGGAAAATCTGATGTGATTGAAGTGGTCCAACAAAAACCACTTCTTCGTGGACATCACTATTCATGTGATTCTTACTCGGATCATGTTCTAAGAATTGGAAACAATGTCTTTTGTGCAGGTTGTACGGGACTGACAACAGGTGCAGTTCTGGCGATTATTGGAGGTTTGGCGTATTTCTTCTTTGGTATATCGTTCGGTAGTGGTTTCATTCTATTCTGGGTGGGTTTTCCAGGCGTTCTCGTGGGCCTTGTGCAACATCAACTCTACAAAATACTATCAATCAAGAGTGGATTCTTCCGTTTCATCTTGAATGTCATCTTTGTGTTGGGGTCATTTCTTGTTCTTGTTGGAGCAAATCAAATCACTGGAGATTTCACTGTGGATTTCTACATACTGTGTGTCATTTTGCTCTGGATTCTCAACAGAATAATGATGTCAAAGAGTGAACATGAAAGGATATGCATGCAATGTGATGATGAAACCTGCGGTCATCCTTTGGTATAAAGACTAAGAATTCGAAGAATCTTAGATCCTCTAATAGTAATGCGGTCACATATCAGGAAATTCATTGACCGCTATGGTACATATATGAATCATCCTCTGAGATTATTGATATCGACGTTTCTTTCGAGTTGAGCTGTAGACAGCTCCCAGAATAATCAATGCACCAAATATTATTACTAGATAGGGACCAATCGCTGTTTCCCACAGAGTTGAAAAATCCCAACCAAGTACCCAAGAAAGTCCTGCAATGATGATTATTCCTCCAAAGATGACACCACAAATGGCATCACCATTTGGAAGTCCAAAGCATTCATCATCCTTTGGTTCTCCGGATCTTCTGAATTCTCGTACTTCTCTTGCTGG
>JBHLQM010000153.1:0-2979 GCA_048884785.1 Candidatus Thorarchaeota archaeon | reverse complement strand
GTAACCCAATGCATTTAGAGTGTCTTGAATCAGCTGTATATCTATTTGGTCACTGGGTGTGAATTGCCTGCATTGAATTGCCAAACGTATCTGTTTCCTAACATGGTCTGGTAATTTTCCAGAGTGTATTCCCCAAATCTTCGCGAGTATCAGAAGTGCTCTCTCTCCAAGCCCCTCAGATGACCATCCGCTCTTCAGTTCAATGATACAAATCCCTGTTTCACGACTGCATTTATTAAAGCAAAACTGGCATGTAATTGGCTGCAAGTTAACGGTACCATTTCTCAAGTCAATAGTGAAAGCTCCCTCAGGTTGAATGAGTGTGGCTGTAGACTCTGTTGATGATGCTCCTATTTTCCGAATCACAGTCCTCATGTATTCAATTTCCTCTTGAGTGCACTCAGGGATTTTTCTTCCTCCCTGAATCGGATGGTATTCGGGTACATCAGACACACTGAGAACAATTGGATCGTTTTTTCCTAGGTGATATCTCTGCGCAAGCAATTCCCCAAATTCAGTAAATGCAGTATGTGCATCGACTTCTGGGGATTCTGAAAGCGATACTCCAAAGGCCTCGTTGACTGCTTTTAGTGCCTTGAGGCTCTGCCTCTCGTTTCCCACAACAATCACAATTACACTAGGACTGGCATCAGTATTCACCATCCTAAGCAGTCTGTCAAGTTGCTCAATGTGCCCTCCTTCGATTACTATTATTGCACCACTACTTCCTTTCATGAAGCTTCTGTTGAGACCATTCACTTTCTCCTCTGGTGGAATAAGCCAGAGTTGCATCACAATTTCATTCAATGATTTCGTATGAGTGCGAGCTACTCCAATTCCAACTCCTAATGAAGAGTAGAGATGATATGCCATATTGTCACCAGAAATAATATTGACAAAACCTGACATGCGAGCTGGATTGTTACCTAAAACAAGCACTTTCTGTATAATGCTGCCTCTGCTTGATCGTCCAATGCTTGAAGAGCTCACAAGAATATTCGGTAGAGAACTCTCTAATAACTATTGGTTCACACAGTTTCCGTCCATTCGGCTCTATAGGTGCCTATAAGGAATCATCAAGAACAGAATAATGCCCAGCTAGAGCTGTTTCAATTGGCAGATGCGCGGCTGCTATTGACTATAGCATATGAGCCATTAATTCAAATGGCAAGTCAGCTGGGCGGCTCTAATCCTAGGGGAGACGAACAGTTCAATGAAGACACATCGACTCAATAAGCACATCTATCGAATCGATGAAACAAGGAAGAAAAGATATGATGACTTTCCGGATACAATCCCAAATATCAATGGAAGATCCATTAGAAGATGATGTGCGAATTGAATCGAATCACTGAATTCTTGCAATACTTCTCTTTCGGATAAACCAGATTATGACCAATGAAATTGCCAAGGATCCAATGATTAGTCCCGAAATAACAACAGGATCTTCAAGTGGGTTATATGGTGGGTATTCGCCCTCATACCTGACGATGTTCGATGATGCAGAATTGAGCCCCCTATCAGTGGCTTCAATCCATATCTCGATGTCTACATCAACCGGAAGCTGGTCAATCGTTGTTGTCCAATTGCCTGATGTGAAAACGCAGGGATATACAAGCTCTTCACCAGCAATATTAACATGTACGCTCACATTCATGACACCAGAGAGGTCATCCATCACCGTGGCCCAGATCAGATTATCCTCATAGAAGACACTGCCTTCTATGCCCCATCTAATGATTTCTGGAGCCATAGTGTCAGAAATTGAGTACATCAGGATCTCTATCAAATCATGTATTTGCTGTAGCTCATTGAAGCACGACATCCAGTCCATTACATTGTAGAAATCTCTGGCTCGATTGAAAGCACCAATGACCAACTGCTCAGCAATCAGCGTTTCTTGTCTGGCATCAGGTCCAATATCTGCTCTCCTATCTGCAAAATCCATCCATAGATTCCCTTCTAGCTGGTCCAAGTATGTCGCCTGTACCCAGTTCTTGTCGAACTTACCTGTGCCATTATAATCTCCATAGTAGCCCATCGGTGTGTAGGCAAAATCTGCAACATAGTGGTCCACACTCCAAGTGTGGCCTAGCCCAATCGCATGCATGGTTTCATGAAGCTGAACGGAAGAGATTCCAGATTTTGGTGTAATCCCGTCAGGTCTGTAATATCGGTCCCAGGCTTTCCATATTACTGTCTGACCGCCGCCCCCTAGTCCTGTATATTGTCTTCCATAAACATGCATTTCCATGTTCTTTTTAATGAAAACAACTCCGAATACGTTGATGCCATCGCTTTCTTCATCTATGTAGCTGGGGCGCATTGCATTCATGATTGCATAGAACATATCTAATCCGTCAACAATTGTCTGACCATCTATCACTTCTGCATAATTCCAAAACAACTGACTCCAACCCGGGCTACTATCTATATCAATGAATTCTACATCTACGGTCCAATCAACAAAAGGAAGCAATTCCTCAAGATGAGCCTGCTGAATACCCTGGTTGGTTACCCATCGAAGACTATCGATTGACACGCCTGTGGCTACATCCATACAGACTACCAAACTCTTCAAGTATCCGCTATTGGCGAATGTGGTTACATCATTCTGTGCAGACATCGGTGACTCTGGAACGAAGAGATTTGCTACAGGATCCTGGATATACTCACTAAGATACAGATTCAAATCCATGATTCCTGCTGGAGTGGATAAATCAATCTCGCTAAGCTTTTCATCAAGATCCTTTGACATGTACTCATAATCATTAACAGTTTCCCACCAAATTCTGGCCCACTTCAAATACCACTGATCTGCTGAGGGATCGAGCACAAAGAGATTCTCTCTTCCTCCAAATCCTGAATACTGCAGTTTTACATCTGGGTTAAGTGTGTCATTATCCCACTCAAGTCTGAACCAATTCTGAGTTTCCCCAGTATCCGGATCTATCGGATTGTAATCGTACCAATGCTCAA
>JBHLQM010000152.1:0-3002 GCA_048884785.1 Candidatus Thorarchaeota archaeon | reverse complement strand
TGGTTGCACTATCTTTGGGATTTGCACCTCTGACACTCAATCCAATTATCAAAATAGGTATTGTCTTTCCTTTGGCATTATTTCTTTGCTACCTTGTAAGTCATTTTATAATTGGTAAAATACATTTGAAAAAACCAGCCGCGGGGTAGGATCAATAAATTTGATGTGTAAATGTGATGGCGCATGTCAAAATGTTATTAGACTTGTGAGCTAGATGTGATGTAAGAAAAATCGGAGGCCAATATCGATATTGTTTGATATTTTAGAAAAGGCTCTTGAACATGGACAAGATTTAGGAGCAACCTATGTTGAGCTACGCGGAGAGTCTGGATTCATAGAATATATCCAGATGGACGATGGTCGCGTGAATGCTCTTTCTCAGCGTGTTGAGCGAGGCGTGGCCATACGAGTATTAGCAGATGGCGCATGGGGTTTCGTATCAACGGGAAACATTGATGGACTGAATAATGCGGTAGAAAGTGCATTCAAGATGGCTAAGGCTGCTGCACCCACGCGCAAAGATTCAATCGAGCTCGCTGAATCAAAAGCATACAAAGATTCGATCAAGTCCACCCACAAAAGAGACCCTCGAGAGGTTTCGATTCAAGAGAAGATCAAATATATGACTGACATGACGAAAGTCATCAAGGAGTACGATGAGCGTATAACTGCTATAACGGTCAAGATACGAACTGCCTCCGGGAGCAAATTCATTGTTACCTCAGAGGGTACACGAATAAAAACACCGATTTTGCTCGTCTGGACCTATCCGTGGGTTTCGGGTAAGGAAGGGGTAAAGCTCAGCGCAGCTAGGCACGAAGAATCATCGACACATCAGGGCTGGGAGTATTTGGATAAAGTAGCAACTCCCCAACACGTTGGAGAATTGGTTGCAGAACGCGTTGTACTTCAACTTGAAGGAACCCCTGCTAAGGGAGGCTCTTTCCCATGTGTCCTTGGTCCACGAGTCATTGGGGTACTAGCACATGAAGCCCTTGGGCACCTTGCAGAGGCTGACTTGACTGTACAGAGTGCATTCAATGGGAAACTTGGCAAGGTTGTTGCCGCTGAAGGTGTAAACATGACCGATGACGGTACCATCAAGGGAAATATCGGTACTTCCAAATTTGATGATGAGGGTGTGCCAGCGTCAAGAGTTGAAATCATCAAGGACTCAGTTCTTACCGAACTATTGACAAATAGGGAATATGCTCACAAAATTGGGCAACGCCTGACAGGAAACGCGAGAGCCGAGAGCTTTCTATACCCACCGATCATTAGGATGCGGAATACTATGTTTGAGTTGGGAGATCACACTGATGAGGAACTCTTTGAAGGGATTGAGTTTGGCTATTACTGCAAGGACTTCAGGGGAGGCCAGGCGCAAATGAATGCAAGTTTTCAAGTCGGGATTCAGGAAGCATTTGAGATTGTCAACGGCGAGATTGGAAAGCCAGTACTAGACCTTTCTATATCCGGTATTGCCACAGACTCTCTCTTCAAGATTGAAGGCATTTCTAAAAGTGCATTCGATTGGGAAACAGGCCGATGTGGGAAGGGCCAAGAAGCATTCGTCGCCTCAGGCGGACCAAATATCCGCTTTGCAAAGGGTGGCATTACCTTCGGAGGGAAGAACTAAGATGATAGAAGAGCGGGATCTGTTGGATTTGTGCAAAGCCATTGTCGATAGAGGCAAGAGCCTGGGTGCGGATGCAATTGAAGTACATGCTGAAGATTCATCAGACTTGGAGGCGACTATTGAGATGGCTCAAGTGTCACGTGTTGATCTCAACATAGGTACACAAATTGCTATCAGGGTCTTTTTGAAGAACAAGGTTGGGTCTGCTTTCACCAATATTCCCACGAAAGAAGCAGCTTTTGAAGCGCTTGAATTAGCGATTGCAGCAGCACGAGCTACAACTGTTGATGAGAACCTCCAGACCTTGCCGGACCCGTCTGAGTACAAGACCGTCGCTGGCCTTTGGAACGACGCTATTGCTAATGCAGAGGCTTCTAGTGTGGCTGAAATATCTGCTGAAATTGTGAAAAAGTGTATCTCTCTGGAGCCAGACTTGATTATTGGTCTTGGAGGCAGTGGTATGATTACATATGTTAGGGCATATGCCAACAGCAGCAAAGTAGAAACTTCTGAAAGAGGAGCTGTTGGGTTTGCATACATATTCGGAGTTGCTCCTATTGAATCTGGCATGACACCTGGTGTCCTTAGTTTTGATATTGGAAGAAGGGAGAAAATAGACATTGATAGGATTGCAGATGAAATTGTAAAATACATTCGAATCGTCAAGAAGACGGTCTCAGGAAAATCTGGCAAGTTCACAGTAATTATGCATCCTGGAGCCTATAACGATATCATGAATTACACTCTGCTGCAATCGGTCAGGGGTGACAATGTGGCTCGCGGCAAGTCCAAAATAGGGGACAAAATAGGCGAGAAGATAGCTTCTGACATTGTATCAATTTATGATGATGGATTAGATACACGAGGTCTCAACTCCAGTATCTCAGATGATGAGGGAGTTCCAAGGCAGCGTACACCACTCATAGAGAAAGGTGTCCTTCGATCGTTCTTGTGGGACAACTATTGGGCTAAAAGAATGGGCGTCAAGAGCACTGGGAATGCTAGACGGAATAAGCGCCAGGGACTTGTGGAAGTTGCTACCAGCAACATCATCATAGAGCCTGGGTCTCGTGAGATTGATGAGATAATCTCAGAGATAGAATATGGGTACTATATCCACGGAGTGCAGGGTGCTCACAGTTCGAATCCTGAATCAGGTGATTTCAGTGTTGTGGGAAACCCAGCCATACTGATCGAGAATGGAAAGCTTGTCGGTGCTGTTCATGGTCTTATGGTCTCAGGGAATATATACGATCTTCTAAAGCAAACAGTTGAGATTGCAAAGACACCTGTGAAACTGCAGACACTGATTGGACCAGAAATCAAGGTTCAAAATCTCGACATAATTGCAAAAGAGTAGTTC
>JBHLQM010000151.1:0-3024 GCA_048884785.1 Candidatus Thorarchaeota archaeon | reverse complement strand
ACCGGGTCCAGCTTGGTCAGCATTCGCAAGTGTTGAATTATGTGTAGAAACCGATATCTCTCCACGAGCACCCAATGAAATACCATTGATTCTCAAGATTACTGCTGATTCATTGTACCAAAAAGAAGATGTTAGAGATGACAATATGTATGAGCTACCTCCCCACTCAAAGACATCTGAAGTACCTCCTGTGATGTTTACAACATAATTGGCACCATTTACACCAGTTCCCGGATTTGAATCAGAATCCCAGCCAACACTGAGTATATTGGTTCCTTGGAAGTCAGGTATTCCGCGAGTAATGATTGCTAGTCCAAGTGTGTCATTGTCAAGAAAAGATTTCACTGATCTAATATCAAGACCACTCGCAAGAGCAAGGTCTTCAGGATCCCCAATTAATTCATTGACTCCAACCCAATTAGATAGCGGAGAATTATCAGATGCAGGAGATTCGATAACTTGCGTGACTGACCACAATGCATCGACAAGTCCATGTCCCCAACTGGGAGATGCTGTTTCATAATGTGCTGATTGACCTCCAGCTCCGTTTACCAATGCAGAGTAATCCAACCACGGTGATTGCTCACCTGATGCCTGACGAATCAGTGCGAGGACACCAGCCACATGAGGTGCGGCCATGCTTGTCCCATCTCTCCTAACCCACAAATTACTCGAGAATCCATTCAATGCAGCCTGTATGTTATATCCTGGAGCTGCAACAGTTGGCTTTAGTGAACCATCAACTCTTGGACCCCTACTGGATGAAGCCAAGATAGTTTCTGATAGTTCACTATAGGCTGAAACTACTATAGCTAAATCTGCTGTTCCTGGTGAGCTTAGAGTGTGTTCAGAATCAATGTGTGTGGAAAAGACCATATTGCTAGAATCCCAATTTCCATCCCATACAAATGCATCAACCCATACAGGATTTCCTGCCTGATTATTGACCGTAACAGTCCATGATCCTGAATCCCAATGATGCTCCTGTTGAGAGATTTGAATTATTATATTGTTCAGCCCTCGAGCATTGATATCTGTAAATACATAGGCTGAGAGTTCATCTTCTTCAAGCGCCCATGACTTATGTGAAATTTCTTCGAATACTCCTAGATCAATATCGGAACCAGTAGGAGTTGTAAGAATAATTTGTTCATCTCTGTCGGAAGAATGCCACAATAAACTCATGAACGAATTATCTGAAGGGTTGTTTACATCGAATTCAACGGCGCCATTTCCTCCTGATGATGCACTGAACCGAGCATGCTTCTCCTTGTCTCCGAGGTTTCCAGCGGCAGTTACTGAAAGAACCCCGTACCTGAGAAATGCCTCAGTAACTGCAAGGTCTTCCAAATCCGTACCATCTAGAAATCCAAGATATGAAGAGAAGGACATGTTGATGATGTCAGCTCCATTTTCAACAGCAAAATCAATCCCATCAAGGATATCAGAGGATTGAAGATCACTCTTGATGACTATCAAATCAGCACCAGGGGCAGCGGCTACGTAAGATGTGAGACCAACTTGGCCTCCAGCAACTGTTGAGGCGACATGAGTACCATGACCATGCGGGTCAACTACTGAAACACCTAATGTGAGGTTGACATCACGAACATAGACATTCGATGATGGCTGGTCATATAGAATGGCAATCTTGCTTACATCAAGCATCACTGCATCCTCGACACCAAGTGTGATGATGTTATCGTCATTAGCATCAACTCCTCCAATCCATCTATCACCAGATGGATAGCTAAAACCAGGTATTCCATCAATATCAAGATACATGTAATTTTGTGCGTAATTAAAGGTAGAACCAGTTAACCCAGAAGTCGCCCGGATGGGCCCTTCGTTTGCATCTGCAACCGAGTCATCATCCAAGTCGATATAGTAGTTGCTTCCATCTTGTATTGTATGGTATTGACCAGGAGACTGCCTCCAGAAGGTTGGATGCAACCAGCTAACACCAGTGTCAATGACAGCCACCGTGACTCCTGAACCATCAACTGGAAGATCATCCATCTTGATATTGTTCCACACAGCATCTGCGTTGATGGTAGGAACTGAGGAAGTAATTGAAGGAATAAACTGCTTTGTACCAGAAGTCGCACGAACCAAACCTAAATCAAGCAAGTAATTCAATGAATCTATATCATTTACCTCTGCAGAGTAGATTTTTCCAACATTAACAATTGAGCCACTTCGTTTTACGAACTTAATTCCCAGGGATTCAGCCTGATGAATCTGATTAAAGGAGAGTTCATCTTCAAACTCTAGAAGTGCCGCCGCTCCTTTCGGGCCAGAGTTCTGAATTTCCATCTGCAAACGGGACTCGATTAAGGGCGTGGATCCTTCGACAGGACTCAAAACTATACGTGTAGCTGTTGAAGTCTGTACAATGAAAACGGGCGTAATTAGAATAAGTAGTATCAGATATCTCTTGTACATTAGAGTCCCTCTGGAGTAGTGGCTATGTCATTCTTGATGTTCAACTGATATGCATTTCTGTTGAGGTTTAGAGTCTATTCCGTGGGTGCAATCACATCAATATCCTTACAGACTATCTCTGGACCAATCCAGCTTACAAGTGCATATGGTGTCTTGGCAATTTCGATTATGTTCTGAAGCATGCTGAATGCATTGTCAGATACCATTAGACCATTGATTGCCCCTACTCGCTCACCCTTCTCGATGAGGATGGCCGGGTTGCCAACCACACTGAAATCCCCAGACTTAGGGTTTGCACTTATGAATATCAAGGTGCAGAAATGATTGTCAGCAAGTTTTCACTGGAACTACGCTCTCACAGGACGTGTGATAGGGCTTATAACCAATCAATAAGAGAAAAAGCCGGTACGGAGCATCATCGATGACATCCCCTGATGAGATTCACAAAATCCTAAGAATAGGTGAGAATCGGAATACTGAGTTCAAAAGGAAACTCACACGAGCAGATTTGAAAATTGATAGAAGGCAAAAGTTAGTTACACGTATCCGCTTCATGACTTGTGAGAATCCATTTGAGGG
>JBHLQM010000150.1:0-3059 GCA_048884785.1 Candidatus Thorarchaeota archaeon | reverse complement strand
CCTGCATTGGCGATGGAGCTGGAGCACTCTCGTGGGCTAAAGCTGCCCTTGACCGTGATGAGGCACCACACTATTCACTCATTGAGATTGCTCGTGCATTGATATTACTGGGAAAGCTGAGAGAGGCTGCGAAATACTTGGATCTTGCGGAAGAAGGGGCCCTTAAAGATGGCCGTGAATGGGTAATAGCTGGAGTGAAATATGTTAATGGATTGCTTGAGTTAGCAGAAGGTAGAACTCTGGATGGTATAGAATCGCTGGAGGAGGCTTTAGAGATATTTGACCGTATAAAAATGGACATTCACGCTGTACCTTGTCTGATTGCTCTAGCAAGAGCTGAGGTGGAAAAGTATGACATTAGCGGCGATTTAGACACTTCCGGTCCTTGGATGACAAAACTCGAACAGCGAGCACGGGAGAGAGATTATCCGGGTATTCTCATGGAGCATGCACTCCTGAAGGCTGAGTTCCAGATAAAACAAGGTGCGTCCGAGGCAGCAAGGAAAACCCTTACTGACGCACTAGATATCTATGACTCGCCGAGTATCAGGACACTCCGAAAGAGAATCGAAGAGCGATTTCAGAGTCTGATGAGTGATGCATGATTACACAACTTGCTAACTACTATATTGAATCAATCTCTCTGATCCTGTTTCTGACACTATCAGGAAGGGTTGTTCTCTCCGAGGACTTGTAATCATATACAACCATCTTAGAATCGCCAATAGAAACGATTCCCTTGGATTTACTCTCAATGATATATTCCATAATGAACTCGGTTGGTTCAAGTGATGTCACACGAGTACCTACAATTACAGTATCAGGATAGAATAATGGTTTGATGAATTTTGCAGATGCACTGGCTAAGATTGGACCTATAGAATCCTGCTCCATGGTCTCAATGAAGCCAATTTCCTCAAAATACTTGATTCGCGCAGTCTCAAAGTATTTGAAGAATTTTGTATTGTTGACGTGTTTGAAAGAGTCCATATCCCCCCAAGCAACCGGGATCTCAACTTTGACGTTAAAATCATCCATTGATTTCATAAGCAGCATTTAGGACCTAGGGGAATTAAAACATTCGAAATAAAATCATTTCTCTTAATTCAGCATTCGATAAGGCCAGATACCAATGGTTAGGGCTTGAAGCAAATAATGAAGCTGCCATGAGAACTTGAATTAATGGTGTTAGGCTTCCATCAAATCTGAATCAAAATCGACCAGATGGTATTAAAATATCAGCTGCAATGAAATCCATAATCACCAAGCACATATATGACTCGTGACAGAAGGCATTCACTCAATGTTTAGGGGAGAACCAGTGTTTGAAGGTAGGATTGCTCTCTCCTCGGATTACAAGTGATATGGATGAGAATCAGAGGCGTATTCTGACCTTTGCAAAAAGGGCTGTGCATGGTGGAGCCAAGCTACTTGTGTTTCCTGAAACTGCAGCAACTGGCTTGGTGAATATCGGCGTACCAGCTCGTGATCTTCTCCTTGCGGAGGAAATGACTGGAACGCGCATTGCACAATGGCAGGAATTCGCACGTAGGCATAGGGTCTATTTTGCAGCTGGATTCTTCGAAAAAAAAGACACCTGCCTTTTCGATTCGGCAATTCTATATAATCCATCAGGAGAGATTGCACTTCATTATAGAAGAATAGATCCTGGATGGCTTTCTGAGTTTGATGACAAGTCCATCTATCTCTCAGGAGAAACTATTCCGGTGATTCCAACATCCTTTGGCCGAACAGCATTTCTCATCTGCGGTGATTTATGGGATAATCAAATCATACACGACCTAAAGGTACAGAAACCTGAGCTCGTACTGTATCTTTTTGCAAGGAGTTTTGATACAGCGAATGAAGCTTCATGTACATGGGCAGAAGAGATGAAAGCATACGTCACTCGGTGGACACTACTCAACACAAAAGTCGTTGCCGTGAACCTATTGGGGGATGGTACGTATGATAAATCAATTGGGGGCTCATGGTTTTGGGATCCAAAAGGGAGGTTGATCGAAACGTCTCGCATTCTTCAAGAGAGTTTTTCAATTCTGGACATCTGAAGTACTCTGATTTCTCATCACCCAGCGGTACGGCAATTTTGCAATGACAATCGGCTACTTCGCTAATGCGGCAATAATCTCATCAGCGGTCAGGACCTTGGCAAAGCCTTTCCGTAACACCTTCAATTCAGGCTCCTGCATCTCAGGATCATCCGTTGAGGTCACATCACTTCCGAAGACCACTTTGAAACTACGTTCATAGGCTTGTCGAGCTGTCGCTCCGCAACAGTAGTTGGTCAAGGTACCACAAATTATCACAGTGTCCTTTTCTAGATTCTTCAATATGGTTTCCAAGGGGGTATCATAGAACGCTCCGTATGATGATTTCGTGATAACAATCTCATCGTCCCGAGGCGCTAGCTCATGCCAGACTCTTCCATCCACGTAGAATAGAGAGAAATCAATATCGAGGCCTGAGTATCTCCCCGGCATGAACTTTCCAGTCATGGGGCGGTCAAAGTAGTTGTGCGTCTTGGAATAGACTGTGAAAATGACTGGGATTTTCCTTCTTCTGCAGTGTTCAATCAGTTTCTTGATTCGAGGGACTTGCCTTGTGGCTTCTGGGACCCAGTCAGGGGACCAATGAGGTTTCACAAACTCATCTTGCATATCGATTACCAGTAGGGCACATCTCTCGGGTACAACATCAAAAGCAGCATCGCCTTTATTGTATGCCTCACGAGCTAGTTGAAGAACGAATTCTTCTGTGAACTCACCAATCTTCATTGATCTCCCTTCACAGAGCGTTTTGCTTTCCTAGTGTTCATCCTGATATTCATAATTACTGTCTAGGCAATAAATCCATCACTGGAAATTGAGTTCAAGAGTGAAATATTTCACAGTTTTAAAAGTCGTTACACAGAGCAAGATATTCCATGCTAACTCTAACCCCAACAACCTCACCAGGCGTCAGATTAACAACCTCATCATGTTCTGAAAGCGATTAAAGTGGTCCGTGATTCGGTTTGGAAAGACTCATCTTGAAGTTCG
>JBHLQM010000149.1:0-3129 GCA_048884785.1 Candidatus Thorarchaeota archaeon | reverse complement strand
ACTAGCATACAGTTCTATCAAAATAAAAGGAGAGAGAGGATTTTCCTCTCACCTCAACTATTTCTTGCGACCAGTTCGTCTAGCTGCAATATTACCCATACATGGATTTCAAAACCGGTATAATAATCAGGTACTTCTCTTGTCTAGAGCATTACTATGGATGAGATTGACCTCCGGATGTTCAAACATCTTATACGTAATCCAAGGATGACTTTCAGAGAACTTGCAGATGAACTTAGCATATCCCTTCAAGCAGTTCATCGAAGAATGCAATTGGCTCAAGATAAAGGAGTAATAGCAAAATTCACTGCAGATATCTCACTTGGGTATCTTAATGCTACAACTGCAGTCATCTTTGGAGAATCTAGTATCAGATCTTTAGATGATATCATCTCACATTTGTCAGACAATGATCATACAAGTTGGATTCTGATAGGGAGTGGAAATTACCTCTACGTAGGAGGGCTTCTTAGGTCAATAGAAGAGTTAGAAGAATACTCAGACTTTGTTATTAAGAAGGCTCAAATCACGAATCCAACGATAGGACTTCAGACCTTTCACGCAGGAGGAATATTTGGAGGCGGAACGCATGCGGAGTCGTTCTCAAAATTGTCAAAGTTGGATTTGAGGATAATAAAATCCCTACATGATGATGCTCGAAAATCATTGACTGTTATTGCAGATGAATTAGCGGTGTCTGCTAGGACCGTGAGAAGGCGTCTTGGTAAGATGATAGAAGACAGTGTTATAGAACTGGGAGTTGTGCTAAATCCAACAAAGTCAGGAGATACTCTTGCAGTCCTTGAGATTAGTTTGGCTGAGGGAAGTGACAAGAATGAAGTGAAACATTTTCTAAGTGAACGATTCTTCATTGAAGTCGACTTTTTCAGGTCTTTCAGCAATTTACCAAATTTTCTAATGGGTGTGGTTTGGACTTTCTCGTTAGCTGAATTAGGAGATTTAGTCAAAGAGCTGGAAGGAATTGAGCAAATTGAGTCAGCTGTGCCAATTGTACTCTATTCAGGACATTACTTTGGCACTTGGAGAACAACTCTTCTAGAATCTAAAGAGTAACACCGTGCTGTACTTGAGAGGCATCTTATTCCAATTCTTCTATGAGAAAACTGCACTCGGAGAGTATCTGGGAATATGCCAATGTCTTCTCACAAAGAATCCATCCATCACCTTGATGGCGTAATGAATAATCCCTCATTGCCAACTTGTGAGCTATTTGACTTGCCTTCTCAAGAAGTTCCACATCAACCTCAGAGATATTATGTAATGCACTCAAGAGCAACTCCAGAGTGTAACACAATTGCTCATTGATGTTTTTTTCCACCACAATTCCTAGTTTATAGTGTTGAGTCCTTCGTACATGAACAAGTCTTTCATTAAATTCAGAAAGCCCTATCTCTTTATCGAGCTTTTCTGGGTTCAATATTCGGGACAGGATATCGCGTAGAGAGTCCTGGGATTGTCTTCCCATACTAAAGCACTCTACTTAGGTTCAATCATAGCAACAACGAGATTTTCCGCCCAATCATGAATTGCAGCGATATCCCGGTTGTCGTATGGTATGGATGTATCAATTCCCTGAGCTTCGAAGTCTTTTCTCATTCCCCCCATGATTCTTCCCCAAAGCCCTTTGATAGCATCAAAGTCCCAAATACCACCAAACAGCCCCATAGATACTGGTGTTAGATCGAACTCCTTTGTGATATTCACTAGGAATCGGTTGAATGATTTTCCTTTTTCAAGCGGATTTGAACTTTCTTCCTTGTTATCATTCAATGGGCCATCTTCTTCGAGTAATGGCCATGTACCAGCACAGACAAAGAGGGCAACTTTCTTCTGTCTGAGTTCATTTCTGAATCTCTTTAGAAACGATTTCGGTTCTTTTGTCCATCTGAAAGCCTTGATTCCACTTCCCACTATTATCAGATCATACTCTGAGATGTCTTTGATCTTCTCTTCCTTTGCATTAGCTATCTTGACCTCGATATCATTGTTTCGAAGTACATTAGCGATTTCGTCTGCTGTCTTTGCGGTTGCTCCATATCTGGTCCCGTATACAATCAGTGTTTTCATTTAGTTTCCTCCAATTCAACATGGATGGTTTCTATGCGTAGTTTCACTATACTTCTTACACAGCAAGTGTGACTACAACATCAAAGTAGAACAATTCAATATAGCATGGCGTTTGGAAGACTAGGAATTTTCCACCTATAATTCGTCAAGTATTATACATTCTTTCTATTGTATGGTTGATAAAATGACCATGCACCGATCCACATTATTACCATTCTTCTATGAAGATACGGATTCTCAATCCGTTTATTGAAAAACCGGACTTCTCGATGACATGAATGAGTCAATTTTGAGAAGAAATGTGAACGCGCAATAATATACCTCCTATCCTTGTGTATAAACATCAAGCATTAGGGTGAATTCAATGGAATACCTCATTCTTTCATATAGCGTCGGTGCAATAGCATTGACTCTCGTAATTCTTGCAGCCAAGGGATATTTTGAAGATTTCAAACGTCCTTTCTTCATGTTATGGTTCTTAGGAATCGCGATGTCTGCCTTATCGGCACTTCGAGATTATCCGAGTGGTACACCAGATGAATGGTTACCGATTCCAGTCTATTGGCCATTGTCTATACTTGGAGCCCTCGCATTCATACTGTTGTTTGTGATGCTCATTCCAAAGTATACTAACTACAGGAAGGCGTTTATCCTTCTGACAATCATTATTGCCTCTAAGTGGGCGATAGTTCATTTGTTCAAGCTAGTTCTGGTTATGCAGGGAATCGTGCCATGATTTAGCAAAACTTGAATCACTTAGGATTCTAAAGGGAAAGCTCTAACGAGCTTTTCACTTCTTTAGCGAATGCCTACATGTATTTGAAAAAAGGAGAGGAAGAAGAGAGCGAACTCTCTTCTCAATTGAATTTTTTACTTCTTGCGACCAGTTCGTCTAGCTGCAATGTTGCCCACCTTACGACCAGGCGGAGCGTGTCTACTTACAGTACTTGGCCTACCAGGAGACTGGTGTGAACCACCACCGTGTGGATGTGATACAGCATTCATTGCAGCACCTCGAACAACGGGCCATTTTCTAGCCTT
>JBHLQM010000148.1:0-3203 GCA_048884785.1 Candidatus Thorarchaeota archaeon | reverse complement strand
AGTGAGCCATTCAAATAATGATACGCCCGTACAGCAGCCATATTCCTTACCCAGGCAAATTGGAACCATGTGTCAGCCTCCCACGAACTCTTGCTCCCAGTACAAGTTTCATCATTATCAGATGTGACTTCCATATGTGTTACTATCAATCCCGAACTGGTTGCAAATCTCATCAATGGATAATCGTTAGTAAGACTATTTCCACGGAAGAAATGCATGTCACTACCTGATGGGAACGGATTGTCAAGAGAAAACCAAGACTGAAATGTGAAGTCATTGACTGGTCCTGAAATGCCATTTATGCCAAATCTATCATTGATTCCATCGACTGATATTGCTGTTCCTACTTTTCCATCGAATATTCGCTGGTCCGACGCAAAACCAGCAGCTGTCAAGTCATAGCCATTAATTGTACTATCCAGTATTGTGGAGGACGATGGGTCTTGATTCATGTGCCACACAGCAACATAATTGCTATTCCAGACATCAGATGGCTTTTCTTGATTTTCGATATAGGGGTTACCATAATACATCGAGATTGTTGTATCAGTTGAAGAAGAAACATCCACCTTGATCCAAGCAGCAAGATGTGCATGTGTTGAGTTGTAGGTTTGATTGAAGAGCTCTATTTCATGAGGTAATACCATGTTGCCATCTTTGAAAATGATATCGTCTCCATCTGTTTGCACATCATTTCTAAGATCCGTATCATAGATGTCAATGAGCATGGGGAAATCCACTAAGTCTGCATCAACTTTCATATGGTCAATTACTATGTCCTTCTTGTGGCTAAACTCCGATTCCAGTTCCTGTTGCCGACCCACAATATTCTCTTCTCCAATAGTATAGAAGCTGAATGGATCATTCTGATTTCTGTATTCGGTGAGAATCCAGTCTGGAGAGCGAACTTTGCTTACCACATGGACTTCATCCATTGAACCCACGTAATTACCTGAGTTGTCCGGGATGTATTTGGTCGCGCTTGTCGAAGTTATGGAATCAGGAACTCCGAATATCTGCAACGGTTGTGCAACTCCATTCACATAGAGTTCCATAGCATTTGTTGTTGAGTCAAAGGTTGCTGCTAGATGAACCCATTCGTTAAGAGGATAGAGGGTGTCAAGGGGCACTCCATTGTAGGTAAAGAAATTGCTCCCATCTACAACCATCAGTAAATCTCTAGGTATACTAGGTCCTCCTGTGGATACATCATCAATCTGTACATACCAGCCTGGACCATTCCAAGTCGTCTTTGCGTATAAAAGAGCCATTCTCTTCGATGTCCAAGAACTAGTTCTCTTTACCCAAGCAGACCAGGTAATTTCTGAAGGTTGTAAAGAATGTGAATTCCCAATCGAAATTAAATCATCTGATCCATCGAAATCTTGTCCATAGCCTATTTTTCCATCAATTATTATAGGAACATCATCAGCAATTCCCTCGCCACCTTGACCATGGTTGTAATATGGTGAGCTGTCCCAGTATTCATCAGCGGCTCCAGTCCCACTTTCACCTAAATGCCACGTCCCGACACTTGAGCCTCCCCATACGACTGCTGGGTCTTCCTGATTCTCAGTGTTAGGATTTCCATAATACATTGTTATGATTGTATCAATTGAGGCTGACAAGTCTGTCCTAACCCATGCGACGAGATGACCATGTGTGGAGTTGTATGACTGCTTAAAAAGCTCAATCTCATGAGGGAGTATCCATCCATCCTTCGCAAATAGAATATCGTCTCCATCTGACTGAACATCAAATCTAAGGTCTGTATCATATAGATCGATTAGAACTGGAAATCCGTAAAGATCTGAGTCTACATTGTTGTGGTCAATTGTGATGTCTTTCTTAAACTTGAAATCAAGTGGAACTTCTTGGGGAACAATGACTTCCTGCTCAACTCCCATCGAGTAAAAGCCAGAAGGGTCATCCTGATTGTTGAACTCTGTAAGAATCCATTCTGAAGAAGTTGTAGAGCTGAGAACATGAACTTCATCAATCTTCGCCGATGCAAACAGGTTCGGTGCTCCAGCATTGTCGTAATTGTCGCAGGCAGCAATCAGAAATGGCTCCACGGAATTAATACTTCCATATCCTGTGATATCTACTGGCGAGGTCGGTACTTCAGACCCATCAATGTAGAAATGGAGAAGATTCCCGTCTCTCACCATGACCGCGTAGTGCCAGAGGCCATCATTCAGTGTTGACGCAGAATATATGGATATCTTTCCAGGTGATACCGAGTTGTCGTCGATTTCAGCCTTTACTGTCCCTGAACTTGTGACTGACAACATGTATCTATAGGCATCCGTACCTATAGCTCCTTTGACGGCAAAGGGCACGTCTAGGTCGGATGTGGCGAACCACAAGCTCATGACAAAATCATTGTAACCCACTGCCAACGAGGCTGTATCCCCACAGTCTACATAGTCATTTGATCCATCAAACTCCAGGGCATTGCCTATTAGGCCGCTTACTTGATCACCTTGTGTCATAGATCCATATGTGGTGCCATCATTACTATTGTACGTACTATCGCTGATCTGCGGTGCGGGTAATGTTCCTGAGGGGTTGTCTCCGAGATGCCATACGCCTTGATACTGATTTCTCCAGACCTCCTCAGGACTTTCTTTGGACCCCATGGCAGGATTTGCATAATACATCGAGATCACCGTGTCTGATACAGATGAGATGTCTGTCCGTACCCATGCGACTAAGTGTGCATGTGTTGAGTTATATTGTTGGTCGAACAGTTCTATCTCATGCGGCAGACTCCTGCCATTTGATGTGAACATTATGTCGTCGCCGTCTGGTTGGACCTTTGTATGCAGGTCGGAATCATAGATATCAATCAACACTGGAAATCCAGTGAGATCGGCTGCAACTTTGTTGTGGTCAATTGTGATATCTTTCTTGTACTGGAAATTTACTCCTTCTTCACCAACAGTCAGAAACAGTTCTGGGTTTTTCTGATTGTTGTATTGCGTCCTAATCCAAGCATCAGATCTTGCAACGTGTGAAATACGCACCTCGTCAACAATGGCATCAAGGTAGGATGTTCCACCTGGGTTATCGGATCTACGACCTATTCTAACAGGATGATTCGAGGGGTCGTTGATAAATGCAGGCACGCTGGCTGTTAGTTCTCCCGCTAATTCACCATTCAAATAGAACCTGATATACGATGAAGGATTGAAGACCCC
>JBHLQM010000147.1:0-3362 GCA_048884785.1 Candidatus Thorarchaeota archaeon | reverse complement strand
AATGAGTGTCAACGAGATCATGACAATTGGAATCAGCATCAATATAGCAGCCATCATCCACATACTCTGAGTTGCTTTCTCACCTCCGATTTCCCCAGCAACAAAGTCTCCTGCAAATATGCGTAGCACATCACCCAAAAGGTAAGTCAACATCAGAGAAATCCATAATGCTGAAAGTATTAGCTGCATATCTTCCATATTTCAACCACCTAACTTCAAGACCTCTAGAGAACCATATTCTGTGCAAACAATAGCTTTCATCAGTTTCATACAATCCACTCAAAAAGAGAAGATGGAGACCAAGTTATGGTCTCCTGAACTAGCACTATTGCGGCTCCAAGAGAAGTCCCGGGAGAATGATGAATAATCCTGGGAGGCTAAAGCCCATAAGCATGTTGAGGATACCAATAATTGTGAATCCTGTCCTGTGTGCCATCGGGTCTTTTCGCCACATGTAGATGATGAGTAGATAGATGATCTCGAGGCCAGCTAAAGCCAATATTATAGCTGGGATTAATAGCGGGTAGGCTAGAATGAATGCCACAATCGAGGGATCTGTGATGAATGATCCTATATCGATGAATTCGATTGCTAGGTAAATCCCAACAGCTGCACCTATGGTCAGTATGATGGTTAGGACGATAAAGATTATCGCAAACCACAACATTCTTTGTGCTGTTTCAACTTTCATTTAGTTTCTCTCCTATTCTGAGTTACTTTTAGTAACCAGCCCATTTCATTCAACTACCCCAATCATAAGTATTCCGACAATTATGCTCTAATTTGGTATTTTGTTAATTCTGCAATCTAAAACTACCAAAAAAGGCACTAGCAGCAATCTATTGGATTCTGCTATCTAATTTCAAATATGTAGATTGTCTGGAGTTTCTATAACATGAAAGTGAGCGGATATTCTGTCAAATCTCGACAAGAGTTGCCTAGCTTTGGGAGGTACTACAGCAACTTCATAATCCTCTCCTGCAAAATCACGTACTGCATCTAGTGTGTCAAACCACATTATTGTAACAAACTCTACGCCATCGTCTACATCTCTACGGAGAAGGTGAATTCCACGATAGCCTTGAATGGAACGCTTCGCTATGTTGGTGAATACCTCTTTACGTAGTAATTCTTCATAAGCATCAGCTTTCTCGCGATTCGTCCAACCATGCCATATTCGACTAATCATTCTCAATCCTCTTGTACCTGATAATATCCAAATTTACCTATCGCTAAGAAATACAATCTAATTCATAGTTATTACTACTTTTCCTCGAGCATGTCCCTCTTCAAAATAATGGAAAGCTTCAACAATCTCATTCAAAGGGTAACTTCTATCTATGACTGGTACTACTTTACCAGCTTCAAAAAGCTCTATCAAAAATTCATAATCTACTTTGTTGGGATTCCCGAAACCAATACGCATTTTCTTACTTCCCTTCAGTGATATCAATGGTCCTAGGAGCATAGTTCCGATATATTGAGACATAGTACCTCCGATACAGACATAGATCCCTTTAGGACTTAATGCACGTTTGAAATCTCTGAGAGAATGATGTGCTGCAACATCAAGAATCAAGTCATAATGATTACTCTTTTCGGTGAAATCTTCTTGTGTGTAATCAATCACGTAGTCTGCCCCGATAGACTGCACCATATCCATCTTCGTTGTCCTGCACACTCCAGTTACTTCAGCGCCATAGTACTTGGCAATTTGAACTGCAAATGTACCAACACCACCAGAGGCACCGTTGATCAAAACCTTCTGACCCGATTGAATCTCCCCTATATCTCGAAGACCTTGTAATGCAGGTATCGCTGCCATTGGAAATGTCGCTGCTTCCTCAAAAGATAGGGAGGTTGGTTTTATCGCCAAGTATTTTTCACTAAAACATCCATACTCCGCAAAAGCTCCATAATTACTCACTCCGAATACCTCATCTCCAGGCTGAAACTGCTTGATGTTCTCACCAACAGCTTCAACCTTCCCGGCAATGTCATCTCCAAGCACCTTATGTTTTGGTTTTCGAAATCCGTTCATTAGACGGAGTATGAACGAATCACCTCTCATTATTTTCAAGTCACCTGCATTTAGGGATGCGGCATGAACATTAACTAATACTTCATCGGCTTTTGGAATTGGAGTTTCCATCTCTTGGAGCTCAAGAACTTCTGGGGGACCATATCTTGTACAGGCTATCGCTTTCATCTGATTCTCCATCCCAGTCTTTGAAATAGGCTAAACTACATGTTATGCTTTTCTTTTTCCAAAACAGTTATGACCACATTTCCAATTTTCTCTCCTGTTTCGACATACCTATGAGCTTCTTCCGTTTTTTCCAAGGGAAAGTATGAATCGATAACAGGTTTCAGATCTCCAGTTTCTATAAGTTCTCTCAAGAAATTTAGATCTTCAACGCTGTCGGCTGATGTCCCACCTATTACTTTCTTATTGCTTCTCCTTGAAGTCCATCGTCCTCGAATACTTCGACCCAACTTTGGATATGTCAAGAGATAGATACCGTTTTCTTTGAGAGATCTTACACAACCGGAATAAGATGATGTACCGATCACATCAAAAATGATATCGTACTTTTTATCACTCTTAGTGAAATCTTCTTGCGTGAAGTCAATTGTGTGGTCTGCGCCAATGGATCTCAGAACTTCTAGTTTCTTCGTACTGTCTATAGCTGTCACTACTGCCCCAAAGAACTTCGCTAGCTGTATCGCATAGGGACCTATAGTTCCACCCCCACCGATAATCAGAACTTCTTGGCCAGGTTGGATGTTCCCCCTTTTTAGAAGTGATAATGCTTCTAGTCCACCAACAGGAACAGCAGCAGCATCGTAAAAGGTCAGATTAGCTGGTTTTAATGCAATTGCTCCTGCTTCAGGTTTTTCTGGCAAACATATGTATTCAGCACAAGCACCTGTACCAATGAAGCCAGTTGCCGCGAAGACTTGATCTCCTTTCTTAAATTCAATAACATCCTTTCCAACTTCCTCAATTACTCCGGAAAACTCCATCCCTAGTACAGTTATTCTCGTTGGCTTTCTGAAACCAATATACATTCTCAAGATGAGTTCCGTCATCAAAGGATATTCAAGACGTCTCATCTCGCAGTCACCTATTGTAACCGTTGTGGCATGAACTTTAATCAAAACCTCATTGTCTTTTGGGGATGGTTTGGGAACCTCTCTCAGCTGGAGAACCTCCGGAGGTCCGTATTTCGTCCAAATAATCGCTTTCAAGAGTTGTCACCTCCGAGAGTCTGAAGCCTCTTTCGTTACTCCATTGTTATGACTATCTTTCCTAGGGCGAGTCCCTCTTCTAGCCGCCTAATAGCCTCGGGAACCTCACT
>JBHLQM010000146.1:0-3365 GCA_048884785.1 Candidatus Thorarchaeota archaeon | reverse complement strand
AAATCATTCGACGCATCTGTTTGACCACAGGCATACTTGATCCAGTTCTAGAGCTAGTTCTAAATCGTACAGCACCAATGACCACAATTACTACAATAACAAATGCAAAGATTGGACTGAGTAAAAGATCCATCAAAAGAGTGACTATATCTGAAGGCTGCATTTTGAACGCTCCTATGATGCGACGAGCTACGCTAGAGTATTGTGTCAACACACATATGCCAACTATAAGGTTTCTCCTGATGAGTACTAATCAGAGAAGTGGCGTGCAATCTCCATATAAACATCAACTGATTGATAGAGCTCATCCAATCTGATATATTCATCAGGTTGATGAGCTTGTTCAATAGAACCAGGTCCACATATAACATGAAGAATGCCAACTTTTGGTTGCAAGACAGAACAATCAGTGCCATAGGTAGCAGTGCTCAAAATTGGTTCAACACCTGAAATCTTTGAAACAACATCTCTAGCAATCCCAACAATTTCTGAATCGATAGGTGTCAACACTGCAGGCTTTCCATGAATGTATTCAACAAGAACGCGGTCGGAGAGACCTGCTGTTTCCAATCTTCTGTTCATTGCTTTTAGTAAGGATTCAGGATCTTGGCCTTTTACAACTCGCATATCGAGTCTAGCTTCGCAAGTGTCTGGAACGACATTGACTTTAATTCCTCCTTGAATCACGCCTATATTCATCGTGGGATTTCCTAGTAATTCATCTTCTGTGTACGGATAGGGCTCACTTGTTACAATTCTGATTGCATCAATACAGGCTTCGATTGCGTTTACGCCCTCTTCCGGGCGGGAACCATGAGCAGACTTTCCAGTAGATACAATCTTACTCCAGAATAGACCCTTTTCACCCACAAGAATTCCGAGGCTTGTTGGTTCAGCACAGACTCCATATTTGATACCATCTAGTAAACCACTTGCAGCGACTTCCTCAGCACCTGAACAGCCACTCTCCTCATCAGAAGTTGCTAACATCACGAGAGGATTTTCGTGTCTAGCTTCAGTGTACAGAATGAGAGTTTCTGCAAGAGCTGCAACTGGCCCTTTCATGTCACAAGCACCTCTTCCGTAGAGTCGACCATTCAGAATATCTGAGGTAAACGGGTCGTGTGACCAATTTTCCCTTTTTCCAATCGGAACAGTGTCCATATGACCATGAAGGACTAGGTCACCGTTCTCTCCATCATGGCTTGAGAAAATGAGGTTGGGGCGTTTGTTTGGACCCACTGAAGTACATGAAATACCGTGTGCTTCCATGTGCTCTCTCAGAACATTTGCGACATCTGCTTCATGCCCTGGAGGGTTCTCTGAATTAGTGGAAATGAGTTCTTTGAGTAGTGATAGGACACGGGACTTCTCCATTGGACGCAACTCCTATGGATTCCACTTCACATCAGTGCTATGAAGGTTCCTGATTAAACATAGAAATCCAGATTCGGACGACTTATAGGAAAATAACGGTCTATCTTAATGTGGCATTTCTGTGAGGCGGAATTGTGGCATTTCATATACGTGGTTACGCAAGTTTGTAAGGTTCGATTGAAGATGAAAAAGAAACCAGGAGAGAGTCTAACAGAGAAGGAAATGGTCGATAAGAGGGCTTACAATTGGGGAGAAATAATCAGGCTTCACAAACAAGAGGCAGAGTCCAATCTAGATATGAAAAATAAGAGGGAGGCAGCTGTAGCATACAAGAAGCTTGGATATGCTTATGCACAGTTTGCAGAAACAGTTGATACTTCAGCTGAATATATGGGTCAAACCAGAAATGCTATTGATGCCTTCAGAAAAGCTGCGACTCTCTATAAACAGATAGGCAACAGGCAGGAGGAGTTGGAATGCATTGGAGAAGCCTTCTTCTTCAGCGGGTTTGTAGCAGGGTCCAATATGGAGCTTAAGAAGGCGTTTAGTAAATCTCGTGAACACTTTATTGAATCAAGTGAACTTTTTGCCAAGGAGAATGATCAAGAGGGTGGAGGACGGACTTTGAGTCGTGCGGCCATGGTTTCATTCTACCTAATTCTTCACTCTGAAGACAAACGAGAGGCTGAGCAAATTTCTCAGGAAAGCATAGCCGTTGCAGGAGAATCTTGGGAGCTCTCAAAGGATGTTGGAAATGTTCAATCTCTTGCTGAATCATTGTATGCTGAATTTTGTCTATGTGTGGCTCATATGTTTCTTGCACCTTATATAGGGGATGAGAATTGGAAGGAATACAACAGGAAACTTCTATTGAAGTGTGATGAAAGTGTAAAGGTTACTGAGGATTGTGACAATCCCCTATTCATTAGTATGGTCCACCTTGCGGCTGGTACCTTATACAGCTTCTTTGGATTTAATTTCATCAAGCAGGATAGAGAACAGAGAGAATACACTGAGAAGGGTTTTCGATTATTAGAGAAGGCTATAGTTTTCGCAAAGAGAGCAAATAATAAAATCATGATATTATCTTCGTTATGGTGGTTGAACTGGAATGCTCTTAATACAGCAAGATACGAGCACATCCAGAAACGAATTTTCGAAGACATCGGGCTTATGGAAGAGGCCGGAAGAATATTTGCAGAATCATACACATTTTGGTTTCATGCTGGAAAAATCATGCCAGCTTTCACTTACGCAAACTTGGCTCGCGGGAGTTTTTACACTACTGCTCAGAGGAAGTCTTTTGCTGAGAAGGGAATCGAACATGCCATGGAGTCCTTGAAAAAGGCAGATTACGGACCAACCGCTGCTTGGCAATTTCAGTCAATAACATGGTCATTTTCTCTACTAGCTACTTTCGCTGATACGAAAGATGAGCGGGATCAACACGCCCAGAAAATGCTTCAATACGCTCGAAAGGCTGAAAAACTCTGCGAAGAATATGATGGAGATTGGACTCGAGCTGCTGGGTATTCTTCCACTTATGGAGCCTACAAGACTCTCGCAGATATTGCAGAAAGCGAGAAAGAAAGAATCAAAAATCTATCAGCTGCAATAGAAGCCGCTAGAAAGTATAATCAACATTCAGTGGAAAGCCGTACAGGCATCGTAGCATCCCAAATGCGGCTAGGGCTTCTCTACGAAGAGCTAGGTGTTTTGACGACAAAGATCGACCCGCTTAGAAAGGCAAAAGAAACTTTCCTAAGTGTAATCAAGGAGAGTCGTGACAGGGGATATCATTTCTATGAGGCTGCGGGTCATGAATATGCTGCACATATCGAAGATCGACTTGGCAATCATATTGCTTCCGCTGAACACTACGCAAAAGCTCAGGAAGCCCATACAGAGTCGTTGAGAACCATTGACTTCAAACCTTTGAGAGAGAGAGTAGAAGAGAAAATAAACTACGCTAGTGCATGGAACATGAT
>JBHLQM010000145.1:0-3474 GCA_048884785.1 Candidatus Thorarchaeota archaeon | reverse complement strand
GCCGTCATCCACTGAACATCGCCTTCACCGATGATTCCGGAATTTCCTAGACTGTCGCCATGCCGTACTCTTCCATTTAGCATGTAAGTTATGGTTTCAATGCCACGATGAGGATGCCATGGGAAACCTGCCATGTAGTCACGAGGGTTATCAGAACCAAAGGCGTCTAATAGGAGAAAGGGGTCCATGTCTCTCGTTTCATAATATCCGAAAACCCGGATCAGTTTTACACCTGCGCCATCTGATGTGGCTTTGCCGCGCCATTTCTTCTTAATTGTTCTTTGAGAGTTCAATAGATTCTCCATCCTTCCAGAATATAGCCATTTATTCTCTACTATTGTTAAGAATATTCGCATCTAGCTCAAAAATTCACTATCCGGAGTTCTGATCATTTTCAGCTATGGATGCTCTATTCCCTAGAAACACCCATATCAAATACAAGATTGGGATTCCCAAGTTAAACTCAAGAAGACTATTGAACAGGAATTCACCAATTACTTCTGATAAGGGGGAGGGACGAATTCCTGACACAGCCAGCGTGGTTTCCATTCCCATGTGAACAAGGATGCCAACAAGAAAGATGTATGCAAGTCTTTTCCAACCGAGATGAAACATGGGTTTCCATTTATATTTCAGAAAAACAAGAAATCCAAATCCAATGCATATACCAATGAGCATAGGAAACCGCTGAAGTGACATTTCGCGGGCAACATGGATTATTGCATCTGAGATAGGAATCCATTGCGACACAATTCCACTCAATAACCACCCGCTGTAGAGAAAAAGTGTCCACACGATCCGCGATCGATTGTTCTCTACTCTAAACATGACTGCGACATATGAATACTCAATCATGCCGTAGGTTATTGAGAAATATATGAAGAACAATAGGGGATTAATTGGTCCTTCTAGCGTCCTTATTCCCAGAAAGCCATACCAATAGAAATAGTCTATGATGAAGTTAGTTAGAATACCCAAACAGCCAATCAAAAATTCTAATTTATATTTCTCCCTTAGGAGAACAAATATCCAAATTAGGCAGAAGAAAAGGTCCATGTAAATAAAGTCAATTCCAAATGTACGTTCAATAAATATTTGCAGCATCTTGTACTCTCTTTTCGGTGAATCATCATTTCTTGTTATATATCAGTTGGGTCTTTGCATTATTATCTATCATTATATGCTAGAGGGAGTTTTGCCTAGATTCCTATGATTTTACTGATTCTTGAGTATGAAGCATTTCTTTGATATCCTATAGCAAAATAGTATACTTCATTCTACTCTTGTGATGGTCGAAGAGCATCTTGGTTGGTGTCAGCCTGATTAGTGTATATTCCGGATCTGCCCCTGATTCCCAATATCCATCAAACCAACGTATCGATTTTGCGACAGCATCTCTCATGTCTGAATCTCCGATAATCTCTGCAGTCGCAGTTGTTCTCAGACATCCAGTCCTGTCAATCCCTGGTACAGTATAAGTGAACTCAATCTTGGGATTGTTCTTGATTTGCTCAACTTTATTATCAGACGTATGAGTCACCAACCACAGCGTGTGATCATGTGTAATTAGCGCCATAGTACGCACACGGGGTTGATCCCCATCAATTGTGGCCACATGAGCTAATCCGCCTTTTTCAAAGAAAGGCCACACTTCCGAATAACCGAGAGTCTCTGGATATGCTTTCATTTTTCTCATAGGTAAGAGGGCATAGATGGATAAAAAACGAAGAATCTACGCAATGAACGAATCTTATTCGCCTCTGCAAGTGTTGCATTTGACAATCATACGTAGTCTTGTATTGAATAGCATAGTACTCAAACAGAGAAGTTTGATTACGATTTATTGAGGAATAGAGCTTATGGGAGATGTAGAGAGTCAAGTCAACGAAGAATGGCATTATCCAAAACCCCGATTCAAGTATTGGTGGGTTTGCTGGACGGCGTTCGTGCTCATTGTTTTCTATGTGATGTATGGATTTGTCCTTGCTGGAATAGCAACTTGGTTTGAGATGGTCATTTTGACCATTGCCATGATTCCCTACCCTGCAACGAGCTGCTATAAAGTTAGGAATCTACCTGAGAGGAAAGTGCAAACTGAGAGAGCGGCAGCCGATATCAAAACATCACGCGCAACTAGCAAAGAAGATCTTAATTCAACATCTTCGAGCTAATAGTTTCTGAACGTGTATTAGTGGAGGCAGAGCTGGCCATTGTGTGGTCTGAGAGTGCCCTCACTGATGTGGTGATTCTCACAAACATGACACTCTGGTAGTTGTTGTTCGATGAGCTAGGATAGTCGAGTTCTCGCTACTACAGGAAGGTGGTCACTCCCCATTGCGCTAGTAATAACTGCACATGATAAAACGGTGACATCTGGACTTACCCAGATGTAATCAATTCGCTCATAGGGGTCAACACTAGGCCATGTGTATCCTGCAGGAGCATCCAGTGCATTCCCTGCTGCAGTCCAGGAATCGTTCAGAAGCATCGATATATCATGATAGATGGTATCGTCAGGACTCTCAACGCCAGGCTCAGGGTGCCCTGTCGGTAGAGTGTTAAAGTCGCCCACGAGTATCTTTGGATCTGGAGCTGCATTCAGTGCTGATATAACCTCTTCAGCTTCAGAGGTTCGATCCTCATACGAAAGCCCAAGATGCACAACAAAGACTGTCAAGTCGATGGTACCAATCTTTATGACAGTTTCCAGCATGACTCTTGGAAGCTCTTCATAACTAAGTAAATGATAGCTCGAAGACGTGATCGGATACCTTGAAAGAAGCGCCACCCCAATAATCTGCTCACTTGTAGGAGGACCATAGTAGCTATACATATCAAGATGCGTAGAAAGCCACAAGATAGTATCAAGATTCATTGAGCTTACTCTGCCGGTATCCGACTCCTGTAATCCCACTATGTCTGCATCCGCGGCAAGAATTGTATCTCTAACCTGCTCAAGATTCACGCCACCTTCAGGAGTGTATCCTTGGTAGATATTGTAGGTCATGATGGTTATCTCCTCACTTGAAGAAGTGTTTGGTGTTCGAGGTAGCGATAGCAGAAGTCCTGTACTGGTTCCAATTAGGAAGATAATTGATAGAACCGTTACTATTGTGGATAGTGAAACTGATTTCATCTGGTCACCTCCTTCTTGAAAATTACGAGAATCAGCGGCGGCAATATGGCCAATATGGATGAAATAACTATCAAGTAGGGAGTCAGTCCCTCAAGAGCTGGCAGTAATAGTCCGGCAACTAATGTGAGGACGTAGAATAGTGTAAAGAGTAAGAGCATTAACATTCCATTAAAATAGAATACTGCTAGATCAGTGAGATTTGCTTTACCGCTATCGAGATATCCCCAGAGGAGTCGCAAGTCAAGTAGGAATGCAAAGATGGTTACCCCTGCAAGTATACCCGCGAGAGGAGAGAAAATATACGCAAGATCGATGCATTCAATGATTGCAAAGAGATT
>JBHLQM010000144.1:0-3501 GCA_048884785.1 Candidatus Thorarchaeota archaeon | reverse complement strand
GGGGGAATTACGCAGAAGAGTGCAGAACGTGCTGTTGAGATGTACTCGAAGATTGTCAAAGCTAAGGTCCACCAGACAGATGTTCTGACTGCAGAGGTTTCAAAGACAATTGAGAACGCATACAGAGATGTGAACATAGCATTCGCAAATGAGATGGCACTAGTCTGTGAAAGTCTTGGCGTCAATGTGTATGAGATAATCGATCTTGTAAACGAGCTTCCAAGTCGGATGATGCACATTCCTGGCGCGGGGGTGGGAGGTCATTGTCTGCCAAAGGATACTTGGCTATTGAGATATGGACTCAGTGAATATGGATCTCAAAAGATTGAGCCTCGTTTTATCTCTCTGGCTCGAGAAATCAACAACTACATGCCCATTCACATGGCATCCCTCATTGAAGACGCTCTTGAGAAGAAAGGAGTGAAAATTCAGGGAGCTAAAGTGACTATCCTTGGAGTCGCATACCTAGAGAACGCTGATGATACCAGAAACACACCGGCTTTGACACTCATCAACACTCTAGAAGCCAAGGGTGCGAAGGTGGTCCTACATGATCCGTATGTAAAGGATTGGGACCTAGGACCGCACAAGATAGAGAGAGACCTCTACACAGCTGCCAAGGACTCTGACTGCCTTGCACTTGTGACAAAGCATAGAGATTACATCGATGTGGACTTTGACAAATTAAAACAGGTCATGAGAACACATACTCTTGTAGATGGCAGAAATGTGTATGAAAAGGCGAAATTAGTCGCTCTTGACTTTGAATATAGAGCAGTTGGGAAAGCGGGTCTTAGGGAATAGACTCATTTCCCAACTAAGGATTCACTATGCTCCGAACTTTTCTATGTACCCAGAATATCCGAGAAGGAGTGGCATGACATCGACTCCTCTGATGGTATGAAGAGCTCCGAATGCTGCATCAATCTCCGAGAATCGTTTTACTGAGTCCGAACGAATGAAATTCGACCAGATCACGATTGGAACCGGGTCACACTGGTGGTCCCCGATGGATACCGGAGTGGTATGATCCCCTGTGACTGCTATGACCACATCATCAGCCACAGCATCAAGAATTTTTCCAACCATTTCGTCAGTCTTCTCGATAGCCAGAACTTTCTCTTTCACATTTCCATCATGGCTAGCATTGTCTGGTGCCTTGATATGAACAAAGACATAGTTGTAGTCCGACTTGATTGTTTCAATCGCCTTCATTGCAATGTTGTGGAAGTTTGTATCGATTGTCCCAGTTTGCCCTTCAACTGGAATATGATCCATTCCCACATATTTTGCAGTTCCAATATAGAGAGCACCACCTGCAATCACTGCAGCTTTGATTCCATAGCGATCAGGAAGAGGGGGGACATCACTGTGTCGCCCGGGTCCTCTGAGAAGAATAGCGTTGGCAAGAGGTATACCCTTCTTGGCTCTCTCCTTGTTTGTTTCTAACCCCTTCATCTTTTCATGTGCAACACGCATCAGTTTGTTTACTATATTGGCAGTCTTCTCAGCCTCAGGCTTGAGAGGGCGAACAGTCAGGATTTTCTTTCCAGTTTCGTGAGGATCAGCATCACTGATATCAGCATAGAGACCCTCACCTTCTAGAACTAGAGCTCCTCTATGTTCAACTGTGGTAATGAATCGAACCTTCACACCATCAATCTCAATCCCATCTAGAGCTGTCTGTAGTTCGGCTTGTTCCTCGGCAGTGAAGTCCCTTCCAGCCCGTCGATCCAATACAACCATATTGGAATCTACAGTCGCAAAGTTGGACCTAAAGGCGACATCACCAGGTTTTGTTTCAAGTCCGGCACCAAAAGCTTCCAGCGGGCCTCTTCCGGGGTATTCAGAAACGGGATCATATCCAAAGAGTGCCAGATGTGCTGTATCAGAGCCAGGTGTGATACCGGGTCCGATCACGTTCATCAACCCGTTTTGACCCTCTGCAGCAAGTCTATCAAAGGTTGGAGTCTTTGCAGCCTGAAGAGGTGTCTTGCCTCCGAGCTCTTTTAGAGGTCTATCACCTAATCCGTCCATTACAACAAATACAGCAGTTTTCTTATCACTCATCGCTCAATAGTTCCTCCAAGCGGTTCTGAACTCAGAGCCGGGGTATCCACACTTACCATCTAGCACGTCATAAATCTCGAGAAGCCGATTGTATTTCTCAACCCTGTCGCTTCGTGCAGGTCCACCAGTCTTGAGTTGTCCAGTACCGAGCGCAACACAAAGATCCGAGATGAATGTGTCACCAGTTTCTCCACTCCTATGGCTCACAACGACACCCCATCCAGCCTCATTGGCGATGGTAGCAGCTTCTATTGCCTCAGTTACAGAACCAATCTGGTTTACCTTGAGGAGCAGTGCATTACCTGCCTTTTCCTTGATGGCTCTTCGAACTATCTCAGGATTTGATACTGTGAGGTCGTCAGTGACAACCTGAACCTTCGTCTTTTTCATATATTCTGCAAAATCGTCGAATGCTTCCTCCTCAAATGGGTCTTCAACGGTCTGTAAAGGAAATGTCTTCTCCAAATCGACGTATAACTCGAGAAGCTCAGAAGCATCAATCTTCTTGCCATCAATATCGTACTTTCCATCCGTGAAGAATCCGCTAGCCGCCGCATCTATTCCAAGAACAACATCTTTCTTTGGAGTGTATCCAGCTTCTTCAATAGCACCGATAATCTCCTCAAAGGCGTCGGATGTTCCTTTTAGACCAAATCCACAGAAACCCCCCTCATCTCCAACATGCTTGGCCATTCTACCGTGACGTTTTATCATTCTCTTGCCCAGATGATGGTATACTTCACTGATACATCTCAAGCCCTCAGGATATGTTTTAGCACCAATCGGGAGAATCATGAACTCTTGAATTGCCAGTTCATTACCCGCATGAGCACCACCATTGATAACGTTGGACATTGGCACTGGAAGCTGGTATTTCGCATCTTTCCCAATCACATTCTTTCTCAAGTATTCAAATAGTTCCATCTTGAGATGCGATGCGGCTGCCACTGCTGCTGCCATAGAAACTGAAAGAATGGCGTTTGCTCCAAGTTTGCCTTTCCCTTTTGTTGGGTCGGTTTCAAGAAGTCTTTCATCGACAGCTTGAAGCGAAAGTGGATCAACTGAACTCATTGCATCAGCAAGCACAGAGTTGACGTTTTTCACAGCTTGCGATACGCCCTTACCTAAGAATCGTTTTCCCCCATCTCGAAGCTCCAGAGCCTCATGAATTCCAGTAGAGGCTCCGCTTGGAACTTTTGCTACGCCTACTGTTCCATCTGAGAGTGTCACCTTGGTCATTACTGTGGGATTTCCACGAGAGTCAAGAATCTCAAGAGCTCGAATCTTTGTAATCTTCAATTTGCTTCACCTGTATGATTGGTCTTACTTATTTCGAGCTGCAACTAGGATTTATGTCAATCCATCTGAACCCGTCACAAAACAAGTCAGGACAAGTTCTATTACGTCGCGTGTAATTCTCTAGTTCGAGAG
>JBHLQM010000143.1:2027-3687 GCA_048884785.1 Candidatus Thorarchaeota archaeon | reverse complement strand
AGTCTTTCGTCATTCAATCGAGCGAAACGGCAGGAGTTCCTGGATAGGCATAGATACACCTTGTAGACATTGTTAGGCAATCCTTGGGGATGTGTACATTGTTCCACAAGTAAATTGTTAATCTCAATCGTACCTATCTATTTCAAAGTATTTGGGAGTAGAGGGTCGATTTGGGGTACGGACGAATTGTCATGATAGGATTTCTGACTCTTCTCCTGGCACCTTTCATTACAGCTCCTCTGGCCGCCTCTAATGGCTATCCCTATCCAAACCCTCGCGAAACAGGATGGGGTCCATACGTAGGTCCTTACGTAGACAAAATCGTTCTGCACGAAATCCATTCAAAGGACCAACAAGTTTTAGCTCTGCAGGATGGCGACATTGATTTAATCACTGATTCGATAGACCCCTCTCGCCTGGAATCCATTCGAGAGGTTGATACTATTGAGATTGTGAATAAATCAACAAACTCCCTGGTGGCAATATCATTCAATTGCATGAAATATCCCTATAACATCACAGCTTTAAGAAGAGCGATTGCTATTGCAATAGACAAGAATGAAACTATCCGCCGGATTCAAGGATCCGGAATACCATTAGACACCTGTGTGCCATCCATAAATCCATATTCGGCGGAAGGATTTCTTGATTCCTCTTATTATAGTTCAGATCTAGCTGGAGCCAGAGCTCTCTTGACATCGGCTGGATTTGTCGATTGGGATGAACAAGATGGTTTCCTCGAAGCTCCTGACCATACAGAACTTGTAGTGAAACTTGAGTATCCGTTTGAGTCTGAGTCAGCAGAGGTTGTTTGCAATGCTGTCATTGAAACTCTTCTCTCTCTAAATATCAGAGCGGAGGCAGTTGGCAGAAGTTCTGCTGACTATTATATGAAATACTGGATGCATGAGGACTATGATGCAGCATTCATCAAGGTTGAATGTGATGGTCTGAACATTGATTGGCTTGGGAATGAATACTGGTCAGGGAATTCAAAACGTGATTACTTCAACATTCCAAATTTCAGTAATGATTCGTATGATAGTTATAGAAACCATCTTCTCTTCTCGATGTATCCCGATGAAATCTACGAGGCCGCATTTGAAATGCAGAGAATTTGGACATTCCAATGTCCTATGGTTGTTCTTTACGAAGAGATTCAATATATAGCATATCGCACAGATAAGTTTGAGAACTTTTCAACAGACACGATCTTTGGTCCTCTGTCATGGTGGACGATGAGTGGGATTCATCTTAGGGATGAATTGGGAGGTCCTTATGGTGGTACATTCAGGATGGGCGTGTCAGACCTCATTGATACATTCAATCCTTTGTTTAGTGACCATTGGGCTTCTTGGCAGCCCCATAGTCTGATGTATGACAGCTTGCTTCGTCGTGGACCTGAAGGCGAACATTACCCATGGCTTGCGGGTCACTTACTCATTGAAACAAATTCAGATAATCCAAAGGTTCCGACAAATCACACTCGATTGACTTTTTCATTGAAACCAAGTATGGAATGGACGGATAATCATCCCATAACCGCAGAAGATGTCGCATACACGATTAATCTACTACGTGAGCTGCAAAATGAAACTCTTCCGAATAATCTTGAAGACCTTTTTGCAGCGTACAACATTGGAGACTCCGTAGTTGTTGC
>JBHLQM010000143.1:0-1927 GCA_048884785.1 Candidatus Thorarchaeota archaeon | reverse complement strand
CTACTAATCACAGCATACAATGGAGAAGTCAGCTCGAATACCGTTGGATTCACTCTTATTGAGCAATGGCAAGTAGGGCTCGGTCTGCTAATCCTCCTTGTTGCTATCGCTTCCGTGATATCTCTTCTTTACCTGAGGAGGAATGCAATTGAGGGAAGCAAGCTTTGGATGCGGACCTTGGGCGCCCCTATACAGGCAAGATGGATTCTATTGATTGGCTTTACAGGCTATGTTTCTTTTGTGGTTGCCCTATTCAGTATAGTGAGGTCCTATAGCTATTGGACCGGCCAAGTAACAACACGAATTACTCCTCTATTCTATTCCAGTCTTCTATCTGGTATTTGCTGTTTCTCTCTTGCCAGTATTCTGTTTCTGATTGGCAGTAATTCCATCTCCTCATCAAAACAAGTGAAATCTAGTGTATTTCTCCATCTAAGTGGATTTATACTTCCTGCAGCAATCATGTCAAGTTGGAGGCTATACCTCTATTTGAGCATGACAGTCGCATCCCCTCTCTGGATTCTTTATTTTGATATAACCGGCTATTATTCATCATTCTTCACACCAGCTACGTACATCTATCTGCCTGTGTTATTTCCAGAGAATATCATAGTTGGATTCAATGTTCTGCTCTTTCTTATGTATAGACGCTACGATCGATTATCAATCAATATGTGGATAATGCTCTTAGGGTGTGGTATCGGAATAGGTGCAGCCTGTGGCTTGTTTTTCTCAACGATATACGTTCTCTACTTAGGCTATCTGGGTATCCTTCCAGTAGTTATCCTAGTTCCAATTTATCCTATTGGACTTGTCCTCATGATAAACAGGAAAAGATAGAATCACTATCCTAAGTTCAAGCGGCCGGAATTCCTTGGCTGCCAGATATACGTAATAAATCATGAGCTTTCATAACAGTAGCCACATACAAATCTTCAGCATAAAGGGCCATTCGGAATCGGGGTCTTGCAATTGGTCGAAATAGTCAGTTTCATCTCTAAGGTCGCCTTCCTCGAACTCTGGATGCGGACCAGAGAGGAACAACTTGCCATCGCCATACTGGAATACTATCATGGACGGATTGCCGGTATCCTGATATGTGCTCACCGTTGTCACTCCTGTCCAATCGTCAGTTGAGAAGTAGCCCGAGTTCTTGTAGAGCATTGTATACGATGTAGGTTCTTCTGAAAGATCGGGATTGGTACAATCACGATTCATATCGAAGTCGAGAAGATAGATACCCGTCCCATTCGCATCTGCTATATAATTGCCGTGGAATATATTTGCTCGCCAAGCAGTCACATATGATGCTCCACCTTCAATGCCAAGATAAGCGCCGCCGTCATATACGAACTGCCTAATTGCGTTCATGTCAGATTCTAGCAAAATCTCACAGCGCTCATCAGCATAGAGGCCACCGGGCATCACGAGCATATCAACGTAGGCGAGGCTTCCGTTCCGAATATGGTCCGGACCGATTGATGTGACAGTTGCGCCCATCCATTCCATCATGGAAACAACGGCACGATAGCTTGGAGCGGACACGCCAAGATCAGTATAGACTGCAACTGAGTAACCTTCAAGAGCTTCAAGTGATGCATCCTCTGGATTGCTAAACATTGTGCCAAAAATGATTGCGGAAACGATGATGCCTGAAAGAATTAAGACGATGAATGCAGTTCGTCCTCGCAAAAGACGTTCACCCATACGAGCCAGACCCCATAAATTACTGAATAATTATGGGCTCGTTGAATAAAGGGTTCTTATTTACGCAAAGCTGGAGTTCTCGAATATTACGCTATCAATTATTTAATCGGAGCTATATTGATGATGGTTTGGATTTTCATATGGTTTCTTGTAAGTATGATTAGCTCCTCAGTATTCTGTACCAGTAATCATAGCATATTTCAAATCCGCATTTTGCATA
>JBHLQM010000142.1:0-3803 GCA_048884785.1 Candidatus Thorarchaeota archaeon | reverse complement strand
TCAGGAAGATGTGCGAAGAATTTCACTTTGGCTTTCATTCGAGCTCCTCATTTATTTTGACAAACATCAGGCTTTTAAAACAGTGCGACTTCGTTTCTGAATAGAAAGGGGTCCGCGACAATCATGTATGGATACATGGGTAAAATCTTGCGCATTAATCTGACCACTTCTACAATCACAGAGGAATTCCCTAATGAGGAAACACTTAGAAAATACTTAGGCGGTGCAGGATTAGCTACGAAGATTCTTCTTGAAGAAACGGAGAAAGGAATCGATCCATTTGGCCCTGAAAACAAGCTCATTTTCATGACCGGTCCTCTTACAGGCACGAGTTCACCAAGTACTGGCAGATATAGTGTTGTAACTAAGTCGCCTCTCACAAATGGATGGGGTCAGGCAAACTCAGCTGGTTTCTGGGGTAGAGATTTCAAACGATCAGGATTTGATGGCATTATCTTTGAGGGCAAAGCACCAAAACCAGTGTATCTTCTAACAGAAGATGGAAGGGCCGAACTATTGGGTGCAGAGGAGATATGGGGAAAGAACACATCAGAAACCACGAGAATCCTGAAAGAAAAACACGGACCTACATTCAATATTGCCTGTATTGGGATTGCAGGAGAAAATCTAGTAAAATATGCAGCTATCATGAATGATTGTGACGAGAAGAACTGGGGCCGTGCTGCTGGAAGATGCGGCGTTGGTGCAGTCATGGGTTCTAAGAACCTCAAAGCAATTGCATCAAAGGGAACGCTCGAGATTCCAATCGCAGATCAAGAAGCATATAGACAGGAGGCCAAACAGAGGTTCGATTGGGTGAACCAAAGCTTACTCAAGATGACACTGGAGGTATACGGCACGGCCACTATGGTTGACTTGGTCAATGTGAAGGGGGGTATTCCAACACGTAACTGGCAGACAGGTGTTTTTGAGAACGCTGACAATATCAACGGAACTGCAATCAATGAGAACATTCTCGTGAAACGTAAGCCTTGCTTTGCATGTCCAATTCATTGTGGCAGAATAGCTGAGATTAAAGAAGGTCCTTTCAAGAGCAAGGGAGAGGGTCCAGAGTACGAAACCCTCAGCTCCTTTGGGACCATGTGTGGTGTCGATAATCTTGAAGCTATCACTCTTGCCCATTTTCTGTGTAATGAGTATGGTATCGATACAATCTCTGCTGGTAATACAGTCGGATTTGCCATGGAATGCTACCAACGTGGTATCCTAAAGAAAGAGGATTTGGACGGGATGGACTTCTCTTGGGGAAATGCTCAGTTAATTGTCGATATTGTGCACAAGATAGGCAAGCGAGAGGGAGTAGGGGACCTGCTTGCTGAAGGAACCATGAGAATGGCAGAGAAACTTGGAAATGGCTCAGAGCATTTCGCAATGCATGTCAAGGGACTCGAGCTCCCGGGCTATGATAGCCGAGCTGCCAAGATAACTGGACTCGCATATGCCACAGCCAATCGCGGTGGAGACCACATAACTGCATACATAGAAGGACCAGCCTTTCTTGCCATGCCATTCATGATAGTCGAGGATGCAGATGTTGGAGATCCCTTGATGGAGATTCCTGAAATCGCACTAGTGGTCAAAAATTTTGAAGATGCATTTGGCATCTTTGATTCGATTGGTGGATGCAAGTTCATGGGGATGGTGCTGACAGCTGATGATTGGGCTAAGCTAATCTCCACACTTATGGGCTATGACTTCTCTGCTGAAGACTTTCGAAAAACAGGTGAGAGGATATACAACCTAGAAAGAGCATACATACTGAGAGAAGGATTTACGCGTGAAGATGATACTCTGCCTCCACGTCTTCTAGAGGACCCGATGCCTGAGGGACCGGCTAAAGGTCATGTAGTAAATCTTGATGTCCTTCTAGAAGCATATTACAGGTATCGAGGCTGGGATGAACAGGGAAGACCGACCAAAGAGAAGTTGCATGAACTTGATCTTGAATGGGTCATTCCATCGATTCCAGCATACGCAGAATACGAGAGAGAAATAGCACAAAGACAGGCGAAATCGATCGCTTCCGCTGATATGACTCTAGAAAAATCAACTCCCATATCCATATCATCGAAAGAGGTTACAAGCGATAAACCATGGCTGAGCAGCTATCAAATTGGTCCTTTCAAACTCAAGCATTCAATGGCGCCCTATCCTGAAATCAATGTCTACAAATTTCTTGAAGACTCAGCCAGAAACTTTCCTGACATCGAAGCGTGTGAGTATTTGGATGAGCATCTAACCTACAAAGAACTGAAGACAAAGGTAGATAGACTTGCATCAGCATTTGTGGCCCTCGGCGTGAAGAAGGGAGATGCTGTCGCCACTATCCTCCCCTCTTGCCCCGAGTTCATTATCGCAGATTACGCTGCATTGAAGATTGGTGCTATTCACGTTCCACTCAGTATCATGCATAAAGACGATGATCTATTATACGAGCTTAAAGCGAGTGGAGCCAAGGTCGTTGTATGTTCCTATCGGCGCATTGAGAGAATTGACAGGGTGAAGCCCAAGACAAATGTAAAGACTGTCATCTACACTCCTACAAGAATATTTCCAGACTATGAATACCCAGAAATGAAGCGGATTGAAGATGAGAATTACCATCTTCTGTACGACCTGTTAAGACGACATGAACCACACGAAGAAGTTGTTAAAATCAATCCAAAGAAAGACATTGCACTCTTGCCCTTCACTGGGGGTACTACTGGACAGCCAAAGGGTACCCTGCTGACGCATTATAATCTGACATGCGCAGTGATTCAGTCAATCCAGTGGATGATGGATCCTCTGAAAGAGGGAATTGTTGGAAAGAGCGCAGGGCTGATTTGCGTTCCCATTTTCCATGCATATGGTCATTGGGCGATTCACGCTTGTATCTCCTGGGGAATGAAGATATATCTAACAGACCCCCGCGATGTCATGCAAATCGTTGACATAATCAACAAACACAGACCATTTGTAGTGTTCGCAGTCCCAGCACACTACACTATGTTCAGTAGGATGGATTTGAAGAAAGGGCAAATATTCTATTTCTCTGGCGCTGCTGCATTACCAGCGGACCTTGCTGATGAGTTCGAGAAGAAAACCGGCGTACCCATGGGTGAAGGATATGGCGCGACAGAAACCTCAAGCATGGTGACAATCAATGTATCTGCTCTTTCAAAGGTCACTGGATATATGGCTGAAACAAAGCGGGGAATCGGCATTCCAATTCCTGATACTGAGATCAAGATTGTGGATCCGGAAACTGGAGAAGAGCTTGCTCTTGATGAGCGCGGTGAGATTTGGGTTCGTGGCCCACAGATTATGGCAGGCTACTTCCCAACAATAGGCAGTGGCCTGAAGGAGGGTGGTTGGCTACCCATGGGTGATGTCGTTGAGATGGATAGTGATGGCTATTTCCACATTGTTGATAGATTGAAAGACATGATCAATGTCTCAGGCAATAAGGTGTACAGTAGAGTGATCGATGACATTCTATACGAGCATGAGGCTGTAGATGTTGCAGGTGTGATAGGTGTTCCTGATCCAGATCGGCCTGGAAGCGAGAGAGTGAAGGCTTTTGTCCAATTAAAGCCCGAGTACGGGGGTAAGGTTTCGGAGCAAGACATTATCGATTTTCTAAAGGACAGAGTCAAGCCTTTTGCTGTGCCTAAATGGGTCGAATTCAGAGAGCAACTGCCTATGACGATAGCTATGAAGCTATTCAAGAAAAAACTGAGAGAAGAAGAATCACAAAGAACCAAGTAACAAGGAGAAGCGAATAGCTATCTTCAAAACAG
>JBHLQM010000141.1:0-3838 GCA_048884785.1 Candidatus Thorarchaeota archaeon | reverse complement strand
ATGAAATAGAACGAGGAAGATTGCAGGGAGTAACTGTGACAACAGAGGCATGTCCACACCACCTTGTCTTCTACCGCGATGATATGAATCGGCTTGGTCCAAGGAGCAAAATGAATCCGCCCCTAAGAGCCAAAGAAGATAGAGCAGCATTATGGTCAGGTCTGCTGCGAGGTTCAATTCAGATTGTAGTTAGCGACCATGCCCCATGTCCAATTGAGGAGAAACAGAAGGGAGAGGAAGACATTAGACAGGCATGGTCTGGTGTTGATGGCATTCAGATGATTTCTCGTGTTCTACTCTCAACTGGGATTAATGAGGGGAGAATGTCATTCTCGAGACTTCTGCAAGTGACGGCTCTTAATCCTGCCAAGATTTTTGGTTTATATCCGCGAAAGGGGACGCTTCGTATAGGCTCTGATGCAGATTTGGTTCTGGTTGATCCAACAAAGGAAGAAAAAATCACTTCTGAAATGATGTTCTCTAAGAGTGGATGGACACTCTATGAAGGCTTGAAAATGATTGGAGCACCCGTGATGACCTTTGTTCGAGGTGTAAAAGTATTCGAGGAAGACCATACAACAGTAAAACCCGGACACGGTGAATTTCAACCAATGGGAATATCGCGAGAGATGATGGAGACAGATCAATGAGTGAGAGAAAGTTTGTTATCGGTGATCCTGAGGTTTGCACAGGATGCATGATATGTTCAAGCACCTGCAGCATGTACTACTTCAAAGTAATCAGTCCACATAGGTCTAGAGTTAGAGTTCAGCGTGTTGAACCTGGACTAGACTTCCCACTCTTTTGCAAAAACTGCGAAGATGCACCATGTATTCAAGCGTGTCCTAATGATGCTCTCTCTCGCACTTCAAAAGGCATCATCATAGTGAACAATGGCAAGTGTACTACCCAAGGTGAGTGCGTGAGGGCATGTCCCTATAACGCAATTACCATCAATCCTGACACCGGAAAGGCAATCAAATGTATTCAGTGTGGGCAATGCGTCAAGAGATGTCCGGTGAATGCAATCTGGACAACGACTGATGAGGGACTTGCTGCAAAGGACTCTGAGGGTAGACTTGCTGCAATCTATGAGACCTATCATGATGTTTTATACAGCAAGGAGGAATCGCCATGATTACTGGAGTTGGTGGAGAGATTCTCTGGGTCGATCTCACTCGCAGCAGTATTGAGAAGAGACCAATTGAAGAAGAGATTGTCCGAAAGTATCTCCTTGGGGCGGGTTATCTATCTAGGATTCTTTATGACCATATCAAGACAGGGATAGATCCTTTGTCTCCGCAGAATGTACTTGGATTCGCCACTGGGCTTCTTACTGCTTCTATGTTCCCACAGTCTTCAAGACATACTATTGCAGGACTGTCTCCTCTGACAGATGTTTGGGGAGAGAGCCATGCTGCTGGCTTTTGGGCGGCGGAGCTTAAATTGGCAGGATATGATGCGATTATTTTCACTGGTGCTGCATCCGACCCAGTGTATCTTAATATCAAAGACTCAGAAGTAGACCTCTGTGATGCAGAGCGCCTCTGGGGAGGAGATGTCTTTGAAACTGACGACTATCTCAAAAAGAAACATAGCAAGATGTGCCGAACTCTCGCGATTGGACAGGGCGGCGAGAATCTAGTACGATTTGCAGCTATAATGAATGATAGAGACCGGGCATCTGCCAGGTCTGGTCTGGGTGCAGTTATGGGTTCTAAGAAACTAAAGGCTATTTCGGTGAGAGGCGCCGGAAAGATTGAGGTTGCTGAGCCCAACACCTATCTAAAGGAGATGGACAAGTTCCACAGAAGGATGTTGGCAAACCCCTTCACTCCTGAGAGAGCAAGATATGGTACAACAAGTCTTGTTGAACTAATGCAAAATATTGGCCGCCTACCTAGCTATAACATGCGCCAGGGTGTTTTTGAGGGGTATTATAAGATAGGTGGAGATGCCATCAACGAGAATTATCTTGTCAAGCCGAGAGCAGACTGGTGTTGTCTTCAGCGATGCGGCAGATATACAAGGGTGCCAAAAGGCCCGTATGCCTATTCTGGAGGAGCGCCTGAGTTCGAAACCCAGACTGCCATGGGCTCACGGTGTGGAAACGATAATTTGGAATCCGTCCTCTATGGACATCATTTAGCAAACCAATATGGTTTGGATACCATTTCTCTTGGAGGAACAATCTCCTGGGCCATGGAGGCTTGGGACGAAGGCGCACTCACAGCAGAAGATACAGGTGGTATTGATTTAAGCTGGGGCAATCACGAAACAATAGTCAAACTGACAAGAATGATTGCATTCAGAGAGGGCTTTGGAGATCTCCTAGCAGAGGGCAGTGCAAGGGCAGCCAAGAGGATTGGACGCGGGTCGGAGGAATATGTCATGGCTGTCAAGAAGCAGGAGATTGCTGGTCAGGAACCAAGGGCACAGAAATCAATGGGTCTGGCAGCTGTAACAGCTGCAAGAGGAGCCGACCATCTCTACGGATTCCCTGTACTTGATGAAGTTGGATTTGATGACGATATCAGGGACCGCTTTGGAGAAGAATATCTTCCTGAGATGGCAGACCGTTTGAGTCCGAAGTATAAGGGAATAATGGTGGCAGAGTGTGAAAACTTCATGGTGATGGTTGAGAGTGTCGGACTCTGTAAGTATGGAACACAGATACCCCCAGAGTTCTACTATCAGGATATCTCAGATGGCCTGAAACTCCACAATGGATTGGAATTGAGTCCAGAGGAACTGCGAGAGATTGGTGAAAGAGTTGTCAATCTCAATCGCATGTTCAACATTCGCTTTGGTGTTCGCAGAAAAGACGATCAACTTCCAAAAAGATTGACTCATGATCCAGCGCCCAATGGACCATCAAAAGGTGAGGTTGTAGAGCTGAATCAGATGCTCGACGAGTATTACGAGCAGCGAGGTTGGGATTTGAAGACTGGTGTTCCAACAAAGAATACACTGAGAAGACTGAAACTTGAGAATGAGATAAGCGATTTACCCTGATGAAGAAGATTTACTCTTTAGTCGCAGCTGGCACAGACATTAGTCACGGTGTCTTTCACACCTTCAATCTTGCGAAGTGTATCAACGACAAAAGAGCTGAGGGCTTCAGGCGTCTTGAATGCACCCTTGATAAGAAGGTCGTAGGCACCATAGATGAGGAAGGCCTCTTCGACCTCATCCAGAGCACGCACATTGTCAAGTACCTCACGTGCTCGTATACTCTCGACTTTGGCCATAATGAATGCTAAAATCACATGTATTCACCAGACACCTTGTAGATTCTATCACATGTATTTCACCGGAGGTAAAAAGCATTCTTATTCTCGGAACGTCAAATATTTGGTCTTCCAATGAAGTTACATTAAATTATTGATTTTGAGCTTTCTAGGGTCAATTTTGACACTTCTTGAACAAGATGTGCAAGAAAGATGTTCCTTTCTGAAACATGTGTGTTGGGTAGAAAAACGGAAATGATGGCACACGCGGGAATGCTACAACTACGTTTGATACTGAGCTATCAATCGTACACAGGTCTTGCACCCACATCGGGCATGAAAAGCCTACCTCTGGTATCGAGATAGAAAAGAAGCAGTGTACATGGAGTTACAATGAGTCCGACAAATGGGCCAAAGAATAAGATAGGCAGAGAAAGGAGTAACGGAAATAACATGAATTCGATGGCAGAAGTAGACCTCTCTGATTCACCTTTGATTCGATAGTAGGCGAATAGAAGAAATCCGCCTCCTGGAATGAGAGTTATGAATAGTGCGTCGAACCAAGTCAAATCAAGAAATTGACGTTCCATTATACCCTCACACCACAA
>JBHLQM010000140.1:0-4047 GCA_048884785.1 Candidatus Thorarchaeota archaeon | reverse complement strand
AATTCGAGGAACAATGACGCGAGGTCATCCACCGTTGTATCTAAAGCGTACTAGGGCTTGGAGGAGGGTTAGCGAAGATCTCCTTCTTTCTCTCTTTTGAAAATTCGATTTCCCCAAGATTGATTAGTATGCATTAGTAATTCTTCTGCTTATCACGTGCAAAGAGGGAAGCGGATGAACATCAAATATCCAGTAACCAAACGAGATGATGTTGTTGACGAATATCATGGAGCAAAAGTCCAAGACCCCTATCGTTGGTTGGAAGACAAATCGAATCCAGAAGTACAAGAATGGATTGACCAGCAAAATAAACTAGCCGAAGCTGTTCTCAAATCATATCCCGGGGGCGATGTTGTTAGGAATAGAACTAGGCATCTGCTAGCACACGAATCAATATCGGAATTGGTCATTCGAGAAGCAAAAGAAGGAATACGATTCTTCTACAAGTACAAGCATCCAGAAATCAGCAAACCAATATTGTGTTATCAAGATGAAGAGAGTGGAGAGAGAAAACAGCTTGTCAATCCAGTAAATTTGAAACCAGACGGGTCATTGTCAATTGATTGGTTCTTTCCCTCTTGGGATGGACGATATGTTGCCTATGGAGTATCTGAGTCTGGTACTGAAGATAGTGTCCTACATGTTTTTGATTTAGATAATTATGAAACCCTGCCAGAAGAGATTCCCAAAACTGGCTGGGCATTACTTGGATGGAATCGGACAAACACTGGTTTTTACTACACTAGATTTCCATTACCTGGAACTGTCCCTGAAGAAGAGATGATGTACCATCGGCATGTGTATTTCCATCAACTTGGAACAAATTATGCTGATGACCCGAAGATCTTTGGAGAAGGAAGACTCCCAACGGAAATGCCTCTAGTCTTTACACACCCAAATCATGATTGGATACTTCTTATTGCATGGCGGGACAGTTCAGCTGATGTTTATGTGACAAACGATATCTATGATTTCAAACCGATCCCTTTGATAGAAAGTGACATGGATAAGAGTTATGCGTATTTCTCATCAACTAGCGTCTTTGTCGAAACACATCAAAGTGCAAAGAATGGCCGAATCCTAAAGTTTGAGTTGAAGGATTTGGAAGATTCTACAGCTTCTCCGGATGGAGTAGTAATTGTTGAGGAAGGAGAGTTTCCAATTGAGCTTTGGCTAGGAACAGCAACAGGTTATCTCACTTATACACGCTTAAAGAATGCAAGTCATGAGATTATGATTCACGATTTGAACACTGGATCCTTCTTAGAGCGTATCGAATTTCCATCCCCTGTGACTGTCAAAGAAACAACTCAATGCCCTCGAACGAAGAAACTCTATCTATCAATACAGAAATTTACTGGACCCGATACTATTCAGACCTATGAAATTGGAGGAAATCTGATTCCATTCTTCGAACCCAAAGTAGAATTAAACTCCAATGATATCAAAGCAGAGCAAGTATGGTACAAATCCAAAGATGGTACGGATGTATCTATGTTCATAGTGTCTTCAAAATGGACTAAGAAAAACAACCAAACTCCAATACTAATACGAGGTTATGGTAGTGGAGGAATTTCATATACCCCTCAGTTCCATCCCGAATATATGATTTGGTTGGAAAACGGAGGTATACTTGCGATACCGAATATTCGGGGAGGTGGCGAGTATGGGGACAAGTGGCATAAAGATGGCATTAGAGATTGCAAACAAAATGGGTTTGATGATTTCATTGCTGCAGCTGAATGGTTGCATGCTAATGGTTATGGGGCTCCAAAAACAACTGCTATTATGGGTCGCAGTGCTGGAGGATTTCTTGTTGGTGCTGTCATGGTGCAACGTCCCGATCTGTTCGCTTCCGTTTATTGTGGAGTACCACTCTTGGATTTGTTGAGATATGTTGAATTTACTATCGGCAAGTTTTGGGTCGGTGAATTTGGCGACTCCTCTGTTGAAGAAGACTTTCAATGGATGTACCCAATCAGTCCGTATCACAATGTTCGAGAAAATGTTTCCTATCCAGCAGCAATCTTCTATACCGCATTAGGTGATCATCGTGCAGACCCATCTCATGCACTGAAGATGGCTGCCAGAATACAAAAAGCCACTTCCGCTGGGATTGATATTCAGCCTATTTTGCTTCGTGTAGACAAAGATGTAGGACACAGTGCTGATGGTTTGGGGCTGTCAACGGAAAAGTTAGTTGAAATACGAAGTAATCAAGTCATCTTCCATGCAAAGCACACAGGTCTTAACCTGGAATAGACACATCCCTAAAGGAATTCGAAGAGCAAGGCCCCGAAGTCATCCACCGCTGTATCTAAGCGTACTAGTTTCCGAAGGAGCGACCATTTGGTCCTCCTTCGTTTCTCTCCCTTTTGAAAACAATAGATTCTTGAGATATTCTTAGGTCTAAGAATCAAGTAACGATAGGAGGTTTTTGATTGGAGTATCGTATTGCTGGGGAGAACGATATTGACGAAATCATATCACTCTGGGATGAATCACGAATCTATCATGAGGAATTAGATTCTCGACTTACAATGGTAGATGATGCACCTTCAAGAGTTCGTGATTATTATCATGAACATATGGGTTCTGAAAATGCTGTCTACTTTCTAGCTGTTCATGGAGAAGACACTATCGGATATATCTGTGCACAACTCCAGAAAACACCTCCTGTCTTCAAATACAGTCATATCGGTTTCATTGATGGACTCTTTGTCAAACGTGATTATCGCAGACTGGGAGTTGGAACGAAGCTAGTAGACCTTGCAGTGGAGTGGTTTAGTGTAAAGGAGATTGACAGAATCCAACTCTCTGTCGCAGCACTAAATCAAACAGGAATCGATTTTTGGAAGAAATATGGTTTCAAGGAATTGTCGCATAGAATGAATATGTTGATCTAACTCTCCTTCGTATCTCTCCCTTTTGTGGCTTTAATCTGGACTAGTCGTTCCAGGCCGCATCAAACGAACCTGTGTATTATCAAAGTATTTGGCTGCAACTCTTGCCACTTCATGATATTCTTTATCTCCCCATAACTTTGCGAATTTATTCTCATCCTCAAAGAAAATGAGAAAAACAGTGTGGCCGGTATTATCAGACCAAAAACTGTAGTGTTTGATAATACCTTCTTTTTTCACCTTCTCAAAATATGGTAGAGCCTTCTCAGCCTGTTTCCAATAACCTTCCAAACGTTTCTCATCTTTTGGATTATCCCACTCAACCATCAAACAAGTTTCCACACATACACCTCCTTTGCATAGAAACAGGAAGATTCTGATTAACTTGTATATTTATTTTGCCATTTTATGAAAGCAATAGTCAGCGGTTCGCTGAATTTTACTTAGCGTTCCTCTCTTCAGCAATTGAATTCCATGCCATCTCACACACTTGGCTAATCATTCTCTCACTCAATTTGAGAACGCCGTTGATGTGAAACCTAAGCAGAGTGATGATAGGTACAAATGCGAACGAAGCAAGCAATGGAATAGGGAGGTCCTTGATGATTCTCTCCTTGATGCCCCTCTGAAGAAGATCATTACTGAAACGATAGATCCCAAATCCCTGCTCATCTACATTCTGCATCATCGCTGTTTGTTCGAAACGTTCCCGATAGACAACGAAGTCTGGATGCTCCAAATAGTAGAGGAATGTGCCTCTACACAATGTTTTGAAGGCGTCTTCAATCGTCAGATTGTCTTGAATGTCGTCAAATGCTCCCTGGCCAATCTGGTTCCTAATATCGGTATAGATCTTTGTAAAGAGATCCTCTCTATTCTTGAAGTAGATATAGATGGTAGCAGGTGATACCTTTGCCTGTGCTGCTATCTTCGATATTGAGATACCATCGAAGCCAAGCTGGTTAACCAGTCTAATCGAGGTATTAACAATTGCATCATATTTTGTTTGGTCGCGGGTCCGGGTCATAATGATTAATGAACAGTCATTCACTTATATAAATCCGCCCGTTACTTATTACGAAAGTATTATAAATGAACGTTCATTCATTATTATAACTGAATAAGCATTCACTAATGTTATAAA
>JBHLQM010000139.1:2588-4174 GCA_048884785.1 Candidatus Thorarchaeota archaeon | reverse complement strand
AATAATCCTGCACACCTCGCAGGTACGCTTGACATCAATGCCTCTGATAAATGCGCACGTTTCGTTCGCTTCTGTGATGCGTTCAATATTCCAATCATCACGTTCATGGATGTTCCTGGGTATCTCCCTGGAACAACACAGGAATGGGGAGGCATCATCCGTCATGGAGCAAAGATTCTCTACGCCTTTGCTGAAGCAACTGTGCCTATGATAACCATTGTCACTCGTAAAGGATATGGTGGAGCCTTCGATGTCATGTCATCAAAAGCCATTGGTGCAGATCTTGTGTATGCATGGCCTACAGCAGAAATCGCAGTAATGGGTCCAGATGGTGCAATCAATATCATATTCCGAAAGGAGATTGAGGCTGCGAAGGACAAGAAGAAGAAGCGTGCAGAACTTGTGAAAGAGTACAGGGATAAGTTCGCCAATCCCTATGTTGCTGCAGGGTTAGGATACATTGACAAGGTTATCTTCCCACGAGAAACTCGACCGCTCATTTGTAAGGGTCTCGACATGCTCGCGAGCAAGAGACAAAGTCGGCCTCCAAAGAAGCATGGAAACATCCCTCTTTAGAAACGAGATGCAGCGAACGGAATGATTACTGACTTGGTTCCTATGATGCCCTACGATGAATGAGGTTGCTGAGATCAGCTGGCTTTCACGGCTTTCTCGATACGCTCACCAATGTTTTTGTCTATGTTACGCCAGTACTCAAATGCACGTTCCAGCACAGGTTTCGACACGCCATTTTTGAGTGCTCCCACAACGTTGGAAACAAGACGGTCCCGGGCGGCATCGTCCATAACCTCGCGAACTAATGTTCCTGCTTGGCTCCAATTATCGTCGTCTTTACGTAAGGTGTATGCAGCACGGACGAACTCTCCTGTGGCATTCCATACCTCGACCTGGGGATAGCGTTCTCCATCTGCCTCCGGACCTCCTTTTGAGTTCGGCGCGTATACTGGATCAGACACATTTTCTACACGCATTGCCCCATCCTTGCTATAGCTATGTACTGAGCATTTTGGTTTGTTGACTGGGATTAGCTTGTAGTTGACACCCAAACGAGCTCGATGAGCATCAGCATACGAGAATAGACGAGCAAGTAGCATCTTGTCAGGGCTGGGGCCTATGCCGGGTGGGAGGTTGCTAGGTGCAAATGCTGCTTGTTCAATCTCGGTGTGGAAGTCTGTTGGGTTGCGGTTAAGTGTTAGTCGACCAACTTCCTTCAGTGGATAGTCGCCATGAGGCCACACTTTGGTCAGGTCAAAGGGATTGAAACGGTAGGTTTCTGCTTCTTTGAAAGGCATGACCTGCACTTTTAGTGTCCAGCTGGGGTAATCGCCCCGCTTGATAGCATTGAATAGGTCACGCTGGTGATAGTCAGCATCTTGACCAGCGATTTTATCTGCCTCCTCCTGAGTGAGGAATTCAATACCCTGATTTGTCTTGAAATGATACTTCACCCAAAAGCGTTCTTTTTTAGCGTTGACCCACATATAGGTGTGGCTCGAATAACCATTCATGTTTCGCCATGACTTGGGAATACCACGATCCCCAAACAATACTGTTACCTGGTGTGC
>JBHLQM010000139.1:0-2488 GCA_048884785.1 Candidatus Thorarchaeota archaeon | reverse complement strand
CCAAAGGCTCCTGAACCCTTTGCGTGAGGTTGACGCTCCGGGATTCTCTCCCGGTTGAAGTTTGCCATCTGTTCTATGAGGTAGGTGTCCTGCAGCAGAATTGGTCCATCAGGCCCAACTGTTAGTGAAAACTCATCGCTAGATACTGGGATTCCTGCATCATCAGTTGTAGGTTTACGGTCCTTTTTTGTCACAAAAATCTCTCCTTCCCTATTGATTCGTTGATTGGTCTTTCTACCATCACGTTTGAATAGACTAATACTGAATCAACTTTGGGTATAATTAACTACGTAATTTAATCAATGTTCTGTTATTTCAAATTAATACAACAGTTTAGCTTTGGTTCTATCAATGGAACAGAAATATCATTTTGAATTCTCATCTGTTATCTCACTTGCAGTGGGAACTATTGTTTGTATGCTCGCTGTTATTAGCAGTGTTGTGAATGAAGTTCGAAGATCACCTCCAGAGAAATATTTGAGTTCTCAGCATAACTACTGAACTTCGAGGAAAATACGATGCATCGACTTATCGCCTTTGAAGTTGGTCCGATACGTCCACCAAGTGAAGCAAGAAGTCTATTGATCAGAATAACTCGGAACTGCCAATGGAACCGCTGTTCCTTTTGTCCTGTTTACAAGAACAGAGAATTCTCAGTGAGATCCGTGGATGAGATCATCTCAGACATTGATTTGTTAGGCAAACATATCTCGAATATTCGTGCGGCCTTCTCAACGCCCCTTGAGATGACATCAGACAAGGCTTGGCTACTCATGCAGAGGGTCGAACCGATGGAACTTGCTGCTTTTGATTACGCGCTGAAATGGTTTACTGATGGGATGCAGTCGGTGTTTCTGCAAGATGCGGACGCTCTCGTGATTGGTGCCAAGAACTTGGCAATCATCCTCAATCACCTTCGGAATAGATTTCCTTGGGTTGAACGTATCACAACATATTCTCGCTCAAGTACAATTATCAAGGTGGGCGAGGATAGCTTGAAGGAGCTCAAAGATGCGGGACTGAACAGAGTCCATGTCGGACTCGAATCTGGTTCCGATGAGGTCTTGAAAATTGTAAAGAAAGGTGCATCAAAAGCCATGCACATCAAGGCTGGAATCATGATAAAGAGTGCTAATCTAGAGCTATCAGAGTATTTCATGCCCGGTCTTGGAGGAAAGCGTCTCTCAGAGGTTCATGCAAAGGAGTCTGCGGATGCACTTAATCAGATAAATCCTGACATCATCAGACTGAGACCTCTTGCACTCACTGATCGCGCCCCATTATATTCTGAGTTTGAATCCGGCAGTTTCGAGAAGTGCAATGACATTGATATCGCACAGGAACTCATAATGTTCATTGAAGCCCTCGAAGGAATCAACAGCATGGTTGTGAGTGATCACATTCTCAATCTGTTTGCAGATTTAGAAGGCAAACTTCCTGATGGGAAAAAACACATGCTCTCAATCCTCCGTACATTTTTGGATATGGATTCTGACAAGCAGAATCTCTATAGAATTGGTAGAAGGCTTGGACTCCTTAATAGCCTAAAAGATATGGATGATGCTAGAAAGATGGACAAGGTAATGCAGATTGCAGTTGGTGAGGGTATATCAAGTGAGACCATTGATACGATAATCGATAGGCTCATGGAGCGGTTTATTTGAGCTAATTAGGCCAACACACTCGAACTGAATTTGTGTGCTTCACTTCTGAATTGGTGTCTATTATTGCGTTACTCTATTGTCTTATATGACAACCTAGTGAGTTACTGAAACTGACCGCATATGACTTCTGACACTCCACCACAACCAAAAGCGCTATTCAAGAAATATGACATACCGATATTCTACATTATTGCCTTCCTGATCACTTGGGGTGGATGGTCGATAATGGACGTTACATTCACTACTTTTGGTACAGAACGGAATTTTGTTGAATTAATAACTGATGGATATTACTACATGATTTTCTATCCCTTTATCGCCATCGGAGCAGTATGGGGTCCTCTCCTCTCAGCATTCATTGTTTATAGAGTAAATTATGGAAAAGCTGGTACAAAGGAACTGTTGAAGAAAATCTTCAACTGGCGCGTAGCAATTCCATGGTATATTATTGCCTTTGGTGTACCTACTCTCATCAAGTACGGCACCTTCTATCTGAATGTCTGGTTTCTTGGAGGTACGTTTGTTTCAGACTTTGAGAGAGTTTCAGTTCTAGTAATCTTGATCACGTATTTTGGGGAACTTGTCCCTTCGGGAGGTCAAGAAGAAGTAGGGTGGACGGGCTTTGCTCAACTAAGATTGCAGCAACAGCTACCTGTAATTCCTGCAACTCTGATAAAGGCTCTAATGGGTTGGATATGGCATCTTCCGTTATATCTCGCCTTTACTTGGAGTGGCGCATTTGGCTCTGATATATGGTTCTTCTTAGCATTTTACATCGCCCTCGCATTCATTTACACTTGGATCTTCAATAATACTGACAGTGT
>JBHLQM010000138.1:0-4179 GCA_048884785.1 Candidatus Thorarchaeota archaeon | reverse complement strand
GAAGTTCCTACTCCTAGGTCAACTCATGACCTCAGCGATGTGGCATTTTCTGAGGCTTATGGCATCAGCTTAGTCTAGCAATGAATAATGAGGGATACCATCTATGAAAGAAGTGGTTAAGGGAAATGTACTCAATCCTCTACCTGTGGCGCTTGTAGGTGCACTAGTAGATGGAAAACCCAACTTTTTGGTAATAGGATACATATCTCCATTCAATTTTGGTAGACATGTGTTCTTCAGCCTATACAAGAAACGATACACTAGGATAGGTATCCACCAAAACATGACTTTCAGTGTAAACATACCATCTGAGTCAATGCTTGAGAAAACGAATCTATGTGGAAGCAAGTCCGGTCGAGATTATGACAAATCCGCCATCTTTGAAACATTCTTTGGTGAGTTGGACACAGCTCCAATGATTCGTGAGTGCTCCTTGAATATGGAGTGTGAAGTCACAGAGATACTCGATTATGATCCCAACGAGGGTATCATAGGACGAGTAGTAAAATCATACGCTGACTCTGAAGTGCTCTCAGAGGGTAAACTTGACTTGAGAAGAGTACGACCTATAATATGGTCCATTGGTGGTGACTTTAATTACTACCAATTAGGAGATCGAATTGACGATTAGAAAAAGTGTTGGATTGGGCGAGATTCAATGAATGAATCGGATGAGGTTGTTGAAACGCCTATATCACTTCTAGCTTCGTGATTCGTTGTACCTGTTATGCATCTCCACTATTGCCCTCTTCATTTCATCCGAGAATTCGACAATCAATTCATCCTTCAGTTCCTGGGTAAGTTCTTTACCTTCAGCAATCATTTGTCCAGCAAGCTTCACAGCCTGAAGAAAGCCTGAGAGTTGCTTCTTTCCCTCTTCGTAGAGTAATAGCTGCGCGGCAGGAAGAAGTATAGGTAATGCCATAGGATAGAGTGCTCTTACTATATCGAAGTTGCTCGTGTCAGGGAATCCACATGTCGCCGCCAGAACCATTTGTGGAAACCGACTCACTCTACCGGGATGCTGTGTTTCTCCATCACGAATCACCATCTCGGGAAGGGTGAATACAAAGGTCCTTTCAAGCAGTTTCTGCAAGTAATGGGTCACGTTACGCCCATAGATTGGTGTACCAAGGAGCATTACATTGGCCTCTGCAATGCTAGGAAGGAGTTTTTCCATGTCATCTTTTTGTACGCACTTGCCAGGAGTTACCCACCAACAGTTGAAGCATCCACGGCATCCATTTATTTTCAGATCCACAATGTGATGTTTCTCAATGTCAGCTCCTGACGACCTCGCCCCCTCAATGAAGGCTTCTAAAAGCACATCTGTTGTGCCATTGGATTTTCTAGGACTCCCATTGAAAACTAGAATCTTCATGTCTTTCACACTCTTTTCAAACCCTTATAGGATAGGGGTTAACGCAATATCACTCACATGATGCCATGTTATGAATGTCTATTCAGTATCATCATTTTTGGTAGAAGTATTACGTAGTATTTCTATTCTATCAGGCTTTCGCCACCATGTGATGAATTCAGCACCAAGAGTTACCAGTAAAGCTACTACAAATCCTTGGAAACAGATGGATATTGATATTGCGAACAATGCCAAATGCATGAACTCGCTCTGGTCTGGAGTTGGACTTGTCTGAGAAACAATATTTCCATCACGAGTAAGAAACGTAACATAGTAAATGAATGTCTGCGAGGTCCAATTATGGTGTTTCTGTATCATGAAAGGGAATAATGCAATACTTCTTGTGTATACAATTGAATAAGTAAGGTCTGTTTCTGGACCGATATCGTCACGTACGACTCCTCCAGTTTGGACATCGTTTATGACCAATAATGACACTACTGAAGTCACGACAAGAAAGGATGCAAGTGACCATTTCCATCCAAATCTTCTTAGTAAAGCCCATGAAAGGAATCCTGCAATTGCAACGATTAACATAATCCAACATCACAACAATTAGATATAGTTCCTATAAAACAGATGAGATATTTGAAATCTTGAACCATCCAATCTTTGTAAAAGAGAAACTTGTACACCGTGCGAGATTCGATTGCCTTCATTAGGAAACAATCTCAATCACTATCAAACTGAACACATCTTACTCCTCCCTTAAGCCCAGCTGCAAAACAACGGTTACAGGAAATACATCGAGCTGGATTTTGGGCTCCTACTTCTGCTTCATCAGTCCAACGATGCAGAAGTGCTGGTTCACTGATTAGTGGACGGCTAAGCTGAATTACATCGAAAGCAGCAGCTGGATCTCCATCTCCTGTTAGTAATTTGATGACAGTTTCCGGAAACCGGATACCCCCCACCAAACCGAATAGGAGACCACTGCTATGTGCAATGGAACGGATGATCATTGCATCATCCAGAAAATATGCATCTTCCATATCTTTTGGTTTACGTGTCGGATTTGGCCCACTTACTATCACACAATATGCACCTGCTTCAGCCAGTCTCTTTGTCAGCTCTCCTACTTCTTCAGGTCTGACGGTATCCGAGCTTGAATCTACCTTTACTTGGATTGGAATACCAACCGTGTCCCTTATAGATCGCACAGCATCCACCATTGCCTTGCTGCGTCCTTCAATCGATGTTCCTGTATATGGGTCATTCTCCGGACGTCGATTATACGATGGATCAAAGAATTGCCAAAGACCATAATGATGAGCTCCGTGAAGCTCAATCACATCAAATCCCGCCTTTTCCGCTCTTCTTGCCGCATCAGCATAGGCTTGAGTGACCTCCTCAACATGGTCTATTGCCATGGCTTTCACATGAACAACCTCCTCCTTTAGACCCGGGACTTCCATATCACTAGGTCCGAATATATCATCGCCAGAATATTTTGGCAAACCCTTACACCCACAATGAACCAATTGAGCTGCTGCTAGACAACCTGATGAATGAATTATTCCTGCCAAGCGTTTTAGACCTTCAACATCCGCTGGCTTTGAATTTGAAATCATACGTCGAACTGATTGCCCCTCATACATCACATATTGAAAGCCAGTCACCACAATGCCTGCTTTTATTTTGCTATATGTATCGACTATTCTATCTCCAATGACTCCCTCTTCTTCTGCCTGCCCCATCCAGGTAGCAGCTCTCATAATTCGGTTGGAAGCTACTCTGCCATTCGGCAATTCGAGTTTCTGGAGTACAACATGTTTCCAAGTGTCTTGGTCTACCATCAGATCAGCTCACATTTTCTAATTCTTCATTCTGCAGACTTCTACTTAAGAAGCATGAAAATCTATGTCTTCTGATCAAGATGAGAAAAAGTGGGACTCTAACTAAGGTCAGAGCCCCTGGTTTTGAGCCACAACTTTGGCAATATTCAGTTGCTGCTCAAGTTAGCCATTCTGCTAGTGCTATACGAACACGCTATTACACCTACATCCACGAAAACCAAGAGTCCGAGTGAAACGACTAAAATCAGGTCGATCACCCCTGTAGAGTAATATGTGCACATTATTGCACCTATATTCCCGAAGATCAGGAATCCAAATACTACAATCAATAATTTGTCCCTTAATTTCATTCTCTATCATCTCCCATACATTTGCTGACTGTATCAAAAACTGTAATTTCGCGTCGTCTCAAGTGTAGCCTCAGAACACCGAAAGTGCCTCTCACCTCGAATATTTCTGCTTCAACAAAGGAAATGTGTTGCAGTTTTCCAAGTGTCCCTTCTATTAGGACACCTCCGTTTGCATCAGTCGAAAGAATTGAGAGCCGGTGTTTATTAGACGCAAGTTCAATTGAGAAATCGCGTTCACAGTCTTCGTTTTCTCGGGGATTCATTTTCATCCCTCGAGGATTTCATTTGCTTGAACTTTGGATAAGGTTTAATTGACGTTGATACGAAAAATTTTGCACGGGTGCGAAAATACTATCATGTCAAGCTATGAAGAGGAGGAGGAAATCTCCAAAGTTCTTTTTGAGCTTGCCAGCAACCGAAGAGCAAGCATACTTTTTGAGTTAGAAAGACAGAATCTCAGGATGCAGCAGATTGCAAAATCTCTTGATATGAATGTCACCGAAACCTTCAGGCACCTACAAAGACTTAGTGACGCGAAACTTGTAGAGAAAAAAGTTGATGGTAGGTATGAAGTGACCTCTCTGGGTAACCTAACGATTGGTCTTCTCTCAAA
>JBHLQM010000137.1:0-4271 GCA_048884785.1 Candidatus Thorarchaeota archaeon | reverse complement strand
AGCGGTGGCATGAACCGTACAACATTGGAGAAGTGACCTCCTATCTCGACAATTAATCCTCTCTGATAACAAGCTGTTCGAACTGCCTTGGCAAACTCAGTCCAAGGTTCTTTACTCTTCTTGTCTTTTACAAATTCTACACCCAGCATCAGTCCTTTCCCACGTGTGTCTCCAATAAACTTGCATTCGTCCTCTATCTCCTTCAAACGGGGGAGAAAGAGATCTTCACCTAGCTTACCAGCATAATCCCATAGTTTGTGTCTCTTGATGAATCTCAGTGTCGCAACACTTGCTGCGAGGGACACAACATTGCCTCTGAATGTTCCTACGTGTGCTCCTTTCTCCCAAGTGTCTAGATCTTTGTCAAACACAAGTACTGATAATGGCAAGCCGCCCCCAATTCCTTTCGAGATTGTCATTATATCCGGAGTGATACCTGAGTGTTGACAAGACCACATTTTGCCTGTTCTGGACATACCCGCTTGAATTTCATCCACGATAAGAGGAATCGAATTCTCACTTGTAATTCTCCTCACTTCTCTGAGGAACTCATCAGGTGCAGGAAGTGATCCGCCCTCTCCCTGTACTGGTTCAATAATAACCGCAGCTGGGTCAACAACTCCTGACTTTGGATCTTCTATTACATGCTCAATGTACTTCACGCATTCAAGACTGCAATCCGGATATTCCTTTCCAAAAGCACAGCGATAGCAGTATGCGTAGGGTACGAAGTGAACTTCAGGAATCATAGGCATCAAGTCTTTTTTCAACGACTTGTTTGCAGTCAAGGTAATTGCACCTGCAGTCATTCCATGATACGCCCCTTCAAAGGAAATCATTCCAATACGACCTGTATTGAACTTCGCTAGCTTCATTGCTGATTCGACTGCATCAGAGCCTGTGGGGGCGACAAAAAGGAGCTTGGCAATACCCCTCAGTTCCTTTGGAAGTATCGAGAGTATTTCATCAATAAGCTCCATCCTAATTGGGGTCGGAAAATCTAGAGTGTGAGTCAACTTACCCATCTGTTCTCTTGCTGCTGAAACAACCTCTGGATTGCAGTGTCCAACATTTACGACTCCTGCTCCTGCAAAGAAATCGATGTATATGTTGCCATCAACATCTTTCAAGGTTGCACCTTTTCCTTCTACAAAAGCAACTGGAATGGCTTTTGGATAGGAAACTGCGGCACTTTCGGCAATATTCTGTTTTTGCAACACCTCTCTTGATCGAGGACCCGGTGGTTTATTGATAATTTGTGCTGAATTCGATAAATGCAGGCTTTTCAACTCATCATCTGACATTCTAGTTAAGCCTCCACAATTAGTAGTACTTTTTGGACATCCAGAAGCCAGTCACAGTTCCATGATGTCCAAGAATTTCAACTAATCAGCAACACATTTCCCTATAACCATTGTTAAAGATATCAATCGATTTGATGTACACATCGGCGAATTCATAGGCAAACCCTCTATTTTTTACAAATTAATTCTAGAGGTCAACAAGTTGGTTTCTAGTGATGACGCTACACCTCAACAATCTCAGGTAGCTCTGAAGAGGGAGATTGGCTGGTTTGGATCTTTCGCCATGGGGTACGCCGATGTAGGTGCCGACATATACGTGGCTCTCGGTCTTGTGGCAGCATATGCAGCTGGATGGGCACCTGTGGCATTCATCATAGCTTCAATTACCTATATAGCGACTGGTCTTGCATATGCTGAGCTGGCTACTGCATATCCCTACGCAGGTGGTGCTCAAGTCTATTCTATGAAGGCATTCAATGACTTTGCAGGATTCCTTGCAGGATGGCTTGTTATGCTAGATTATACAGTATGTACCGCTCTTTTCGCAATAGCGACAACTGGATATCTCTCCTTCTTCTTCCCAGTTATAGCGCAAGCAAGTTTCATAATTACATTTCTTGGCTTTGAACTGACAGTCAGTGCCATAGGGCTGATCGCATTCCTAATTGTGATTCTTCTCATTGGCATCAACATTGTAGGAATCAAAGAAGCATCCAATCTCAATATTGTAATGGTCGGTCTCAATATTGCTGTGCTCTCCATAATCATGGGTCTAGGAATATTTCTTGCATTCAATACTGGTCTGTTTAACGCGCAAATTGTAGTTCAGGGGCTCCCTGATCAGGTAGGGCACATATCCTATATCTGGAGCACCGATTATAGTAATCAGAACTTTCTCTATGCTGTCACACTTGCTATGAGCTCATTCATCGGAATAGAGTCAATAGCACAAGCAGCAGAAGAAACAAAGCGGCCTGACAAGATTATACCCCGTGCCACAAAGATGTCAATCATCTCAGTTCTTGTGTTTGCAGTAGGACTGTCTCTCATAAGTCTTGGAATGATTCCTTGGGACACATTAGCTGCAAATCTTTCCAACCCCATCTCTGCCCTAGTGCAGACAATCCCCTTCTTTGGCCAGTCGGTGTACTTCCTAGCAATCATTGCTTTCACGGGATTTGCGATATGTCTTGTTTCCTCAAACACAGGCATCATCGGAGTTTCAAGAGTAGTTTTTTCAATGAGCAACTTTGGACTATTCCCAAAATGGTTCTCCAAGGTCAACACAAAGACCAGGACTCCAGTGAGAACGATAATTGTCTTTGGCTCCATAGGCGCATTAATGGCGCTCATTGGACACCTCGACTGGGTCGCTGATCTTTACAATTTTGGTGCTCTTCTCTCCTATCTAATGGTCAATATCTCTCTCATTATTCTAAGACAGACTGATCGTGAAACATACCGATCTTGGAAAGTACCTTTTTCTTTGAGAATTCACGTAAAAGGAAGTCAATATGAGGTTCCACTTCCCAGTCTACTTGGAATTATTGCCTGCTCATCAATATGGATTCTAGTTGTGCTCTTTCATCCCATGGGAAGACTCCTAGGATTCAGTTGGATGGGTATTGGTATTATCATCTACACGTTGCACCGACGTCACATTGGCAAACCCCTCTTGAGTAGGGAGATTGGCGCGACGATAAAACCAATGACTTACAAGATGAATGCCCTTGTACTTCTCCGTCCTGAAGAAAAGGAAGAAGTAGCTGAATCTATTTCAGGTAGTCTTGATGCAAGATTTCACCTTACACTGATGAGCATAATATCAACAGACAAGTGGGACTTGTCCCTTTCAAAAGCAAATGAGTATAAACAGCTGTTAGAATCTGACCTTCAGGAAATCGCTTCAAACCTGGAATCATCTGGTTTCGAAACTGAGTTTAATGTGCAATTGGGCTCACTAAGGCGAATCGTCGCAGATCTCGCTGTGTCTGAAAAATACGATTTCATAGTGTTGCTACGTGGAAAGGTGTTTAAGAAAGGGAAGAGAAACGGGTTCGAGGATATGATCTCCTTTGTTTCTAGTTTAGCTCCTGGTAAACTGATGGTGGTACGCAGATAATGTCGAAGATACGTGTCATTCTCAACGTGACAATAGAGTCACGAGACCTTGATGATGTTTCGAGATCGCTAGCAGAATTGCCTGAGGTTGCTGATGTCTATGAAGTGACTGGAGAGTCCGACATAGTAGCAATCGTGGAAGCAGATGATGTAGTAGACTTCAGAAACATGTTGAAGAATAAAATCTTGAAGATTGATGGCGTGAAGACAACGGTCTCGAGCGTCATCATGTATGTTCATAAGAAAGATGGTGAAAGCTTAGACTAGATTGGGAGGGTGATAGATGGGTACTATTGATGATGCTGTTCTAATGCCAGTATCAGGTCAGATCGAGTATTCAGATATGGTCGCAGCGATGCTCCCTCTTTTGAAATTTCAAACCAGCCAAATCACTCTTCTTCATGTAATAGAATCTCCAATTTCAACTCCATTGGGTTCGGAGGGTATGGAAGAGATATTCACGGAAGCTAGAACAAGAATTGAGCCATTGCAGAACTGGCTAAACAAACAAGGATATGTTTCCAACATAAAACTCGTTACGGCACGCAACGTGGCAGCAGCAATAGCTGAAGAAGCCAGCACATCAACGTATTCCCTCATCTTCATGATGAAGCGACGAAGGAAAAAGGGGCTTCTTGGATTTCTTTCGAAAAGTGTTACAGAATCTGTCATTAGGATGGTAGATTGTCCTGTTGTAACAATTCTTGTTTAGGCTGTGTCATCTGTTGACTCAGTAGATCTCTCTAGAAGATGCTCTAAGAAAACTTACAGCTGTCAGACTTCCATATACCAAGAATGCAAGCCAAATGATAGCTGTGATCAGTAACAGATTTGTCTTGAAGAAAA
>JBHLQM010000136.1:0-4271 GCA_048884785.1 Candidatus Thorarchaeota archaeon | reverse complement strand
TTTTCTTCAAGACAAATCTGTTACTGATCACAGCTATCATTTGGCTTGCATTCTTGGTATATGGAAGTCTGACAGCTATAAGTTTCCTTAGGGCTTCTTCTAGAGAGATCTATTGAGTCAATAGATGACACAGCCTAAACAAGAATTGTTACAACAGGACAATCTACCATCCTAATGACAGATTCTGTCACACTCTTCGAAAGAGATCCAAGAAGCCCCGTTTTCCTTCGTCGCTTCATCATGAAGATGAGGGAATACGTTGTTGTGCTTGCTTCTTCAGCTATTGCTGCTGCCACGTTGCGTGCAGTAACGAGTTTTATGTTGGAAACATATCCTTGTTTGTTTAGCCAGTTCTGCAATGGCTCAATCCTTATCCTGGCTTCCTCGAATATCTCTTCCATACCCTCTGAACCCAATGGAGTTGAAATTGGAGCTTCTATTACATGAAGAAGTGTGATTTGGCTGGTTTGAAATTTCAAAAGAGGGAGCATCGCTGCGACCATATCTGAATACTCAATCTGACCCGATACTGGCATTAGAACAGCATCATCAATAGTACCCATCTATCACCCTCCCAATCTAGTCTAGGCTTTCACCATCTTTTTTATGAACATACATGATGACGCTTGAAACCGTTGTCTTCACGCCATCAATCTTCAAGATCTTATTCTTCAACATGTTTCTGAAGTCTACTACATCGTCTGCTTCCACGATTGCTACTATGTCGGACTCTCCAGTCACTTCATAGACATCAGCAACCTCAGGTAATTCTGCTAGCGCTCTCGAAACATCATCAAGGTCTCGTGACTCTATTGTCACGTTGAGAATGACACGTATCTTCGACATTATCTGCGTACCACCATCAGTTTACCAGGAGCCAAACTAGAAACAAAGGAAATCATATCCTCGAACCCATTTCTCTTCCCTTTCTTAAACACCTTTCCACGTAGCAACACTATGAAATCGTATTTTTCAGACACAGCGAGGTCTGCGACGATTCGCTTTAGTGAGCCTAATTGCACATTAAACTCGGTTTCGAAACCAGATGATTCCAAGTTTGAAGCGATTTCCTGAAGGTCAGATTCTAACAGCTGTTTATACTCATTTGCTTTTGAAAGGGGCAAGTCCCACTTGTCTGTTGATATTATGCTCATCAGTGTAAGGTGAAATCTTGCATCAAGACTGCCTGAAATAGATTCAGCTACTTCTTTCTTTTCTTCAGGACGGAGAAGTACAAGGGCATTCATCTTGTAAGTCATTGGTTTAATCGTCGCGCCAATCTCCCTACTCAAGAGGGGTTTGCCAATGTGACGTCGGTGCAACGTGTAGATGATAATACCAATACCCATCCAACTGAATCCTAGGAGTCTTCCCATGGGATGAAAGAGCACAACTAGAATCCATATTGATGAGCAGGCAATAATTCCAAGTAGACTGGGAAGTGGAACCTCATATTGAATTCCTTTCACGTGAATTCTCAGAGAAAATGGTACTTTCCAAGATCGGTATGTTTCACGATCAGTCTGTCTTAGAATAATGAGAGAAATATTGACCATTAAATAGGAGAGAAGAGCACCAAAATTGTAAAGATCAGCGACCCAGTCGAGGTGTCCAATGAGTGCCATAATTGCGCCTATAGAGCCAAAGACAATTATCGTTCTCACTGGAGTCCTAGTCTTTGTGTTGACCTTGGAGAACCATTTTGGGAATAGTCCAAAGTTGCTCATTGAGAAAACTACTCTTGAAACTCCGATGATGCCTGTGTTTGAGGAAACAAGACAAATCGCAAATCCTGTGAAGGCAATGATTGCTAGGAAGTACACCGACTGGCCAAAGAAGGGGATTGTCTGCACTAGGGCGGAGATGGGGTTGGAAAGATTTGCAGCTAATGTGTCCCATGGAATCATTCCAAGACTTATGAGAGACAGTCCTACTGCAAACACAAGAACCGAGATGATTGACATCTTTGTGGCACGGGGTATAATCTTGTCAGGCCGCTTTGTTTCTTCTGCTGCTTGTGCTATTGACTCTATTCCGATGAATGAGCTCATAGCAAGTGTGACAGCATAGAGAAAGTTCTGATTACTATAATCGGTGCTCCAGATATAGGATATGTGCCCTACCTGATCAGGGAGCCCCTGAACTACAATTTGCGCGTTAAACAGACCAGTATTGAATGCAAGAAATATTCCTAGACCCATGATTATGGAGAGCACAGCAATATTGAGACCGACCATTACAATATTGAGATTGGATGCTTCTTTGATTCCTACAATGTTGATGCCAATGAGAAGAATCACAATTAGGAATGCGATCAGCCCTATGGCACTGACTGTCAGTTCAAAGCCAAGAAATGTAATTATGAAACTTGCTTGCGCTATAACTGGGAAGAAGAAGGAGAGATATCCAGTTGTCGCTATTGCGAAAAGAGCGGTACATACTGTATAATCTAGCATAACAAGCCATCCTGCAAGGAATCCTGCAAAGTCATTGAATGCCTTCATAGAATAGACTTGAGCACCACCTGCGTAGGGATATGCAGTAGCCAGCTCAGCATATGCAAGACCAGTCGCTATATAGGTAATTGAAGCTATGATGAATGCCACAGGTGCCCATCCAGCTGCATATGCTGCCACAAGACCGAGAGCCACGTATATGTCGGCACCTACATCGGCGTACCCCATGGCGAAAGATCCAAACCAGCCAATCTCCCTCTTCAGAGCTACCTGAGATTGTTGAGGTGTAGCGTCATCACTAGAAACCAACTTGTTGACCTCTAGAATTAATTTGTAAAAAATAGAGGGTTTGCCTATGAATTCGCCGATGTGTACATCAAATCGATTGATATCTTTAACAATGGTTATAGGGAAATGTGTTGCTGATTAGTTGAAATTCTTGGACATCATGGAACTGTGACTGGCTTCTGGATGTCCAAAAAGTACTACTAATTGTGGAGGCTTAACTAGAATGTCAGATGATGAGTTGAAAAGCCTGCATTTATCGAATTCAGCACAAATTATCAATAAACCACCGGGTCCTCGATCAAGAGAGGTGTTGCAAAAACAGAATATTGCCGAAAGTGCCGCAGTTTCCTATCCAAAAGCCATTCCAGTTGCTTTTGTAGAAGGAAAAGGTGCAACCTTGAAAGATGTTGATGGCAACATATACATCGATTTCTTTGCAGGAGCAGGAGTCGTAAATGTTGGACACTGCAATCCAGAGGTTGTTTCAGCAGCAAGAGAACAGATGGGTAAGTTGACTCACACTCTAGATTTTCCGACCCCAATTAGGATGGAGCTTATTGATGAAATACTCTCGATACTTCCAAAGGAACTGAGGGGTATTGCCAAGCTCCTTTTTGTCGCCCCCACAGGCTCTGATGCAGTCGAATCAGCAATGAAGCTAGCGAAGTTCAATACAGGTCGTATTGGAATGATTTCCTTTGAAGGGGCGTATCATGGAATGACTGCAGGTGCAATTACCTTGACTGCAAACAAGTCGTTGAAAAAAGACTTGATGCCTATGATTCCTGAAGTTCACTTCGTACCCTACGCATACTGCTATCGCTGTGCTTTTGGAAAGGAATATCCGGATTGCAGTCTTGAATGCGTGAAGTACATTGAGCATGTAATAGAAGATCCAAAGTCAGGAGTTGTTGACCCAGCTGCGGTTATTATTGAACCAGTACAGGGAGAGGGCGGATCACTTCCTGCACCTGATGAGTTCCTCAGAGAAGTGAGGAGAATTACAAGTGAGAATTCGATTCCTCTTATCGTAGATGAAATTCAAGCCGGTATGTCCAGAACAGGCAAGATGTGGTCTTGTCAACATTCAGGTATCACTCCGGATATAATGACGATTTCGAAAGGAATTGGAGGCGGCCTGCCATTATCAGTACTTGTGTTCGATAAAGAACTAGACACATGGGAGAAAGGAGCACATGTAGGAACATTCAGAGGCAATGTTGTGTCCCTCGCAGCAAGTGTTGCGACACTGAGATTCATCAAGAAACACAAACTATGGGATCATGCTGGTAAGCTAGCTGAAGATCTCTTTCTCCCCCGTTTGAAGGAACTAGAGGACGAATGCAAGTTTATTGGAGACACCCGTGGGAAAGGACTGATGCTAGGTGTAGAATTTGTAAAAGACAAGAAAAGTAAAGAACCTTGGACCGAGTATGCCAAGGCAGTTCGTACAGCTTGTTATCAGAGAGGATTAATTGTCGAGATAGGAGGTCACTTCTCCAATGTTGTACGGTTCATGCCACCGCT
>JBHLQM010000135.1:0-4327 GCA_048884785.1 Candidatus Thorarchaeota archaeon | reverse complement strand
ATTAGACAACCCCAAATGGACTGCCTGAACCCTGGTATAGGGGATATACTATCATCGAGTGATGCCAATGAAACTTGAAATCATCAAAGAAACCGAAAACAAGACCTTTGCTCGAAAGGAGGTTGAGTTCAGGGTAGACCACCAAGGAGGCACCACTCCAAGCAGAGCCGATGTTCTTGATAAGATCGTCGCACAATACGATGCCAGTAAGGAAACTGTGGTCATCCGCATTATGGAAACAAAATTCGGGCTTGGAGTCTCTGAGGGACAGGCGCGAATATATGCTGATGCCGACCAGATGAAGCGCGTGGAACTCGGTCATATTCTGAAACGTCATGAACCAAAGAAGACAGGCGAGGGAGAATAAATGTCAAACAAACTCTACAAGGTTGACTCCAAGACCGGTAAGGTCACAAACACAAAGAGAGCGTGTCCTAGATGCGAGAAAGGCACATTCATGGCTGAGCACTACAACCGGTTTGCCTGTGGTCGTTGTGGATACACAGAATTCAAACGAAGAGACAAGTAGCGTTCTCCACTTTTTTCTAGGCAATGGCCTAACAAAATCTAGCCTATTCTCCAACTATAGCCATGACCCATCTCACAAAGATTAGCACTCCTACTACTGCAGTGAGTAGCACATCAACGGTAAAAATACCTGGGAAAAACACCTCTGCTGATGCAGCGAGAAACAATGCAATGGGGAACGTGACAATGAATGGCAGTGTGGCCACGGTCAATGAAACCTCTTCGCTTGAGACCATTGCATTGACCAGTGTCAGGATCCAGATGGCATATATTGCCACCAAGAGGCTAAGCTCGAAAATCATTGCGTCACCATCACGTAGTTTGGAACAAATACATGTTTCTCTCTTCTCTTTTGAGGTCCACCATTAGGTTGGTTTCGCGCTTGGACATGTCATCAGCAATGAAAATAATGTTGACACAAAAGGCGTGCCTCAACCTTAGTGTTTCTGGTGCAGATTCGTATGGACACAATATCCTCCAATCGAGCTTTCCACTGCCAGTGTATTCCTAGAAATGCACTCTCTGAACAATTGAGTTATGCAAGAGAGAGTTCAGCACACTCTCTCTCGCTTACAATTGATACTTCAAATTAGTTGAAAAAGAAAATTACCTTGGTGTTGAAGTCTTGGGCTTGGTCTTTGACTCTTCCTTCTTTGGAGGCTGAGGCTTCTTGTCCTTAGACATGTTTTCACCTCTTTGGACGTTCAAAGGAACAGATGCCTTGGATAGTAAAGACTCTGCTGCCGGCTAAATCACTAGTCTGACTATCTGTACAAAAGTAACCCTGCAACTCATACACGCAACTCGGATATAATCATTGTCGTTTAGTTTTTGGGCTTTAATAGAGCTTTTTAGACCATTCTGAGAGAGGAGAGTGTTCTTTTCTTTTTCATGTGTCGGACTTCGGTACATCCTGTAGTGAGGACTACAAGACTGCTATAGCAGATAGGTTGAAAGCTGCTTTCGAAAAAGAGTCAAAATCGCGTCTGGCGGACTACGAGGATAAAACTCATGAAAACCTCTAAAGCCCCCATCTGTACGTCCCCCTTCACAGCCAACTTTCTTGGTTTAACAAAGAGCGCAGGTCGGGGTTTTCTACTTCAGATTGCCTCTGAGGATAAGCTAGGTCCACTAAGTTCATTTACATAATTTCATCTCTTTTGCAATAACTATTAGTTTGGAATAGTGACAGATGGAAGATTCTAAGAGTCAATCGGGCATAATCCGAACACCAGATTACCGCTTGCGTGTCTTTGTCAGCTCAACACTGAAAGAACTTGCAGAAGAGCGTGAGGCTGTGCATCAGGCCATCCTCCAGCTTCGGCTTGCTCCGGTTATGTTCGAGTTGGGTGCGCGGCCGCATCCAGCAGACGACCTTTACCAAGCATATCTTGCCCAGAGCCATATCTTCATCGGGATCTACTGGCAGTCCTACGGTTGGATAGCCCCAGATAAGAAGATATCAGGACTGGAGGATGAATACAATCTTTCAACGAAGATACCCCGTCTGTTGTACATCAAAAGCCCTGCGCCAGATCGGGAACCTGCATTGAAAGGACTGTTGGATAAAATCCGGAATCAGAATGTTGGTTGCTACAAGTCTTTTGCTACTCCAGATGAGCTTAGAGAACTAGTCGAGAATGACCTTGCACTTCTTCTGACTGAACGATTTGAAGCATCGCGCCAAGAGGAGAAGGAAAGAGAGGATTCCACTCAACATCCATTGACAAACGTTCCCTTTCCTCGAAATCCTTTGATTGGGCGTGAGCAGGAGATAAGAACTGCTTGTGAGCTACTCTTACAGGATAATGTTGCGCTAGTAACTTTGACTGGGCCAGGCGGTTGCGGAAAATCACGCCTTGGAATCCAAATAGCACTCGAGCTACGTGATCGTTTTTTGGATGGCGTCTACTTGGTGATGTTAGAAGTGATTTCGGACCCAGAGCTGGTGATTCCAATAATAGCCAGAACCCTTGGTGTGACAGAAACCACTGGAGAACACACCTTGTTCGAGTCGCTCAAAGCCTTCCTGCATAAGAAGAAGATTCTACTGATCCTTGATAACTTCGAGCAAGTTCTTCCTGCGTCTTTGAAGGTAGCGGATTTGCTAGAGGGTTGTCCGCGAACAAAGATTCTTGTGACAAGCCGCTCTCCTCTTCGTCTGCGGGCGGAGAGAGAGCTTCCTGTTCCACCCCTGGAACTACCCCCTAGCAAGCAAATCTCTCACCTGCAACCGCTCTCTCAATACTCTGCTGTCCAGCTATTCATCCAGCGCGCTCAATCTGTGAAACCAGATTTCCGCATTACAAACGAGAACGCGCCTGCTGTTGCAGAGATTTGTCACCGACTGGATGGGCTGCCATTAGCGATCGAGCTAGCTTCCGCTCGCATCAGAATGCTCTCGCCTAATGCACTGCTGCAACGACTGGATCATAGCTTCGACGTCTTACGCGGTGGAACAAGAGATTCACCTGAGCGCCAACAGACATTACATAATGCTATTGAATGGAGCTACAACTTTCTAAATGAGCCTGAAAAGCGGTTGCTTCGACGACTGTCAGTGTTCGTGGGCGGCTGGACCTTCGAAGTCGCTGATGCTGTATGCAATGCAGGTGATGGCCAACGCATCAACATCTTCGACGGATTCGAAAAATTGGTTGACCTTAATCTCATCAAACCCCCCCAAGACGTGAATGGTGACCTCCGGTTGAATATCTTGGAAACAATCCGTGAATTTTCATATCAACAACTCATCAAGAGTGGCGAGATGGATGTTATACGATCACATCAAGCGCAGTTCTATCTCACGCTTGTTGAGCAGGCTGAACCGGAATTAAGAGCTAATAGTCAAACTCGGTGGGTCAACCGGCTTGACTCAGAATACGGAAATATACGTGCGGTGTTAGAATGGAGCCGACAGCACGATGCTGAATTAGGCTTGAAAATGTGTGGAGCTATCTGGCGTTTTTGGGAGATGCACAATTATATTGGTGAGGGACGCGAATGGCTTGAAACATTCATCAAACTATCACTAATGCCAACAACGCTCCGTGGTAAAGTGTTAACTGCTGCAGCTGCATTAGCTGTCTATCAAGGTGATTTCAAAGCAGCCCGTACACATGTCGAAGAGGCATTGTCAATCCATCAATACCTTGATGACAAGCATGGTATCGCTCGTGCCTATAATGAATTGGGATTGATTGCCTCCTATGAGGGTGATTACGGGATTGCAAGGCAATTCTTGGAAAAGAGTTTGGCAATCAAACGTGATTTAGGTGATGAGTGGTCGATTGCGAGTTCAATCAACAATCTGGGGCTTCTTGCTGGATATCAGAAGGATTACGTGTCGGCCTATTCACTTCATAAAGAAAGCCTCGCCATCTATCGTGCGCTAAATGATAAGATCGGCGTGGCAATAGCGACCGGTAATCTGGGTCATGATGCATTGCATCTGAGTCGGTTTGATGAGGCAAGTAAATGGCATACCGAAAGCCTGCAATTATTCAATGAAATTGGTGATAAAGATGGCTTGGCTGAATGTTTCGAACGTCTTGCTATCTTGGCCAATGCGAAAAGGAACTTTAAGTATGCAGCACAGCTGTTTGGAACAGCAAGTGCATTACGAGAAATATCTGGCACACTTCCTGCATTGGCTGATAAGGAAGAGTATGAACGCGAGTTGAAGATGACACGCATGAAGCTTGATATCACGACCTTTGATGCGGCATGGCAAGAAGGATATAAAATGACGCTAGAAGAAGCAATTTCAAGCGTGACCAGTAATATCTGAGTGTATTTC
>JBHLQM010000134.1:0-4357 GCA_048884785.1 Candidatus Thorarchaeota archaeon | reverse complement strand
GATCCAAGTGATCCACTTACTGAGCCTTTCCAATATAACGATCCAAGCGATCCACTTACTGAGCCTTTTGTTCCAGAAACTCATCCGTTTTAGTTAATCTATGCTGTCTAGCCGGGCATGACCCGGCTTTTACCTATTTTTGTCTTTGCAGCGTGATTTATTATGGTAATTGATAACCTATTCAAGCCCATCCTGTGATTTTGGCAGAGATCTAATCTGGGACAGAAAATGAGATACATCATCATCATAAGTACCGTCTTCTCTAATGATACGCTGGTATAGACTTCCCTCATAATTTCTATGTCCCGTTATTGTGAGAGGTTTAACAACAATTCCATTATCGCTAGCCAATCTTGGAAAATCCTCGAATAGTACACTTTGCATTTCTTTTGGGATTCTACAATTAATAATGGACATTTTTCCGCTACCAGAAACCATAGATCGGGTAGTAGGACAGTTTCTCATAAGAGCTGAAGTTATTGAATACACAGACTCTGGTTGACCTTCTACAATAATTCCTGCAAGAATAAGATCTGCACTCATATTGAATCTATATGAAATATCTACTATATTCTGATCTCGAAGGTGTATCAAAACTCGTTTTGCAGTTTCTTCTGTGACGTTCCAGTATTTTTGTATTTTTTTATCTTTTAGATGAGTAAGATAGAAAACCGTGGAATTAATCATATCTACAATTTTTGCCTCTTCTCTAGAAAGCGTATGAGGTACATTTCCGAACCAATCACCATATTTCTTCTTCAAATTTCGTAAGGATTCATTTCTACTGATGGAATTGAGGATATGCTTAATTCTCATTGTCCAAATTCCTTTTGCTTCTCTATATAAATCCAGATTGATGGAAGACCCTGACCATTCAATATTCTGAATCTTTGGCAGTGCTGATTCTATTCTCTTAGCGCCTAATGGAGGAACTACTATAGATTGAAGATGAATAGATTTTCCTGATTTTGTTCTAAAACTCAATGAATATGCTAGGTGTCGATGCGCCCACCTATGTGCCGCTCCAATATAAACAAGATTTTGAAGACCGACGCTGTGAGGTCGAACGTATGCACGAGGGCTAAATCCCATTGTTGAAATCAGAAGTCTTTGACGTTGGCTATCATTTGAAATACTAGAATGCGATAAAGAGAGAATAATCTCACGACTTTCATTGAATCCTTTTGCCATTTCAATGGCGTCCTTATACCAATTGGGAGCAAGTTCAAAAATCCTATATCGAAGTATTGCATGGGGTCTCATGGATTGTGTTTCGTCAACCGAAAATGAACTCCAATTCGGACTTTCACTAGCTGCAGATTTAATCAAATCTAGATATTGAGGTGTTGGTTTATTATCATATAGTATTTTCAGATGATTAATTAACAATGACCTAAAATGGGGTAAGAATCCAATCCTTTCAACAAACTCTACAACATCCTCATCTAGATTTTCACCTTTTGCAACCCACGCAAGGAATGCCAGAATTTCATCTCGCGAATCTTCAGTATATGCTGAAATTGGAACGAGCTTTGTTAGAGTTTCTCGGACTGTGGATCCCCTTTGAATAATGGGTATCGGAGTTCCATGTGCTAATTTACTGATTTCATCCCACGAAAGCTCGGTTTCATCAAGCAATTTCATCAACTTTGATTTGAATTTCTCACCGAAGTCTCTCCCTCGACACTCTTGGATTTCATTGAACTTCATCCAAGAGTCCTCCATTCTTAATATTTCAAGCTCATATGGTTTGATGCTATGCGATTCCATTATCGAACCATCAATAGGATTTACTATCGTCATCCAATAGTAGTCTCTGTCAACGACTTCTTGAATAAAGTATATACCTTTGTTTACCGCCCTTGCCATTCTGCCATACCAGCCGTTTGAAGAAGGGGGGTATACATCACCTTTTTTTTCGACACCATCAATCGAATATGGACGTATCACTTTCACAAATGGGTAAATGCGAATCTTGACAAATTCTAACAAATCTCTCTTATATTTAGATTGATGACCATCGATAAGAAGTTCATTTCTCATATCGTAGGTACTATCTAGCGAATAGTCATCTAATCTCACCCCGGATTCGAGAAAAACCAATGGATTCTCTGTATTGAATGTTAGCTTTCCTCTTACACTACCGATTCTGTCGCTTCTGATAATTGTTTCAATAGGAAACACGAGATTCCGGGATTTCACAAAAATAATGTAACTGTTCGTACTGAAGGATTTATTGTTTCAGATAGTATACAAAGCACATAATAGAACACCCTGCTATCGATCGGATTCAAGGCAAGTGTTTGGCAAGAACTTTACGTCATAACCATTTCAGAATGGATTCGTATCTGGTACAAAAGGCTCAGTAAGTGGATCGCTTGGATCGTTATATTGGAAAGGCTCAGTAAGTGGATCGCTTGGATCGGTTCCGTTACTCATTCTTAGAATCACCTTTTAGAATCAATGCCGAGAATAGATAAGTCGGCCTTGCAGTAGTCTGTACCCTTCGGGGGTTTATTTGAAATTCAAAAAATTCGTCTGCAAGACCGCAATCAAAAAACGGAAAAAAGCTGCAAAAGTGCTCCCGAAGTTTCTGTGCACCTTAAATTGCCAATAGCAAAATACACATACAGCTAAATTCCATATTGAGCATATATTTGAGAATTGTCAGTAACTAATTCGGGACAGCATAGAAGAAACGATTAGCTATTTTGAATGTTCATGGAAATTCCATAATGAGAAGTTATCACTATTTGAGATAGTATTACAAATATACTTGGAATATAAGCCAGCACATGATTAGAGATACAACCAAGCCGACTATTGCTAGTGCTTGAAATGATCTTTTTTGTATCTTATGACGAAACTTGTACATTCCAGCAAAGATGCCAATCGCGCCGCCAGTGATTCCGATAACATGCAAAGTTGCTTCAGCGATGCGCCATTCTTGTTTGGAGGCCTTCCACTTGTCCCACCACATTGCAATGTATCCTAGGAGGTTTATACAAATCAGATAGATGAGTGGAGTCCAGTAGATGATGGACTCGAGTGATTGCACCTAAGCATCCATCCTCTTCGCAGCTGCTTCCAGTGCATCAACAAGGACCAACTGCTTGCCTGTCAAAAAGTTCATTGTGGCCCCGCCTCCGGTGCTTACATGCTGTATCTTATCTAACAGGCCTATTTCTTCAGCCATGGCACTAACGTGTCCACCGCCAACAACAGTGATACAATCACAGTCAGCTATAGCTCGAAGAATGACTTCAGTTCCATGCTTGAATTCTTGCTTCTCAAAGTAGCCCATCGGACCATTCGCAAAGGCCACCTTTGACTGTCTAATAATCTTTGCATATTTTTCAGCGGTGCGTGCGCCAATATCAAGGAAGGGATCTCCACTGAGCTCGTCTAATTCGCAGTCTACTCGAATACCGTTTCTCTCTACAGCTGCATCTTCCGGAAGCGTAACAATATTCCCATATTTCTTCAGCAGGTACTTTGCAGTTCCAAGAGCTTTTTCAAAGTCCTCGATTGGTCTACCATACTCTTGAGGGATAAGACCCTTGGCAATCAAGAAGAGAGTGCCGATGAGTCCTCCAAGTAGAACATCATCTGCACGGCCAATCCCTAGCAATTGCTCCATTATTTTGACCTTATCTGCTACCTTGCTTCCCCCAAGAACAAGAATCCAAGGGTGGATCTCCTTCGCAGTGATTTTGCTGAGCTCGCGAATTTCCTTCTCCATGACTCTGCCAGCGACAGAAGGAAGTACTGCAGTGAATCCTACAATTGATGCTTGAGACCTATGAGCAGCTCCGAAGGCATCGTTGACGAAGAGATCGAAGAGTGGGTAGAGTTCCTGGACAATGGGTTCCTTTGCTACTTCTTCTATAGAACCAGTCTTGTTTTCGCCATCGAACATTCGTGCGTTTTGGAGTACTAGAATCTCGCCAACCTGAACATGCTTGATAGCAGTCTTAGCTTTCTCACCAAAGATGTCATCAACAAACCTAGCATTGAATCCCAGTTTATTGAGAATCTCAGTATGCTGTTCCAAGGAGATGAAGTCATCACTTCCAGGTCTTCCTTGATGGGCCATCAGGACAACTTTACTCTTAGAGAGCTCTCTCAGAGTAGGTGTCATTGCCTGAATTCTTGAATCGTTGGTGATAACCTTAGTTTCTGGATCTACAGAGCAGTTTATGTCAACACGGATAAGAACACGTTTTCCCTCGTATTCAACATCATCAAGTGTTTTGAAAGGAAGTCCGACCATTTCATACCTACCTCAATGGAACATCCAGTCAGCGAGGTTGTCGATTTGGAAAGCAATCCCTCAAAAACCTGTCTACTCTATGAT
>JBHLQM010000133.1:0-4365 GCA_048884785.1 Candidatus Thorarchaeota archaeon | reverse complement strand
GCATAACTCCCCACAGAGCCTGATGCCCCATAGACCAAGACTTTGTCATCTTTTTGTATGTTCGCTCCCTTGAGAATGTGCAAAGCTGTGTTACATCCTATCGGAACAGCTGCTGCTTGTTCGAAGGTCATTGTACTTGGCTTAATTGCTACCATCGAATCTCGAGGCAAACATATGTATTCAGCATGAGCCCCACCCTTCATTCCAGTAGATCCAAAGACCTGGTCCCCTGGCTTGAACCGAGTCACATCGTTGCCAACAGATTCAATCGTTCCTGCAAACTCATGGCCAAATACCTTACCTTTTCCAAGCCCGCCCATGAAAAGACCAAAGACTGCTCTTGCTGGGAATTTCATCCTACGAAGCGCTGCATCACCATAAGTGACAGTGGTTGCATGGTTCTTAATCAGAAATTCAGTGGACTGCGGTTTAGGTACTTCGATCTCTTGAATCTGGACTCCTTCAGGAGGTCCAAATTTAGTCACAACAGCCGCTTTCATTGGAATCATCACCTAAGATATCACTGAATTAATGGCACTTCATAAAATGTTGCTATTTGAGGAAAACAATTATCATGCCGTCTTTGCACCTGAAGGTAATGGTGTGAAACAGTGTCGCGGATGATGAAATTGGGACGTCTATTTTCCCCCATAATAAGAATTAGTAATTCAGTGAAACGAGCTGTTTCTGAACCCATCAAACGTCGTTTCGCACCCAAACCATCTGACCATATGTACGAACTGGGCGACTGGAATGATGATGCAGATGTCCAAACGAAATACGGTACGGTGTCTGGTTGTTCAGAGGAAAACGTATGGTGTTGGAAAGGGATTCCATATGCAACGCCTCCTGTGGGAGAACTTAGGTGGAAAGCACCACTTGATCCTATTCCCTGGCTCGGAATCCGTAAGACAAGGAAATTTGGGAATTCTGCAGCACAGGTAATGCTTTTCCTAGGCTCGTTGGGGTCAGAAGACTGTCTTTACCTCAATATCTGGCGGCCTAAAAGCCCAGAAACCGATTTGCCAGTTTACCTCTATATTCATGGCGGAGGGAATTCTATCGGATCCTCTGACACAAAATCCTACTATGGCAATGCTGTGGCTGAGAAATCAAACATGGTGTATGTTTCTGTCAACTTCCGTCTCGGTGCAATGGGATGGTTTCTTCACCCTGCAGTGACTAATAGTGGTTCACCAGCGGACAAGAGCGGCAATTATGGGACTCTTGATCTAGTGAAGGCTTTGGAGTGGGTACAAGACAACATCAGAGCCTTTGGAGGAAATCCAAACAATGTCACGGTAGCTGGTGAATCTGGGGGAGCTTTCAATGTTCTATCTCTCCTCATTTCTCCGCTAGCCAAGGGTTTCTTTCACCGTGCGGTTATTGAGAGTGGTCTTTCTCTAGCTTGGAGTCCTGATGTTGCAGCAGCTCAGAGCAGTGAGCTACTTGTAGCTCTACTGGTGAAAGATGGGAAAGCTAGGAATGAAGAAGAAGCATGGCAAGTTCTTGCCCATATGCGTGATGATGATATCAACTCGTACCTTAGGTCAAAGTCCGCGTTCACAATCACAAAGAACATCCCTACCAGAGAATTTGGAATGGCCAATTGGCGAACCATTTTTTCTGATGGCTTTGTGATTCCAAAGGAAGGTTATGACATCTTTTCATCTGGAGAGTGGGCAAACAAAGTTCCGGTAATTATTGGTTGCACAAAAGATGAAATGAAGCTCTTTGGGTGGTTCAGAAAGGATCCACCATTGAGAACACGAGAATATGATTTGGTCTGGAAGTACAATTCAATGCTATGGCATGCAAATGGTGTGTATGAAGTAGTGACTAAGATGACTTCTCGTAGTGATGTACCTGTTTACGTCTATAGATTCGATTGGGGAAGTATAGACGAAAATGGAGTCAGTGTTCTTCCTGGAAACAAGGGTCGTGATTTTGGAGCGCATCACGCATCAGAGATACCTTTCTTTTTAGGAATGGGCGTGGCTGATTTGGCATTATTAATGGGGAAGACACATACAAAACATAACGAACCAGGTCGTAAGAAACTAACCGACCTTTGCATGAAGTATCTAGCAAGTTTCGCTAGAACAGGGAACCCCAACAAGAAAGACCTACCAGTCTGGCCTGTTTGGGACAACACCGAAGGACTTGACAGGACAATCGTTCTTGATGCAGGGATTGACGATCTGCGAATATCCTACTTGAAAGAAAAGGTCACAACTCAAGATGTACTCGACCTTGTTGAATCTGAACTCAAGGATCCTGAAAGAGAATACGTGAAGACTTTACTTGCTGATTTCATAACCCTCAGAAGTCAGAATTAGCCTCATCTAAAACCGAATCATTGGTTGACCAAATGGTAAGGAACAGCATAAAATGTTGAAACGGGCTGAAAGCGAAAACTCAGCCCGCTAGATATTGCTATTAGAATTCTTCCAGAATCTGGTTGATTATTTCTATTGTATTTTCAGCAATCCTTGCCGACAGTGCTTTTTGGATAGTTTTCTTCGCTAATTTGTATGCTCCTCCGGCTTCAACTTCGAGTTCTAGAAAGACTCCAATGACTGGGACTGTATCCTCGAAACTTATTGTGTAGATGGTATTGATAGGAGTTGAAGGAACAAGTTGGAATTTTGTGGATCGGTCAGTTCTAGGTCCTATTTCAGTGGTTGAAATTTCTACTCCCCGCTCAACAGTAGTTCGCTGCACAACCTTCTCAACGAATCTACCCATGAATTCTTGAAAATCAGCTGGTGCCTCCTTCATTTCGTGAATTAGTGTCTTGCCATCCTCCTCCTTTTTCTTGCCTTCCACAACAACCCTCACACGACCAATGTTCTGGACTCGTGCATAAGGAGTTTCAGAATCGCCATCCCGCTGGAGAGTTGCACGAAGAGCTGGGAAGTACGTGCCTCCATCTGAGAATGTATAGGTGGTTTCCACCTTCGCGCGATTACTTTTGGTGTCTTTGAGCTTTTGGATCACCGGATAGTCACCATTACCTTCGAAATCCCACTCCGCACTAACTATTGAACCAACATTTGGTGGCGCTTCGATGACTGCAGAGAACTTGACTTTCTTACCAGCTTTGACATCCACACGAACACGCCCGTTTGCTTTAACATCAATGACAGGTTGCACGCCTTTGCGATCTGAAGCCTTGGGTGGGACATGCACTTGACCATCTACTACTTTATACTGAGTGCTTGGGGGAGGTGCTTGACCTTCTTCAACCCATGCTGCAACATCGCGTAGTGCCTGTTGAAGGACACCACCGTAATTGATTATTCTTGTAGTTATTACTGGGGGTGAGTCGAGTGGTGTGATTACTGGTGGTGTATGTAGTGCATTGTCAATATACCAAAGGCGGTAATTGTCCTCTAAGCGGTCACCCAATGCTTCTTTCACTTTCGAACGGTACCAGTCAGCCTGCCATGCATATGCAATCTCGTCTGTGATCATCTGAACCACAATCATCTTGCCATTGAACTTACCTGATTGGATGGAACCAGCACCGGTGTCAGCTCTAAACTCCTCTGCTCTCTGAGGATACAATGGATTACCATCTGCATCACGGAAATAATCATAGACATAGTATTCACGTGATGGAAGTTGGTGGCGGTGGTATGTCTGAGAGGCCAGATACACAGAATTGTCGATCTCCACTTTATCTCCCGCTTTGAGACCTGCAAGACCACGAAAGTTTTCCTCACCGAAAGCAATCATGACCATGTCGTCGAATCCGCCGGCGATGTAACATACGCGACCCTCAGCATCACCACTCTTCACAAATATTGAGGCTCCCTGAAGGTCTCCCTCTGGTAGATCCGCGATCACTAATGCAGCAGGGACCTCTATGTCTCCTTTTGCCCCTGCAGAATACGATACTGGAATGCCCATCTCTCTCAAGTCGTTTGCCATCAAAGTTTTGGTGATTGTGGTTTCATGGTGTATCCTATATGGCTCAAGTGACTTGGGCTTGTCAGCACCAAGGTAACCTTGCACCTTCCAAAAATCTTCAAAGTATGAGGAATCTTTTTTGATAAATTGGTCAAATAAGGTGGTTAATACTCCTGTGTAACCGAATGCGATCATCCTGTAATGGAACCATGCACGCGGCGGGAATCCCATCATTGTCACTTCTTCAAGAGCAGCACGTTCCTCTTTGTTTAAGCCAGCATACATATCGCCGCTACCACCAGGTTCTACTGCATCGACGATAGAGGTCATCTTATCCTTCAATATACGCATGGCATGAGCCTGTACTGAGAAATTGTGGGGTATGGCTATTGGTGTGGCATGAATGAAGGGAACCACGCCATCCCAAACGCCTTCTGTGTTCTCGATACA
>JBHLQM010000132.1:1780-4387 GCA_048884785.1 Candidatus Thorarchaeota archaeon | reverse complement strand
ATGTTAGTTAATGCTGGCGAAACCTTCTACATTACTATCACATTCTCCAAAGATCTATACGAAACCCAAGTAGTTGTCTATGAAGTGAAGTCAGATATAACTGGAGAGCAGGCTCTGATACAAGCAGCAACAGTGGGTGGAGGATCTGCGCTCATTCTAGCTTCTATCCTGATTGTTCTATACATTCGGGTTTGGAGTGTTCCTAAGCAGATACGCGCAATTAATCGAATGCTAAAGAAACTAGAGAAGGGGAAGATACCTGCTCCTGCCGCTGCACCAATGCGATCATTAACAATTCTAGCTGCAATTAATGAAGAGATACGTTCCGTTGGATTACGAAAAGACAGCGATGACATCATTGGAGAAAGCATAGAGATCAACATACCTGAAGTTGAAGAGCTTTTGACTGAGCTCGCAGCTCTAACAGGTTTAGGACAAATCGAGATTGATGCATTCCGTGCTGATTTGGCAAGAATGAAATCCAGTGAGCGACCTGGATTCCTTAGGGAAGTCATCGAGCAAGAAAAGGCGAGAAGAGCTGATGATATCGCCAAAGCCAAGGAAATAGAAGAACCTGAGAGAGTTGCGGAAACGCTTGAGCAAAGGCCTGAGGATATAGCTGAACTAAGAGAGAAACTCCTCGCGAAGGGAATGGCCCCCGAGGAGATCGATGTGATATTGGAAGAGGCAAGGAATCTCTCGAAAGCCGATCTCAAAGCTCTTCTTGACAGTCTTGGAATACGATTGGATTAATTGATTAAAGGGGCATCTTCCTCTTAATCTCTATATCTAATTGGTGTCCAAAGGCCGAAGAGTTTGTACTATCCTTCATCAACGCGAGATTTTTGAATGACCAGACTTTGACGTTTTCTATTCCTTTGTGTCACTACTGCCAGCGCCATAAAACCAACAATGACACTGAACCAGAGGGTTACAAAACGGATGAGAAGAATGCTCGCTGTCGCGATGGCTGCAAGTCCGAAAACTTCCATTACTCCTCGTGCATATATCTCATAGGCACCTAGTCCTCCTGGTGCAACTAATACAACAGCTCCAATTGCTGAAGCGCTGGCATGAATGAATGTCGCCTGAATGAGTAGCAACAATGAAGCAGGAGCAAATGAAGGCAATACTCCTCCCGACATAAGACTCAGCAATAGCCAAAGCTCCAAACATTCCATAAACCACCCTGGAACACTTAGCAGTACTCCCACCATCATTGGCCGTGGAGACAATGTTCTCACCATCGTATCTTCAATAACATCAATGCTATCTTGGAATCTTTTCAATGGACCAAAGGAAATCATTCTTTTTAGGATTCTATTATAGAACGCCTTGTTTGTTAAGACCAAGGCGCCTAATACTACTGCACCACCTACACCGAGTACCAGAAGTATCTGATTTTCTGCAGTGAATAGGAATAGAAAAGAGAACGCAGCAAGAATTACCATTGCAAGTAGGTCTGTGACCCTCTCTGAAACAACAACAGGAACTGTCTTGGCCACAGGGGTTCCATCCACATCACGGCAGAAGTATCCCTTGATAGCTTCTCCAATCTTGCCCGGGCTAACAGTAAGTGTGAATCCTGCGAGAAAAATACTGAAACTATCAGCATGGGAGAAATGCACATCAATTCTCTGCAAGTAATACTGCCATTTTGCATATCTGAAGAGATAATTGGTGAAGCTAAGTATCATCATGGCTGGAAGCACCCACCACCACGGAATACCAGAAAGAGCGGTGATTACAGTTTCCCAATTATCTAAGAAAATCATTATCACATATATCGCAGCGGCGATAATTATCATTGCTACAAGTTTTCCTAAGCTGATGAAGGAATATCCTCTCTCGCTATTCTGACCGCCTGTATCAATCATATGCAATCTTCCTCACTCTTTGCCATATCGCTGTAGGAATGTGGACAAGAAAGAACGAGCTACGGCCCGTGATCTGCGTCCTTCCTGCCTTGAGTGCTTGGTAGATGTCTTCTGAGGTTTCAATATCTTGGAGCCAAGTTTTCGCATTACCAACCTCCAAGAATGAATGTCCATCGCTTCCAGCTATCAATGGCTTGCTAAGACGTTTTGCCAAATGTTGAGCCTTTTTGTTGAAGATATCGAAGATGCATCGCGAATTAATGCCTTCGATAAGATCGACGTGTTTAGTGATGAGCTCATCTGGGAGTCCTCTTCGAATGGCAGTATGTTTCCTTAGAGGATCTCTGGGGTGTGGCAGTATAGCCAACCCTCCTTGAGCATGTATATCATCAGCTATCTCTTCAAATGTTCTGTTCTCAATGTCATCATTCAGAAATAGACCTATTATTTCACCATAATCTTGACACTTGAATTCACAGGCTGGAATGATGAAATGGCCATCCCTCTGGATTACTTTTAGTGTTGATGCCTTCCAATGCTCGGTTGGAGCTAAACCCCTTAGCCCTTTCCTCTTCATTAGTTTGAATAGATCTTTTGGTTTGTTCATTCCATCCTTCGAATGTAGAGTGTGCATGTGAAAGTCAAAGGCTGATAACCGGTCGCTCATTCAAAACACCTATGGAGTCACAGCAGGGACCAAAGCTTGAAAGAAGTTGAATATAATCGTCCA
>JBHLQM010000132.1:0-1680 GCA_048884785.1 Candidatus Thorarchaeota archaeon | reverse complement strand
AGCAGCTGCAGTTCACTCTTCCGTTTGCTAAAACCCAGCACAAGTGCAACAAAGAAAACACCGAGTATCAGCCATGAGGTGAATGGGACTTTAATGAGGAATGTTCCCGCAATAGCTCTGATAATAAAACCCATGCCTATTGTAACCACATCCACGACAGCCCAGTTTCGAAGATAATAATTGTAGAGCTGGGAATTTAGGACGTAGAAGAGCACAAGAAGGAAGAAGATGTCATTCAAAATAATTGAGAGTACAATACCGGACACAAATAGGACCGAACCAAGTATGAGTGCGTTTTTCCTCTCAATCTCCCCTGAGGGTAATGGTCTAGTCTTCTTCTCTGGATGGAGTGCATCTTCCTCGACATCTTTGATATCGTTGAAAATATAGCCTCCACTAGAAACCGCGCAAAATGCCAGAAATCCGAGTATAAGTGGCGGATAGTTGCTTAAATTGAAAATTGCTGGTAGAGGATCTCTAAAGTTCACAAAAAGGATTGGTAGAAATAATAGCAAGTTCTTATACCATTGGTGTGGTCGCATGAGTTTAATATAGTGTTTTAGTGCCATTTTTTCGACTTCCTATTCACTGTATGACTTCCATAGTTCTCCCCATTCAGTTTCTTCCAAAAACCAGTTCACCCATTTCCTTCCTTTTAAAGGTAGCCAGAAACCATCATGATAAAGGCCCGAAAGCTGTGTGGGAAGCCACATCAAAGGCGAGCGGAACAAGAATGCTTCCATTCCAGGGAATTTCAGGAATCCACGATTCCATGCAATAACTGGGCTCTTGCCTGGACTCATTTTGTAATTGGGAAGGTCTTCCCATACTTCATAGTCACCAACAATTTCAATGTTGTCAGGGTTTGATTCTCCCAGACCCAGTTCATTGGCAATCTGAAGTTTATGAACACAATTCTGGTCTAGACCCATTATTCTTGTTTGAACTGTGTCAGCTGCTACCATATCATTGGTAGCAATCATAATGTTGCCAATCTTTGGAATCATAGTTCTAGGACCTGCTCCATCGCCCATCACAGTACCGTCGGTCAGCACAAATTCAGAGTGAGATATAGTCTGCTGAAGCAAAAGCAGGTCTACAAGTACTTCATGAATCTTGAGATGTGCAAGATGTCTGTTCTTTGTCAGGTAGAGGCCAAAGGAATCCTTGAGAGCTCCGGTCATTTGAGTGTGACCATGAGTCTTGAATGTGGGTAGATGGATAATATTTGTTCCAAAGATTTCTTTTGGAGCAATGACTTCTCCGAAGGTATCTTCCAAAACAAGTGTCTTCCGAGGCAATTTGACATCAACATAATTGGCCTTTGTGAGAGGCAAGAATCTGATCCTATGTTTCTTTATCACAGGGTACCAATTGTTCCCTTTTGTCCCTGCATAGATATTAGTGACAACGGTTTCATTCTCAACAGCTTGGATTCTCCGTGAATCATAGCCATCGGCAATCATCTTCCTCAAAAGGCCATCAAGAATATAGGGATTTGTTGAGCAGGCAGGATAGAATTTACTCCAAGATAGATTGAGCTTGATTGTGGTAGCTACATCTTTTGAAACATGCTTTTCATACTCTGCAAAATCAAGTAATCTGGCAATATCTTCATAGACTGTTTTTGGATTTGTTTTGACTACTGCTACCTTCACCATGGAGATCCGCTCATTGTAT
>JBHLQM010000131.1:0-4418 GCA_048884785.1 Candidatus Thorarchaeota archaeon | reverse complement strand
CTCCGTTTTTTGATGACAAGAACATATACATCCATGTTCAAAACTCAGGCGAGCATTCGCGCTTATTGACAGATATTGCAAAAAGAGCAGTGAAATGTCCTCATGATGGGAAGTCATTGCGGCTGGGAGTTCGAGATCGGGCTACAATGATGGGTGAGCTATCTAGCAGTAGAATGAAGCATCGTCCTCCATACCTCCATATGCCTCCACTACTGGACATGATTCAATTTGCCCTAAGGACGAATTCAAACAAAGTGAGGCCGGTACGAAAGCTCTACGATGAAATGATCTCGTCATTGGGAACAGAATCTAGGATTCTTACGACCACTAGGATGGGAGAAATTACTAAACACAATCGACCTCTTGGCAGAATCATCAGCGCATACAGAAACGGAGAAGTACAATACATTGCCGGCGGAGGTGGGCGATACGGGCAAATCAAAGATACTTGGAGTGAATGATCATTATGGCGGTTATCAAAGGTGTGATTCGTGAGGTGGGAAGAAGCACTACAACACAGGTTAGCAGTCGCAGGTGGTATGGAAAGACAGTACTCGTTGTTCAAGATGAAGAAACCCAAAAGACCTACGACGTGCATGTTTCAGCCCATGTAATGGATAGATGTCAATTCCTCCCCCGTGTTGGCATTCCTGTAGTAATTAGCGGATATGTGGAAGAAACTGAATATGGTCTGTCTGATTTCGTGATTACTCGAGTAATTAGCATAAAGCGTGTGAATCAAGGACTATTGAAGATTCATGAACTGGATGAATCTTTTGAATAGAATTCAGGCTATCGATTGATTGTACAAAAGGAGTGGAATGATACATTTCCCAATTGACGCGTTCAATATAAATTACCTGCGAACTAGTATAAGATACCCGGGAGAGATTATCCATTGGCCCTTGCACTTTGGACATTTGGATGGCCTTTTGGCAATTTCCTTCACTCTAAAAACAAAATCACAATTTCCACATCTTGGGGGTTGTACAAGGAGTTCCTTTGATTCGTGCTTGATTGATTTTGAAATATGAGTTAGGTCCTCATAAACGATAGATCTGTCTTTGATGTCCAACTCTCTGCAGATATCCTCTGCGGTTAAGGGGTATTCTGTTCTCTCAAGTATCTCTGCTATTCTTTCTCTTCGGGTTGGCATCTCTATTCATCCATTCGTACTAAAGCCAGTACAATGCCGTTCAATGTTTTGAACGAACTGTTTCAAACGTAGAGTCATATCAATTCTGTGTACCTAATGAGGTGACATAAAATGAAACAATACGATACTGGTATGAGTACAGCGATGACCTCAGCTGTCGTGATTGCGATTGTTTTGATATCAGGACTAGTAGCTGTCACAGTCTTCTTTCCTGGAGGACTTATCCCAACAACAACACCTACTACTACGACGCCTACAACTCCAACCACAACCACACCAAATGGAGGCTTCGGAATAAGAGCTGCTGATTACCTAAACAGCAGACGTGAGGATGTTGTTTTCTACTGCATTCTGAATAGCACTATAGTTAATGAAGACCTCAGTGCTTTCTATGCACAAAGTCATCCCGGCGCATTTGTAGATGTAGTGAAGCTGTGGCGGACTGAAACTGGCGGCGATATAGAAGTAGGATTTTCTCCCTATGATGCAAACATTGTTGGTACAGGTTCAATAACAATTGCAGAATGGGAAACCCTGAGTGGAATGTTTGTGAACGGTGCGATTGCTGAGATGCCAGATGCATCAAATCCACCCTCAAGCTTTCCATCTACTTGGCCTATAGAACTGTACATGGGTATTTACTTCTCAGACAACACATTCTTCCAAGTCGGCTATACCGCAAGTGATGGAATGGTAAATCTTGTTAACGGAACATGGACTGGAGGTTTCACAGAATGGGGCTGGCCAGAACACTCGGGATATGATTCAACGGATCATTGGTTGAGTGCAAATGGACTGCTGGATGCGCCTATGGGTGAGCTCTATAGCCTCATAACAGAAAACGCTCCATATCCTGGCTCGTGAAGTATATTCTATCGCGTTAGTGAGCGTCCTTTTATGCAAGGATGCTCACTATCGTTTATATCTCTACATTGATGTGAGAGTTGTGACTGAGGATGACCATAGGGACATTGTCAACAAACTACTGAAAGGTAGAACAATGAGTGTCTATGCCCTTTTGCTCACACATGATAAACTAGGTGTTAGAGATATCCAAAGAGCTCTTGGATTTTCAAGTCCGAGCTTGGCTTTACATCACCTTACCAAATTGAATGAATTGGGCCTCGTCGATAAGGATAACCATGGTGACTATTTCGTGGTGAAGCTTGTAAGAGTTGGATCGCTATCTCTTTTTGTGCGATTTGGAAAAAGGTTGCTACCACGATTTCTTTTTCTAGTATCTCTGTTTGTAGGTATGCTAGCTGTCTACATCCTATTCTTCCTGAATTGGCCACCAGATGGAGCCGACATCATGTTCATTGCGCTTTGTGTGATAGCTATCGCTGTTGTTCTTCACGAGAGCAGACGTGTTTGGTCACTATCTCCATTCTAGCCAATGAAGAAGTAATCGGATTCCCCGAGTGACAGGTCTATATAGGCAGAAAACTGATTTAGATTGTAAGAAGACATCATATTTTCTTCAGGATGTGAATCAATGCCCCAAGTGAAGCTTGAGTCAGCAAAGAGTCCACCCAAAACAACCGGGGATTCAATGTGTTCAAGATGCATGGGGCACCGGTCGTTATGTGGAGTACAGCCCTGCCCTCTCCTAATGCGTGCAAGAGCACTTGTAAACATTGAAAGCGCAGTTACTGGGAATGCACTTGATGGCTCATCTCCGCCATCAGTATTTGTTGGTAATCAAGGCTATCCTAAGGTTTTGGCAGGTCCCCTTATCCCCCCATGGCGTGGTCAAGACACATCGCTGATGGAACGACCTGATCTTTGGCTAAACAAGACACTTGATCAAATCCTTTCTATTCGATTCAGTCTTGTTAGAACAAAGAAGAGACTATTAGTCGAGGAAGCTGCAAATCCGTCTCGGATGCTTTCTGAAACTCAAACAATGGCGCTATCAGATATACCAATTGATACAGAGGCAACCTTGATTAAGCGCCCAACATTCACGAGTGTATTCACTGGAAGGACCTTGCCAATTGGTCCCTCAGCCCCTCTTGATGATTTTAGATTGGATGATAATCCCAAAGTCCCAGTTCTTGTTGATAAGGCAACATCGGATACAGACCTACCTGCAATGGATGGTATTATGGAGCTTTTTGATGGTGGAATAAGGCAGGAACATATGACGCGTCTTCTCTCAGTTGGAGTTTTGGGGGTCAAAAAGCGTAGACGCCTTGTTCCTACTCAATGGAGTATCACCGCAGTTGATGACATTATTGGCAAAGAGCTTCACAAGGAAGTCCTCAGATTACCTTGGATACATGATTACAGAGTATATTCAGACCACGCTCTTGGAAACACTGTAGTTCTATTATTCCTACCAAGTGCATGGCAATTCGAGGCCCTCGAGTGTTGGCTTGGCTCCATTAATCCACCAGTGATTTCTGACTTTGAATGGTACAAAGGTCGCAAGGATTACGCAACATCCGTGGTTGGAGCTTATTATGCAACAAGGCTACCCGCTTTGGAACACCTTGTCAAAAGAGAGAGAAAACAGGCAGGTGTACTTGTATTCATGGAAATCGATCCCACTCAGTGGGTACCATTGGGTGTGTGGCGATTCCGCGAAATCGCAAAAAGAAGTTTGCTCAGGCCTGCCGCCAAATTCTCAAGTCTATCTCAGGCAATTAGTGAAGTTGGCAAACACCTTAGAAATCCTGTGATAAACTACATCAACGCTAGCAATTTATACAGAGAATACACAACGCAGAGTCTACTTACAGATTTTCTCAAATAGATACGTGGAATTTAAGAGAAGTATTTCCGACTCTGATGGTGAAGAAGAAATGGCATTCTATGAGCGCCTGTGCAAAGTTTCCAGCAGAATACCTCTTAGCAGACTAGCTGGACGCGGCGACAATCGGGAGTTGGAAAAGGCTGTTGTGTTTCTTGCATCAAAGATGCGGCTCACAGTAGATGGTATAAAATCTGCCTCAATTCTTAGCGGTTTGCTAACTCTAATTGGAGTCGCATTTTTATTGGTCTTCCTTGCATTGTCGGTTCTTGTTTCAATTCCTCTTTCTCTAATGGCTGCGGTACTAGTGTACTATGTTGTGATTAGTTATCCTGTATCTCTCATGAATAGTTACAAACTGACTCTGTCAGAAGAGGCTGATTTGATATTCGAGCAGTTCCTCCTTGTATTTCAATCAGGTGGGACCATCTTTGATGCCATTGAAATGGTTGCAGCTGGTAATCATCCTCTACTTTCAGACGTATTCAAGGGCATGCTAGCTGAGAT
>JBHLQM010000130.1:0-4661 GCA_048884785.1 Candidatus Thorarchaeota archaeon | reverse complement strand
GCATCAATTCTTTTCTCATCGTCCATATCACTCCTCGTCATCCAAGAACTGCTCTTTTTGTTTTCGGTTCTGACTTGACTAATATATTGTCGATTCGAAAGCTTTTTCTTCGTATAGATTGGATGAACGCCGGAGTCACTGAGGGAAGTATCCTATAGTCTAGGGTAGGACATCAAATCTGATTTGATGCTCTTCGTTATGTGATTGTCATCATGATAGCTCATCAAAGGCAGTGAAACTCAACAATGCAAGAAGAGAAAGGCGAAAGGAAGGTTTCGGATGACCCTCAGCCAGATTCCAATGAATTTGTAGAAGTGTCTCTTGATTTTGATGAAGCTGATAAGAATAAGAGATCTTCTGAAAAGAAGGTTGAGGAAGAAGATGTATTTGAAATGACTCCAATTGATGAGATGGAACTTGCTCTTGAGATGGAAAAGGATTCCGCAAAAGAGCTCTATGACAAGTATCTGAGGCTTCAAGCAGAGTTTGATAATTACCGAAAAAGGATGAATAACTACATTGAAGAAGCCAAAGAGTATGCAAGCGAAGGAATACTCTTGAAACTTCTTGATGTATTCGATAATTTGGAGCGTTCATTAAACATCGAGCATAAGAATGACCAAGAAGGAACCAAAGCAGGTGTTAAAGCGATACACCAGCAAATGGAAAAAATCTTTGCAGCAGAAAAAGTGCGCCGCATTGATTCGAAGGGTAGGGAATTTGATCCCTATTATCATAATTCGATAAATACTATCAACAATGATAATCAACCGGACAACATGATTGTGGATGTCTATCAGGAAGGTTACATGTTCCGTGAGCGCGTTTTGCGGCCTGCAATTGTTTGTGTCAACAGGCATAAGCCAGTCGTTTCTGACGAAAAGGATGAGAAAGCAAAACATGATGATGAAGCTAGCGAACATAGAAAAGCAGCAGAGAGTGATGCACAAGCTTCTAGTTCAACAGATTTCAACGCAGAATCTAGAAAAGTCAATGAAAAAGACCAGAAATAGGGTGATGATAAATGGCAAAAGTAGTGGGAATAGACCTTGGAACAACAAATAGCGGTATTGCCTACATGGAAGGAGGCAAGCCCACGATTATTCCAAATGCAGAAGGAAAGCGACTGACACCCTCAGTTGTTGGAATTACCCCTCAAGGGGAAATAATTGTAGGTGATTTGGCGAAAAGACAGGCAGTTTCAATGCCGGAACGCACTGTAAGGTCAATCAAGCGTCACATGGGTGAGGACTACGTTGTAAAAATAGGTGACAAGAATTATAGTCCTCAGGAAATTTCTGCAATGATTCTTCAAAAAATGAAGAAAGATGCGGAAGCATTCCTCGGAATGCCAATTAAACAGGCTGTAATCACTGTTCCTGCATATTTCAATGACAGTCAGAGACAGGCAACCAAGGATGCAGGAAAAATTGCTGGTTTAGAAGTTCTCAGAATTGTAAACGAACCAACAGCATCGGCTCTAGCATATGGCTTGGATAAGGGCGAGGAAGTCAAAGTTCTGGTCTACGATCTGGGTGGCGGAACTTTTGATGTATCAATCCTCGATATTGGTGAAGATGTCTATGAAGTCCTAGCGACTAGCGGAAACACAAAACTGGGAGGAGATGATTGGGATGACCGAATCATTGATTGGATGGTGGAGTTCTTCAACAAGCAAACTGGTATGGACATCCGAAAAGATCTATCCGCCATGCAAAGGATTAGAGATGCCGCTGAACAAGCAAAGATTGAACTATCTACAGTCATGCAAACGAACATCAACCTTCCCTATCTAACCGCAGATCAGACTGGACCAAAACATCTCAATGTCGATCTGACACGGTCCAAATTTGAAATGATGACTGATGATCTCGTGCAGGCAACAATAGGCCCTATCAGACATGCACTTAGTGACTCCAAGCTGGAACCTGAACAGATTAACAAGATCCTCCTCGTCGGCGGGGCAACCCGAATGCCTATGATTCAAAATGTCATACGGGCAATGTTCGGAAAGGAGGGCGATAAGAACGTGAATCCTGATGAAGTTGTAGCTCTTGGAGCTGCTGCTCAGGCTGGAGTTCTCGCAGGAGACGTGAAGGATATTATCCTGCTCGATGTAACCCCACTTACTCTAGGCATTGAAACCCTCGGTGGTGTTGCAACTCCCCTCATTGAGAGAAATACCACGGTACCCACCAAAAAGAGCCAGGTGTTCTCGACGGTACAGAATAATCAGACAACTGTGGATATCCATGTTGTCCAAGGTGAGAGACCAATGGCTGGTGACAATATGTCCCTTGGTCGGTTCCAGCTCACTGGCATACCTCCAGCTCCTCGTGGTATCCCACAAATTGAAGTGACCTTCGATATTGACGCAAACGGGATTGTCAATGTAACTGCGAAAGACAAGGCAACGGGCAACAAGCAATCAATCACAATTACCGCATCGACCAATCTATCAAAGTCCGATGTTGACCGAATGGTAAAGGATGCTGAAAGATACGCGGAGGAAGATGCCAAGAGGAAATCTCAAGTTGAACTTAAGGTGAATGCAGATCATCTTATCTTTCAGGCAGAGAAGGTGCTCTCTGATTTTGGTGATAAAGTTCCTGCAGACTTGAAGAGCGAAGCCCAATCCAAAATCGTAGACCTTAGAGCAGCAATTGAGGCAGATGATCCAACAAAGATTAAGGAAAAAACCGAAGCTCTTCAGCAAACAATACATAAGATATCTGAAAAGGTATATGGCCAAGCCGGACAAGGATTTGACCCTAGTCAGGCTCAATTCGATCCATCCCAGATGGAGTTTGATCCATCAAAGATGGGGACCGGAGAACCCTCGGATTCTCATGATGAAGATGTCGTTGATGTGGATTTCGAGGATTTGGATTAAAACCATCTAAAACGGTGAAATCTCTTGGCAAACGAAGATTACTATGCATTGCTTGGCGTGAATCGGAATGCCAGTCAAGATGAGATTAAGGCCGCATATAGAAAACTTGCAAAGGAGCTTCATCCAGATCGGAATCCTGGTGATACGAAAGCTGAAGAACGATTGAAGGTAATCAATGCAGCTTATGACGTTCTGAGTGATCCTCAGAAGAAGGCGACATATGATAAGTATGGTACTGCAGACTTTCAGGGAATAAACATGGATGATGTTGGTTCATTATTCGACCAGTTATTTAGGCAATTTGGCTTTGCCACTGGGCGACGTGGTCGTGAAGCTGCAGGTGGACCACCTCAGGGAGAATCCCTTAGAGTCACGATTCCATTAACATTCGAAGAGGCGTTCTTTGGGATTGACAAAGAAGTAGCTCTACGAAGAAAAGTCCGATGTGCCACCTGCTCTGGCAGTGGTGCGGCTCCTGGAACTGCACCAATTAGATGCAAAACATGCAATGGAAGAGGCCAAGTGACTCGTGAAATGGGAGGATTCATGAGGGTGTCGCAAACCTGTCCAACTTGTAGAGGAGCTGGTGAGAGTATTGAATCACCCTGCTCAGCATGTAGGGGCACAGGTCTCGAAACAACTCGCATGGAGCTTAAGGTTCCAATCCCTGCCGGAATTGAAGATAATGTAGTCCAACGAATTCGTGGAGCAGGAAATGCAGGTCCTAGAGGCGGTCCTCCGGGCGATTTGATTGTTGTGTTTCAGGTTGAGCCGCATGATGTTTTCGTAAGAAGAGGACTCCATGTCTTTATGGACATGGAGATACCATTTTCTGTGGCCACTTTGGGAGGCGAAGTTGAGGTCCCAACTATGTGGGGCACGAGCAAGCTCTCAATAAAGAAGGGAACAACAGGTGGCACCATTCTCAGGATGAAGGGAAAAGGAGTCCATGCTGATGATGGCCGTGAGGGAGATCAGCTGATTCAGATTGAGATTCGCGTACCAGAAAAGCTAAGTAAGGCTCAAGAGCGTCTGCTGAAGAAGCTAGAGGAAGAAAAGATTTAGAAATTCAATGGTTTACATAGGCATGCCTTCATTTTAAGTTCCACAAATTCATTTGTATTGGCTGGCTTGATTATCCAAGCAGTGTCTGCACCACGTCCAGTACCACCCACACATATGACATCTCTGTCAACAGGAACGAGTCCCGCATCAGCAGCCATCATGGCGATTTCGGCACAAACCTTGGTACCTTGACCAAATGTTCTGAAAGCATAGGCAAGAATTTCAGAAGTCGTATAGGTTCCCAACGCCCTTCGAATCCCTCTGTCCACTCCCGCAAAAGCATGGGTTGTTGTAAGGATTGTTGCACCAGCCTTCTCGATGGTTTTTCTTTTTTCACTATCCAGCTCGTTATAATTGGGTTTTCGGAATCCCGTTTGATGTGTTACAACAATGACCTTCTTCTCTGTAATAGCTTTTGCGAAGATGGCGCCTACGTTGCCCTCAGTTGTAGCCACTACAATATGCTCAATTCCAGTTTCACTTTCCAAGTATTGCTTTACAACATCAAGAACTCTTTCTGTATGCGCTTGAGATGCTTGCTCGAAAAACACTGTATTGATATTCATAATCTAAATGCTGCAGCTGATAGAGATTAGCGTTTCCTATCTGCATCTGCTTCAATTTTAGTTGATTCACTCTTCTGCCATGAACGAAGGAAATACTCGGCGATAACGAAAATCATCAGCACAATCAATGCAGTCCA
>JBHLQM010000129.1:0-4726 GCA_048884785.1 Candidatus Thorarchaeota archaeon | reverse complement strand
AAGAAGAAGAAATAATCTAGTTGATACACCCGCCCAGAGCGGGTGTTTCTCCCCTTTTTTTGGAACTGCTATTATCGCACAGAGTTATTAGGACTCCACTCTATTCTTCTGATATGTCCAAGAGAGCTATAACTAGACCGCCAGGACGAAGTTATGCAAAATGCATCTCTTCTCATCCTGAACATCATCTAGTCAGCACAAAGAAAGCTCTGGAACAACACAATGAGTACACTCACACATTGGAAGAATTAGGACTCGAAGTAATTCAGCTTGATGCTCAGGATGAAATGCCTGACTCCTGTTTTGTCGAGGATACATCAGTAGTTGTTGGAAGTCGAGCATTAGTAACTAGACCCAGATTTCCAAGTAGACAAATAGAAGTGGAGACAATTGAAGAGATACTTGGGAACTACTTCTCAATAGAGAGAATCCAAACGCCCGGGACCCTTGAGGGAGGCGATGTGATTCACGTTGAGGATAGGCTGATCAGCGGCCTCACCGAACGCTCAAACCTAGAAGGTGTTATGCAGATGAGGAGGAAGCTGGACATTCAAGTAGACACTGTTGAGGACAGAGAAATCATACATCTGAAGAGTTACGTGACATACTTGGAGCGTGGCGTACTCATTGGTACTAGAAGATTCGCAGACAATGAGGCATTCATTGGGTTGGATTACAATGCTATTCCAGATAGGGAAGGATATGCCGCAAATACACTTACAGTTAATGGGACTGTAATCTTGCCAAAAGGGTATCCAGTAACTACGAAAGTCATCAAAGAACTGGGATATGAAACCGTTTCACTAGATACTTCTGAGTTTGCACGTTGCGAAGGCGCATTGACTTGCCTTTCTATTATCTTCTAGATGTCACGAAAGACGAGTAAGTTCATCCATTTTCGTTAAGATTGATTCAAAGAGAACAGGCATGGCAGACGCATAGTCGACAAACTCGATGATCCGAACCTCATTTCTTGTTGCCTCGGATAGCATGAATTCCTGTATCACTCGGGCAGCGTCAAACTCTTTCTCTCGGATTGCAAATTGAGCGCTTACTGATTTGAGACCACCTGCGACGTGTTTCGACATGAACATCTCCCGATGGAGAGCACTACTGGGATGTACCAGGAGTTCAAGTATGCCAGGTCCCAAATGCTGCAATGATCCTGGCAGAATATGTACACCTTCAACAACTGCTTCGGCTCCCTCGGACAGATAGCGCCCAATTGTCATTTTAATTGTACCAGTCATTCTCTGAACTTGGGCAATGAATCCACGTACAGTTGGTTCCAGATGCTCTGGACCCTCCAATGCAAACTTGTGAGCCTGATACGTATGGCAGAAGAGCTCTGGGTAATCTTCGCTAGAGTAAATAGACCGAAGTACTTGCCTTACGCTATCGGTGCTAAGTATTCTTGTGGTACCCATACCAGCAATTATTGGGAGTGAAAGCATTGACTTTCCAGTTGCTGAACTCCCTTCCAGTATGACAATTAGTGGCGGCGTGTTTTCCTCCTCTCTCCGGGCACGCTCATACTCAACAATAGTCTTGAATTTCTCTTGGGCGGACCTGTTGCTCTCTGGTATTATTCGCCCTATGTATTGATGTAGCTCATACTCAGTGGGCACTATCCTTGAGAATCTCATACGGGTTTCTGCTACGATTCGGCCCGCATCTTGATAGGATAATCCACATATATTGAGTTTACCAATGAGAAGATGACTAGGATATGGCACTACCCTATCACCATACCTTACCTTCATGAGAATCACACATCCCAGATAGTCATTGTAATTGCCTGCATGATAATGGTATCGCTGGAGAAAAGATAACACAACCACAAAAAAGCTATTATCGGACTTATGACTGGAAACCTGTGTATATGTGAGGCAGAATGCTTTGTCAAAATCGCGTCAAGCCCCCAAAGGCGGAAAATTCGCATATGTGGATACCATATGTGACCTCACTAAACGCGGCGATATTGACGGAGTAGTTGAATTGCTGAAGGGTTATTGGAAAGACAGAAAGGAACATCCTTGGCATCGCATTTATCCAACTATCGAAAAAGAAGCTAGGAAAACCCATCAAGGTGAGGTTGTATCTGATTTACTTGTAATGATAAGGGATGCTGTTTTTGGTGCCTTAGATTTACACTCACTGTCGCTTGCTTTGGACATCTCAGCATCCGAAATTCTCAAAGTTGTCCTAAAGGGAAAAGATTGGCCTCAAGCTAGGAATGATGCACGGGCATACTGTGCGAAGAAGGTAACATCTCTCATAGAGAATTATCAATTGGACTATCTAGATTCATCATCCTTAGAGCGGGATGGATTTGGGTATCTGGTTCCCTTGCTGGAGGAGGCAAAACTGGAGGAATATAGAAAAGCTGCTCCCAGAATTGAAGATGGTATTCTCAACTTGGTCCAATTGAATCGCTCGGTGCATGGAAGAACAATACTCCGTCAGGCAGGTATCACCTCTAAGACACTTCCTGAGGCAGATGAGGCATCAAAGACACTACTTGAATTGTATGAGAACTACTTGATTGAACTTGAAACTGATACTAGCAGAACTGGATTTCGTGAGGGGCCGACAACACAACTCACTCTGAATGGGAAGCCAATAGACGTTTCAGGCGAAGGTGATGACCAGGCCAAAGACCTGAAGCAAGCGCCCAGAGGAGTACAGGCACCACTGACAGAATATATGGGGAAGCCAACGAAGAAGAAAGCTGGAAAACAAGCAAGTCGCAAAAGAAGTACAGCTCGAAGGAAAAGAATATCTGAGGAGGAAAAAGCCCAATGAATTCAGGAAGTCCTTCAGAGCTCCCAAAAATCGAAGCTAAGAAACTTAGAGAAATGCGTTCGATTTCAGCTGCGCTTGATTCCCCGGACTTGGGAATTATGTATTCCGCAGCAGCCAAGCTTATGACCTACCAAACCGGGACATCACTTCTTCCAAAAGCCATGAGTCTACTAGGAACACCTGATGCAACTCTTAGGAGACTTGTGTATAGAATGGCAGGTCGTCACGTATATGGAGATTACATATCAGAGCTATTTAATTCCATGAAGAATATCAATCCAGCAGAAAGAGAGCAGGTCTTACAGGGTATTGAAGAGAAATTTGAAACCCTTGGCAGCCCAATTTCCTCAACAGAACAAAAAAGGTGGATAGATGCTCTCAGCAAGGTAGGACAGGAACATCAAGCGACAATATTTGGAATTATGGCTCAATTAGGCAAGCTAGGAATAGATTGGGCAAAGAAGAGAATAAAAGACAAAATAGAAACAATCTCAATTGGCACTATCTCAAAATTAGGGTCGTATCCAGAACCTGCCAAGAAGGATTTGATAAAGACCATAGCAATTCTATCTGCGAAGAAAAAGCATGAACTTCTACCATATCTGTGTGAGATTGTGGATTCCTCAACAATAGGTTATCTTAAACCCTTCTTGCGAGAAGGCAGTTGGAAAGAAAGGGTACATGTTGCACGAGCAGCAGGAAATCTTGGAATCACTTCTACGACTGGTATAATAATGGATCTAATTGCAGATCCTGATTGGCGAGTGAAACAAGAACTTCTAGAAGCTATCAATCTGCAAGAATCAAGATTCTCTGGTATTCTCAAGATTCTTAGGTATGTGGTTAAGGATTCCCACTCTAGAGTTAGAGGGCAGGCTGAGAGAGCAATTCTGCTTCTTGGAATAACTCCCTGTCAGGGTAGCAAGATAGAAGTTCAAAGAAAGAAGATTGAAAAGCTATACAGAAGTCAGCTTTTGAAAGCTGCATCTGTCAATCGTGATGTTGACTCGAGATGGCTGGGAGTTGAAGTTGAAGAGCATCCAATTCCATTTATCCCTGAAGATAGTGAAGCCGAGGAGGGGGTTAGTCTTTTGGATCTCAAGCCGGAAATGAAGGAGGACGTTGAGCAAGAGAAGCCTAAACTCGACCTAATGGCGGCACTCCTACAGGCGAGAGATGCCGCTACTCCTCAGCAAACCGTTATAGAAGAGCAAAAAGACATTGATGAATCGGATACCGGCATAAATAGTGGTCTTCTTCCAGCCGAGAAGTTCCTCTTGCTTCTGAAAAGGCTTACAACAGACAAGACAAGAGGTGTTAGTTTAGCGCGTTTGAAAAAGAATGCCGGTACAGTAGAGATGTCAGAGGAAGAAGTCGAAGAGGTCTTGATTCAGCTAGAGAAAGATGGTCTTGTATATAGATCGAGCAAGGGATCCATAAAGCGAGTAGATATGGAACTCTAGGTGATTTGGCGTTCGGGAAAGGCTAAATGAAATGATGCATGTCATTTTTCTTGCAGATGGGTGATAGCTGTGGTAAATAGGACTCTAATAGAAAATGGCATGATTGTCACTGGTGATAGCAAAGGCACAATTATTCCGAGTGGTCATATCTTGATTGAGGAAAATAGAATAGTAGAAGTTGAATCAGGCAAATTCACTGGCGAAAAGGATACTGTGATAAATGCTGATGATTGCGTTATTATACCTGGACTCATTACCGCACATACTCACCTGTACGGTATTCTCCTCCGAGGAGCAAGCCTGAATATTGAACCTCCAAAGGATTTTGCCCAGATTTTGCAAAGGGTGTGGTGGCCAGTTGATGAAGCATTGACATTGGATGATGCCAAAGCTAGCGCCCTTGCAGCTTCTGCTGACATGCTGAGAAATGGATCCACTTTTTTTGCTGATACATACTC
>JBHLQM010000128.1:0-4744 GCA_048884785.1 Candidatus Thorarchaeota archaeon | reverse complement strand
AATCTCGAGTGTGGCAATGATTAGTTCATTGTTTTTCTGAAAATTGGCAAATCTGTACAAAGCAGCATAGTTCTCTATGGTGTTTGAGGCGTCCTCTATAAGAGTTTCAGAGAAAGTATACAGGTCATTGTAGGACACAGTTTCAAGTTTCTTTCCAGAATATGAGAGGAAATCACTGAATCTATTGATTATGCCCAGAGATGTTTCAATCTGATCCTCATTCAGGTTCTGATCTTTAAGAAACGTTCTGAATTCAACAAAATTCTGGTTCATGTTACAACAGTACAAGCAACTCTCCAAATATTAATGCTCAAAAGCGCAAGATTATTTCGTATGGTGAGAGAACTTGGAATAGCAGATTGAAACCTTGAATTTCCCTACCCCATTTTGATTGAAAGTTAAGTAGAGAAAAAGATTGAGTCAAAATGCAGAGGCGATGTATGTCCCGGGTTTGCGCCATTCGCCAGAATTTGAACTTCAGGTATATGAGAAAAAAATATGATGGACAATTCAGTTGGAACCCTAGCATTGACCTGGATGTCTATATGTACTGCAGGGGCATAAACAAATCTCGATTGCACCAGATTCTCTAAGGGTTTCCAGCAAGTCTGCAATTAATTTGATTTCACTCACTGATTGGAAAATTACTTGGATATCGATTTTTATTTTCATTCACGCATTATTCTAGCTGCCTACAGAGCAGTATGCTGCAAAATAGCTTGAAGTATTTGCGGAACAACCTCCATAGGAAAACTGTGTCCCATCCCATCGATGATGAGCAATTTTGCACCAGGGATGCTGCTGGCAGTGTCCTTTCCACCTTCGACAGGAACCAGAGGATCTAGACTTCCATGTATGACAAGAGCCGGGATCTTTAGTTTAGTCAATGCTTCATTCCGGCTTCCAGAGGCGAGAATAGCTGCCAGCTGTCTAGCAAATCCTGAAGGATGGTAGCATCTATCATAGGAGTGCTCTGCATAGTTGCGAACATACTCCTCATTCAGGGGAAATTTGGGTCCATGAAGTACCTTCGCAGCCTTCAACTCACTGGCAATGTAGTCATTACGGTTTGAAGCCGCCGGGGAAAACAGTACAGTCATAGCCTCGGGCTTTGCCTGTGGTAGTTTCGGATTGCCTGTTGATGACATGATTGATGTTAGTGTTCTAATCCGTTCAGGATAATGAATTGCCATACTTTGAGCAATCATTCCTCCCATCGAAACGCCAACAACATCTGCTGATTTAATCCCAAGCACATCGAGGAGACCCACGGCATCAGCAGCCATATCTTTCAACCTGTATGGAACTTCTACCTTCTTTCCCTGTATTAACGACATGATATGAGGGGTGCCAGCTTTGTCGAACTTCGTAGATAGTCCAACATCGCGGTTATCAAAACGGATGACCCAGTGACCCTGTGAAGCAAGCGCCTTGCAGAATGCATCATCCCACCGAATCATTTGTGCGCCTAGTCCCATGATAAGCAGCATAGGCGGGAAGGAGGGATTTCCAAACGTGTCATAGGTGATTTCTACTGATTCAAGCTTTGCAATTTTCTCTCCACTATAGGGTATCTTGATCATTATTTGTTTCCTCCAACTAACCTCAAAATAGCAGCCTCCCATTGCCCTATCTATCTTTCCACAGTCGTATTCTACATTCGTTTCTGATGCCAATTCTCAACTATCGAGAGTATCCTATTCTCAAGCTCTATATACCTGAGAAGCTATGTATAGTCGTCAAGAGTTGATTATAGAGTAAATATTGAACTTCAAAGGAGCCAAGTATTATGAGACGTCCTAATCCTGAATCGTATCTGATTCTTGGCATACTCCTTGCTATAGCAGTATGTTCTATTCCCTTCCCACAGGCTGTGGATACAACTAGAACGGTCGACTATATTTCAGATGGTCATATCGAAGTCGGGTTCGGAGGACCAAGTGTAACCTGGGTAACTGTGGTCTGCAATACAACTGCAGAGATTCGATTTATGTATCAGAATGGCACTTGGATTGGAACTGAAAATGTTCTGCTTGCTTCTGTTCAAACAATGTCAGCAATTTACAATTTCAACGCAGAACACTCAACAACAGTGATACAGATATCATCGGACAACCCCTTTCAGGTGCAGATAAAATACACATATGCTGTTGAGAGAGTGTTGAGTCTCTTTGGAAGAGCATTCTACATGATTGGGATTTACCCTTTCAATCAGAGCTGAAGCCTTTCCTTCAGCAGCCATCATGGTACTTTGGCTGTTTTTCCTAACTTCAATTTGAAGACCTTCTCAAACTTCTCAACTTTTGGTGCAATGACGTACCTACAGTAGCCTTGGTTAGGATTATTTCTGAAGTAGTTCTGATGGTAGTCTTCGGCAGGATAGAATTTGGTGAAGGCAGTGATCTCTGTCACAATGGGTTTTCTGAACATCTTGTTTGCTTCAAGTTCACTCTTTTTCCGCTCGGCAATCTCTCTCTGTTCTTCAGTGTGATAGAAGATGACTGATCTATATTGCGGGCCGATATCATTGCCCTGACGATTTAGTGTTGTGGGATCATGAGTGTTGAAGAACACCTCTAAGAGGCCATCAAAGGAGATTACATCTGGATTGAACTCAATCTGACAGACCTCTGCATGACCAGTCCGACCTGTTGTGACCTCCTCATAGGAGGGATTCTCTACATGACCGCCGGAATAGCCCGACACTACAGAGGTAACACCTTTTAACTGTTGGAACACAGCCTCAGTACACCAGAAACAGCCGGTTCCGAATGTAGCAACTTCCATAGTTTGTTATTCACAATTATCCTAATCAATGAGTGGAAAGGGGAAGAATTTTCGAGTTCCACTTAATTCTTTACACCAATAAACAGACAGTCTTTTGTTAGACCAGGTTCAATGAAGGATGCAGAAAGCCCACTTTCCTGCATCAATTCCAAATATGTTGCCTTCGAAAATGCACCCATAGGACTAGGATCTACAAAATGCTGAGTCCCATTTTCCTTTGTTGAGATAAGGAAATGAAAATCAAGAAAGACCAAATTGCCTTCCTTTCTACTCACATTTGTTCGGGCAATCTTGATTTCAGGGAGATCAAGACAGAGAATTCCCATCGAGCCCCCACGTGCTGTTTCTAGGGTGAAGAGTGGCTCAATGATTGCAACGCCTCCAGATACTAGGTGTTTGGAAAAAGCATTGATTGTCTTTGCCAAGTCTTCATGCGTCGTCAAATATCCTATTGACCCAAATAGGCAGGTGACGACATCGAAACTTCGACCAAGGTTCATAGTGACCATATTGCCTTGAATAAAGTCGATGCTCCCGCATTTTTCATGTGCGACTTCTAGCATATCTTTGCTAAGGTCCAATCCGGTTGCTTGGTACTTGTCCATCAGATGCAAAATATGAGTTCCAGTCCCGCATCCTACATCCAATAAGGTATTCCCGGATGACTTCTTATGTTGTTGAATGATTGTATGTAATTTACTAGAATGTCCCTGATAATCTATGAATGAGTACATCTGGTCGTAGTATTTTGCTAGACGCGAATAGAAATCTGTCATGTAATCACCCTTCTTTTTTCAAAGCCAATCAGAACTTAAATGTTGCAATGTTCCAGTAGGCGCTCCAAATATTCCGTACAATAATACTGCGAGTGGTTCCAAATCAAGAACAACGCTAGCGACAATGATTGTTGATAGATCAACTACAGGAAGCAAAACAACACCGATGAGTAACGCAGGTCCAAAATGATAAGGAGTGAATGGCATTACTTAATCACAATGCTAAATGGATAATTGATTGATATAAATGGGCGGAACCCATGAAGGTCGTACTCATGATAGTGTTCAGTTAGTGCTCCATGTCTATCTCAGGAACTCCTGCCTCCGTTTCATGCCCTTCATTTTCCACAAGACTTACCATCATTGTGTTCTCGCTATCCTCACGGATTCTAATCATAGAAATCCAACCCATAGGAATAACGCTCGAGTGTACAGGTCTACGCGGCCCAACAATAAAGTAATCCTCTCCGACATAGATAATCCGTACTCCATGAGTTTCAGCAACCATTTCGTCGCGATCATCAGCATGACCATAAGCACTGGAACAGAGGTAGACATCTACAAGACTCTCAGCCTCAGCCAGATGATTCAACATACTTCTCCAGTCCTTTCCAAACAATAGCGTGCCATTCATTGTGTCCAAAGACTTCATCCTCCAGTAGTGGGATTTTCATGATTTCATCTGTTTGGAAAGTATAAGACCTCAGAGATTGAGGGAAGACATTCCAATTCTACAAGATAGGCGGCAAGATTTGCCAGAATTGAGTGGGAGAGAGATTCTGCGAAATCCCCCGATTGACCCGTTGAGAACAGAAAGAAGAACATCCTCGTTCGGGGGATTTCATGTTAGTCATTAAAACTTACAGTAATATATTTTTCGGATAAGATTTGTAACCAAAATGCTTATTACGTGTAACATGTAATACTATTATGAGGTGTTCGCGTGATTTTGATACCACACGATTACCATCGAGCCGGATGCGGCTCGCAGAGACACTAAGATTTCAGCGAATCACAACAAGAAGCCTCGGTCTATGGAGAGGAGCAAGAATGTCCAGCAAAAAGTCAGGAAGGGTCGCACTTGCTATTGGCGTGTGGCTTGTCCTATCAGTCGTTGTGTTTGGTTCCCTAATCTATGTTGCATGTACAAGCAACTGTGTAGAAGTCGTTTCGTCTGAGGA
>JBHLQM010000127.1:0-4771 GCA_048884785.1 Candidatus Thorarchaeota archaeon | reverse complement strand
CTCAAGATAGTGCGAGCTGCATCTGAAATGCCTGTGGATTCCATACCTGTTGCGGTACCCGAGATGGGTGAGATCCTCGTCCAGCTTTCCATCCTGACACGCCTAAGTCCTGATGAGCTTGATGAGTTCAAGGCTGACATCTCAAAGATGAAGATGAGCGAGCAGGCCGCCTTCGTGAAAGAGGTCATCAATCAGGAGGCCATCCGGGCCGCTCGACGAGATGGCAAGACTGTTGAGCAAGTCTTAGAGGAAGTTGCGGCTGACGCAAGAGCTCGGCTCAGAGGTGAAGAGGAGGCAAGAGCCGTACTCCCGGTTGAGAAGGATGAAGAGAGAATCTTTCTCCTTGATGAAGAGGAGGTAGCCGAACCACTCGAAGAGGAAGTAGAATTACCTCCTGAGGAGAAGGTTGACATTGCCAAGGAGATAAGGACAGAGGAGCCGCTCAAGATCACAGAGAAACTTAGTGATTATGAGATTGAGGAACTCAGGAAGGAACTCCAGGCGAAAGGCGTACAGCCTCATGAGATTGACACCATTATTGAGCAAGCCCGTGAACTACCAAGAGAGCTGGTTGATGAACTTCTCAGAAGCCTTGATATGAGAGATTAGAAGCGCAAGGGTTAATCCTTCGCTTCAACCCTCTTTCTTTTTCATCAAAAACAGCAATTTTTCTTAAAATCGCAATGCTAATCGAAAATAGGAAAGGGTCTGAGCGAGGATAGATTTTATGCAAATCCATTGTCTACATGTTCACCTATTGCCAACCACTGAAAGTTTGTTCCCTGTACTCGGGAGTATACGAATTTATGGCATAAGGAGGAACTCGACCATGAAAAGAGGATGCATTGCAGTATTAGCCTTGTTTCTATTCTTCCTATTACCAATTGGTACAGGTTCTGATTTTCATTCAGAAATTACACAAATTACTTCAGATGAAATTGAATTGTCTAATTCGGGCATCCTCTCAGATATTCCTGCCAGATATATTGGAAAAGGTGTTGCCCTTGATGTAACAGCAACAGGAATCTTCACATCCAATAGCTCCCAGTGGACTCAGCTCTCAAGTACATATGCAGAAGACTATTCTTCCGGAACAACGTTCTCAGTTACAAATGCCTCAACTGTAACTTGGACAGCATATGCTTTCATTAGCCCTCCTGCTGATGTGCAATCCGTTTCTTTTTCGGTAGGATATCACTATGAGGACTGGGTGGCCGTTTCTGTCACCAATCCTCTTGGTCAAGTAAAATCCAAATTTACAGATTGGACTGTAACTGGAGGATTGCTTCATGTTTCGGAGGCGTCGGTTGATTCATTTGGTTTCTGGAAGATTACATTCACCTCTGAAAACTTTCTACATGACCTAAAAATTGGTCGGACTGGAAGCTCTCTCTCTATCACAGATATTTTCAACATTACCGATGAAATGGAAATAGAAGGCAGTACTCCATGGGTTACAAATGCAGCAACCCGATTCACTCTCACTGAACCATCAGGAGTAGAGTGGAGTAGTTCGACAAATACAACAACCGGGTCTTCCACCTTTCTGCTACCCTCATTCAAGTACAGCAAAGCAATCACTGTAGATTCGTCACTTGTTGGCCCCTCAGATGTTGTCAATCTACCTGTTTTAATTAACATTACAGACTCAGATCTTCATACAGATGTTCAAAGTGATGGGGATGATATTGTATTTGTTTCAGGCAGCTCAATACTAGCGCATGAGATTGAGGTCTTCAATCAGAATTACAACTCGACCCACGCATACCTCCGCACTTGGGTCCGAGCAAATCTATCCTCGACAGTCAATACAATCATTACGATGTACTACGGAAATTCCTACGTTGATTCGATGCAGGACCCAACTGAGGTCTGGGACAACGAGTATGCAGCTGTTTGGCACCTCAATGAGCAGGTAACGGATGAACAAACGACTGGCACACACGTAGATTCAACAGGAACATATGATGCTTCTCAGAATGGCAATGATGATGTCGTTACTCCTTGGGGGAGAGGGCAGCTTTTCTTAACAGACGATAGAATTGTTGTTGCTTCATCTCAGAACCTTAACCCGCCTGGAGACGTCACAATATCTGGATGGTTCAAATTGAACACGGCTTTTGGGCCTACATCGCCAACTTCGCAGATGATACTTTCCAAGTATCTCAGCGGAGACAACGACATGCATGTCGCATTAGTCGGAACTGATTACACTGGAGCCAGTGCTCGACTTGGTGCTATGGTCTTTAAACTTGAGAATGATGACTTTGTTTCAAGATACTATATCTATACTGCAAGAACAACTTGGGCAGCAAATACATGGTATCATTTTGCATGCACAATAGATCGAGATACCCCTACTAACCACAAGATCTACATCAATGGTGTCGATAATACATTTTTGCGGTCCGGTTCAGGTGCGTTTAATAATGTGTCCTACGTGGGAGAGTGGGGCTTTGGAGGAGGTTTCGTTGATGGCCAATTTGGAGTTAGAAATCCTGCCTTCTTCGATGGGACACTTGATGAAATACGAGTGGCAGATACTCTGCCTTCAGCATCCTATCTCTTGACTCAATACTATAGTCAGAACTCTCCCAAGACATTCTATTCGGTTTCAGCAGAAGTTGTCAGACCAATAACCAATCCACAGTGGGTTAAGCAGCTAGATTCATCCGCAAAGGCTGGCATTTGGACATTAACTGCCTTCTATAATGATTCAGGAAGTACAGTGAATCGCAGAGTTGGAATGTATCAGAGATGCTTTGTTGTTCGACATGATTCGTCCTTGACCTTGGATGCACCAGGCGATGCCATTGGTGACCTGTTGGCTGCCAAAATTGCCGGAGATTTATTGTATGTGGAAGTAAACCTCACAGATGATGTTGATTCTTCCTTTGTGAGTGGAGCTACTCTCACAATGAATTGGACTATAGGTGGAAGTCCAGTTCTAGTTTTGCTCGAAGACTATGGTGACGGTCGATACGGCAAGGCTGTGAACACCACAGATCTTCCAACATTTGGAAGATGGCGTATCAATATTCAATCGGCACATTCCTACTACAATCCAGCATCAGCTTACTTTGACCTCGATTTATCCCACCGCACGATTCTGAGTTACTCTACGCCACCCTCCGCGCCGTATGGCGATGATTTCACTGTGAATATTATGTTGCGCGATGAGATTACTCTATCACCAATCTCCGGGGCAACTATTACAACAAATGGCACATTCGTTGGATTGCCAACTGATAATGGCGATGGAACGTACTCAATAACTCTCGATTCTGTGGGTCTCAGCGTAGGTGATTATATCTATGAAATCACGGCTACACCGAGTAATTCATACCTGCTTGATGCCTCTGTCGCAATTACTTTCACTCTAAGAGATATTCATACTGCAGCTTATGGCGATGGCGGCAACTCACTGACAACACCATACGCCTTCGACACTTCAATGACTATCACATACAATGATGTTGATCATGGTCTCTCGGGAATTGCTGGAGCCACAGCAAGCCAGATACAATCGCCATCTGGAATAGTGGCAAGTGTTGTGGAGGTATCAGGTGGTGAGTATACGGTCAATTTCGACGTTGGTACAAAAGCTCCTGGTGTCTACTTGATTAACATTACTCTATCCAAAACAGATTACGAGAATGCACGCTTAACTATCGCCTTGACCATTCGAGCGCATAAAACTTTCATCAATATCGCGTATGATTCGCTTGTTCCATATGGGAATAGCTCAGATTTCACGGTAACATGGTATGACGCAGATAATGGCAATTCTGTAATATCTGCCACTTACCTCAATCAGATTACAGTTGGTGCCACACCATTTGGGGCCTTCTCATTTATTCTTGATACTTCTTCTTGGGCAGTTGGGAATTACCAACGAAATGTGACCCTCTACTCTTCAAGCGCCCTCTACCAGCATGCCTCCATGTTGGTCACCATCACAATTCGGCCTTTGAGTATATATCTCCATCATGAACCTAGCGATCTGATCTTTCCTAGCGGAGACGATTTTGTCATTGTACTGCTGGTTAATGTGAGCGAGCTAGGAAATCAATATGATGGCGATCCAATCTTAGGCCTACTCCAGTCCGAATTCTCTGTAAGTGGGTATTCCATTTCCATAAGTGCTCTGGGCAATGGTAGATATCAATTGACAATCTCTGGAGCCGGTTTTTCTACAGGTGAGCATCAGATTACTGTTGTCGTTGACCCCACTGGTCCAAACTACTATAGTGACACACTTTTGATTACCTTCAGGTACCGGCCTGCTATCAGTTTCCTCTCATCACCAAGCTATCCGCTTGTGATTACACCTGTTGAAACAAATGTGGCGATATCTTTGAACTATACTGATGTAGACAGGTCAATAGGCATAACAGGTGCTACAATTACCTCATCGGGAATCACCATCAATTATGTTGAGGTTGGAAATGGAATCTATACTGTCACACTTATAGTAACAGGACTATCCAAAGGTAATTACCAATTCAATCTTACAGCAACCGAAGCTGTGTCGGAAACAAAGACTCTTACATTCACCCTCACTATTCGAATAGCTTACACATATGCAGTGCCTTCAGTTGGGGCATTGGATATTCCAATCGGGAATGATCCAATCTTCTATGTAAACTATACCGACATTGACCATCTGGTTCCGGTATCCAACAGTACAGGCGCCGTTTCAGTCCTATCAACTTGGGGAAGTTTTCTTGTGCAGTGGTTGGATGGAGAAGGCCGATATCGCATCACTTTC
>JBHLQM010000126.1:0-4849 GCA_048884785.1 Candidatus Thorarchaeota archaeon | reverse complement strand
TGCCATCTGCAGCCGAGAAGTTGCCTTCTATCTTGACTAGTGATTCGAGGACTGAGTATCCGTATAATGTCCAACCATCTAGGACTCCATCATTGAAGTCGTCTTGCCATATTACAGCAGCACTAGTTGTGGTTGTGCATGTTGAAATGCAAAGTACCATCATAGCTAATCCTGCAATCAGTTGTATCCATCTTGTTTTCATATAATTATCCTCCCATCCTTTGTTTAGTCGAATTTCCTCATTCCTGCCAGCATTCTCCATGCCGCACACAGCATTATGATTCCTGGGAATCCAACAAACAGGAGAACTACAGGATCAAACTCCTCACCTAGTAGGGATAACTCCTCGGGGTTCTCCTCTTCATTGTCATACCAGTCGGATGGATTGAATTGCTCAATTTCAACCCCGTCAGCTATATCATATTCGAAATTGTTGAGGAGGGTGTTGTTCGATATTATACTCCCCTGCGAGTCGCTTTGGTAGATGGCAATCATGTTGTAGACACAGGTGTTGTTCACCACAGTGGTGGAATTCGAACGAGCGAAGCTGATACCAAGGTCGTTGCCATTGCAAGAGTTGTTCGCCACAGTGTTTGAATTTGACCCCAAAAGAAACATGCCAACTCTGTTACTATTACATGTGTTATTTGCCACAATGCTGCTACACAATCTCAAGAAATAGAATCCATTGTACGAATTGCCGTTGCAGGTGTTGTTCATCACAGTATGTAGGTCAACATCACAGCCATAGCCATGGATGAGGATGCCATGTTGGTTGCGGTTGCAGGTGTTGTCTATCACCAAGTTGGAGGCTGGAGTATCATGGAACTTAACATAGATGCCAAGATCATTAGCGTTGCAGATGTTGCTAGAAATGGTGTTTGCGTTCGAGCCGCTTAGGTGAATGCCCCAACTGTTCCTCTTGCAGATGTTGCTAGAAATGGTGTTTGCGTTCGAGTCGATTAGGATAATACCCAACCTGTTGTGGATACAGGTGTTGTTCACTACGACGTTGTAAGTCGAGTTGAAGAGATAGATGCCTTCAGCATTGTCTCTGCAAATGTTGTTAACTAGCTCACCGTAGGAGACATTCTCCAAGTAGATTCCAGATCCAGAATACATAGATACAGCACTCTGCCTCCACAAATGACCCGTAAGATTGCAGTTCCGTATAGTGAAGCCGACTCGTGTATTGCTGATCATTATGCAGTGAACTGCGTCTTCACGATCAATCTCCAATCCGTCAATTATGAACGGATTCTCAGGAGAACCATCACCAGGCCATCCCTCTAACAGAGCTGTAGCTGCAAAGTTGGCATCCCCATCAATCTCTATAAAACCATGTGAAGAAGGTGGAGCTGATGGTGGTGGCAACCATAAGATATAGGTCGAGAGGACTGTTATTGACAAGATTGTGATTAGACTCGCAGCCACGATTGCTTCTCTACGATCGGTATGTGTGCTCAATCCTATCTTCAGTGGACCCGGAGGTGTCCTGCAGACTCTTGATTCGCCCTTCACATCTTGTTCCACTTGAGTCGCCTCCTGATAGTGTCAAACAGGTACACGCCAAGCTCTGTTGGTGCCATTTCTGGTGGGATACCAATCTCCCACTCCTCTGCCAGGGTGCGAAGGATCTCCTTGCACTCGTCCACTAGGTCACAGGTGCCACAGTCTCCCTGGTGCACAAACCAGTTGTGAACACCCATCTTGGGAGAGTAGACGATGTAGACTTGTGAGTCATATGCATGACAGAAGCCCTCTGCAATACCGTATCGAGCACTCACATGTTCTATCTTCACTCTGTCCACAGATGCAGCATGTTCTATGAGCTTCTTGATCCGGCCTTCTGCTCTCTTCTGTTCCATGGTGACAAAGGGTCTTGATAACTGCAAATCATTGGCGATATCTGTGGGTCGGTCCTTCTGACGTCTTCTGAGCCAGATGAGGTTCTGCTGCTTGGTCGGGTACCGTAGCGTTTTGAACATCCTTCTCCCTCTTCATTTAACTAAGCATAGTTAAATGATTTAACAATAATGTGTTAAATACTTTGTAATAAATCATTTGGTCTTTTTATTTATGAGCTAAAGCTCTTTTTGTACAAAACCTGTTCCAGAAAGAAAGACCAGAGGGTCTCTGAAGACCCTCATTCACTCTGTTTTGTTCATCTACGCTTGAAAACGACGATTACCAGTATAATCACAACCAACGCAACACCGCTACCTATCATTATCAAGTCCCATGGAATTGGTGTGTCTGTTGGTGTTGGGGTTGACGTGGTAGGGATTATTTTGTCATCCACATAGATATTATCAAAAGCTGCTCCTGTAGCATTACTCGCGTAGCATTCTAGGTACGTTGACTGAGTGACATCATTCGTGAGTGTGGTGTATTCAAATGTGCCATTGAAGAATATGTTGAACGATCCTGTTGATGTTCTTGTGACATCAATGTGATGCCATCCTAGTATCCTTTCCGTTGGAGTATAGCAAACATCTGATACTACATTGTTTACTCCTCGGATCCACCACATAATGAAGCGATCAGTCCCTTCTGTTGTTGCTTCAATTGCTATCATCCTAGTATCAAAATCAAATGGTCGAGTTCCATTTGACATGAATGCTACTCCTATCCAGCCGTTCGGAATGTCTGGTACATACATGTCCCAGCTCCATGTTCCGACCACATTAGAACTATCATGGCGAGCAAAATTGACATCATCGTCGAGCACAGTTAGCATATCTCCGGTAGTTGAGAAATTCCCAGCAACAGTTGGACCACTTTGCCATGTTTCAAATGCGAAAGTTGTCCATCCAGTCAACCCGCTTGAAAAGTCTTCACTCCAGACTACTGCTGCACTTGTAGTGTTAGTACTTACTGATACATAGAGAGTAATCATAATCAATCCTGCAAAGATATGTATCCATCTTGAATTCATATTCCAATTCTCCCATCCTTTGCCCACGTGACAAAGAACTAAATTCATTGTGTGATACTGCTCAAATATCTCCATTTCTTTAATAGGCATATGCTCAAAATACTTAGTTTTTGGAGATCTAGAAGAATAGAGTTTTCATTCAAGACATTGTTTATATTGAGCATATACACAAAATTAGTACGATATAATACAAATTTCAAATAAATATTATCGAAAACCATCATCATTTCGAACAATTGTAAAAATCTAACTACACATGTCTTTATAGTATCTGGTTTCAATATTACACTATATCTAGTAATTTTAACAATATACTGAAAACAATCTTCCGAACAAATTATAATGATTGATTCTAATCAGAAATTGATGTATGACTATCATTATTCACTTCTATTTTGTGCATAGCTTTGTATATAATCAAAAGCAATGAAAAACAGCCATGTTGTGTTTTGGACATTCCATGCTGATTAGTTTTCATTTCTAAACATTTCATGTAAATAGATTGGCACGACATAAAATGAAAAAAAGACGCACTTTTCTATACATCATTCACTCAGATGATAATTGAAATCGTTCATATAATAAAAACTCGTGCTCCATCTTAAACACTGAAACATATAGAGTAATTTTGCAGCTATTTTTCATTGACTAGGATGATGGCCTGAACAAAAATTGGAACATCATACTTCGAAACTCAAGAATTTGAACGATTCAACGATGCCTTTGATCTCTTAGCTCAGGATCATAATCAATTCAATAGGTGTACTTGGGTGGTTCGAACTCGATTAATCCCGTCATCAAGCTTTACAAAAGAATTAGCATCTATGCCAGGAGGAGAAATGATAGAAAAATGCATAGCTTGTGGTGTATGTACTGCAAGTTGTGCCATTGCTTCGAGTACTCAGTATAATCCTCGACAAGTAATTCAGAAGATACTGGTTGGAGCTAAGGATGTTGTGCTCGAGAGTGATCAACCTTGGTTATGTAAGACATGTCATCTATGTGAGAGTACTTGTCAACATGGAATAACTCTTGCAGACGTTTTCGAGATTGTAAGAAAGTTTGCAATCAAGGAGGGTTTTGTCCAACCTGCTTTTCTGAAAGTGACGCATACCATTCTGATGGATGGTTGGATGCAGAAATGTGCGTATTCTGATTTTGTTGCGGATGAACGTAAGCAACTTGGATTGAGCTCCCGATTGACATGGAACAAGCGCTACACGAAACGTGTGAAATCCAAATACCTCGAGAATGGAGGATGAGTTGTATGAAGGACTACGTACTGTTCAGAGGTTGCATTACACCAGTACGTCTTCCTGCATATGAGGCTGCAACTAATATTGTCCTAGAACAATTCGGAATAGGTCTTGAACCACTCAACAACGCGAACTGCTGTGGTGCACTGTATGTAGAATCTCTTAACGAGAACGCATTCCTCGCATTAGGAGGAAGAATCCTTGCACTTGCGGAGAATGCTGGGAAAGATATCCTAGCTGTCTGCGCTGCTTGTGTCGGATCTCTTAAACATACGAAGAAACTCTTGGATAGACGAAAGACTGCGAGAGCTGAAGTGAATGAGCTCTTGGCAGAAGAGGGTCTTATCTATAGCAAAAAGGTGAAAGTGAAACATCTTCTAGATGTTTTTCAAGAGGATATAGGTCTCGAGAGGATTGAATCCGCAATTACCAATCCATACAACGGCATTAGACTAGCAAGTCATTATAGTTGTCATGTGACTCGTTCTTTTGAGAATCTGCATTCTGGTTGTGATGATACTCCAACAATAATCGATTCTATTATACAGATAGCTGGTGGAATTCCTATTGACTATCCCGAAAAGACACGTTGCTGTGGTGCTCCTATACTTGCCATGGATGAGAAGCTGGCTGGAAAAGTAGGTTTGAACAAAGT
>JBHLQM010000125.1:0-4865 GCA_048884785.1 Candidatus Thorarchaeota archaeon | reverse complement strand
AACCAGCTTCACGCCATGCTAGTAGATTATGATATTGATATCGTGATCCACAATGCATCGCTTCTCTCCGGAACAGGGGAGAAAAATCCGCAATTAGCATATCGCACCAACATCGAAGGTGCATACAATGTTCTTGAAGCCGTTAGAATTCTCAATCTCGATCAAGTTATGATTCCAAGCTCAATCGCAGCATTTGGACCAAGCACTCCGAGAAACAACACTCCCAATGATGTAATTATGCGACCGACAACAGCCTATGGTGTATCGAAAGTCTTCATAGAATTATGGGGTGAGTACTATGTCAAACGTTATGGTATGGATTTCCGTTCCCTTAGATATCCAGGTCTTATCAGCTCCGAAGCACTTCCGGGTGGAGGGACAACAGACTATGCAGTGGAAATCTTCTATGAAGCCCTCAAGAATAAGAAATACACTTCATTCCTCGACAAAGGAACTTACCTCCCAATGATGTATATGCCTGACTGTTTGAAGTGTACCATTGATCTTTTAGAGGCTGATGCAAGCAAGCTAAAGCATAGGAGCTTTAACATCACAGCCATGAGCTTCTCTCCTGAGGAGATTGCTGCTGAGATTAAAAAGCATATTCCAGAGTTTGAAATCAACTATGAGCCTGATTTCAGACAACAGATTGCTGAGTCATGGCCATCTTCATTGGATGACAGTGTTGCTCGGGAAGAATGGGGTTGGAAGCCTGACTATGATTTACCAGCAATGGTCAAGGACATGCTTGAGAAGCTCTCAAAGAAGCTTGGGATTAAGTATTAAGGAGAACTTGAAGCAACACTCCCTATTCCCGCATATTTATGCGGGTTTGTGTTCTTTGTTAATCTTGGGGTAATGTAAATCGTCACCTTTATGTCACTAGGAGAATCGAGGAGAGTCAATATGAATCGACAACCCCTCTACTTTACTATATTCATCCTGACCATTCTGATTGGGTCATCACTCTACCTATCTTGGTCAGTTGATAGAGGGATGGGTGCTGTCATGGTCGAGAGAATCTCTTTGGAAAGACAGCCTGGTAGACCTGTTGAGATTTTGGTCTATTCTCCTAGAGTTGAAGCATTAGGAGGTGATCTTGACCCTACGCCAATCATTCTTTCACTTCATGGAATAGCAGGATCGAAAGAAGGAATGTATGCCTTCAATATAGAACTCGCTAGGAGAAATTTCACAGTGGTTTCAATGGACTTGCCAGGCCATGGTGATTCCACACTTCCGTTCATACTTACAGATTACGAATCAATGGCTCAAGATGCGTACTACGCCATACGTCATGTTCAAACTACGTTCCCGAATGTTCACAATGAGAGCTATGGTGTAATCTCACATTCGCTTGGCTTTCGGGTGGGAATTCAGCTAGAAGATTTCCCAATTGCGCCCATTGCATATGCAGCTGTTGGAAATGTTGGTCAGATGTCTCTGGGGGAGTATCTTGACTTTCCGGGGAATCTGATTATAGCTGTCGGTGAATATGATGAGATGATTTCGAATGAAGATGCTTTAGAAGCAATCAGAATAGCTACTGGAAATTCATCTGCTGAAGCCGGTGTCACCTATGGCTCTTTCACCAACCAAACTGCATATCGTCTAGCATTCGCACCGACCGATCATGTCTTTGAAGCAGTTGATAGCACAATCGTGAGTGATACGGTAACCTGGCTAGTTCAAGGAGTTCAGGGAGAATCTCAATTACAACATACACTTGATCCTATGAGTCAAATATACTTCAGCAAGACAATCGCTACATTCACTGGAGCAACTTTTCTTCTGGTGTCAACATTACCCATGATGATTCTTGTTTACAGCTTTTTACCAGATAGAATGAAACCTCGAAGAATCACTAATTCTACTGAATCAAAAAGCTTGCCAAAGACCTTCATCATCAGCTCAACTTTAGGAGCAGTCACTATCACAATCTATGCAGTTACAGCAGCATCGGGATTTCACTTAGAGAACATTGGGCTTGCTTGGCCAAATTCTATGTTTGCTACAGGGCTACTTCTCTACTATTTCCTTAGTATGATAGGAGTTCTAGTTTTGATGTATCTCTTTATGGGAAAAGAGAATGCATCTCTTGCTCTAAGATCTGTGGGAATTGAACGCATGAATTTGAGAACACATGCTCAAGACATTCTCAAGAGTCTACTCATTACTGGGATACCAATTGCTTGGGTTATGCTCTGGTTGGCAATTGCTGGTATTCCAGATACAATGACACCGTACACAATCATTGCTCTTGTAAAATGGCCAGTTGGAGTTCGAGCGATCAACACAATAATTGTTGCATTTCTGTCAATTCCATTCCTACTTGTTGAGACAGCATGGATTAGAGGATTATTATTGAGCAAAAGGGATTGGGATGGAAGATTTCCTATAACAAAATCAGTGATTTTTGCTTTCATATCAAAATTTGCTGTAGCTTCGCTGCTTGCGATTGCTGTGGTCTTTGGAACCACCGCATTAGGTCTTATAGCTGGTAAGATGGTCCTTCTTGGACTTCTAATCTTACTCTTACTGGTTGTACAATTGTTCACAACAATTGTTACAGTATATGCAGCTGTTGATTTTGAAAACACATGGCCTGCTGTAATTCTTACAGCATTCATGCTAGCCATAGTAGCAATGTCAAGTCTTCCTATTGTCTAGCATTATATGAAGATAGGATTCAATCTTCGTAGATGCTAAAGTTGAGCCCCTTTTCATTCAACATCTTCAGCATTCTCTTGACTGCAGTTTCATCCGGCACTTCAAGAATCATTTCAAGCTCAGCTCTGTTTGGTGGTATATCAGGATCAAATCTATCCTGGTTAATCTCAATTATACTGACTCCAGATTCTGCTACAATTTTGAGAATCCGGCTCATGCTTCCAACTCTGTCCAGAATTGAACCTCGAACACGAACCGAACGTCCGAGTCGAAATAGCTCTTTCTCGACGACCTTTGAGAGGAAGGACATATCGATATTGCCCCCTGATAGAACAGCAACAGCATTCTTCTTCGTGATGTCAATTTTCTTGTGATGAAAAGCGGAGAGACCCACACATCCAGCTGGTTCTACAACAATTTTCGCCCTCTCTAAAAGCATGAATAGTGTACGGGTTACTTCCAATTCCTCCACCGTGACAACGCCTGAAAGAAGATTCTTAGCAATCTTAAAGGTAAGTTTCCCTGGTTTCTTCACTGCAATTCCATCACACACAGTGTCAAGGTTCTTTATTCCTGTAATTTTACCATTTTCAATTGATGCCTTCATTGATGCTGCACTAGCAGCTTCTACTCCGTATATCTGAACCTCAGGTTTCTGCTCTTTTACAGCAATGGCTATCCCTGAAACAAGACCGCCTCCTCCCACAGGAACGGCAATTACGTCAACTTCAGGACAATCATCCAGAATCTCAAGACCAATTGTACCCTGACCTGCAATGACATCCTCATCATTGAACGGATGCAGGAAAGTAGCTCCTGTCGTTTCAGCGGTTTCTCTAGCATGGGCCAAGGCATCGTCAAAACTATTTCCATACAAAACAACATTAGCTCCATATCCCTGAGTCGCTTGTATCTTGGCTACAGGAGAGAAGAGGGGCATGACAATAGTAGAATTAATGCCCAGCCTAGTGGCAGCATATGCCACTCCTTGAGCATGATTTCCAGCACTTGCTGCGATGACACCAGCCTCCTTCTCTTTGTCAGTCAGCTGTGACATAGCATAAGCTGCTCCACGAACCTTGAAGGATCCTGTCTTCTGAAGATTCTCTAACTTGAGGTAGACTTGACCACCTGTAATACTACTGAAGGTAGATGATCTGTCTAACCGTGTCACATGTTTTATGTCCTTGAGCACTTGACGAGCATCATGGATTTTTGTGTAAATTTTGCTGTACTTGCCCATTGTAAACATCATTGGAGAGATAGACTACACAGTAGATTAATGCATCGTGTGATTTCCTTAGAAGGGTAGCATCAATACAGCTAGAAAGCAGTTAGCTAGAATTGGAAACATAAACCATGTGATGTAGTTTCCAGGCGGTGCAGTGAACCTGTTTAACCTAGATGGAATAAATTCAAAGTAGCCATTTTCAACTGATTTCCACAACCATAATCCTTTCTTTCTGCTCATATATGGTTCAAAGAGAATGACATCAACCATAGAAGCTATGAAACCAGAGGCAAGGATTGTTGAAACTGCATCTAGTCCCAGCGAATATGGAATTAGCAAACTTGCTTGAATGCAAAATACCCATAGGAACATAATCCAGAGAGGCATATTTCGCACAAAGACTCCATTTGATTCTTGTCGAGTATAATGGTAGTATCCTTGCGATGACACTATGTTTTCACCAATCACTGAAACAAACAGAATAAGTAACAAGTGAGGAATCATTCGCCATTCAAAATAAATCCACATCACGTGAGATGTGATTGTAGCAAGAACTACAAACACAACTAGGAATGCTAAATTTCTGATTGTAAATGACACGACTGTTTCACCGTTTCATTTTGCTCTTTGCTGTGCCAATGATATCTGAGGTTCTTTTTCTAAGACTGATGACCCATGTCTTGCCCACTTTCTCTTTTTCAACACGTTGAGTTGCCAAGCTTTTTTGGACCTTCATAATGAGGTCGATGGCTTTTGCCACTGTGCGACGATCAATGCCAGTTGCCTTCGATATTCCTGCTATTGACATTGAAGGAGCTTCTTTGAGAACTTGAAGAACAGCAACCATTGCTTTGGCTAAATCCACGCGTGGTGATGAAAATGGGAGTATCATTTCTGATCGTACTATGAATAACATACTAAATATATATGCATTATTATGTACACATTACAGTGCGTACTTTGT
>JBHLQM010000124.1:2220-4876 GCA_048884785.1 Candidatus Thorarchaeota archaeon | reverse complement strand
GGAGTTGGTTTACCAGTGACTAATCGAGTTTCAGACACGGAATCCGTGGATGTATCTCAAGACTCTGTAGACCACTTGGAAGTCATCGGAGATATTGATACAAGCATTGAGATAGCTGATAGATCAAGTATACTGATAGTTAGTAAGGATCAATCGTACCTTACTCACGGAATCCATAAATTCCCAGCTAAGTTCTTTCCTGAGCTTCCCCGGTATCTAATTCGTAGGCTCTCTGTGGATAGCGATGTTGTTCTCGATCCGATGTGTGGTTGTGGTACAGTCATACTTGAAGGTTTGTTGAACAATAGGAAATGCATTGGGATTGACATCGACCCAATAGCACGTCTCTTGACCAAAGTGAAAACAACACCACTTAATCCCAGCTCTCTGCAATTGGCAGCGGCTTCTTTATTGATGCAAATTCAAAAACTCGATAGCTCTGCCGAGTATTCGCCGAATATTCCTCAATTCCACTATCGTGATAATTGGTTTCGCCCCTGTGTTCTGAGAGAATTAGCTATAGTCAATGATAGCATTGACATTGTGTCCTCATCTCTTCCTGCAGAAACTTGCAAGGATTTTCAGGACTTTTTCAGAGTGATAATGTCTTCGATAATCCGTGACATGTCAAACGCTGATCCTCACTGCACAAGAACTGTTCTCAGAAAAAAAGTCGTGAAGAATATTTCGCCTGGTGACACTCTTTCAAGATTCAAAGAAGTGCTATTACAGCAATCTAGGAACATGTCGGACTTTGCACATGTCTGTGAGGGTCTTAAATTCCTAAAAGTTTCTCTTCCTGAAACAAATGCATTGAACACAGGACTTGCTAGTGAAACGGTCGATTTGGCACTAACCTCACCACCATACATCAATGCTGTAGACTATCCCCGAACTCATCAACTTGAGATGTATTGGCTAGGTCTCCTAGGTGATGGTCCATTATCAAAAATCAAGCGTACCTACATTGGAACGGAAACTGTCTACAAGCATGAATATGCCAAATTGAAGACATTTGGTTTGTCAGAATTGGATTCCTTGCTAGAGCAAATTTATACACAGGACCCAAGACGGTCTTATATTGTCTTCAACTTTTTTACAGACATGGAAAGGCAACTGTCTGAAACTTTCCGCGTTCTTAGACCTGGTGGAAGGTACTGCATAGCAATTGGCAACAATGTCATTCGTGGCATTCCAATAAACTCACACGATATTCTTGCTCAGATTGCCATAGAGCGTGCAGGATTTTCTTTAGAAAGGATGTTCTTTTCTCGCTTAATCCGCCATTTCATCAAAATACCACGTCAAGAGCGAATGGATGGTGAATGGGTTTTGGTGCTTAGGAAGTGAGAAATGCTAGTTCAAATTCATATCTTGAGCAATTTCAATCATATTGAATCGGGATTGCCTATTCTTTCTTTTCCTTCAAGTCTGCATCTATGCTCTTGAGCAGATCTTCAATTAGGGCTTTAGGAAGCCCCATTGCTTGCGTTAGGATTGCCTCAATTTCATCATGTGGGAGGTTTCTCTGCACAAGTTGCTCACGAAGTTCTTCAATCTCTAGCTCTCCAAGGGTGTCCTCAAATTCAATCTCCTGCTCAATCTCTGCAGGTTCTTCCTTGTCAATCGACTTCAGATACTCCATGACTACTTTCTTCGGAGCAGTCTTTGCTGTATTCATGATTGCCTCGATTTCCTCTGGAGGAAGTCCTTTGCCTTCCAACTCTTCTCTCAAGGAGTAAAATTCTGCTCCGGAGAGGGTTTCGACTCTCTCTTTCCGTTTCTTCTTTGCTGTTTCTTCTTGTTCTTTAAAGAGCTCAAGTGCAAGTTCTTTAGGAAGTTTTCGCGCTTGGTCAAGAATCGAATCAATCTCACGTTCACTAACCTTTCTCTTGACCAACTCCGCCCTCAGGTCTTCTATTTCTGCCTCTGTAAGATGTTCAATCTTCTCCTCAATTGACTCAGCCTTTATTCTGGGTTGGAAGCTCTGAAGGAGCATTTGGACAACATCCTTAGGAAGCTCTCTTGATTGACTAATGAATGACTCAATCTCGTGCTTAGGAATACCTCGTTTTTCAAGTTCAACTGTCATCTCTTCGAGTTCAAACTCTCGCAAACGGTCTTCAAACTCGATACCTTCGACTGGAGGTTCTACCACTTCGGCTGGTGTTTCAGCAGGAATGTAGTCTTCTATCTTTGCAGGTGTCACATCACGACCTATTCGTTTCTTTCTTTCTTCTACTACCTCTTGAAGCACCTGTTCCACTGATTTATTCTGAAGCGCTGCGACTCTGACGAGCTCCTGTGCGATGACTTCTCTCACAAAGCTAGTTTGCTGGCTCATTTTCATCTTGGCTATCTCGAATTTGAAGTCGTCAAGCTCTTCCTGTGTCATTCCTGTAAGAATTGATAGATCAATGACAAGTTCCTCAATCTCAGGGACCTCAACAATAATCGGTTCTGATGGGATATCAGCAGCTCTTCTCTTTATTCCAGTTGATTCATACAAATCGTTGAAGATGTCTGTGACTAGTGCTCTGCGGCTCTGAACACCTTTCGCAGGTTTTGGAATTTTGCCCTTACGAATAACTCTGATTTGTCCACTAATGATACGAATAATCTTTGGAACTCTAAGAATACGAACCCATACGACCGC
>JBHLQM010000124.1:0-2120 GCA_048884785.1 Candidatus Thorarchaeota archaeon | reverse complement strand
ACCCAAAATGTTGTGTTCATTCCCCAGTTCAGGGTAACTATTGAGGGTCCACTCAAGTTGACTATCGTTGGTATCTCAATAATTGTAATCTCGAAGTTGAGAATACCAGTAGTGTGGTTATCGCAAATGAATTGAATGTGGAATGAGAACACATCATTAAGGTCCCATGGAATTGTTGCAAAGTAAAGTGTGTAACTGCCATTTCCCAGATCTACTAGTACTAGAGGCTGCTCAAAGAACCCTGGACCTGAGAAGATGGAGTAGTTGAAGTTGGCATAAGGAATCCCGCTGGCAAACAGCAAATTGCTATACACTAGGCTGATATTCAGCATGTCGCCATAAGGCACTCTCAGATTGGAAGAAATTCCAGGAATTCGATATTCCTCTGAAACGTTGAGAATTACTTCTGTCGGTGTAGGAGCAATATGGACTCTCAAAACGATTCGTATATCGTTGTAATTTGTCTTTAGGCAGACTAATGTGATTGTGTAAGTTCCTGGTCTTAGAAGCGAAGTATCGATTGGTATTCCATACTGTCCCGCATCAAGATAGATAACTTTTCCATTTCCTCCAGCCCACGAATATGATGCATCGTCAGCTTGGACTCCCATTTCATGAAATTCGCTGTAATATGTAAAATTAATGAGACCTGACCATCCCCAGGGGAATTCAGGCGAACCCGGAGAAAGAATCGTTGCCTCCAAATTCCTGACTAGAATTGTGGTGGAATTGCCAGCATTTGTATAATCAACACTTGGGCCATACGCTATCATTTCGAAGGTGTGCACTGCCGCAATGCCTTCACTTGTATTGAAGTCATAGTAATAGTATCCGGCGCCTCCGATTAGGTTACCGTCAACAAGTGTTCCATTACGACCGAGCTCTGGGGAGTACCAAGTCACTGTCAGGTTTGCGAGTCCAGTCGAGAATGGATCCGATGGATTCAGAGCAGGAGCAAGAACATAGACACCAATCCTAGCAATCTCTGACCAGTAAACCGGAGTGTACTCATAAGTGACTGTGTTATTGTCAAGCAACATAGCTAATTGAATCTCACCTACTGAAAGGATTAGTATCGCAGATGAACTTCCATAGTTTTCCTTGCTTGCGGCTATTTGAATTTCATAGCTACCAAAGCCTGCTGACCCTGCGGAAAGAGTAAGCCGATAGAATCCAGGTCTCCCAGATATCTCAATAAGACTAAGGTCACTAGCATAATCCCAACTTGCTGTGATATTTGCATCAGAGATTGTACTAGCATCAAGTGAATCTTCCAAATAAACCACAATATCCGCTGTTCCTCCCCAAGGTACCGCGTAAACATATTGACTATTTTCTGGAATGACCTGCATTGGTCTGGGAAGTAGCCTGAAAATCAGCAAATAGGATGCATTGATGTAGTTTGGTGATGTTCCTCTGATTATGACCTCTATTGTGTCAGCTACACCTACAAGACTTGTATCCAATAAGGTAGAGTAGTTGCCCATCATGGCAGTGGGCACGAATGACCCGGTTCCACCATCCCAGTCAAAAGTGATGAATGCTGTAGAAACAATTTGATTCCTAAGAGTATCATTGATTGATGCGTAGATGGTGAGAATTTCACCCCAGGAAATCTCTTGATCTCCTCTTGGTCCCATCCAAGATATCACGAGCTCTGATGGAACAGCAAGGAGATTTATCTTGATATTGAGAGGAGTAACAATATAGTGACCTAAAGTAGCTTGTACAGTCAGTATATGAGATCCAGCGTTGAGATTGGATGTGTAGAGTGTGACATTATAACGTCCATCACCAAGGTCATCATAGGTGTAGGAATCTGCCCAAGTCAAGCTCAGCGTTGCACCACTTAGAGGTGCATCGTCAGCGTCAAAGTCTGAGAGGAAGATTGTAACATAAGTCAAAAATCCTGCGTAGTTTGTAGGTGAAAGACTAGCTGATAGGCCTGCTATTCTATTGCGCAATCCAAACACTGCTTGTGTTTCAGCTTCCTGATAGGGAAACATGTTAATTGATATGATAAGCGTCTGGAGACCAGTTGTCAGTGAATCAGTCATGTTCAAAGTGATGTTATATTGTCCTGCACCGATTGCATATACTGACCAATAGGATGGTTCTAG
>JBHLQM010000123.1:0-4990 GCA_048884785.1 Candidatus Thorarchaeota archaeon | reverse complement strand
CATGATAGACATATTCAATGAAATCATGGCAAGGAGGGACAGGAAATGAATCTAGGTCTTTCAGTGAATGTTCATGAGACCGTCGAAGAAACTGTTCAACGTTCCATCACACTCGACAAAGAAGGGATAGACTCACTCTGGATAGTGGATTTTCCGGGTTCTAGGTTTGCTCCTCCTGTTGCTGCGAAGGTTGCCATGGAAACGAATTCAAGGATTGGATTGGGTCTACTCAGCCCCCTGTTGTACAGGACAGATTACATTGTTCAGGTAATTGAAACTCTGTCTTCAGAGTATGGTGACCGATTTGATTTAATGATTGGAGCAGGAGATAGAAACGCTCTACAGCGCATAGGTATTAACGACTGGATTCCAGCAAAAGTCGTAGAACGCGTTTACAGTGCCACAAGGGAAATCAGAGAACTTCTAGATGAGAAGGGCATAGAATGTACTGTATGGATAGGAGCTCAAGGACCCAAGATGATAGAAACCTCACTATCTGCTGATGGTGTGCTTCTGAATCTTGCAGACACTGAAATGATTGATTGGGCAATTTCGCATCTCGAAGAACGCACCTCTGAATTCCAACTTGGTGCCTTCATTCCATCTTTCATAGCTGAGAATCGATCCTCAGAACAGCCTTACGAGTTTCTGTTTTCGGCTGCAATTGTAGCACTTGGTGCTCCGCGTTCGCTGCTGCGCAAATTCGATTTACTGGATGGACTCCGTGATGCGCAAAAGCTGTTTAGACAGAAAGGCATTCTTGACAGAGAAGTCTTCAATATGATAGATCCTTTGATAATTAGGCGTTTTGGACTATTTGGGATTCCTGACTGCTTTGCTGACTATATAGAGAGAATTGAATCGTTGGGGTTACACACACTTGTTCTCGGTCCACCAGTAGGAAACAGGATGGAGGGGGTTATTGAACTACTTCAAAAGATTGGAAAGAAAAAACATGTCTGCTAGTATTCGAATGGAAGATACTGTGTAATGTCAAGCTCCTTTTTCGGGTAGGTGTAGTACCCGTGCATGAATGACCATTTATCAACAAGGTCAAGAATCGAGCGGGATCCTCTTAATCTAATTGTCATGATTGATTGAACTGAAGAAACACCAGATTGATTCTCCAATGATCTGAACATTTTGTAGTATTCAACCTGATGATAACTGGGACAGCTTATCCACACCACTATTCCACGTTTTGAAGCAAAGAAATACGAGTAGGGTACTAGCGAGAGAATAGAGATGATTCTCTCCTGCCATTTATTGTCACAGATGATTTCGAAGCAGAGATCTGAGGTAAGTCCCAGTTCAAAACGAACATAAGGAACCATCAGATTCTTGTCATATACCCGCTTGAGTGTAGAAGAAACTTTCTTGGGATCAACATTCAGGTTTCTTCGTTGCAATGCTTCTGCAACCTCGCTTGGGGTTGCACGAACATCAAGCTTTGCCATAGAGGCTATTTCAAAATCAAGCTGTGTCATTCCCGACCTGATACCCTCAGAATGAATAATCCTTGGCAATGTTTTCGGTAATGAATCACTTGCCTCCTCCAATACTATTTTTGCAGAATTTGGAAATACCCATTTCCCGTCTCTGAATAAGGACATATCGTATCCTGTGCCAATTACTGACTCTACGTGTATGCTGGTGTATTGAAAGATATCAGATTCCAGTTGATTTACATACCTGACAAAGGCATCAATGTTCGATTGATCGCCAGGTATGCAGAAAGAAAAGTAGCCAAGTTCTGAAATGGCAGTTTTTAGTAGAGTTTTAATGAAGGGGAATCTTACTAGGGCGTCTTCGTTGAGCTGCCAGTCAATTCCCTCTGCGGGTTTGAAGAACACCATGATGGTATTCACACCCCACGCTGCGTAATCCATTAGAGCTTGATGCCTAGCAAAGTGCCGTGTTTTTAATCGATCAATTGATCGAGATATTGTTCGTGGGGATAAACCGAGAGATGTAGCTATATTGGCTATTGTTTCTCGTGGATTTTCTGCGAGATACCTAAGCGTAGCAAGGTCTACCGAACTAATGGGGCTTTCAGGTGCAAGAAACGCAAAGCTATATGCAGAACGAACAGAATCAGCAGTGATTAGATTGAATTTCTTTAGAGTCTTTAAGTTGTCTAGAATTCTATTCGTGAAGTAATCATTGATAGGAACCAAAACTGGATTGGTGGGGTATCTGGCATATTCTGGATTATCCTTGAGAGCCTCAGACGCCCTAACTGCTTGTTCGAATGCCAGAGTTCCAGAACTAAGTCCCAAATAGATACGCATTGCATCGATGTAAAATTTGGCAGAGGGGTCATCGACTTCAGGAATCATATGGTCAAATGGGGTTTCGATATGTGACAGGATACTTGACTCCAACGTCCACATCACCGCATTTTTCGACTCATCGCTTTATTTCCTGTTATGCCATCGATTTACGCATCAGAATGTGATGCATGATGTTCTCAAACCACTTTCTATCTGGAATTTCTTCTGCTATAAATGTACATATTTCAGAGTCATACCCTACAACCTTTGATATTGCATTCGAAACTTGAATCCAATCAGTGCTGCTTGGTATATCAATGACCAAAACCAATGATTCCCGACCGGAAAGAACTCGCGCTTTTGGAAAAGTACTTGCTTGAGCAAGAAGGAGTTTGTATATACTGGATGTATTGGGCTCTAGCAGAGTGACAATCAGCCGGTTTTCAAGACCTATCTGTTCCAGCCAAAGGTATGGCTGGACAACAGATTCTCGGATTGATGCAATCTTTCTTCGTAGGGTTCTTTCAGACGGAGAATCCAGTCCGAATCTCTTAAGCATGATATGCAAATCCGTGCTGGTGGCGAAGAAGTCGGTTTCAAGTGCTGATGCAATGATAGCATCCAGAATGGAAATTGACAAGGGAGGGCTTTGCTTCATTGAACGACCAACGGGGAGTATCTCAGCATAGTCGCGAACTGCACCAATTGATACCTCAAATCGAAATCCGCTGTCGAAGGACCAGCTATCCTCATCCAGTAATCCTAGGTTTAGATGGTTACCAATCTGCAACGCAAAATCATGGTGCATAGTTAAGCTATAAGGACGCTTCCTAAAAGCGGCTAGGGTTCTCAAGAAGTTTCCAGAGTCCTTACCACTTGGCAGTATAGCTTCAAACAAGATTCTGGTATCCATTGAAGGAGTTATCAGCGATTCATTAATGATTGTACAAAATGGGTTCCTCCTCAGCCATTCTGAGAACTTGGACAGTTTATGACCTTCTGCGCCAGATATCGCCCATCCGAACAATAACTGGAATCCAATTTTGCCGTAATCAGGAGTTCCCTTGATTTTCATTTGATGTTGTGTTTCCAATCTGTTCCAAATCTGATTAATCGCAGATCTTGTGACCCCAAAATTCTTCGCAAGCGCTGCTTGTCGTAGAGAAGGATCAATTGCCAGACGACTCAGCAACCGCAGCATTCCACTTCTTAAAGAACTCATATTCGCGCACCATAGAAGCATCTTACAGGCAATAGTAAAGATATTTGGCCAAATGTTAAGTTATGTAATACGAAGATTGCCCTTTTTGCCAGCATATGCTTTTTGACCGTGAAATATGATTCAGAAACCCTTCAGAATGGCTTTCTAAAGGCGTTTCGGGACAGCTAGATTGTACAGACCCTGTTATTATGGCGTTGCAACAAGTATTGCATGCAAAAAAAGGAGATGGCAGGATTCAAATGGGAGAAGATTCTCCATATGAACTGGCAGATAGCTAACTAGCCAAATGTAGTGTATTCTGTCAATCCTATCCGTGCCATCACAAATCTAGAAGAAAAACCAAACAGCTATGATGGAGGTGAAAGGGATTAACTCAGACCGGATGAGAGCAATATATGAGAGCATGGCCGTTGATGGAGTAACTCTCGAGTTGTTATCAATCGGAATAGTAAGCGGTATCTCATCTGTAGTGCAACCGCCGTGTGAGGATTCAGAGCCATTCTAGAGAGAGATGGCGAGAGCTTCCCAGCTCCTGATCCCATAGGCGTTTCATTACAGTTCATACCTCATGGCTGTTCTGGATTGGTTTGGTATTTGCCAACCATTTTTGATAACATCTAAACTAAGGAGAGAGATAAAAAAATGGAAGCACCGTTTGACTCACCAGATGCAGAGCCATTCTAAGAGAAAAATCCCGCGGCCATGCCGCGAAAATGGAGGTAATGAAATAAAATGATACGAAGCGGATTAGAAACAACATTTGCGAACGTAATCGGTCCTGAAGTAGGACGCGAGGTGGACCCGTTCAATGATCCAGAGATTATCAGATTAGTAGCGCTAAATCTAGAGCTAGCCGTCAGAAATCTTGTAGGATCGGCGACACCTCCCGAGTGCATTGTTCTCACTGCTGATATATGCACACACAGGCTTGTCGCCATGCCAACTACGGATGGTGATGTCAGTGTGCTTGTATTTGACATGTGAAACATATGGAAATGTGGATGATTCTCGGGAGCATATGATTTCCCGAGATTATCGTCCTGACCAATTACGCAGGAGTCTAAATATCATACCAAGCACATAATTTGCAGATAGAGTGTCCGACTCTACTAGCAAACGTTCTGGGATGCATATTGACCGAACTCCTTCAGGATAAAGAGACGAACGATGAAAAAATCGAAGTGCAATATGATAGAAAACAGGCGTGTTTAATAGAACGTCCTGTGATTTCAGCATTCGGTGAGGGAGTAATCACGAACCCGGAACAAGGCTTGCGGGCCTCGGCAAAAGCTATTTTTTCAAATCGGAATTATCGTGTTTTCCTTGCAACATCTTGGGTATTTAGTACATTCACTCACCTTGCATCTTATTTCAACTTGTATTTGAGGTCAATTGGCTGGGAGGTCTTATTGATTGGCTTTGTTCTCTCAGTGATAGCAGTATTCAGCAGTGTCTTCAGAATGCTAGGTGGTTTCGTGGGAGATGTGGTAGATAG
>JBHLQM010000122.1:0-4997 GCA_048884785.1 Candidatus Thorarchaeota archaeon | reverse complement strand
AGCAATTCGGATCCTGGATTGATTAGCGCTCCCGTAAGGAATTGAATGCCCTCCGAAACACCAGCAGTCACGATAATGCGCTCAGGATCAATGTCGATACCATTCACGCGCTTTTCTTTTTCAGCAGCAGCCTTTCGTAGCTCAGGTTCACCCTCCGATGGTGAATATCCATTCCATCCATCCCTTGCTGCTTGGCATATCGCTTCCACCATGAAATCGGGAGTTTTCCAGTCGTAAGCAATAGGGTCTCCAATATTCAGGTAGAGCGGTTTCTCTCCTGTCCTCTTTTGATACTGTCTTGCAATAACAACGATGTCGCGAATGGCGTATTTCAGATTTGCCGCGCGTGGAGTGATATCGAGCTTCATTGTTAACCCCTGAGTCCGCCGCAAGCTATCTAGCGTATATTGTTTACTATCAAACCAAGTACCTATGTAAATGAAGAAGAACGGAGAGGAATGACTCCAGTCAAATAGAAGTAATTCAAGACAGAATTGAAAATAAGAAAAGAGTATGATATTTGGTTTAAGAATATCATACTCATTGTGTATCTCAGCGCTAGAATGGTGCAAATATCCCTGCAAACACGATCCATGCAAGCAGAGTTTTCGCAATTAGACTAAGAATTATGTACATTCGTTCCCCATAGAGATAGTCTTTCCATTTGCTAACTCTCTTATATTGCAGCAATTGATTCAGTGCAAAGATATTGAAGAGGAAGAAATACATGAAGATGATAATGTACACAAATGTTGGTGGATTTGTTTGAGCAGCTCCTATCGCAGCCGCGAAGTAACCAAATAGAACAACCCAAGGTGTTCCACCAGCAACACATCCTAGTATGAAAGGCTTCCATGTAGTTTTCTCGGTATACTGATTGACGAACTCCATTAGGTATCCGAACATTATCATTAAGGCGTTCAGGACAACGATCATCACTAACGACCAGATGTCCCAAATTCCTAAGAGAAATGTAATTAGGAATATCATCACAGAGCTCGATGCTGCATACTCATACCATCTGAATGGATTCATACCTTTCTGTAGGTTTGCCACATACTTGTCATTCAGCGGATACGCGATTGAGAAATGTGCCACGGCAGACATTAACGGAAATGATGCCAGAATCACTCCGATGTATGAAAGAGTGAATATGACAACCGGTGTTGGTTGCACTATGAAAAAGGGATCAACGGGAAGAATTTGAAAATCAAGATAAAAGGCATACACATCCTGCTCCCATTCTAAACTCAAACCCAAAAATAGCATGAGTATTCCGGTTATTAGATGAAGAACTCCGGCATAGAGATTGAACTTTTTCAAATATGAAAAAGAAATAGGGGAACCAGACGAGACCTCCATTGTTTCTCTTTCGGTCATAACAATCGAAAACTATTCGCGGCACCATTATAAGAATTGAGTGGTGCGTTCAACTAAACCGCAATAACTGAATTTCCGGATTTCACTGAAATCATTCTGTTTATTTTCAAGTAACTCATCTCTATTATTCATAACATGCAATTATTGATATAATGTGGCTCCATCATATGATGTAAAAGTAAAGCAATCGTTACTAGTAATGGTGAATTTAGAAATTCGCAGAAAAGATGGTGACATCATGGAGAATATTGATAGATTTGTGAAGCGTTCAGAAGAGCTGAGAGAGAAGGATCTAGTTACGGATGCAGAAGAGCTCATTAGGGATGCATTAGAAGATTATGAAGAATCATGGCAACTCTGGTCTGAATTAGGTCAAATTCTAATTCGAAAACAAGATTTTAGTGAAGCTGCTTCTGCATTTCAGAATGCTACTAATTTCGGACCCGGAGAGTTCTGGCCATGGCTATATCTCGGCCATGCTCAGAGAGAACTGGGTGATTTCCAAGCTGCTATTGAGGCTACTGAGAATGCGCTTAGCGTGGAAATTGGAGAAACAGAACTCAACTTGGTTTACTACAATCTCGCACGTTATTGTGCTCTATTGAACCGTAAAGAAGAAGCCATGGACTATCTCAAAACCGCTCTTGAAAAAGACAGCTCATTAAGAGAAATGGCTCGTGAAGATGAGGATTTGGATTCATTGAGAAATGAGCCTGGATTTGAGTTTCTGACTGAATAAAAAAAGAAATCTCTTTCTGTGAGAATTCGTAGTTTGGTTCAGAATTCAATGAATTTCATATTATAATCACTAAAATCATTCTGTTTATTCTCAAGCACCTGTATCGCGTGTATATTATTTACTATTAAACCAAATGAAACACTAATTCTAATTTGGCTAGCTGTATGAAACCGAAAACACAAGATGCAAAATGTAAAATAGCCATGCACTAGATGCTGGAGTCTAAGTGACGAACTGGTGATTTCATCATGAGCGGCGTGGATCAGACATTGGGACATCGTCTAAAGGGCTTCATCACTTCAATCTGCGATGAAATCGGACCTCGTCTGGGAACAAGTGAACAAGAGATCTCAGCAGGAAACCGGATCGAAGAGGAATACAAGCGATACTGTGATTCTACCTTCCAAGAGGCATTCACCTGCCATCCAGCAGCGTTTCTTGACAGTGTTCGTGTATCAGTCATTCTATACATTTTAGGACTAGTCTTCTATCTAGATGTTCCATTAGTCACTGCAGTCCTTGCTTCTCTCGCTTTAGGCATCTTTGCAGCTGAGCTGATGTATCTCAAGGAGGTTGTAGACCCACTCTTCATCAAGAGGACAGGATACAACGTGTATGGCAAGATTCCACCTAAGAACACAACGAAGCGCATTGTACTCGTGTCAGGACACCATGATTCAGCTTATGAGTTCCCATTACATGCTCGGCTGGGTTCGCGTTTTTCCACATTCATTCTTTTGACTCTGGGACTTGGACTGCTGACAATCATTCTAAGCTCCCTCCGACTCTTGCTCCTTCTTTTCATCCCCTCTGTCTTGTCAGTCCTTGACTGGTTCTTCATACTGCCTATTGCTAGTGCAATACCTATGCTGGCTGTTGCACTTCGTCTACGGTCAAACAGGGTGGTTCTAGGTGCAAATGATAACCTGTCTGCAGTGTCTGTCACACTAGGTGTTGGCGAGTGGCTACAAGAGAATCCACTTCAGCATACTGAAGTCTGGCTAGTATCGTTCGCTTGTGAGGAAAATATGCGAGGCTCGAAACGGTTTGCAGAAGCTCACCGAGATGAATTGAAGGATGCCTACCTCCTGAACTTCGATGGTGTGGGAGCGGGAGATTTGTATGTCCTCACAGCTGAGCCAATGTATAGGACAACTCTAACCAAGAAACTCTGCGAGGAGGTTGTGGCAGCGGCACATGAGGATGGACTGGAAGTTTCAGTAGGTGCTCCGCCATTTGGAGGTACTGATGCATCAAACTTCATACACGCAGGTCTCCAAGCGACTTCAGTAGTAGGGATATCTAAAGAGGGCTTCCTTGAGAACTGGCACACCCTTGATGATACGCCTGAGATGATTGATGAACAGACGTTGGTGAATGCAGTCAGACTTGCAGTTGCGTTTCTTGGAAGGACGGACAAATCTCTGGGTTCTTGAATCTTTGACTTTTCGTTGCGGCACTATGAAAAAAAGGGAAATCAGCTTTGGACAAGCTGATTTCTGTTTTCACTCTGGATGATCTATTCTTCTGCTATGGATAGACCGAATAGTCCACCCACAAAATACAGGAATGGGTCCACTAGGATTTTGATGTAGGATTCATAGGGAATTGAAGCGGGCGGGGGCAGTAAGAAATGCCAAAGAGCAATTACAATTAAACCAAGAAATATTGCCAAGTAGTTTCCCTTGCCATTTCCTATTAGTACTAAGAAACCTCCAAGAATAACTAATATACCGAAAATCATTGCAACTACACCTGGCAAAAAGATCATCACGTTGCCTGAATTGAAAATAGTCCAGGCATCGGGATTTAGGAATCCCTGTACTGCCACAAGAACTTCAAGAAGTCCTCCAACCAAAACGACAATGGCCCCCAAGAGAGCTTTGCCTTTCACGAATTCTACCATTTTGAGTTTACCTCAAAATGTGGTGGAATATTTAGTATATAATCGTTCTATTCAATTTCAGTTGAAGTTCGACTTCGAGAACTCTCGAAGTCAGAAAAACATGAGAAATCAAAGCAATCATATCATACTACTGCGGAGTAGAGGAATGAGTTGCTTCTCGAGGTTTAAAACTGTTTCAAGTACTTGAGATTTATCATTGAATATCTTTGGTTCTAGTTTGATACATCTTTGAACCTCTAGAGACAAGTCAATAGAGAGGAAGATTCAGTGGAATGTCTGAAACTTGACGGCGCTCATCCATCCTGTGGTTGTTGATTGCTAGTTTCTTCCCAAAGGCTACCAAAATCACGAGTGTGACAATTGAGATAACAATAGCAATAGGAAAAAGAAATGGAAACGGCGTTGGTGTAGTGGTGATATCTGAAAAGTCAGAACCATCTTTAATAAATTCGATATTCCCACCAACCATTGTTAATAGCACCTCTATGTCAGCTAAACTGCTTTCCGAAACTGTCAGTGGATTGTCTGAGAGAATCACCAAATCTGCAAGTTTTCCAATCTTGATGCTCCCCTTAGTATCCTCTTGAAAAGTGCCATACGCCGCGTCGATTGTTATGAGCCGTAATGCTTGTTCTACAGTGAGAGTCTGATTTAACATCCAATCGGTAGGTGTGAGTCCTTGTTCGCCAATCTTTGTAACTGCCATAGATATGGTCTTCATCGCCGTTCGATTGTACTCCAAATTCCAAAGAAAATCAGGAAAGTCAGTACTTCCAATTGATGGAATTCCAGCTTGGACAATATCTCGCCATCTCACTATTAGATGTGTATAATTCTCATAGTATGGGAAAAAGTAATTCGGAATTTCATCTGAATTAAGCCAAGGGAGTTGTATGGAAGCAATGATTCCGAGGTTGCTCATTCTCTGGATTTGATCGTTTCTGAGCAAGAGAAGATGTTCGATACGATGAC
>JBHLQM010000121.1:0-5105 GCA_048884785.1 Candidatus Thorarchaeota archaeon | reverse complement strand
GTCGCGATATATGTCGGCGATAACTGTGCTTTTTGTGATACGGCACTGGAAACATTGAGAGAAGCACTTGCTGATTTTCTGATTGATTCATCTGTCATCTCAAAGGTCAATGTATCATCAAGAGTCACATATCCCTTCGAGGTTCCTGGAGGGCTAGCCCTACCAACAATTCGAGTCTGCGATAATCTGATCTCTGGACTCCCTGATATTGATAAAGCAAGGTCATATCTCATGCTGGCAATCCTTAGGGGATGTTTTCCCATCTGAGTTATGGAAAAGGTACCAATTCCGGGCGTTGGTTCTCAGAATTCATTGAACGCAATGATTGTCCAGGTGAACTAGAACAGATGGATTGTATTGGCTCGCCAATGGATTGCTGAAGAATTTTTGTGGACAAGACTGTTTTTTGCCTAGTCGTAAAAATAGGGAAGGTTTCTGATACTTCTATCAGAAACCTTTGTAAGATTATGCTCTCCCTTTCATCTTCTTAATACCAAAGACCAACACAACGACTACGACAACACCAATTCCTGCAACCACAAGCAGCAGGTCCAAGGAAGACGTGCCCTGACTCGAACCGGGATAGCTCAAGGGATTAAGCGGGTCAGTGCCGGCCATCATTTCCACGCCATCAAGATATGTATCCATGTCCGAATCAGATGAGAGTGGGTCAGTGCCTAAGACGATTTCAAATGCATCATTGAGATTGTCCGTATCTGTATCGATACATAGAGGATCCGTACCGTAATAGAGTTCATCCAGATCATCGAGCCCGTCATAGTCAGTGTCTCCTACTGTGATACCGAGTTCATTGATTATCGCACGGAGCTCATCAAAATCCTCAATATGCGTCGAGTTGACTGAATTCAATGCAGCGATATTACCTGAGATGAGTGCAGATAGCACATCCAACTCCACCGAGTTAGCATTGACACTGTTCACGACAGTCAAGAGGAGAGTGGCATTCCCATCAAGGTAGGTGAATAGAGTCCCGATAGCAGTATGGTTTCCATCCAACCATGCGATTACTTGGGTTAGAAGAGTTGCATTGTCATCCAATTGCTGAATCACTGTTTCCAGAAGGCTGTAATTACCATTGGACCAAGCTATGAGATTCTGAATGAGGCTTGCGTTTCCGTTCAGATCCTCATAGATCGCTTCATACCATGTTTGTGGCATGGCTGGGTATGAGAAGGCATCATTAGGATCCGAGCCATATGCTACTTCGTAGGCATCTAGGAAGTTGTCGTTATCACTGTCGATTGAAAAGACGTTTGTATTTAGTATGATTTCAGAGAAATCAGGAAGCGAATCCCCATCTGAGTCAATGTCAAGAACTGTCAAAAATCCATCATCAACAGGGTCAGCTGTTGCATTATATGCAAGATAGCTAGGATAGTCAATTGATTCCGTGTACCCACCGACGTATATTCTTCCATCATAGACATCGACACTCCTGCCGTAATCATTTCCGCTCCCTCCGATACATGTACTATACTGGAGAAACTGCCCATCTGCAGATATCACAGTCACGAAAGCATCAGTGGATGCTAGATCACATGCATAGGTTTGCCCTGGAGTTATTGGGAAATCCACTGAGTCTGTCTGTCCTGTTACATAGACAACACTCTTCTCAACAGAGATCGCATATGGCACAACTGATTCGGATGCTGTGAGGTAAGTGCTGTATACAAGAGTGGAGTGGTCTATGTTCACCTTCGAAACAAAACCTGAAGAATTGAAAGGACTCAACTTATCAGGATATATTGCGTTCTTTATTGGGAAATCAGAAGATTCAGTAAACCCAGTGACCCAAGCAAAACCTCTCTCGACTGATAATGCTGATATTGCATCAGTATCGCTTCCACCTAGGTAACTACTGAAGAGGATGCTTCTACCATCCGCAGAGAACTTTGTCAAGAAGCCCTCTGCGCCACTTCCAGTATTATCAATCTCATTGAACAGCGGAAAATTGCTAGAGTAGGTAATACCGCCCACGTAAGCGTAACCATTCTCCACTGCAACTGCAAGACCATAGTCCACACTGCTCCCTCCAAGGTAGGTGCTATAGATAAGCGACAGACCATCGAAATCGAACTTCGTGAGAAATGCCATTGGGGTTGAAGGAGTAGCATTGTTGTATGCATTGACACGTGGGAAATCAGTGCTAGAGGTCGCACCAGTAATGTAAGCATACCCCCATTCAACATAGACATCATAGATATTGTCTGAACCTGAACCTCCAAAGAATGTACTGAACTCTGGTTGAAAGCCATTTGACATAAGCTTCAAGAGAAAGCCATCTTGAGGGCCATTAAATGTATAATCATATGCCGAGTATAGAGGGAAATCTGTGGAGCTTGTAACACCAGCGATGAATACTGCCCCTTCGTATACTGCCATTCCCTGAACTGTATCACTAAGCGAACCTCCTACAAAGGTGCTGTATACGATAAACCGACCGTCATCAGACATTTTGACGATGAACACATCACGACTATTGCCAAGGGTTGAGTGCCAAGCATCAACCATCGGGAAGTTAGGTGAAGTCGTTATCCCAGCTAGATAGATGAATCCATCCTCAACAACCACTGAATGAATCTGGTCGGATTCTGATCCACCGAGATATGAACTATATGCAAGAGCAAAGTCAATTGGTACTGTCGCACCAGGGAATGAGTAAGCATCAAGTGGATCACTTCCCTGCTCAATCTCGTATGCATCATTGTAATTGTCATTATCTGAATCGCTCAGGAATGGATTTGTTCCATACGTTAACTCATCAGGATCTGAAATTCCATCCATATCACTATCATCTACGAAGACACTTACAATACAATCACTTTCCGTACCACCGATTCTAAAATCATATGGATTGACTGTAGGAAAGTCAGATGATTTTGTGTAACCTGTTACATAGGCAAAGCTATTTTCAACAGCTATTCCCGTGCCAATGTCGTCGTTTACCCCTCCAAGATAGGTGCTGTATACTGGTCCTTCACCATCTGGTGCGAACTTGGACACGAATATATCGACTGTACCACCTAAGCTTGAATCATAGGCGTTTCTAACTGGAAAATTGGTCGAGTAGGTATAACCAGTAATGTAGGCATAGCCATTTTCTACAGCAAGCCCAACACATGCCTCACCTAGTCCACCTCCATAGTAGGTGCTATAGATGAACGACTGCCCGTCGTTAGTAATTTTACTCAAAAAGGCATCAGAGGCTCCAGCAAGGTTTTGCTGGTAAGCATTGGCAGTTGGGAAGTCTGCAGATGATGTATAACCGGTAATGTACACATATCCATTATCAACTACAATTTCCTCAGAAGTATCAGAACCAGTTCCTCCAATGAAAGTACTAAATTCTAGTGTCTGTCCATCAGGAGAAAACTTGGTCATAAAGCCATCATAAGCTCCCCCCCCATATACGGAATACATCGCATTGGTAATTGGGAAATTAGTAGACCCTGTGCGTCCAGTGACATAAACAAACCCAGCTTCTATGGCGATTCCATTACCATAGTCACTACTAATTCCACCAAGATAGGTAGAAAATATGACAGCTGAGCCATTTGGTGCAAATAGAGTAACGAAAACATCATCAGTGGACCCAAAGGTCGAGTTGTAGGCATTATCTGTAGGAAAGTCAGGAGAATTCGTATAGCCTGTTACCGCCGCATACCCATCTTCCACATCAATACTATTTCCGATATCTGTTGTTGATCCACCTAACAATGTGCTATAGATTATAGACTGTCCATCCGTAGAAAGTTTTGTCAGGAAAGCCTCTATCGAACCACCAAATGATGAATCGTAGGCATTGACAAGGGGAAAGTTGGTCGTATACGTGTATCCAGTGATATACACATAACCCTGCTCTACAGCAATTGCATGGGCTCGCTCTTCCAATGCACCACCTAGGAACGTGCTATAGATGAGAGACTGACCATCAAGCGAAAACTTGGTAACAAAGATATCGTATCCAGCACCACTATAGGTTGAATTGTACGCATTGTTGACAGGAAATCCTGAAGAATCGGTATAACCTGTCACGTAGATGAATCCATTCTCAACTGCTATATCCGTTCCTGCATCCTCTGCAGATCCTCCCAAGAATGTACTGTACACAAGTAGTGGATCAATGAAGAGAACTTGCGAGATCTGATACGCACCAATATTGAAGCCGATAGTGGTGTCATCCACATATCGAAATGAGCTATATACCTCAGAGCGTTCTTCTCCTTGGAAAGTCACAAGTTCTGTGTCACTGACAGAAAACTCTGAAATTGATACGGTAAGTGAATCTCCTCCTATGTTAATTCTGTCCGCATCAGGGTAACTCATCCGAATCAAGCTTGCATCCGCATACGGCTTGACTACGAACTCGTACTTTAGATTCCCATCTTGAATCTTGTATACCAAGTCGATGCCTGGATAAATCTCTGAATAACGGAGTATCGAAGAGTCAGCTATATTCGTCTTCCAACTTTCCTGATCGCTACCGAGTAGGTAATTGGTCACAGAACCTGTGGGGCTTTCGCCAACAGGAATGACTGCCTGACTACCAGGAAACTCTAGACTGACCATGATTCCTTTTGAGAAATAGAAGACCGATGATACCCCGAAATAGGCTATGGCATCAGTCCCACTTCTGCAGACATAATATAGACCATTATCAGACGAGGGAGTTTCCGTAAAGAACATCACACTGAGGTTTAGGTCACCATCAAGGAAGTCCTCTGGAGTTGGTTCGTCATATAGAGTATTTATTCCATTATCAGTTCCAAGATTTACTTCATTCAATCCGGCTGATAGTAATGGAAAAGCAAGAAGTAACAAGAGTATTGTTACGCGAATGTACTTCACTTCATCCCATCCAGGTTTGAAATTTACCAACTGCGAGAGGAGTTAGGTTATATACTTTACTATAGTTAACATCTACTCGATTCAAAATGAAGGGGTTTCTTAGAATAGTTTACTATCGATTGATAATGCGGCCTTGGCACTACTAGTTCTAACATCATGTGCAATCCTATACTTCAAGTTCACCTTTCAGTTCATCGTCTTTGAAGAAGGTTCGGTATTTGATAGAACTTGTCTGA
>JBHLQM010000120.1:0-5367 GCA_048884785.1 Candidatus Thorarchaeota archaeon | reverse complement strand
GCCTCAAGTCGAGAAACAACAAGAAGGCGGTTTACAATTTCAGCAAGATTATCTGCGTTTCTTAGAATGGTTTTCAGAAAATCTGTTTGTTCATTAGTGAGCTCTCCGGCATCTCCTTCTAGCAGCATTTCAGTATAACCACGAATTGATGTTAATGGCGTTCGGAATTCGTGCGATACCAAAGATACAAATTCCGATTTCATTCGTTCTAACTCCCGTTCACGTGTTACATCACGAAATACGAAAAGATGTCCCAAGTATTCTTTCCTAACATTTTCTACGGGTGCGGAGTAGACATCCAACTCTCTTTTTTGGGGCCAGATTTGATTCACTGTTTCTCGATGTTCAGAAATTTGATTCTCCTTTACACTATTTATTATGTTCATTATTTTCGAAGAGTCCTCGAAGACTTTATCCCAATGGGAATTAAAGTTATGAAAGGGTTGACCGATTGCGTCTTGAGCAACTAATGAGAAAAATCTACCAAAGGCTCTGTTAAGCCATAACATCTTATCATTAACTGAGAGTAACATAACTGCCTCGCTAGTTGCATCGAGCATCGCATCTGTTGTACATCTGGCTTCTTCTAGTTCTGTCATCAAAGGAACAACACCATCGAGAACTGTGGTTTGTTGTTTTTCTGAAACTTTCCAATTACGAATATCTTTCAAATCCTCTTTCATTGCAATATAATAGGCATTGTTACTTTCTTCAGTTTTAACTGGAATTATCGACATCAATTCTGTGTAGAATGTTCCATCCTTTTTTCGATTTATCAGGACTCCAGACCATACTGCACCAGAGGTTATCGTGTCCCAAATATCCTTGTAAAATTCTGAATCATGATACCCGGATTTGAGAAGGTTAGTTTTTTTCCCAATTGCTTCTGCAGGGGAGTAACCAGTGATGCGAGTAAATGTATCATTGACCCAAATTATGATACCATTAGAATCAGCCACTAAAACACCATTTATCTCTAGAACTGATGCTCTGATTTTTTCCCACTCTTCTTTTCTAAAAGCACTTGGTAGATTAGTCAATGACATTCCCTTCTTTATACTTGGTACAATTTATGAAACTATTAGTTACCCCTTCCTGAAATGACAGCATCAAACCAACCTTGTATAATCCTAGGATCGCAGCCTCTAAGTTCTGACGCTAAATATTCCTTCAATTTTTCTGGTGAATATTCCCTCGGGTCTTTGCTATAAACAAGAGGTGCATGACTTTCACCGGCGGAATATTTGCCTGAAAATGGATTGACAGAATACTCAGACGAGTGTTTAGCAGCTATCGACTCAATTCTGCTCCATAACATTGTTTTTCTATTTTGTCTTATTTGGATTGAGCTTCCATATGCTTTGATAAGCTCATAAATATGCGTCACCTTGTTCCGGACCAGCATTATTTCAATAGCAAGCTGTTCTCGCTCATCATCCAGAAATTGTTTCAAGTCACCTTGCTCTATTTTTCTAGTCAGATTATATTTCGGATTGTAGTTACTTAATTGTCTAGCTTCATTATGAATCTGCAAGAATAAGTTGATAGTAGCCTTGTCCAATCGTTCGTATTCTCTTACATTTTGATTTTTTCCGTTTTCACTGATGCTACTAGTTTGCTCAATAAGCTCACCAGTTCTTGAACCTACGAGTAGCATCACTGCCTCATAACACTCCTTGTCCCAAGTAGAGGTGGCTCTCATGGCTCTTCCTCGAAGTTGTTGCCATGCCGTTACATTTCGCGTCGCTGTTGTGTCTATGAGGAGATCTGGTCTAATGACATTCCATCCAGTTCTCGCCCAATTTGATACAACTATAACATTAATTGACAGTTTCTCTGCATCAATGATTCGACCAGCTAAATCATACATGAGTTGCTTCATTTCTCCCTGAGGCATTTTCACAACAAAGAATTTCATTTTTCTACCTGATGCTTGGTACAATTCTGCTGTCGGAGCTTTCGCGAAGCGAGCTGCGATGATTCCATAATTGTAGAAATCAGTTATCCATTTCTGCATGTGACGATTTTCTAAACTCAATCTTGACCTAAGTTTGGGAATATCATCTTTCTCTATTAATTTAGGCAACGCTTTTTGAAGTGGTTTTATAACTTCTCTCTCAAATTCTGCAGGTCTTACCGCTCCTATCGAAGTAAGTTTATTGGCATACTTCATTAAAACTGAATCGAACAACTCTTTGAACTTACTGATATTCTCTGGAGAAAGATTCAATCCCGTTATCAGGAGCCTAAAGAGAATATCTCCCAATTCTATCTTCATAATGTCCTCTTTTATGTAATTTGCGATTCGTTGTGGAGCCTGATTATTCTCTGTCCATGGAAGATATAACTCACTTGAAAGTACAGCCATAGGATATAGTCCACGTTGGTCAAGCAGTTGGGCAAAAATACCCGCTACTCCTGCGTATCCTGGAGTAGCAGGTCCTTCCTCCCATTGAATACGTTTACTTTGCCCAAAAACAATTGCAGCATTTATTCCCCTTACAGCTCTTTCTGCTTTTATTATCGAATTCACCGATTCTACAAGTCCTTCACCCATTCGATATTGGTAACCGCTTAGAGATGCGTAAAGGCCTAGGATTGTAGTTGATAGAATATCTCTGACTGTAGCTTGGATTTTGGTCTTTGATAGTTTTGAATTGGCAATTTTATTCAATAACTTTGTATCTAACTTATTTCCATATTCTTGCATTTCAAGACGATATGTCATGTCTGGAGAATTTAGTAGACTAATTAATTCTTGCCGCAATTTCATCAAAAAATCTAACATTACTATGAATCTACTCTTTCTCTCCTGTTGTTCACTGATAGGGAGACCAACAATCATTTTCTCAAGAAGATCTGAATCAGATAAATTCTCAGCAATCTGAATTATACTAATCATCTGCCATTCATAATAATTCAAATCTTCGCCACTTTTCCAACTATGATAACGGTCTGTTAATGCAATCTCTTGGTCCGTTCTTCCTGAGAAAATACCCAGAATATCCCGACCAATGGCGATCTGTTTTTCCAAGGGTATTTGACTAAATACTGATCTTAAATTCGCAGAACCAAGAATATCAATGAATTCACGTATTAACGATTTATAGGAATTTAGACAGAAGAGTATAGTTCTTTCTCTTTCAGAATGAGTAAATGGAAGCCCAAACTCAGCAAAAGGAGCTACAAAGCCATATGCTATCAATTCAGCGGAAGACAGAGTATAGACTAGTTGCAATCCTAACTCTTGAAATCGTTCCCTGAATGCAATTGCTGTCCCAGTGAAGCCAATGAGTCCTTCTAAACTTCCGTCGTGTAGCCATTCTAAGAGTAGTTTAGTAATCTCTGTTGAAACACTATCATCAGCGGCAACAACCTTGTGAACTTCGTCTAAAATCACATACCTGATGTTACTACCCTGAAGGAGTTTTTCGATGGATATCGCATCAAATCCTCCTTTTCCTTTTGAAGATCCCAACTGAGCAAGAGATTGATATGTCATGACAAGAATAGGTGGTGAGGAGTCCAATTCCTTCTTACGTTCTTCATAATCAATCGGCGTACCTGCATATACATCATCAGGTGGAAGATTGAGTCCTTTGGTTTCATAGCACAATTCTCGAATCCATTGTTGTTCATAGTTGACTGTCGGTACTAGAATTAGAATTGACTCACCTGGTGACATTGTCGCCATCCAATCTTGAATAGCCATCATACCGATGAGTGTCTTTCCCGAACCTGTAGGTGCCTCAACTAGCTGTCCCTGGTATCCAAATCCTCGAAATATAGTGAATGCATCACGTTGATATGGCCGCGGAATTGACGAGTTATTTAGATCAAAGTACGACCATGCATTATACTTCGATTTAATAGATTCTGAAAGATTAAGATTGATCAATGCAGACACGAACATGTCTGCGATTAACTCTTCAAAAGATGTGAGTTTTTTGAAGAATTTTTGAAACGATTTTCTACGGTTTATAATATTTGAAACGCCTGGAAAACCACCCCTCTGAAACTCTTGATAGATTTCTGCACCTAGAAAAGACTGAAGACTTGAATCATCTAAATTTGTGTGTATATATGGTCGTTTTGTTCTTGTATAGCGTGTACCTGTCTTCATCAAGTGTCCTTTCTCTACTAACTCGAGAAGCTGCTTTTTGATAACTAAAGTCGCAATTTCCTGTACGAAGATATGTTGATTTACATCTTCTACTAATTTCGACTCCTCAAGGGAGCCCTTGGATTCCTGAAATGCTCTAATGATAAGGTCGGAGATCAATGACTTCAATATGTTTTCATCCAAGGTCAGTGGGAATGGGATTGTATTCGGTGCTTCATTATGCATCTCTTGTAACGGTGCATTGAGCGCAATTAGACTTCTTAGAGAAGAAACCATCAATGTAGCCTTTCGATTAAGAAGCGAATGTCTCATTAATTTCAATGTAACTTCATAAAATTCTGCCAAGGCATAGAAGCTGCCTCGCATACTAGTAATGTCTCCAGTTTTTAAACTCTCAATGAAATCTTGATGGAGTCTGGAAGCAAAATATTGAGCTCGCCAATATTGTATCGATTTTATTGTGGGAGTTTCATGATCAACGAAGAGTCCTGTAGTTGGCTCCATCAAGGGCATTGTTTCACCCTCAATTGGTGCATCAGTGTCGGATTCGTCGAATTCTTCTTCCACACTCAATCCTCCACTATCTCATTTATTCACCTTGACGCCCTTAATGAGAGCGACATTTATTCTCTCAATCAATTCTCTTGGACTGAATGGCTTAGTGATATAATCATCTGCACCCATTGATAGCCCCTTAACCATATCTGCATCTTCAGTCTTTGAAGTTAGCATTATTATTACAGGTGAATCTTCTCGAAGTTTTGCCTTCACTTCTGATACTACCTGATATCCGTCTTTTCCCGGCATCAATATGTCTACAATCAGAACATCCGGTTTTTCACGAAGTACTTTCTCAATCCCCTCCTCACCATTTGATGCAGTAGAAACATTGAATCTTGCTTTGGATAATTTCAGACGGATAAGTTGCAGGATGTCTGCTTCATCATCAATAACAATCACCCTAATCCTATCATCTGTTTTTTGGTCAACACCTGTTTCCTCAAATTGATTTCTTATTATAATCATTATTTGAACCGAACACGCATATGTAATGCATCCAAAAATAATGAGTATAATAGCAGTCCAATTACCTCCAATGAAGGCAAGTATTCCAGGGACTATTCCGAGAATCGTCCCCATGAATAAGCTAAATATCGCAACTAGGAAAAGTATCAGCTTCTTAATCCTCATTCTCATCCTAAATTATAACCTGCCTTTTATTTTTCATAATATTACTGCAAATA
>JBHLQM010000119.1:0-5380 GCA_048884785.1 Candidatus Thorarchaeota archaeon | reverse complement strand
GGAGCACAAGCTTTTAAAACAGAACACCGGTGGAAAGCCCGAGCGGGCTCATCAGAGAATTCTCTAACCGCCAAAAACACGAAGAGGTCAAAGAAAGATGCCAGTAGCTGACATCGAAAAACGCAGACTTGCACAGTACTACTTGCTGTATAAATCAGTATGCCGATATTGCGGAGCAACTAATCCACTTAAGGCAAAGAAGTGCAGGAAGTGCAAGACAAAGGACCTCAGACCGAAGAGACGGTCGAAGAAGTAGTTCTCTGTTGAATGAGCCAATCTACGAGTCAATAATATAGTCGGACAAGACGAGGGCATGGGGCTCATTATAATCGCATTAGTTTGTACCGTTATTGTACAATTATGGAAAATCAATAAGACAGTATAGGTTTGTCAAAATTATTCTGTTTCATGGTCTTTTCCTGAGAACGGTAATAAGAACAATCAAGATGATTCCAGCTGAAGCTACTGATATTATCAAAATCATCAGAGAATCTAATTGAGTATCAGTTCCATTCCCAAATGTTGTAGTAGTTGTTGAAGTTGTTGTTGTTGCTGTTGTTGTTGTTGCGGCTACAACAAAGACAAAGACTGTATCAGACACAGTCTGACCGCTTGTATCCACCAGCATGATTGTATAATTGTAGACGCCTAAATCCAATCCGTCAACATCATAGGAAATAGACAGTCCATTCCATATCGTTGTAGTTTCTACACTTGAGTTCTTATACACAGTATAGTTTGCTGGATTGAAATCTGATGCGTTCCACCAAATCTTAACATTAGGAGTGCCATAGATATAGGTTATATCATCAGGAGAATCCACCCATGGTTCAGTATCCCAAACTGTAACCTGTACACTATCGTATATGCTATTCCCACTTGTATCATTCACAAGAAGTGTAAATATATGAATTCCCACTGGAAGCCCATCGATGTCCACTTGGACCGGAGATCCATCCCATATTCCTGATGTATATAGATCGTCACTAAGATAGACGTAGTATCCGTAGGGATTCAAATCATTTGGACTCCACAGGATACTGTGTCCAGTTGTGTCGAAATTGTATCCAGTATCGGGAGGCGAGTTTATTGTCGGATTATTGTCATAGATCGTGACCAAAACCGTGTCTATTTTGTATTCTCCAGACGTGCCGTTGATGAATAAAGTGTAGTTATGGATTCCAAGCGATGATGTGTCAACATCAACGTGAATGGCAAGTCCGTCCCAGACTCCTTCAGAATGAACTGCTCCTTCTAGATAAATGATATAATGGTCAGGTTCTGCAGAGAATGAAGTCCATGTGAAAGAAGCTCCAATTGTTCCTAGATGATAGCTCACATCACTATGGCTTGAAAGAACAACTGCGGGGCCCCGTGGGAATCTATCTACATTATTGCCAGGCCCCGGTATTGAGTACACACCAGGTCCTATATAATCATCCCAAAAGTTCCCGACTGAAACACCATCATCCCAAGTATTCGTTGATTGGTAGGCATAGGCATTCCCTTCAGCATTAGAGGAAAAGTTGTTCCCGTAGACTGTGTTGTAGTCTGAGAAAACATACAGATTGATTCCATATCCTACATTCTCTTCTATCGTGTTGTTGATTAAATTATAATAGTCACCATGATACAGATGTACACCATCAACCTGATTGTGAGTAATAGTATTTCCAATGATCTTACCAAATGTTGAGCCCATACAGAAAATACCAAGATTCGCATTGTATGAAACAGTACTATCGTGAATCTCAATCCAATCTGAATAATAGATTCTGAATCCATAATTCAAGCTATGCAGGATGTCACAGCCACGAATAGTCGAATTATCGCAGTAGTAAGTGTAGAATGCCTCATAATTACTATCAAACGTACACTGAGAGATGTTGAGATATTCTGAATGACTGAGGTAGGCTCCATAGGAGTTGTATGAGAATCTGCTACCATTGACTGAGATATCATAACAACCATAGAGATACAATCCGTAACCCGCTTCTTGGATAGTGATGTTTCTCAAAACACAATCATTTGAGTAATAGGATAGGAATCCAACATTTACTGAAAGATCAATTGTAATATTCTCAAAAAGGCAGTTACTGCATCCCTGAAGGCGTAGCCCAGTGTAACTGTCAGCTATGACACTCTGACTGATATTGCAGTCTGTTGAGAATGCAAGTGCAATCCCCATAGTTGTCCGAGTAAAATTATAGTTCTTTATCAACATGCGAGTTGAGTTTACTATGATGATCTGTCCGAAGGAATCATCATCTAGTGTCTGGTCGGATGTTTCAAAGAAATACCCTAGTGGCTTACCATTGACTGTAGTACCTATGAAATTGTGTCTCCAGTTATTCGAATCACTGCCAGAAATGTAGATTCCACAATTCTCCAGGGTGGTTTCAGTGATGTTACAGAAATCCGACGAACGAAGGTATACACCCAACATTTGGTCAGATATCGTGGTTGAATTAACAGTACACGCGGTCGAAAAGTGAAAAGCAATACCCAAGTCTGCCTGTGAGATTACACCACCCTGAATGTCGAGCCCTGAGCAGTTGACAACAAGAATCTGACCATAAGTATTACCATTAAGGAACAGACTACTCGTATTAAAGAAATATCCAAGAGTCTTCCCATTAACCAAATTGTCCGTAATTGTGTGTTTGAAATCTAGAATGTCTCCACCGCTAAGAACAAGACCATCATTTTCGAAGACATTGCCGAACACATTAGCATTCCGCGCATAGTACAATTCGAATCCAAATTGTGAGTTTCCATTGATGTGGTTATTTGCTATGGTGGCATCATCACCTCTATTCCAGTGAACACCATATCCCTTATTGTACTGGATTGAATTATTGGCAAAGTTCAGATTGTCACTATCGTAGTTTCTAAAGCCGATCTCCTTATTATAATTGAAGTAATTGTCAGTAATAGCGATTAGGTCACAGGATTCTAAATACGTGCCGCAAGTGGAATTCCAGAAGGTATTATGAACTATATTACTTGAACTGCAAGATAACATGTAGAGGGCATTATCGACTGAGTTCCAAATTGTATTGTTCTCAATCCTACTCCTAGAACTCTGACAATAGATTCCATCATCTAGGGTGTTGTAGATCTTGTTGTTAGTAACATTGCAGTCATTGCTTGTTGATAGACGAACCCCAGATTGGCTTAGATTGTACATAGTGTTGTTTGTAATCACTAAACCATTCGAGTTCATGATATCGACACCATAACCTTTCATCGTAATGGTGCAATTCTCTACTCGTCCACGATCTGCATGGTTGATGTGGATTCCGTCTCCGCCCATGGAATCTGATCGTAACAGGCAATTACGAATTATATAATACATTGAGGTGTAAACAATGAAGATACATTCTTGGCTATGAACAATCTCAAGATTCTCGATTATGTAGGGATCTTGTTCAGTGCCAGAGCCCGCTATCCCCTGTTCCACCCAGTCAAGGTCATCCGAGATTGATATTCTGTCATGAAGTTCATAAGACAGTGAAAATGTCGTTGTTCTGACTGGTTTTGGATCAGTCATTGTAGGATGAATTTGTTTCCTTCCAAAAAACAGGGTACTATCACTATTTATCATTAAAGGACTAGCTACTATAATCCCAATCAGGAGTATCCCTAATAGTCCAGTACGATTCATTCTATTACACTCCAACACTCGACCACGAGGAATTGTATGCTTTCAACTTCGCATTACTAATATTTGTGGTTTTTGAATTATCCTCATCCTTATTCTAATATCATGATAATCTCACAGTCAGACCTGTATTGAAAAAACATCAAAATGGTGGGCCGGACGAGATTAGTTCCATTTCGAGGTGGTCTCGAAAAGTTTGAACTCGTGACCTTCGCCGCTTCCAGCAGAGTACAATCGAACTCTACATGTGAAGGCGACGTCATAACCGGTCTAGACCACCGGCCCAGTTAGCATGTTCAGGATTGTATTGTGGTTATAAAAACAATGCTAGAGAGTATCTGCACATTCTTTGCAAGAGCTGGTATTTGTACTAGCTGCTACGCTAGGTCAATACCACCACTCCCTTGACTCGGATTTAGTGCCTTAAGAAATGAATAGTATTCCTGCTGATATGCTTCGAGGAGGTTTCCAGAAGCAATCACATACACCTTAATGGGATACTCGTTACTAAATGTGACCTCAAATTGAATCTTGTTGGGGTAGAGGCAAAACCATCCAATGAAGAGGGGCTCAGTCATCATCACAAGAAACAGGTAGATGAAAACCACCGAGATATCTCTGCTAGCATAAAAAGCTCCTATCAATACGAATGCTCCTGCGAATGCCATAACGAACATCGTAATGCATCCGTATACACATATCTTTAGATCGTGCTTCACTCTGCTGATTTTCACATGTCTCTCAGAAATAACCTCTAAAGCATAGTCAGGATGAGAGAATGATGACAACCATGCTTTCACTCTTTGTTTGATTTGTTCGAGATTCTCGTTGGGTATTTCAAACTTACTAGAATATGTCACCATCAACCTACACCTTCAACTAGGGCAAAGCAGGTTCTGCGATTGACTCAATATTTAGTTCATTAAAAAGCGAGGGGCTAAAAGCCTCTCACATGAATGAACTATTACGTATCACCAGCCGCCAACGCCTTGAAACGCCGCTTTCACTCCTGATGTGTTGAGATAGAGTATGATGATCAAATCAATGATGATTGATGGAATCATAGCTATCATCATCACAGCTATGCCAAAGCTCCCTAATATTGATCCTATGAGTAGTGAAAGGACAAACGACATAAGCAAACCGATGATGTACCAAATTATTGCAGCCTTCCGTGCCCATGGTACCAGTTGCCACATTGAAAATCCTAGTACTAACCCAATTAGTCCAGCAATTAGGGAGTACACACCATAAATTGGGCCGTAGCCAAATGGACCGAAAGATGCAGGAGCACCGATTAAACTAAAGATACCACCTAGTATCATTAGGATTGCTAGAATGCTGACACCTAAAGGTCTGGACCCTCCAGATGGCGCACTCACTGGAGTAGGAATTTCTGCCACTGTTACGCCTCCTATATTCTTTCTAATGCCTCTCTCTTCTATATATCTTCCTACATGGAGGGAACTCTCAGAGCGATGTATCTTATCGAAGTTTTAGAGTTTGCTTCCAAGAGTCAGGAGCGACCGCGATTTTCACCTAATTTCTTGCAAACACTATTAATGGAAAATTCTACTGGCAGATACCCAAATCATTACTGTATCAGCCGCCAAATATCTGGTTCTAGCATTGCAGCGAACTATGATTTTCATAACTCCTATCGTTACAGTTATAACCCAACTAATCGACCTCCGATTAGTCACGCTGGACTGATTC
>JBHLQM010000118.1:0-5835 GCA_048884785.1 Candidatus Thorarchaeota archaeon | reverse complement strand
GCACCAAGGACCTTCGCCTTTCCTTCCAGTACGAAGATTTCATGTTCCTCCTCATGTGAATGAAGAGGAATTATGCCGCCAGGTTTTATCTCGAAGTGACGCATAGCATAGGTTTTCGCTCCTGTGTTGCGTCCGACAAGCCAACGAACAAAAACGTTCGTGCTTCCAGCAAGATCTACAGGTGTTTCCTCACGTTCCCTGAAATTGATGGCATACATATTGAGCTCAAACCTCTTACAACTTCCTAGGCGTAGAAAAAACGCGCTCCGTGGAATATTAGTATTAGGTTATAGCCATCTTTGATTTGGAAAATAGACACAAACAACACAGAAAGCTTAATCTTCAGTTCCATTGATGTTGAGCTATTACGTGCCTAGCAAGGCGCCCTTCATATAAAGGGGATTCATAATGAGTGAAGAAGACACATACGTAAGAGCCAAGCTCACAGAGATAAATGGTGCAATTGAGAGACTCACTCAGATGCTGAATAGAATGATAGATGTTATCTCAAAAATCACTGAGGTTCAAGAAAATACCTCAGAACTTACTCTTGCAGTTAATGCCAATACAGAGAGGTTAGACGAGATGATGGATATCGTCAAGAATTTTGAGAGCAAAGCTGGAACATCTGTTGGAGTCGCTACTTCTACGGCTGGTTTGGGTGACAAAGGTGCAATCTCCTCACTCCAGTCAGTTTTGGACACTCTCGAAACACAAGTCAGAGAAGGTGTCATAGCCAGTGACCTTGCGCAAAAAATCAATGAATCCGCAGGAATACTCGAAAGTAGTGGAGTTCCCAGTGCAGTAGTTGTAAAGATGCAACGATGGACCCGAATCCTTCGCACATATGGTAGAGTTGACTCAATTAATCCTACAGACATTAGTAAGCTCCGCGGCGATATCAAGACATGGAGTAAAGAGATTTCAAAAATGAGATAATGCGCAATTGGAGTCCTCACACCTGCTCATTTAGGATGACTTATACCCTTACACTCAGGTAGTATAAGCATAATGCGTTTCGCGCGCTAAGAAAGTACGGTAATGAGATTCAGTCAACATTTAATAATCAAATATAATGACCCATAATAGTACTCAGCCGGGAAATTTGAGGTGCAAAATATGACAATTCCAAATGATTGGGAATCCAGAGTTCAAGAAGTAATTGAAGGATTTCCAGCTCCCTACAAAGAGGAAATGCTCGAGCTCTATGTCGAATGGGTAGGCACACATCCCGAACAACCACTATACAAGAGCTGGACTGAATATTCTGCTAGGATTGATGACCAAGAAGCCTTGTACACAGAACGTAGAATTTACCTGAGGAAGATTGCAAACGAACTGAGGGAAATGGAGATACCCTTGAAACGTTGGCAAAAGGTTGCGAAAGCACTAGCAGCGGTTGCAAGTGTTTTCTTAGTCATTTTCCTCGCAATATCGAGAGCTATGAGAGTTACAGAGTAAATCTATCACACACTCACTCGTTCTCAAAGAGCAGGTGACTTATATTATCCATAACAGGATATTTTGTTGGGAAAAATGGAGAGTTTACTCGAATCTATTCCGGAAACAATGAGTGAATTGCTCGTTGAAGCAACAAAGCTCGTAAAGAAATCAAAGAGGGTCTACGCGTTTTCACACATAGATGCAGATGGAATCTCAGCTCTAGCTATAATTGCCTTGATGCTTGAAAGGGAAAGAAAAGAGTACAAGTGGAAAAACGTCCACCAAATCAACTCTGAGTCGATTCTTCAGATTGAGGAGGAAGTCCGTGCATACAATCCGGACTTGGTCATTTTCAGTGATTTTGGAACAGGGCAGATAGAACTTGTGATAAAATACATCATGGATATAGAATGGCTTGACTCTGTCATCGTACTAGATCATCACCTTCCATCAAATGATGAAATACAAGCAGAGCAAGCTGAACCCACTAATTCGTTAATTGAGATTAATCCAAGTCAACATGGATTGAGTGGAAGCTATGATCTTTCTGGCGCAGGAACAGCTTTCCTCTTGGCTTATTTTGTTTCAAAGAAGAATATCGATCTTTCAGAGTTAGCTATCGTAGGAGCATCGGGAGACCTTCAAGACTACTATGGACAAGGTTTTGTCGGACTAAACAAATCGATTGTGGAGCTGGGAGAAGATGCAGGATATCTCACAGTGACAAGAGACCTCACATTCTTTGGGATTCATACTAGACCCCTTCCTTATCTCTTACAATATGCCACAGACCCCTACCTTCCAGGACTTACGGGTGCAGAAGAAGCATGTTACGCATTCCTTCAAGAGCGTGACATAGACTTGAAAATTAATGATGAATGGAGGACATGGGTAGATCTGGAGGCAGATGAAAAACAGCGAATCATTCAAGGCATCATCCAAAATGTATTGGCAAACTATGATGATCCAAGGATAGCTCAAGGAATTATCGGAGATGTTGTGATACTCTCTAGCAGACCTCATAAGACTGAGATGCGTAGCGCAAAGGAGTTCTCAACACTCTTGAATGCATGTGGACGAAACAAGCGTCCTGAGGTGGGAGTACGCATTTGTATGAGAGACCAAGATGCTTTTACTGAAGGAAGAAATCTCCTTCAACAACATAGAGCAAACCTTGCTTCAGCTCTAAGAAGATTGGAAACAGATGGCTATGAAGAAAGACCTGGAATGTATATTGTAAATGACCCTGAAACTCCTGATACGATAATCGGGATTGTAATTGGAATGGCCCAAGGTTCGATGATTGTTCCAATCGACAAGCCAGTTATTGGCATTAGTACAAACAGAAGTGGCGAAAGTCCACTTGTAAAAATATCTGGTCGTGCACACAAATCACTCATTGAAAGAGGGGTCAATCTAAAAGAGGTCTTTGTAGAAGTTGCAGAAAAACTCAACATTAACTATGATATGCTAGTTGCAGAAGCTGGAGGACATCCAATGGCAGCTGGCGCATTTATTCAAAAAGCACAGCTTAACGAGTTTTTAGATTTGGCCTCATCCAAACTAGCAAAGCATCTTAGTAAAATTTAGAAAAAAAAAGTTCAAAGGGGGCTCAATAGCCCCCAGATTCACTATGGAGAACTCAGTAGTCCTCTGACGTTAATGATGCTCCGATAATTCCAGGTATGAACAGTAGACCAAATGCTACTCCAATGTCTATGATCATGTTTCTTGCGATGTTGAACATAGCTGTGAAGTTGGTTGGGTCTCCAGCTAGGGTCAATACATAGAAGCCCAAGAAGAAGAGGACCATTGTGATAATGGAAACAAATAGCATTCGAACACCGCTCTTGGAAATCAGACCAGCAATGAAGCCAGCAACACCAAGTGCAACTAGCGGGGAATAGATTGGAACCGCCGCTGTAGCTGCAGTGTATGGGAATAGTAATGCACCAAAGAGCAGCCCACCAAGGACCATAAGGTCGCCTGTGATGTCACTGCTCCCGATGATAGCTTGCATTGCTGCAATATCGAGTCCTAGAATCTGAAAGGCGCCGATAACTATTGCAGTCACTAACGCGATAAGTAATGCGATAATTGTTCTGAACATTGTATACATACGTCCTTTGGTCAGAAAATTCTCCGTTGTATCATCCAGTGTGCAACGTTGTCTTTTATATTTCTTGGCAATTTCTCGGTTATCAAAATTTAGCATATTGCATGTTTACTGATAATGAAATTCCGACAAGATTTGGAGAATTTGGTTCTTCACAGACATAATCAATTCTACAACACGGGGACTTGCCATATCTGTGGGAAGGTCATTTGGATGAAACCATCCAACCTCAGCTTCCGGTGTTTCTGGCATTGTGCTTTCAGTAATTGCTCTAGCTAGATAATGGTTAAGCAGATAGTGGAATTCTATTCGCCCTGATTTATCGGGAGTGATTAAATCAGCAGTGCTAACAAGTTCAATGATCTTACACTCAATTCCTGTTTCTTCTAGAACTTCTCGAATAATAGAATCTTCCTGAGTTTCTCCAACCTCAACGCCGCCGCCTGGAATGCTCCACAAACCTTTTCCCGGATCCTTATCTCTCCTCACAAGAAGTACTCCTTTTGACCCAACAACTATTGCTCCCACTCCGGGAATAGGAAATTGGGGATATCTTCTTTCATTCATTACGTTACTGCTAGGCTTGATGGCATGATAATTGTTGTCCCACATTCTTGGCAAGCACGGTTCTGATACACATCGAAACCCACAGACTCATCATATGGCAATCTGACTTCCTTTTCGCAACCAGGACAAAGGATTTTGACATAACCTCGAAGCTCGAAAACTCTTCTCCAAGCATTTCTAGCTGGTTCTAGTCTACCAAGACGGTCGTATTCAACAGCAAGAAGGACCCAAGGGGCTGCAGCACCTTCATCAGCTCGAGTCCACCGAATTAAGCAATCAATATACTCAGCACTCATCCCTAAGAGTGAATATAGACCACATAGACCTCTCCAAGATTCAGGATCTCTACCCAATTCAGCTTCGGCTCTTGCCAAGTACAGATTACGTTTTTCATCATCACTCAAAAGATAGGACAGATATGAAAGCCTAGACAACGCCTCGATATTAGATGGATCTTGATCAAGAACTTGATTAAAGCAAGCTATTGCGCCATCATATTCATTTGATTGTAATCGTAATTCTCCCAAAAGAATCTGGGAGCGATAATCTGTAGGGTCAACTGTGTTTGCACGTCCGACAAAAGGCGATGCTTCGTATGATCTTTTTTGAATCAACAACAGATACGCGTAGTTCGAAATTGCAGCCATCAATTCAGGATTCAGACGGTGAACTTTTCCCCACTCAACTGTAGCGGCTGTGAAATCTCCAAGTCTATACAAAGTCAGTGCATAGAGGCCCCGGATTCCAATCTCGTCTGGGAACTTCTCAAGTGCAATATTAAGGTGTTCCAACGCGTCACGATATTGGCCATTCCGAAACATGATTCTACCGAGATCGAGCCAAACTTCTGGCTCTGAAGAGTCAAGTCGAAATGCTTCGCGAATCCGATCCTCCGCGTGAGCCATTTTGCCAAGAGCCCATAGTGCACGTCCCAAAAAGAGTTCTACAACGTAATGTTGTTCTACAAGCTCCTCCGCTTGTTGAAGAACAACCACAGCTTTATCCGGGATCTCAGCCTGAACATATGCCATCCCAAGGCAAACCAAAGCATCAACATCCTCATCATCGTTCTTTACAACCGGTTCGAGTAATGCTATTGCATCGAGAGGACGACCCTCTTCAAGAGCCTGCATTGCGGAATCGATGATTTTGTTAGACACGTCAAATCCAGCCTCAGTTCGTGAACGCTGGCTCACATTTGTATTATAAGTAAGATTCGTTATGGCAAAAATGATGAAAGAACGAGGATTTGCTACACCTTTTTCGATGCTTCATGCAGTAATGCTCCTTGGACAGAAAACGAGACTGGCCAAGTTCAATAAAGCTATTCGTGAAATCGTGAAGTCGAATGATTATGTTGTAGATATCGGCACAGGTTCTGGAGTTTTGGCAATAATGGCTGCCAAGGCAGGCGCAGACAAAATCACTGCCATCGATATTAACGGAGAATCTTTAAACTATGCAAAGAAAGCCGCTGAACTAAACGGAGTTTTAGATAAAATCGATTTCATTGAAGGACACTTCTCGGATTTTATTCCGGATGTGAGAGCTGATGTCGTTATTTGTGAGATGTTATCATCAATCCTGTTGGTCGAACAACAGGTTCCGGCTAGCTATCATGCAATAGAGAACATCTTGAAACCTAATGGAACAATCATTCCCCAAAATGCTACGATTTACATAGTTCCTGTGGAGAGTAAAGTGATGTT
>JBHLQM010000117.1:0-5863 GCA_048884785.1 Candidatus Thorarchaeota archaeon | reverse complement strand
CGTGCAGTCCATCCACAGTAATATCGTGGCTATTATCAATCCTAAGCCCAAGGTCATTGCTAGATAAAAATAGACCTGTAATCGTCGTTCGATAAGAATAGGAAATTGCATAGGATGCAAGCCCATTCACGCTACTATCATCTATGGATGTCGTGTCATTACAGAAGAAAAATGCAGCAGAATACCAGATTGGAGCTTCGGTTTCAATCGTATTACTCTGGGTTGTCAAGAAATGAGAGTACTCAGCTGTGAATCCACGAATATTGTAGCTGTAAAGATAGTTGAATTCCGAGGTGCAATCATATGAACCATAGAAGTATAGTGAAATACCCGATGCTATAGAACTCACATGGCTTACATTAGTTCCATTTGCATTGTCGCAGTATATTCCTCCTTCTTCAGAGATAATCGTGGAGAATTCAATAGCTCCATGGGAGGTGTCATGGATGAATACTGCCAATCCAATGGATAGTTGATTGACATAGCAGTCCCTAATTACGAAATATGCATCTGTGTTGAATATCTCAATTCCAATGACATTCATGTCATATGTGATATTAAGACCTGCAATTAGGTATGGATTTCCTAAGGAACCATCCCCAGGCCATCCTTGACTTTCAAAGTCAGCGGTTCCATTTATGATAATTGGAACATGGTTTACGTGTTCGGCAGGGCTCAGTCTAGTTCCTGGTTCCTGCGATAGCACTGTACTGCTTGCAGTATTGAGCAACGTTTTCCCGAGTACCATTCCGGAATAAAAGATCAATGGCTGCACAAGCAGAATTGCAATAATTATGGGTGCTAAAGACCTGTATTTCAAATGCTCCTCTCCTTTTTGCGAAACATGGTGGACTTCCAGTTTGCATAATACGGAATTATGAGAATTTAACACTTCTCAGTACGATGAAATGAATTGTATATCCACTTCTTAATAAATCTCAGCTGCTTGTTCAACCATCTTTCAAAATCAATGATATCATGAGAATCAGTATTCTAATCAAGCAAATCAAGATGCCTAGTATCCTCTTTCAAGGTCTACCTGATTGTTGAATTCTCTTGAGCCACTAAAATACGCCCTGATGTTATCGATTACTTCATTCCATCTCTCTAGGTCGTCCATTGGGGATGCTCCACGATGAGGGGACAGAACTACATTTGTCAATTCGTGGAACGGATAGGAATAGGGCCACTTTTTTCCATCCTCATTAGAAATAGGTTGGTAGTTGTACCAAACATCTAGTGCGGCTCCCTTGATTGTCCCATTAAGCAGAGCATTGTAGAGAGATTCTTCGTCAATCGTAGATCCTCTTCCTATGTTCACAAGGAGTCCTTCGGGTCCCAAAATTTCCAGTTCTCTCTTTCCTATCATCCCTTCCGTTTCAGAGGTATGCGGCGTAGCATTTACAAGGATGTCAATGTTGGCTAGGAATTCATAAAGTTGATGTGGTTCATACTTTGCAGCAACATTCATTTCTTCATGTTGATTTTGCCAAGACTTCTTCAAGATGTGAAATTCTACATCAAAACCTGACAGGAAGCGGTGTACTTTGGTGTTAACAGCTCCATATCCTAGGAGTCCGATCTTTCGCTTTCTAAGGGGTATTGATTTTCCATCATCATCGCCTTTCCGCCACTGGCCATCAACCATCCAATTGTGATGGAGGATTACTTTGTTTGCGAGACATAGGAGGAGTGCAACAGCATGCTGAGCTGTGAAGTATGAGTTACCATGACCATTAACAAGCACCACTTTCCGCCTAGTATTGAGATCTTTGAAAATGCCCAGTAGATGCTGAACGCCTGCACCAGGATTAATGAATAGCTCAAGCGAGGATGATTTATTCAAGACTTCCATCGTAGGTCTCCAACCTACAATGATATTTGCTTCCTCTGCATAGGCAAGATACTCTTCTTCTTTGGCATGCTGTGGGAAGATTAGCTGGACTTCTTCGAGGTCTCTGAGAGCATTGCGTAGATACTCTTTAAGCTCCTCTCTGACCTCCCAAATGAATAATACATTGACGCCTTTTGGCAATCTATCGATCTCCACTGTGAGTCTGATAATTCCACCAATTGCCAAGTCTATCAAGTCTTAAATTGCACGGAAGGTTTGGATATATGCGACAAATGATTCATACAGCATAGGGCTAAATAACAATAATTAAGTAATTTCTAAAGCTTCTTGAAAGGAGAGAATATGGCTTGCAGAGAAAACTAGTCGCTATCCTATTAGTGCTAATTATAGCGGCCGGTACAGGGGCTGGTCTACTGTACTTGTACAGCCTTCCTCAATCACCTGTCATTGTTGATAACCCTTCAGAATTCAGGGGTACCGCATGGATAAGCGAGGTATACTATGCATCTTCGCTCGAAGTGAGTGAGGAATTCTTTGAGGTGTATGTTGATGATAGCTATGAGGATTCAATTATCGAACACTGGTCAATAACAACCTTCGATGATGAAGGCATTATCTCGCTTCCAACTATTACAGGCATTGATGGGTTTGATTACATTGCTATATTTACAGGCTCGGGGGTTCCAGACCTTGATGCCAGTGATGGAAATGCGACAGTATATTTGAATCAGACTGAACGCATACTTGACCCTTCTGGTGATGAGATAGGCATCTTCGATGTGTCGTTTGAAGTAGTCGACTTCATGAGATATAATGGTGGAAATGGTGATGATCTATACGACAATTGGCCAGCTGCTGACTTAGGTCCAGCAAACATTGACGGGTCTATTTCCTTATTTGGAGTCGATACTGGCACATCTGAAAACTGGCTGGATTCTATTGCCACTCCTGCCTCTCCAAACATTCATGTTTTCACTACTTCTGGCACTGGTTATCTTGTTGAAATCCAATCTGGAGTAAATCAAGAGTACTCCTTCCTAGGTATTGATGATTATATTGCTGGAAAGAATGAAACTGTCGATATCACACCAGGACCTGGCGTGTCTGCTGCGACTGTAGAGAAGGTGAAAGAGCATATAGAATTCTCTCTCAATTTCTATGACGGGAAAGGATTCGACCGCGGACCTGCAGCAGCTGCAGGAAACAAGATCAAAATCACATTGAAGAATGGAACAACCACTGAATCAGTTGGTAAGGCCTCTCCAAAGGGAGATATCACTATTGAGATTGGGACTATACCTTCTGATATAGATCTCAAATATGTTGCTGAACATGAATTAATGCATCTTTTCCAATTCAAGACTGAGAAAGAAGGGACGGATACAGTTGATCATGCCCCTGTGGCAAACAAATGGTGGATTGAAGGACAGGCAACATATTGGGGAATCGAATCGACGAAGGCAAATTACAATCTGACAAACCAAGAGATTCAAGATGAGTTTGATAGGGTAGGAGATCACAATTGGTATGACCATTATACTGACCTAAACAGGTCCATATTCATTGGATGGGGCGGTTCATATTCGGACTATATGGGTTCATACCTCTTTATGAAATTCATTAGAGAAAAATATGGTGAGGACAAACTCAAGGATGCCTTTGATAAAGCGAAAGACAACTTCAACAACGACTCAAAGGACGTTAGTCCTGAGGATGCCATTGCAGAGGCATGCGGAAAAACTTGGGACCAATTAGTTGCAGAATTCTATGCGTGGATGATGACTGGTGCAATCACTGATAATGGTGTGCCTGAGAGAGTAGGTCACGTGAATGTGACTTATACGAACAATACTGTAAGTGACTCAATTAAGGTCGGACCCTACGCGAGTGGAGTTGAACGGATTAAAGTAAATGGGACGCAACCTTTTCAGATAGATATCAATCCTGCAGGTGGAAAGTGGAAGATAACCATCATCTATGTATACGAAGACGGTTCACGGTCCCAGGCTTTCAATACTCCCTATACCATCTCGGGAACGAGAGCTCCTTGGCCTGTTAATCCGGGAGAACATGGAAAGAAGCTTGTTGAGATAATTGTCATTAAGACCCTTATCCAAACTGGTGCACCTGTAAGTGTCAATATGACAGTTTCTCCAATTACCTATCTAGTTCCCTCTGGCGCCCGAATGATCAATCCTGAATTCTCATATGATTGGGCTGTTCCCCCGCTTTTTGGCAACTACACAGATCCCGCTGATGGATTGTGGAGTGATTGGTGGCTCTGGAATTATACGGACGATCGATTCGATTATATCCTAGAAATCAATGTTGATGATTTTCAGGTCGAGAGTTTCTTTGATGTCATCGTAACTCTAAACCGAGTTTCTATCCTTGAGATTAGCAACATCTCAAAAGATACACCTGTATTTGCAGAAATTGACCCCAGTATTGATTTTGGCATCTATGCCATTGGCATAAGACAGGGCACCTGGAATTCTTCAGGAAATGGCTCAATCATACTGCATGCATCTCCACGGGATGGAACTTCAATCCAGAATCCGCTCTGGCATACCTATGGAGAAGTTGAGTATCTTGGTCTGCCCATTCCATATACTCGAGCTGGTGATGGTGCGCTCTATGTCAACATATCTATTTCATCAGGCTTCTACTACATCATCGAGTTCAATGCAACAGCACCAGTGATCGCAAATATCTGGAATGGACTCACTTGGGTGCCCTTTGTGTATTCGGTAGTGGACGACGCCTATCAGGTTGAGATGTTGGCTCAGACAGAGTTTCTCTGTGTGCAAATTCTCCCGCAATCAGGGGAATCTTCTATCGAATATATGTGGTCAATGCTATCACCAGTTTAGACATCTTCATTGGTCAAAAATATGAAAGGAAAAAAGTGGGAGAGGGTGTCCTATCCTCTTCCACAAGTCTATTTTCAGGAGTACTAGAAGATGGTATGTGTTTCCACTTTCTTTCGCCAGAACAATCCCCATGCAAGTAGGATTAAAGATGCAACTATTGCGCCTAGTCCAACAAAAACTGCAAGAAACACACTTGCATCTTGAAGTGTTGCTGCTGTAAACACATAGAATATGCCACCATATACCAATGCAATGAAGCCAATCACCACGCCGACTGTAGATATGATGATGAATCTAGTTGCGTACCATTCTATGCGGTCATAGACTTTCTGTGTTACACCCTCCCAGGTTACATTTTTTACTTTCTTAACCTTCGGAGGTTTTTCCTCTTTATGGCGGATTTTTGCATCTTTACCCATCGGAAGCTTTGTACCAGTTGTTATGTCAGTTTCATCAGCCTTTGTCAATGATTACGCCTCCTTTTTTTCTGACATTTTCTCAAATCGTTTCCGCAGCCTTCTTCCTTCGGTCTTCATCCAGAAGAGACCCCAGACTCCAATGAAGAGTCCTATGATCATGAATGCAATACCGAGAAAGAAACCACCGAATATCAGAAATGCCCCATGAAGTAATCCATATACTAGATAGTCCAGTATGGCATACACCGTTGAAACTGCTCCAACTGCTATAACAAGGACGCTAACGACGATATACCTTGAAGCAATTGAGAGAATATCAGCACTTGTTTCCATTTCAATATCGCGAATTGCCGTAATTTCATCCCCACAGCAAACTCAGCCAGGACCTAAAAAATAAGCAAATAGATACGACCAAGATTTGCGATATCTTTGATGTCTTGGATTTGATGAAACCAAGAAGAGGTGTGGTCAAAGCCAACGAAGCTTTGTGGTAGGAGGGGGGAGTTTGTGTAATGAGGGCATGTTACGAAAAACTAAGCCACGTTGATAATCTGACCACATGCGAACACATGTACTGAAGAATAAATAGTTGTCTTAGTTCTCAATCATCTCAAAAAACGGATTGAGAGAATGCACTCTTTGCCATGACTTGGGATAGCTTAGGTTTCAGCCTGACTGTGCAAACCTTATATTCACGTGAGGGTGTTTGCTTTTAG
>JBHLQM010000116.1:0-5919 GCA_048884785.1 Candidatus Thorarchaeota archaeon | reverse complement strand
ACCTGCACAAGTAATATCGATGGTATCGACCTCTATTACTCAAATTCCAACACCGTGGTGAAAAACACTTGCAATTTCAACCAGAACGGCATCTCCCTCGATTTCTCAGATGAGAACAGTGTGGACAACAACATCTTCACAAGGAACATCGATGGCATAGCCCTCTCATATTCAGATTCCAACACCGTGGCGAACAACACGTGCAACAGCAACGACAATTTTGGCATCTTCCTCTATAACTCCGTTTCCAACACCGTGACGAACAACGCGTGCGGCCGCAATAACGAATCTGGAATCCGCCTCGAATGCTCAGAATCCAATACTTTGACACACAACACCTGCTCCAATAATGGGGAATATGGCATCCACCTTTATGACTCACATCAGAACACGGCGACTGACAACATCTGTACCAACAACAGGATTGGCATCTACCTCTGTTTCTCAGAAAACAACACTTTGACATACAATACCTGCCTGAGTAACACTGAGTATGACATCTACCTCGATCGCTCAGATTCCAACACCGTGGAAAACAACATCACTACTGTGTCTTATTCTACACTTCTCCTTCTAGGAGGGGTACTCCTCTTGCTTCCGCTGGGTTTCATAGTATTAAGCTCAAAGAGGAGAATGGTTTCCCCCAAAGGCGATAAGGATGATATCGCGGTGCCAGTAAGGTATCGACTCGTGTCTTGGCTCCGTAACAGAAGGACTCTCAAACACGAAGATGTCGATGATCATTTTGAACCTGACTCATCGGACGGGTGAAGGCGACGATCCAAAATGAAGAATGAGGGAGTATGAAACTCCCTCGAATTCCAAATTGGATTACATCTGCTTCTCTTGCCTGTACGGCAGATAGTCTGGGCCAAATGTCTCACGAGCCATGATGATCTTTGTGGGATACCAATTATGGAAGATCTTCCTTTATGAATTCAGGGAGGTTGTCAATTCCTCCAACCCAGATTTCCTCGAAGATGTGGGGATGACATGCATCTAACGCTAACATGGATTTTCTGAAACGATTTGGTGAAGATTATGCTGAATATCGCAGAACTATTATTGCAATATTCATTGGTTTCAAGAGAAATACACAGAGTCAATCCTACTCTCTTCCGAACATTATTATCAATGCTCAAAGTCGGAGCAATAGGGGTTCCCTGTGATTATTGTAGAAAGAGATGGATTGGTTCTTCGTCAGGCTCAATTGAATGATATGCCTATTATTGATGAGATTACAATAATCTGCTACACACCAATTGCTGAAAGTTGGATTCAGATGCAGAGTGAATCAATATCTGAAGCTCTACGAGATCCAAGCATGACATGGCAAGAAAGAAAGACTAAGCAGAACCATGACCTGTTTTTTGATCATCCTGAATGGGTATGGGTGCTGGAGCAGAATTCAGAAGTAATCGGATTTGTTACTTTCAAGATTAACTTCGAGCGAGGTATGGGAATCATTGACAATAATGGAGTCCTTCCTGAATACGCTGGAAAAGGACTTGGGAAATTCATGTATCGGTTTGTCCTTGATTATTTCAGAAAAGAAGGACTTAATGTTGCATTTGTTGAAACTGGTTTGGATGACCCACACATTCCTGCAAGGAAGGCATACGAAGGCGTGGGGTTCGATAGAACTACGCCTGTCGTATATTATTGGCAGGATTTACGAAAGAATAACTCAGGTTCTACTCTTGAATAGCTAAAGATCATACCAAGGACATCATTGACATATTATGGTTACAAAAATTGGGCTAATTAGCATCTGCGATACTTGTATTTTGAAAGTTGTTGGTCAAGAAGCATCTGCAAAATCTACAATCGGAGATAGAAAGAGTTAGAGAGAGGATATGCCCTCTCTCTACTGAATTCGAAACCACATCTGTTTCTCTTGCCTGTACTGCAGATAGTCTGGACCAAAAATTTCCCTCGCCATGAGTATATTCAATTGAGCAAAAGAACCGATTCCCTTATCTTCAAGCAACCCCAATACCATCCATTTCTTGGGTTGGGGTTTAGCAAGTGTATACGCGCTATGAACCATTCGAGAGAGTGTTCGTTGACCGCGTGGAGTATCTCGATTGGATGGAGAACGCACTAGAACGTTGTAAGAAAGAGAGTGTAGTACTTCATCTTCGAGGTATTGGGGGTATAGGCAAGAGCTCTCTTATCGAGCATTGGAATAACTCTGTAGACAAAGGAATAATCTTGGATTTCATCAAAGTGAGTGATTTCTATGACCGTCTTAATGTCCTTGCCAAGGGTGCATCCCGATTAGGAATTCAGTTGAAGCGATATGATATTCTCTGGCACATTAGACAGCGACTTGTCAAGGGAATAGAACCACCCAAAGAACGGGAAAGAGGATGGGTGCTAGAGGTTTTAGCTCCAATTGATGCAATTCTCCCTGTTGGTGTGCTAGGCATTAGCAAAGCCATTAATGTAGTTGGAAAGAAGCTTAAACCGATACTAACTGGAAAGCTTGATGAGTTAGGAAATTGGCTAAAGACACGTTTAGGGGATGACTACAGCGAGAAACTCCTAGAATTCCTCTGGATGGAACCCAATCATGCTGAGTTCCTATATCTAGACGCTCTGTTAGAAGACTTGAATGATCGCAAAGAGAAGGATAAACCTGTCTTAGTGATGTTTGATGGATTTGAAGTTGTGGACAGTGAGCGTCTTCGATGGCGTTATGCTGGTAGGAATATCAGTGAGTCTGAGCTTTGGTATGTCTTCTTGTCATTGTTGAAGAATTGTGTTGGAGTAGTGGCTAGTAGGCAAGCGCCTCCTCCAAGGATCCTCCAAGACATGAAGATTGAAGAAGATGAGCTTACTGAGTTAGATGAAGTAAGTTGCAGACAACTTCTTGACAAGAAAGGCATTACCGACAAAGCCCTTCAGAATAGGATTATCACTGTTTGTGGAGGCAATCCCTTTGTTGCCAATTGCATCTGTGACATTCATGAATCGGGAGGTCTATCAATTGAAGATGTTGACCGCCTCGGAGCTGACACTCTTGAGGAGGTTCGTATCAAAACATGGCGCAGACTCTTCAGTCGTGCTGAGGGACTTGTAGATACAATAGACCGTGCTGGCCTACTACCACTGATTGACAAGGAAATAATGAACATCATATATCCATCTATGAAGTCAGCTCAATGGGATCACATGATTCATCTAAGTTTCATGCGTGATCAGGGAGATGGTACTTGGATTTTACACAATCTAGCTAAGGAACTTATACTTACTGAGTTAGACGAGAAGCTCGTACCTTTGGCTAATGAAGTAAGCAAACTCCTCGAAAAGGCAGCTCTGGAAACGTCAAATTTTCGTCTGTTGGGAATGGCTTTTTCTGTAAAGGCTCATGCAAATGAGTCCGATGCAAGGGGAGAGATTCAGAAATATTTCGATGTACTAGATAGTGAGAATCAGCACATGAATGCGCTTGAATTTCTCACTCATATCCATATGGAATCTGAATACGGTTGGGCGTTGGTTCATTCACTAAAAGGACAGGTGCAATATAGACTCAACAGAGTAGTAGAGTCGGAGCAGTCATTTCGAGAAGCCATTCAGCTTTACAAAAACCTCTCAGAAACGAATCCTCAATCATCCGAATTTATTTACAATGTTGCAAAAAACACCGCGTGGCTTGGAGCTCTATTTCGGAAGGTAGACAGACCATCGGATTCAAAGGCGGCATTTTGGGAAGCTATTGCTCTCTACAAGAGTATAGCTGAGAGTGATTCCAAGTACCTAAAGAATGTTGCAGAAACCCTCTGCAGTCTTGCCTTTCTCCTACTATCACGGCACAGAGAGAAGGAAGCAGAAGATGCGGTCAATGAAGCTCTTGAAATCTATGGCGTTCTCGTTACATCAGCTTCCGACCCAGATGTTCCTGTTATTGGTACTGCAAGCACACTCATATTGTCAGGGCGGTTACTGTCCCTACAAGATCGATTATCAGAAGCTGAGGCTGCATACCGAAGAGCAATCGAGCTCTATCGAGACCTATCTAAAAAAACATCAGAATCCTATTTGAAAGGTGTTGGACATACGCTCCATAGACTCGCATATATCCTGCTTAGAAGGCACAATGCAAGGGGTGCAGAGGAATCTCTTCGAGAGGAACTTGAGATTTTCAATAATCTTGGCAAGAAGTCACCTGAAGCATACAAAAGGGATATAGCTAGGGCTCTAGCTTCTTTGGGATACTTGCTCTATTGCACTTCACGACCATTAAAAGCTGAAGAAACACTAAGAGAAGCACTTCGTATCCTTAGGGATCTGGTCAATGAGGCTCCCAAAGCCTATTCAGATTCTCTGGCAAACTGCCTTAATGACCTAGGACGAGTTCTCAGAGAAACCAATAGATATGATGAAGCAGAGCAGATGTTTCAGGAAGCCCTCAGACTGTTTAGGAATCTTGCACAAGACGCGCCAGAGGTTTACTCATTTGGAGAATGCGCCTCATGTCAAGTGGGCATCACTCTTCAGGAACTCGGTCATCTTTATAGAGTGACGAATAAATTATTCGAAGCCGAGGATGCATACAGAGAAGCCATAAACACATCCAGAGCAATTGCCAGTAATATACCTCATCACAGACATTCCTTTCTCGTTTCACGTATGCTCCACGACTACGCAATCCTACTGAAACATATGAATAGATTTTCAGAGGCAGAAGAAGTCTTGCGAGAAGGGCTTGCTATCTATCGAAGCCTATCCAAGAAAGCGCCTGAAGCCTATATTCATGTGGTTGCATCTGCGCTAAACAACTTGGCAATTCTGCTTAGACACACAGGTAAAGCTTCAGATGCGGAAGTAGCACTAAATGAGGCATTTGAAGTTTATGAAAGACTTTCTAAAGAGTCTCCAGAGTTATTCCTTCATCACTATGTATTAATTCTCAATAATCGTGGAGTACTGCTCCGAGAACTTGACAGGCTTGCTGAGGCTGAACGAACATTCCAAGAAGCACTTGACATAATCAGCAACATGGCTGAAACAGATCCTGAGCACACTCCTCCAAGTGTAGATACAACGCTTAGTAATCTCTCTGTTCTCTACAGACAAACAGGAAGACTTGCTGATGCTGAAACGGCAATCCGCGAGGTCATTGACATTAGAAGAGAGCTTGCGCTTAATGTACCCAAGATCCACCTCGTGACTATTGCATCTGCGTTGAACAATTTTGGTATTGTACTCTCGGAAACCAAAAAACCAGAGGAGGCAGAGGAGGTATTTCGTGAAGCCTTGAAGATCAGAAGAAGACTCACTGAAGAGGCACCTGAACTGTACAGGCGTCATGAGGCAAAATCGTTAAACAATCTGTATATTCATCTCATGAGAACAGTTGGTGACAATAGAGAAACCAAAGAAGTTCTTAGAAGTCTAGAAAAGATGGGGGTCAGGCACTCGCCATCTTGTGAGGAATGGTCAGAGGAGATTGAAGATGATGAGCTATGGTTCCACGAGATTTTCTATCATTGGTCAGATTGTCCCTTCTGTGTGTAGAGTAGTCAGTTGTTGAAAAGAAAAGTGGGGAGAGAGGAAGATTCTCTCTCGATAAATGTTTGAAACTACATCTGTTTCTCTTGCCTGTACTGCAGATAGTCTGGACCAAAAATTTCTCTCGCCATGACGATATTTCCCTTTTTCAAGCGCGTTCAAAAATCAAATCAATCAACAAACAATAAGTAGCCTATTGCATTCATCGTACCATCGCACCTGGGAGATTTCATATCTTGAGTAGAATTGGGATTATATCTTTACTATTCGTCTTGTATGCAACACCAGTGTTTATTTTGCCAAACGGATTCAACGCTTTTGTCCTGAATGAAGATAATTTCATTGAGGCTTGTCGGAATCTGCAACCAGGATGGATCTCCGACACCATCTATCAATCAA
>JBHLQM010000115.1:0-5970 GCA_048884785.1 Candidatus Thorarchaeota archaeon | reverse complement strand
GCAGCTCCTGAGAAGAATGCGAAGCCCTCATTATTTCCCTTGGTTAACCCTCGGATGTACCATCCCAGTACACCCAAGAACATCATCATACCAAGAGGAATGAGAAACATCATCAGAGACCAGATGATAGGAGAAATCATAATGCCATTATTCTGTCCAGTCACGGTAACAAAGTAGACCGAGGCGTCGACTTGACGGGGAAAGAAGAGAAAACCGAGAAAATGGGTGATGGCATAATTGACGCAGACTGCAAACACTGATGCGACAAATGCACCAGTGACAATCCCTCCGGAAAGTAAGCTTCCACCAAGGTTTTTGAAGAATCCAGTCCAGTTTGTTTTAGCAATCTTATCTTTTGTTTGAGTAATCGCTTCGAAGACTTTCTTATAGAGTACAACTGAGAAATCCTCAACAAGAGGCAGCATCAAGATTGCGTATAATATAGGAACGGCTGCAACTGCAAGCCCGGTTGCATAATTCGCAATAAATAATGAAAATGCATTGTTCAAGTATGCATTTACAAGGTCTATGCCAATGGTGACCAATGATAATAGGATATTGAGTCTAAAGAACCAACCAAGGACACCTCGCATCATCTCCGCACCCAAATTTCTATTGCCAAGCATGACACCTGCGCCTTTGGCAATCCTGTTTGAAGCTGGATATCCAAATCTGTATATCCAGGTGGCAAAAACCAGAATTGCGTAGGCATATGGATTATAATCACCTAAGTAGAATCCAATAGATGGGATAATTGTGGCAAGGCCAATGATTAAATAATCTCTCCAAGACTCACTCCAAGCCTTGCGAACTACTTCAGGATTGAGAGGCTGAGGTTCCAAGCCTTCAAATCTGATATTTTGCAGTCGATCCTTCAAACCAACATAACCATCAGAAACTGGTGGTTTCCCAGCGATTTTCTGAATCAGATTAGCGAATCTCATTTTCAGTGGATCTTGTAGAGCAAGCTTCAGCATGATTACTAGCTGTCCGAATAGCACAGCCATAAACGACACCATGATCCAAGTGAAGAATGTTTGAAGATTGTACCCGATTTGAAACATGAAATCAGTAAACAATACCCAAAATAGATCTGTCCCCAATACATTCGAATCAAAAGAAAGACTTACTCCAACAGGCGATAGTAGAATATTAAGCAACATGAAGCCAATGGCATTGATATACATCAAACCAATGAAAGCTTCTATGTATTGATTCCGTTTCTCGCCAAAAAGAATTGTGTAAATTAGAGTGACAATTAATGCTGGAAGAAAGCTGTTGATGACAGTAAATAGCGTTATATCAGCCATTTCATGTGTCTCCGGAAAGTGCTGGAGATTGGGTGTTAATTTCGTATGTAAAAAAGGTTCGTTGTAAGTATTGAGAAGAAAATTCTACTGCCACACCGAAAGTATTAATATAGCCCGCTTAATTATCGTGAAGTGTAGGAAGTCTTCAGCTGGATGCTGAGGTGAGATGATATGGAAATTAGCAGAGAATTAGCAGATGCCATAAATGATCAGATTAACTTTGAGCTCTACAGTGCCTACATCTACCTGTCCATGGCTGCTTGGTTTGAGGAGAAGAACCTACCGGGAATGGGCCATTGGATGGAGGTGCAAGTAGATGAAGAATATGCTCATGCAATCAGATTCTATAGACATATCATTGAACGCGGCGGACGCGTTTTGATGAAAGCAATTGAAGGACCTGACTCTGAATGGGAAAGCCCTGCAGATGTCTTCAAGACTGCATACGAGCATGAGCAAATTGTCACATCAAGAATCTACAAGATTGGTGAGATTGCAGATAGAGAGGGAGACCGCGCTGCAAAGGGTATGCTTCAGTGGTTCTATGATGAACAGATTGAAGAAGAAAAGAATACAAGCGAAATATACAGCACTCTCAAGATGATAGGTGATAACGTTCATGCGTTATTGATGCTCGATAGAGAGTTGGGTGCCAGACCTGCAGCACCTGCCCCACCCCTTGATTCAACTGCCCCATAATATCGCTTACTTCTGGCTGCCTATGATTTAGGAGCCAGAAAGCATCCTTTTTTCATGTCTGTGTTCAAATGGCATTAGCAGTATAGTACTTATTGCAGAGTTGCAACCATCAAAACTGGGTAAATCAAATGTTAATTCCTCAAGAAATCATGGAAGCTATCGCTGACACAGTTTCAGGCATCAAAGCATTGGATTATGTAATGGGAATCTCGCAATATCATAGGATACAAGCTAGCCCTGGATTGTTTGAAGCACTAGAATACGTAAAGCGCGAAGTTGAGAAGGTTTCAGATGTAAAGGCGAAGCTCCATGAATACCCTGCCAAAGGCGAAGGCAAGATAGGTAGATGGGAAACCCTCTTTGGGTGGACTCCCGAGTATGCCAAACTTGAACTTATTGAACCAGAGAAGAAAACACTGGCAGATTTTTCGAGTGAGAAGATATCTCTTGCTGCATTCTCTGCAAATACTGATCTTGATGCAGCTGTTGTATATGTGGGAAAAGGACTTGCCCCTGAGGACTATGAAGGAAAGGATGTAGCGGGAAAAGTTGTACTAACAACTTCAAGAGCATCAACGGTGCATAGGATTGCATGTAAAGAAAAAAAGGCAGCCGGGATTTTGACATTCATTCCCCTAACTGGAAATGATGAGATGGCAGATATTCGCAGGTATGAAGGAATTTGGCCCGACCAAGATGAATTGGAAACAACCAAGTTTGGTTTTGCACTTACTCAGGCTGATGGCATTAAATTAATGAAATGGCTGGATGAGGGAAAGAACGTTAAGGTGAGAGCCAAGGTTAAGGCGAAACTTGGAGAGGGTAAACAAGGAGTACTATCAGCAGTACTAGAGGGGCGAGATAAAACAAGAGAAGTGTGGTTTGTAGCTCATATATGTCATCCACATCCGGGAGCAAATGACAATGCCTCAGGAAGTGCAGCTATACTCGAAACCCTCAGAACTCTCAGTCAAATGATAAGAGAAGGAAAGATAGAGCAACCTGATTATTCAATTCGTTTTATTTGGATGCCAGAATGGCATGGAATGATTGAGTATATGGACAGAGAGAAGGAGGCTCTCTCAAAATGCAAGTTTGTTATCAATGCAGATATGGTAGGCGCAAATGCCTGCAAATCCGGTTCAATCCTGAACCTATTTAGAACTCCCTTTTCACTTCCTACGACATTGAACAATGTTGTCGCTCATTGGCTGGATGCCGAAGCTGAACGAAAACACGACCCATCAAAAGGAGGCTCACTGGTACCATTTAGATGGAAATACCAACGCTATTCCCCTGGAAGTGATCACTATTTGTTCACAGATAGTACAATCAAGATACCGGCTATCATGCTGAATCAATATCCTGACAGGTTCTATCATACTTCGACGGATACGCCGGACAAGATCGATGTCGCTCAAATGGCAAGAGCAACAAGGGTGCTAGTGCTTTCCGCAATTACCCTTGCGTATCCCAAGCAAACATGCAAAGAGCGACTCCTTACAATTGTTCGAAATGAGTTTGTTGATCTTATGCAACAAGTCACTGTTGATGGTGTGACAAACCTAGGCAAATGTCTGGAAAACCCAGAAACAGTTTATCCTCGGTTGATGAAATGGCTCGGATACGCCAAGACATTGGGCACTGAATCTCTGGACATGGCAGAGAAAGAATGGAATTTAATTACTGAACAGAAAGCCATCAAGGAGGCTTTGAAGACAAGTCTTGAAATGATATACACAACCGAGATGGTGATTGCTAGAAAAGCATACCTTGGAGCATGTGCAGAAATCGGAATGGAGGCAAAGGACGAGAATCAGTTTGACCTTGAAACGGTGTTGGATACTACAGAGGTTAAGAGGACTCTCAAATATGCGCTACCCCCATCAGCAGTAGCAAAACTGGATTCGGAGAGATTCATGAAATACAACAAATTATGGGAAACGGATTATATGTTCACAGGCAAAATTGACGAGTTGCTAAACCTCTGTGAAGATTGGATAAAACTTGAAGAGATATGGGACCAATTGTGTTTCCAGTTTGGTAAATTTGAATTCAGTCAGCTGAAAGGCTATGCAGATGACCTCAGAGACCTTGGAGCTCTTGAAATGAGAGAGGCGTGATGGTTCCGATGGAATCAAGACTCTACAAGAAAGTGGTCTTCGCTGGAACTTTTGACCACCTTCATCAGGGTCACAAGCATCTTCTCCGCACTGCACTTAAACTTGGCAATATCCTCGCCGTTGGCCTAACAACAGACAAAATGCTCCAGAAGAAAGCTGCAAAAGAAAAAATCCAATCTTATGAAGAGCGCAAGAACGCTTTGGTTGAATTCTTTTCGGAGGAGGGTGTAATGGAGAGATGTCAGATATTCCCGATCAATACCAAAGAGGGAGGAGCTGATACAATGGAAGACCTGGAGGCACTCATCATTTCAGACGAGCCTAGTGTGGTTCAAACTGCTTTTGAGATAAATGAGAGTAGAGCTAAAGGCGGCCTGAAACGATTTCATATCATTATAATACCTCGCGTTCGCTCGAGTGATGGAAGACCGCTATCTTCATCGCGTATTAGAGAAGGGGAGCGTTTCAATGATGATCTGATATTCTATGTATGATTTAAGGAAAGAAGAGATGCTCAGAATGGATCTGATCATAATTTGGATGATTCATTAGGTCAACATATTTTGTGTGCTGCGCGATATTATCAGCTTCTTTGCGGGCGACCTCACTCCATACCAGTATCTCAGCACCGCTTAATGCACCTCCAACACGTTGACTGATGGCAGCATTTTGGAAATGTGGAAACATGTCAATGTTTTTTGAGGAGCTGACGTCAAGTCCAGAACCAAATGCGCCTGTGAGATATAGATTCTTAATCTCAGATGGGCCGCAATTCCCTTCACAGAGCAAGATTTCAATTGCTGCCCGAATTGAGGCCTTTGATTGCTGAAGCATTCTGATATCAACCTGATTCAGATAGACGGGCTGTCCTGTGGAAGTTTCATTTGCACCTGCGATAATATAGCTGACAATCCCACCATTTTCTTTTAGCCAATCCGATTGAAACTGGCGGTTTAGGGAGCCTTCATGACTAAGAATTCTTGCTAGTCGCAAGGCATTCAGGGCGGAGATTGCCCCAGCCCCGCAGATGCCAATAGGTTTCTTGGCCCCGAGTGTTGTGAAAGAAGGTGAGTAGTTTCTATTGATTTTCACCGAATCGATAGCACCATCGGTCGCTCTCACTCCGCAGTCAAGAGACATTCCCTCAAAAGCAGGACCTGATGCCGCTGAAGTAACCCATATCGATGAATAATATTGGAGTATTATTTCGGAATTGGTACCGATATCAATGGCAAAAGATGGGTAAACATCATACGACATTCCGAAGCCAAGTATTACAGCCATTGCATCCGAGCCAACAAATGACTCAAAAATCGGGGGGGAGTAATAGACTGCGTTTGTGAATTTGAATCCGATATCTTCTGCCGCTCCCGTGGTTGCTTTCTTATTCCTTGTAACATATGGTTCTTTTATCAAAGAATCAACTGGTAGATTGTAGAATATATGATGCATAGCAGTGTTGCCTACCAATACAACTTCGGTAATCTCTTGCTTAGAAATATCTGAACCATCAAGCAAAGCAGATGCCTTTTTAGCAACGGCATTTCGAACAATTCTTGTAAGGATGGGAAAATCACTCCTATCTTCAACTTGATGTTTAATTCTCGAAATCACATCATCTCCGAATGGATTTTGGGGGTTATCAAACGATAGTGACCTAATGCATTCTCTATTTCGGATATTGACAATGCTCATTGAAATTCTTGTGGTTCCAAGATCTATGGCCAATCCATATTCATTCACGGTTTGGGCTTCCTAGATCACGATTGCTGATTATTCTGCTATCGCACAATCATAACAGGGCAACTAGCTTGGCTGGCGACCTTATCACTTATTGA
>JBHLQM010000114.1:0-6060 GCA_048884785.1 Candidatus Thorarchaeota archaeon | reverse complement strand
GAGAAAAATGCTAGAAGGATCAGGAAGTTCCTGATCCGTTCATAGCTAAAACACTCTACTATGCGCTTCGTTTTCTGAGTCGCATTACGACTACAATGACGACAATGACAACTCCGATAATGGCCCCTCCAGCTAATGCCATTGTTACAGGATTCCAGAAGCCAACCCAATCTACTGAAAATGTTTGACTGAGCGAGCAGAAGGTAATTCTGTTGTCTGCATCTGAATTTGCAGTTACTGTATGATTGACTTCGCCAAGAGCTATTTCTGTGTGTGTGAAGGTATAGTATCCGTTGCTATCTGTTACAGCCTTTGCCTCTCCATCTAACGCGACAGACGCGCCAGCTACTGGCATATCATTATGTGAGTAGAAAACTCTGCCTTTGAAGGTAACATACGATCCTACTTCAGATACGCTGGTGCTTACATTCGCATTGCGTACTTCAAGACTAGTGAATGTCAACGAAAGATTCAATCCGCTGACTCCGTCTGTTATTCCCGATTTCTTGTCATAGCTCAAAGATATTGGCACTTCTATGGTCCCGGGTTCTAGATGTGTGAAAACAATGTATCCCACACCTTCATCATCGACAACAGCTAATCCAATATCGCCTATTTGCAGGGATGCATTATATGCAGGTTGCTGAGTATCTATGTATTCTGCCTGGATTGGTAGGAATACATTTTCACCGAGATTGTAAAGGGTTTCATTGTTGAAATCATATCCAACTTGCAGGGCAATTAGACCATGCTGAAGCTTTGGTTGATAGGGGCCTCCAATCTTTGTTACACCTACATCGGTCACAGCTACCTCTGCAGTATTTTCACCTTCTCCTGCATTGATAGAATCGCCACTCACCGTGATTTCGAAGGTGCCATGAAGTAGGAGTGTCACATCCCAAGTTACTACCTCAACACTAGGTTCTGGAATCGTTCCGATTGGAATTTTTTCTGTTTGAGGTGCATCCAAGATGTACCATGCTTGCTCTTCAGTTGTAAGATTGACACCTCTCGCATAATAACCAAGAGTCTGGACATAACCTGAGATTGTAAATGCGGTTCCTGACAAAGATGTCATTGGATCCACGAAGTATCCAACGAAAATCACTGGTGTGATTGAATGTACATAGAGCATGGAATGAATTACATCGGCGAGTGCCAGCTCGCAAGCACCATTCTCAACGCTTGGACTTGTAATCAAAAGAAGGGTATTGGTGGTCCACATCACTGCTTCTTGAATAGCATCCATAGTTGACTGGTTTCCGTAATTCTTGTAGGACTCTCCTAGAGCAGGCAATATCCCTGATAATCCATATTCGAAATTAACAGATTCTGCGAGTGCATCAGTGTCTATGGTCCAGATAGGTTCGTTCCAGTTTCTTCCTTGGCCAGTTAGATAGGAATCACCTATGAGCTCTTGCCCATTGTTGTATAACGCAGCGGCAAAATCTAGTTCTAGCCAATCTTCAAGATATCCCAGAACTTGACTGACTCCTGCAATACCTGAACCGACATAGTATGCGAATGGGTTTTCTGTTTCTGTCCAAGGATCTAAGCCTGATATGAGTGCATCTTCGAGGTAATTTCCTCCACCTAATGCATATTCATGATAGTCATACAGATCGCCTGGTCCGTTTTCTATTCTTGCCAGGAAATGGACCACAACCTCAGTAAGCCCTAGAGAATTGCTCCATGCGTATCCATCACCGACTATTGCAGCCATCGAACAAAGTCGATTCGCCAGACCAGTTACTGTATCTCCAAATAGGTCTAGTAAGAGTTCTTGATTTATGTCCATGAAGAACTCTCCTGCCGCAGCGGCTTCGTGCACACCACGATCAAGGGATGAAAACGCCAGATGGTTTGGTGTTACTTCTGTCACCAAGCTCATTATGTATCGCCCTGCGCCAAGGGCGAGAATGAGATAATCCATTTCTCCTGTAGTTCTGAACAAATCAAGAAGGAAGCTCGCAGCCTCAATTGTTGGCAAGATGTAACCTGGCACTAGGTTCTCTGTGAAATTAGCATCTGCATTCCATGCCCAGAATTGCCCTGCATCAATTTTAACAGAGTCTAGCCAATTACCGAATTGCATAGATGCATTAAGCAAAGTTTCATTTCCAGTTGCTTTGGCCAGATCTAGCAGTGCTTGTCCGATCCTTACCTGCGTAGGCGGAAGAGGTTTCACAATGCAATGATACTGTGAGTCATGTGAGATTCTTGGGCTGAAGGATGTAAGACTGATGTCTATAGTGAAGTTACCTATAGTCTGAGGCCATAGAAGGAATGTGTATGTTGTACTTCCAGCAATGGCAATCTCACTTACAAGAATAGCCGGATAGGTTTGGTCCGAAATCAATGGGCTATGAGAACAAATCATAGTAAGATTGGCAATGTCAAACTCTCCATAATTGTTCACCTTTACTTCGATAGGGAATTGTTCTCCTTCGTAAATCCAAGGTTCCAGCAATGTTACATTGATTGTCCATATTTGCTCTTGGTCCGCCCACAGTGCACCTCGTGCCCTATCCCATAGGACTAACCAGCCGTTCCCATCAGTTCCATAGAGCATTTCGATGTCACCGTCGCCGTCCATGTCGCCAGTGCCCATACCTGATAGTAATGATTCAAGAGTTGATTCAACAAATGTCCGTATTACATGTTCAGTTGCGTTGATTTCATAGATCATCAATCTTGAGTCTGGGAAGATAGAGGTATTACTGTAAACGTAGGCAACCTCATCCATTCCGTCGTTGTCAAAGTCATCAAACACGAATTCATCGCCTACAAATTCAATTCCTTCAACAACATATACTGGGGTGCCACCAGTATAGAATTCAATGCTGTCGGAGTCTGCTTCATAGCGGTCCACGCCAACAACTAACTCTTCATCACCATCGCCTTCAAGGTCTCCCATCTCAACGAACATAAAGCTAGTATACGACACTCCCGGTGTACTGATACTTTCAATTTTATTGTGGGACCAACCTAAGTCTACTACTCCAATTGCTTTCCAAGTGACATAGCCCAGAGTAGTGTTATGAGAATAGGTACAATAGACAATCTCATTTCCATCGTAGTTTATATCAAAATTCCCAATTGTGACCACTACTCTCGATTCATTTGTTAGTGCGACAACTTCGGAACTCCATGATCCTCCTTCCTTGTAGTATACCGTGACATTGCCATTATATCGTGTGGTATCAAATGCGTCTCCAACAGCTAATACCGTTCTGTTATCATCACCTACTTTTCCAATAGCTAGACTGTAGACCCCTCCAATAACAGCATCTTCATTGATTGTATCATTAATCCATATATCACCTGGATCATTGCGATAGTAAACTACATCGCCTAAGTATTCTGATGAATAATAGGTTGTTCCAACAATGATGTATGTATCGGGGTCATTTTTCACAGCGTGTCCTATTGCAACATCAGTGACCCATGCAGGTGCACCATAATACTTGGTATAGTTCGCTCGAAGTTGCATTTGCCATCCTGTTGTTTCGTTTTCAAAAAGTACGAGAAGCGCCGGGGACGATGTTCCAACAACAATGTCACCATCTCCATCATCATCTACATCTCCGATATCTATGCATTCGATAGTATCTGCATTAACCTGGGCAAATGTCATATTCTTTACATACGTGACAAGTCCATCATAGTCATATTGTGTATCCTCTGCTGGACTATCTCGAGCAACCCAAGTCAACTCATCAGTTTTTGGTTTTACACCATGATCGAGCAAAGCCTCGGCTGCAGCTTTTGCGTTTAGAATTGTTGGATGGTTTACATACCAGTCGGGAAGATCCAATCCGTCATCTGATGGATCGTGAGGATTCATCCCTTCGTAGAATTCAATTCCATCAATGGTTCCTCCTCCATCAGTATCTTCTACCCATGGATTTGTATCAATTAGCGCAAGCTCGACATAGTCGTCTGCGTAATCTCCATCTGTGTCAGGATTATTTGGATCTGTGCCAAAATGAGTTTCGGCAAAGTCTGCTAACCAATCGCCATCACTATCTGTGGTCAAATGTAATGAGAGCGATCCTCTTCCCCACATTCTGAGCCTCTCAAAATTGAGTTCATCAGAAAGACTTGAGGTGTCATACCATTGCTCGAAATAGGCAAATGACCAGACTTCCTGCCCGGGTTTGCTCTCTACACCTAGAAGATCTACCATTCTTCCGTATCGATAGCCATAATCAATGAAAAGCAGATCCAATGCGCGTAGAACATTTATGCCATCAAGTTTGTCTACAGTTGCAGCAATCCAGTAATGTATTTCTTTTCCTACTCCATCAATTTCCACAAGTGCACAAGCCGTTTGAACATATTCCTGCATTACATCTTGGGGTATCCAATCGTCTCCTTCGTCATTCCACACTGACTGTTCCAGGGCAGCTGGGTCAATATCTAGAATTGCTGATCCTGTTGTTAGTTCAGAAATCCATGCATCTCCTTCAAGTTCAAAAGTCACGTGGAGTGTCAAATTTTCGCCTTGCCCAAGAGTAATTTCAGGGATGTCCCAAGCAGTGGATTTGTATGATATTCCACCTACAATGATATTGAAAATCCCTGTATCTATTCGAACAGTTCTATCAAATGTGTTCATTATTGAAATGTCTGCAATCAGTGTTGCTGAACTGAGGTCCCAGTTCATCTCTGTGTATGATTCGTATACATCATTTATTGTATCTTCAGTGACATTCAGGATGGTTTTATCATGGTTATTAAATGACATCCTGTCCCATCTCAACTCTCCTCCTATATCAGCCATCAATTCGTAATAGAAGCTGGGCACAGCTGCATTTGCCCCGCAATCCATGACTGAAACTCCTACATCCTGGCTTTGGATGCCAACACTAAGATGCCCTCCAACCCAGCCTGCTCGGCTGTCTTCCTTCGTGTCACCCCATGAATGTTGTTTGGCATATTGATCGATATCTGCTGATATTGATTCAGTCTTAGTTACATTTCCTTTGACATAGTTCTGCTGAAGTATGATTCTGTCGTTAATGACCTCCAAGGTGAGATGTGATAGGTCTGCTATATACGGACATCTAACATACCTTTCCTCGACCCTAGTTGCTAGGGGATTCCATACCGCATATTCCGTTGTGTCAGAAATAAAGTCTCCATCAGAATCTGTCAGAATCGGACTCGTTCCAGTCCTGACTTCTCTACCGTCATCGATGGTGTCTCCGTCTGTATCGGTCTCAGCAGGATTAGACATATAGCGATGTTCCTCATCCCAATCAGTCAATCCATCTCCGTCGGAATCAAGGTTTGGGTCTATCTCCTGTGCAAATACAATAAAAACTGGTGGGCTGCTAAGCATTAAGACAACGAAGATTGCGAATACCATTCTCTTCAAAATAAATTTCGACAAATAATATTCCTCCAGAATTTTCTTCTACTTTTTCTTTTTTCCTCCACGAGTAGTACGAGATTTCACAGTACTAATCTCAGATCTAATCGCAATGTCGCGGCGTCTTAATAGGCAAAACGTCGATAACATTACTACGACGACTGCCCCCGTCACTCCGAGGACAACGATTGCAGCCATCGATATATTAGGACCACCTGCTTCCACTGCACGCACGACTATAACGAACTGATTTGCCAATCCATTTCCATAAACGTCATAGACTGTGACATTGACATAATGGACGCCTGCTTGCATATCTTCAGTGTCTTTTAGTAATCCGTTGGTATCAATATGAAACTGTACTTCATCACTTACCGTCCATTCACCTATACCGGACCGGTCCCATGCAGAAAGTTGCATCTGCAGATGTTCTCCAATAATTAGGCCCTGATTCTCAGGACCCTGTATCCAAATTGGTGGTGTTGTATCTTCAACGATAATGTTGAAAGCAGCACTAGCGGTATTACCGACAGTATCAGTAACCCAAATCTCTAGTTCATACACACCAACTTGAAGAGGAAGTGCATTTGTTAGGACTCCCTCTTCATTAATCTGGAAGTTCGCATCATCACTCAAGGTAAAGCTGCTGATTCCAGAGTAATCATAAACATGTAGCGCATAGA
>JBHLQM010000113.1:0-6114 GCA_048884785.1 Candidatus Thorarchaeota archaeon | reverse complement strand
ACTAGGTAAACGCCGAGTTCTGTTGGAGGCTTGTCTTCTGGAAGAGGGATCTCCCACTCCTCTGCCAGTGTTTGAAGGGTGTTGAGGCATTGGTCTGCCATTCCGCATGCACCGCAATTGCGCTCGTGTTCATACCAAATTTGGAGACCAATCTTTGGAGAATAGAAGATGTAAGTGTCTGTATCGTAAGCAGCACAATATCCTTTTGCAATGCCATATCGTGTGCTGAGACGCTCTATCTTGACTCGATTGACTGACGCTGTATGTTGAAGGAGTTTGAGGATTCGCTCCTCGGCTGTCTTCTGTGCCATGGTGACAAATGGTCGGGATACCTTCAGCTCCTTGGCAATCTCTGAGGGTTTCTCTCTCTGACGACGCCTGAGCCAGATGAGCCCTTGTTGCTTAGTTGGATATCGAAGGTAGCTGAACATCTCTCGACCCTCTTAAGTTAATGCGAATACCTTAACAGAATTAACCCAAACCATTGAACTATTTTCTATTAAGTGCTTCGGTCATCTCTAAAAGACTGAGGGAGCTTTTAGCTCCCTTGATAATAATAATCGATTACATCAATTTCTCTCTAGGAGCGGCTACATCATTTTAGCAAGTTCTACGCCTATTTGCTTGAATGTTTCTTCAGCACCCTCTTCAAGAGGTCCTTCTCTACCTTTTACAACAGCTGACTTGGCTGGTTTGACGATCTCAATCCCAAGTTCCTTCAGTTTCTTCTCAATCTTGCCGCCAGCGGTACCAGCTAATCTACTCTTCATCTTAGTGTCGAACGCAAACGCTTTCTTGCCACTCAGCCCCTTTTGATTCATTAATTGCTCAAGAAACTCCTTCACAGGCTTTGAAATGTTAAAAGCATGTACTGGAGTTCCAACACACAAAAGATCGACATCATTCAGACTGCTGAAGTTGACAGCACTGACATTGACTGTTTCAGCGTTGCATCCACCGTTCTGCAGGCCTGTAGCTAAAGCGTTCGCTATCTTCTCAGTATTGCCAAATAAGCTATGATAGACAATTAGTGCCTTTGCCATAAATTATCACCACACAAGGGTGTAGGAGATTGATGAGGCATATAATCCCTACGCAAAGGAAGTACGTTTTCATATTATACATATGACGAAAATCCCAAAATGCGAATTGAAACTACATCTGCTTCTCTTGTCTTACATATGGCGGATTGCCAAGCCCGAAAATCTCTAACTCCATTTCAACCGTTAGATTCTTCTCTAACCAAATCTATGCCTATTAATTCAGAGATTAAATAGTGAGTCTGGAACTAATGGAGCCGATTGGGACCATTACCATGTATTATCCCTTCCTGCAACATGGAATAGTCCACACTCTTGACACCATTATGCTCGAGGCTACGGACTACCACGATTTTGTTGTCCGGCTTTGCCAGAAAGTCTGTACTGAAGATGTACCTGACACGCTCACATACCTCGCCGCTGTTCATGCTTTGAATCTGGCGAGTTCAGAAATGAAAGAGAAACTTGTGCTTAGACATGGAGATAATGCATTAGTCAGAGCATTAGTGACTGATGACTATAGGAGCAGGATTGCTGCCATTGAGGAGGCAATGTCTAGGGATCTGGATAATTGGATTGAACTCGAATTATATTATTTGAATATGATAAATCCTGATTTCAGAGATCACCTAACATCTTTATCAAGTTTTGACAAAGCAAGAAAGCTCCTTGAAATCGATGCAAGACTGAAATGTTTTGAACCTCTAATTCTCACGATTCAGGGAACTATCAGCCGTATTGAAGGGAATATTCAAGGGGCAATTCGTGCCTTCGAAGAAGGTCTGAAAATCGCAACAGAATATGACGATCGAGTGCGTGTCACAGATGTGCTCCTCAGACTTGGGAATTTGACCAAAGATATCAATGCCAAGGAGTCCTGGGATATCTTTGATAGAGCTCATAGGTCTGCAAAATCGATTGGATATTCTTATGGAATAGCCACTGCTTTGCTTGAGATGGGAAAAGTGTCCTATATTCGGGGAGAGTATGATTTGGGTGTTCAGAGCCTGCTTGAGGCTGATAACCTCTTTTGCTCGGCTTCGTTACCAAAATCCCCCTCTGTATCAATCAACTTGACACGCATCTATTGTGCAATTGGAAACGGTGAGGAGGCTTTAACCTGTGTTGAAACGACCATTAGCAGGACTCAATCAGCCTTTACTTGGAATTATCTGCAAAAAGCAGAATCGCTTATTTTACTTGGCAAAATAAGAGAAGCCTCGGAGCAATTGGACTTAGGCAAGAAAGAAGCAATGAAAGAAGGACGAGAGTGGGAATTAGCTAAATACTACCATGTAAATGGTCTCTACGAAAACGCCTTGGGAAATCCGTTGAACGCTCTTCTGTCCCTTGAACAATCTATTGAAATCATTGATAGAATGAATTTGGGAATTCTCAAGGGAGCTTGCCTCTTAGCCTTGGCTAGGACGGAGATGTGTATCCAAGGCACTGGTTGCGATAGTGATACATCTGGACCATGGATGTCCCGTCTTGAGGAGTTTGCGCGTGAGAACGATCTTCCAGGAATGCGTATGGAACATGCTATGTTAAAAGCCGAGTTTCAAGAAGGACAAGGTCGCATTGAAGCGGCGAGAAAGACACTAGTTGATGCTCTGAGCATTTACGACTCGCCAAGCGTAAAATCACTCCGTAACAAAATCCAGAAGAGAATAAGTGATTTGGATCTGACATAATGAATTAAGTCATCCTCGTTTCTTTGAGGTCACTTTCGAGGCATGCAGCAGTGTTTGAACAGTCAAACTGGGACTCGATGACTCTATTATGATTCAAAATGTCTGGTGATTCATGATGGTTTCCAAGAAGTTACGGAGGAGTCCAATCCTGCGGAATGATAGCTGCGATGGTACGTATCAGTTCTTTCGTCCTCTTGTCGTCATTTCTGCAGCTCTCCCAGACCTTCTGTTCGAACACAACATTGTCATTGTCCCTGATACTAAAGGTGAGTAGGGCTGTATCGGGAAGTGCTCTCTCTGTACAATTCTCCAGGTCCCATATCTTATTGTTCATCAACTCTTTTGCAAACGCAGACAACTTCTCAGCGGAGAAATCCATCTGTTGTAGTTTCGTTGCATTCGCTTCCTCAGGACTATCAACAGGAATACCTCTCTGAATTCTCCGATGCTCGATTCTTTCGGAAGTAATTACTATTCTCAGTCGAGTATGAAAAGCTGTATGCCCCGCTTGATACTCGAATTTGAATGCTGTCAATCTGTCTTGCTTCTTCACAAGATCCTTCAGATACTTTTTCAACTCATTCTTTGTGTATATCACGGGCTTGTCCTCTGACGAATCAGACTTCTCGACCAACATTCATCTCTCCTTTGCTCGTTTACGACTAGGAAAGAATGCATATTCAGTATAAAAAAGAAGAGGGGAGGTAAGTTTCCTCTCTACTCATTTGTAGCAAAGAATTGCATCTGCTTCTCTTGTCGATACGGTAGATAATAAGCTCCGAATATTTCACGTGCCATGATCCTCATCATTTGCTTCTTTGTGATCTTGAAATGAAGTAGACGAGAAGAAGAAAAATTGGAAGAGTCCGAAAATGAAAATGATGAATGGCTTCAGGTATAGACTAGTAGGAAACCAAGCTACAGCGCTTACTTCTCCATTGACACCGAGCAGGAAACCTTGTTCCCTATTCATAGTATACGTATGAGTGCAGAGATTATATGCAGCCTCAGCGACTACTTGATGAAGAACATAAGCGTTAGACAGCAAATCTATAACTGTGCGATACGATATGATAATCGACAGATCAGACATCTAATTGTGTTGTTTCTAAGAACGGACAATGGAAGAGATTTGATAGTTTTATTTGAGAAGGAGATTCTATGGTGAAAGAGAGAAAGAAGACTGGGAAGGAGCAGGTTGAGGAGTCTAATCAACCTGGGAATATTGGTTCGATGGCTGGAACAATACCTTTTGCGAAAAAGAAAAAGACGAGTGGAAGTGGTTCGAAGTGAGAAGAGGCAGACTGAAGGGGTATAGTGGTAGGATCAATCGAGTTGTCAAGATTAAAGGAGATAGAATTGAGCACTTCATCCACGGCACACCAGAAACAACTTTCGAGCAGGCTCTGCGCGACAATTGGCCCTTCGAAGACCACGACGTTAAGAAGAGCAAGTTGCGAATAGTGACAGAAACGGGGGAGGACGTGACCAAGAGGAAACTCTCAAGCCATGAAGGTACTGTGTTTGTAGAATTCCTCACTTGAAGAATCATCGATAATTGTTATATGAACTCACAAGTGGTTGACTGCTCTCAATAAAATTGAATTCTATTTCCAGGTGAGAGTAGGTATTTAGTGACAGTGAAATTCGGAAATATTGGAATGAACGAACCAACCAAGAAAACTGGGCCCTTCCTCATTTCCTTGACTTTCGATAGAGAAATCTCTACAATAACTCTTAAGTCAATATCTACGAGCATAGATTTCAGTGATAGAATCATGTCCACAATGTTTGGTACAAATGGAGTCCGTGGCATAATAAACGAGGACCTTACTGTTGAACTGGTTCTCAGCCTGAGTCGTGCTGTGGGCTCTTTGCTAGGCCCCGGTCTTGTTGGTATTGCCCGGGACTCGCGGATGGGCGGTGAAATGTTCACCCATTTAGTGACTTCTGGGCTAACCTCAACAGGCTGTTCGGTTGTCAATCTTGGTTATGTACCAACTCCTACCTTGCAGTATATGATTCCCAGATTAGGATGTATCGCTGGAATTATGGTTACAGCATCACATAACCCGCCTCAATTCAATGGAATCAAAGTGATGGGCTCCAATGGAATAGAGATATCTCGTGAGAATGAAAAACAGATTGAGTTGCTCTATCACTCAAACAAATTCAAAATTGCTGATTGGGACAAAATTGGTCAAGTCATGCATTATGACTCATCTATTGATGTGTATTTAGAGGGAATCAAATCGCACATTGATGTCGAAAAAATAAAGAATAGAAAACTGAAAGTGATTGTTGATTGTGCTAATAGTGTAGGGGGTTTGGTGACACCCCGACTCCTGAGAGAACTTGGATGTACCGTTGTTTCACTTAATTCTCAGTTAGATGGTACATTTCCGGGAAGAAATCCTGAGCCAATCCCTGAGAATATTAAGGACCTCGCGCTCGCGGTGAGAGTCACTGGGGCTGATTTAGGGATAGCACATGATGGTGATGCAGATCGAGCAACCTTTGTTGATGAAACGGGCAGGGTACTATGGGGCGACCAATCCTTTGCCTTGATCGCCTCGCGAGTGCTGGCTAAGAAACATGGATCAACCCTGGTCACACCTGTTTCAAGTGGCCGTCTAATTGAAGATATAGCCCGAAGAGCCGGCGCCAAGATAGATTGGACCACGGTAGGAAGTGTTGATGTTTCACACAGACTTGAGGAAACGGGTGCAGAATTGGGTGGTGAGGAAAATGGCGGGGTTTTTTATCCCGCTCATCAGTCAGTCCGTGATGGTGCTATGACTGCTGCCCAAGTTGTGGAACTGATTACACTGGAAGGTAAGACCCTTTCACAGCTTGTCAGTGAACTTCCTACATACTTCAATACAAAGGTGAAAGTACAGGTTCCTCAAGAAAAGAAGGAAGCGCTCCTGAAGGCACTCCTGGAACTAAGTAAGGATATGAATCGTATAACACTAGATGGTGTGAAGATAATCCATGATGATGGCTGGTTTCTTATCAGACCGTCTGGCACCGAGCCCATCTATCGTTGCTTTGCTGAAGGAAAAACACAAGAAACTGCAGACCTCCTTGGTGACGAAGGTGTTAAGCTTATTGAGCGTGCAAAGAAATTGGTTTGAGTATACATCTACAACCTAACTCAGACTGATGTACTACTATGACTTTGTGTAAAGAACCGCTCTTTCCCATTGCTGATTCATGCATTTCTCTCCGTCTACAAATCGTCTAATTCAAATAGATAATCCTTGTTTCTACTAATGATGTGATTGGCTTATGTTAAGAGTTGCATACTTGAGTAGTTATTCCCCCAGACAGTGTGGAATAGCCACCTTCACGGCAGACTTGAGCAAGAGTATAGACAA
>JBHLQM010000112.1:0-6163 GCA_048884785.1 Candidatus Thorarchaeota archaeon | reverse complement strand
TTTGTTCTCTCAGTGATAGCAGTATTCAGCAGTGTCTTCAGAATGCTAGGTGGTTTCGTGGGAGATGTGGTAGATAGAAGAAAGATCTCTGTGAGCGCTTACCTGGTATTAGCTGTCTATTACATTATTGTTGGCCTTTTCGTTGACTATTGGCTCATTGTACTCGGGTTTTTTGTGTACTCAATTCATGAACTCTTTCGCAGCGGGAGTTCTGCATATATAATGGAAAATGTAGAAAAGGAACACAGCGGCTTTGCCCTATCACTATTCACTGCAGGCAGAGGGCTAGGGATTATAGCACTCATTGCTTTTGGTTTCATTGAGCCTGTCTTGGGATTTCCGCAGGCCTTCAGACTCTTATATTTCACAACCGGACTATTCCTAATCATTTCATCAATGGCGCGAGCCTATTATCTTACACCAAGTACTAGCATTCAGAAAAGAAGTGGCGGAAACATACTCAGAGAGTTCTTGGCAGAAAATGGAAAGGCAGCCAGATTGCTGGTTGCTGTTGCTCCAGGTCTCGTGACTGTCATTGTGCTGGATTCCATGAGTGACTCCTTTTTCACAACAGTAGCCTTGATTTATGCGTACGAGATTCTGTCTATTGATATTGCAGGTCTTAATCTGGCGCTCGTATTCCAACTTCTTATCTCAGTCCCATTATTACTTAAAATGGGCAGGGTTTCAGACCGGAAAGGCGTGAAGAAGGCGGCTTTGGCAGTGTATAGTGTCATGCCACTAAGCGCACTTCTGCTTGCCATTGCTCCTCTTGTTCCACAAATCGCACCTGATGGCTTGATAGAAATAGCTAATTCAATTATACCAAGTCTTGGATTCGTCTTTTCTACGGCATTTATTGCTATAGTGATGAAATATGTAAACGATGCTCTCTGGGTAGGATTGATTATAATTCTGATTCGAAAGAAGCTTCCAAAAACAGATGCTGCAAAAATTCTGTCAATCTTCTGGGTCATCGTATATGTGCTATCTTCCATTGGCCCTGGAATTGCGGGCGTAATCTATACATTTCTTTACCCACCAATTCTCTTCCTGCTCGTACTCATTTTGAATATACTGATTCTTATCGCAATCGCCAAAGGTCCTTTCGGAAATGATAGCAAAATTTCTGAACCACTGATAGAAGAGTCAGAATAGAGTGAAATTGGCGAGCATTCAAAAGGTCAAACGGGACTAGGAGGAATAGATGTTCAATGAACAGCAATACAAAACAGGTCCTGCAAACCCTGAACATCCTGAGGAAGATGTATCCGGATGCACCAGCGACCTATCTCAATCACACAAATGCATTCGAGATGCTCATTGCAACCCTGCTTTCAGCACATACTACAGATGCCTCCGTAAACAAAGTGACGCCAATACTCTTCAAGAAATATCCTAATGCAAGCAGATTGGCAAAGGCGAGTATAAACGATCTAATCCAAATCATTCGTAGTGTCGGCACCTACAACAGGAAGTCTGAGTACATCAAACAAGCTGCATCTCTGTTGGAAGAGAAGTTCAATGGAGAGGTGCCAAGAACCATCGGCGAATTGGTAATACTTCCGGGAGTGAGCAGAAAAACTGCCAATGTCGTACTCTCAGTTATCTATGGAATCAATGAGGGAGTTGTGGTGGATACACATATCGGAAGAGTTACCCAAAGACTTGGTATATCGACTCAAAAGACCCCGGAAAAAATCGAGAAAGATTTGATGGAGATACTGCCGAACAACCGATGGTATGAATATGCCCGACTCGCTGGAGCCCATGGCAGGAATATTTGCTTTGCCAAGAAACCAAGATGTCCGGATTGTGACTTGAACCACCTGTGTCCTTCCGCACAGCTCTAATTTCAAACAAGCGAAACCGATTAAAAGGAGCATAATCTGCATTGCAGTGATTCCTATGAGGATTGGCATGGTGAGCAAGTTTCATGCTGCAGATGGTCTATGTATTAGAGCAAACAGTGTGCTCACCGGCTTACTTGAGAGGGGGCACGATGTACATGCCTTTACTCAATCAAGGGAAGTAAAGGGACTTCCTGAGGAGAAGGTTCATAGATATTCGGCAGTGCAACTGAATCCTCATTTCTCAATAGACTCAATAAGCTCTGTCAAGATGATAGCAAAAGAATGCCAGCGGCAAAAAATCGATGTGCTGCATATACAGATGAATTCTGGGAGTACCGAGTTTGTTCTCCCATACTTCAAGAGATCGCTCCCTCCACTGACACTAACCTATCACCTTGCATATGCACAAGGAAGCTCAATCTTCACAACGATATTTGCAATCGCTTGGAAGGCATCACTCTTTGCTGCAAAGAAGTACGATGAGGTGATCCTAGTAGATCCTTCTCAGAAACCCTATTTTCTTGATTACGGAATTCCAGAGGATAGAATTGCTGTCATAAGAAATGGCATAGAAATTAGCGATTTCAAACCACTTCCAGAAAAGAGAGAGGATGATTTTGTTGACTTCGTATATGTAGGTCGTTTGAGTTATGACAAGGGAGTTCACCTACTCCTTAATGCCTTCTCTAGGTATCATAAAGAGAACCCCCTCTCAAGACTCACCCTGATAGGTGATGGAATGCTAAAGACACAGATTCGAGGAGCAGCTGACGACGGCTCAATCCAATGGCTTGGAACAATTTCACATGACAGGGTACCGGCAATTCTCAGAAGAATGGATGTCTTCGTAATACCTCAGAATATTGGAGGGCTTGGACTAAGTGTAATGGAAGCAATGAGTTGTGGATTACCAGTCATTACTACTGCAATTGGTGAAACCATAAAACTCCTCAAAGATGATGAAGGTGTTTTGGTTGAGCCAAATAGTTCAGACGCCGTTCTCGAAGGGATGAGACTACTTGGGGGGAATCCTGATCTGAGGCGTAAGATGGGACTCCAGTGTCGAGAGAAAATCGTTCGTGATTACTCATGGAGCACACAGATCAGGGCTATTGAAAAATCCTATGAGAGAGCAATTGCCAATCCAATGCACTGAAAAGGCAAACCACATCAGGAAGTGTTCGTAAAAGAGGCGATTTCGGTGCTTGATATTCGTTTCATTCGTGACAATAAGGATTTAATCCGTGAAAATTTGAAGAGGAGAAGAGACAAGGCAAAGCTCCAGGATTTTGAACGCCTACTTGATTATGATGAAAAGAATAGAGAACTCAAGAGGAATATTCAAGCTCTAAGAACGGAACGGAACAGTCTTTCCCGAGAAGTTGGCAATCTAAAAAAGCAGGGAAAAGACACGAGAGCCATTGTAGAAAAAGTAAACGATGTCAATGCAAGAATCAAAGCTGCTGAAGATGAATCAGCTATTTTGGAAATAGAGATAACAAGAATCCAGATGAGCGTTCCCAATATACTTCATGAATCTGTTCCATATGGAGCAGGAGAAGAGGATAATGAAGTTGTGAGTGAATGGGGAGGAAAACCCGAGCTGGGATTTGTAGCAAAGAGCCATGTGGATTTGCTTGAGAGCCTTGATCTGGCAGATATGCCCAGAGCCGCAAAAATATCTGGTGCTAGGTTCTATTTCCTCAAGAATGAACTTGTCATGTTGGATCTTGCCATGCAAAGATTGGCGCTTGACATGCTCATCAAGAAAAAGTTCGTCCCTGTATATCCTCCATTTATGATGAGGAAGGAACCCTACGAGGGAGTAACAGACCTTGCTGACTTCGAGAATGTCATGTACAAGATAGAGGATGAGGACCTCTATCTGATAGCGACATCGGAACACCCAATTGCTGCAATGCATATGAAAGAGGTCTTTGAACCCACAGATTTGCCTCTGAAGTTTGCGGGCATAAGTGCCTGCTTCAGAAAAGAGGCTGGATCACATGGAAAAGACACGAAGGGCATTTTCCGAGTTCACCAGTTCAACAAGGTTGAGCAATTTGTGTTCAGTCATCCAGATGAATCATGGAAGATTCATGAGGCACTGAATGCGAATATTGAGGAGTTCTTCCAGAAACTCAAAATTCCCTATCGAGTAGTCAATGTCTGCACTGGTGACATAGGTATTGTTGCCGCGAAGAAGTATGATCTTGAAACATGGATGCCGGGGCAGGGTATGTACAGAGAAGCAGGTTCATGCAGTAACTGTACCGCATATCAGGCGACGCGTCTGAATATTAGATTCAGACTGAAAAAGGGAGGAACTGAGAAGGACTATCTTCATACATTAAATAGTACAATGATGGCAAATCCTAGAGCTTTGGTTTCAATTCTAGAAAACTATCAGAGAGCAGATGGAAGCGTTTCAATCCCATCAGCACTGCACAAGTATTTACCTTCAGGAATGAAAGAAATAGTACCCAAGACTCTGTAGCAGAGGCAAATCGAAAGCAAATAGCCTACTCTATCATCACCCTTAAATCAGGGCAATGTAGCTTTTGCACGGTAATTGCAATGAGCGTTCAGAAATCCTTTGAGCAGTTAATCTCCCTTGCAATCAAGAGGGAGGAGGAGGCATACGAATTCTATACCAAGGCATCCAAAGATGCCACTTTGCAATCTTCAGGCAAGCTACTAAAAGAACTGGCAAAGCAAGAAGTAGGGCACAAAGAGAAACTCAAAAGGGCACTGAAGGATGATGTCTGTGATACCTTCACATGTGCAACAATCGCAGAGGTGGAGAAAGCAGGTCTAAGCAAGTATCTAATTGATGTACCTCTGAAGGCTGATTCCACACCACAGGAGATTCTTGTTGTTGCTATGAAACGAGAAGATAGTGCAAAGAGCTTCTACAAGACACTCTCTGAGCTGACTGGGGTAGCCGCACATAGAACAGTATTCGAAACCCTCGCAAAAGAGGAGCAGCGTCATAAGGAAATTCTTGAGCATCTATATGATGACATCTTCCAACCAGACAACTGAAAAGTAGAGGAGGGTTTCCCCTCCCTGCTATACCTATTTTTTATGCAGATTTCCTGCTGCAATGAATGTCAGACCTTTCTTCGTTAGCTCTTCAGCAGTTCTATTCAATGCATGATGTTTATCCAAATAGTTTCGCAAGAGATGAGGCATATCCCCGCTTGTTTCAACTTCGCTCTTAGAACGGAAGTAATCGAGAATATCACTGGGGTGCTCACGTCCTGAGTCAATTTGAGGAACACCTCCTTCATGCTTGGCGCTTATGTTCTTCACATGATCTGCAAGTTCTACTAATTCTTCTGTACGGTCATATGGTTGCCGCACAATGCTCTTGTATGTTTCAGTTATATGATGCTCAATACGCACAACATCTTCAAACCCGAAGTCTTCACGAACCAAAGCGGCAAGCTCGATTGTCCTATTGTTGACGCTATTTGATAAATTGAATCCAATAAGCGGAGATGTTCCGTCTGGGCGACTAAACAATTTGGCAGTGAGTAGGGTCCAGAGGCAAGCAAAGGGATTGTCGTTCCCAACAAAAACAGAAATCTTGAATTCCATATCTATGCCAAGCTTATGCATCATATATCCAACGAGTATACTTCCAGGATTGATGTTTAGAACTTGTTTTATTCCATAATTAGTGAAATAGTGCAAATACTCGTCTGCCCATTTCAGTGGAAATTCGTTGGGCATACCAACACCGCCAAAATAGCCAGTAATCGTATCAGGACCACCGAGATGAATATTTGAAGGAGCACCGTCAGGTCCTGGTAATGTTCCTTTTGTGTCGAGTGTTTCCACATATGATGCCCCAACAATTTGCATTGCAGCTGCAAAGGCGATTACGTCATCATCCGCACTCTGCTCCTTCATGTTTCGAACACGGATGAATCTGCCAGGCATTAGTTCCTGATTCTCAATTGACTGTCTTGCCTCTTGAATTACCCATGGAAAATACTGGCATGCGCTGATTTCAAGTGTTACGGCAAATGAATCATCATAATTCATCGAGTCAGCTCTATCACCCAAAATTCTTCTGCGATAGTCTGGAACGCTGATGAAAACGTCACTATCTCGTTGTTTCTGTAACCAATTTAGATCATCGATGTATGGAGATTTCTTCTCTTCTAACAATGCCATAAGGTTCTCAAGCTTTCTTGCTTCAGAAGCCCTCCTATTGATTTCATCAATGCCGCCGTATTTTTCGATGACATTGAACAGTCCGTCAATAAGAGGATTATTCTCTTTAAGAAGAAACTCGTTGA
>JBHLQM010000111.1:0-6269 GCA_048884785.1 Candidatus Thorarchaeota archaeon | reverse complement strand
GATGTGGACTTCACTGTCAGTTCTTGGTTCAGCTGTAATCTCTATCTCCATGTCTATTGAAGCTGCGATTACATCCAGTCCGAGATAGTCACTATGTTCTCCGAAGAGGCAAATTCTTCCTGGTGCTCTTACACGGAATGGAAGCTCGACCATCAATAACCGCCTCAGGTGAGTTTCTTTACCCATGCATTTTGTATTCGTTCAATAGAGAATCCAAACCTTTCATACATTTTAATGGCTTCTATCTGTGTTAATCCTGAGTCAGCGAAAGCTATCTCGAAACCTGCTTTTTGCATCACTCTCAAGAGCTCATAGAACATAGTACTCCCGATTCCCTGATTTCTCAAATCGGGCAGGACTCCTCCAATACCAATGCGACCATCTCTTAGGTAGTCAATTTCACCAACTACCTCTCCATGCAACTCAGCTACGAAAACGGTATGTCCAAATTCTCCTTTTATGAATCGTACACTCCAATCTAAGGTTCCACATTCATCACACCACCAAACATTGCTTTGATGTATCGCAGCAACGAGCGGCGCATCTTGTATTACTGCTCTTCTGAGCCTTGCATTCAAATTTAGTTTGCTCGGTGGCTCGAGCAATTCAAGCTCTAGAGTTGTGAATACACTGCTATTGACCAACGGATACTCATCAGAGAAAGGTGGATGATAGAAGACATCGTGCATCGAAAAGCCAAGACTCCGGAGGAATGCCTCTCCTGCCTTGTTGTCACTATATGTCTGAGCAGTGGCAAACTGAGTAATACCTGCATACTCATCTAGTATCTGACTCGCAAGGAAAGTGCCAAGACCTTTCCTCTGATATGAAGGTATTATTGCGAAATTTGTTTGGTGAAGGTCCCACTCTCTCGCAGGCATGAACTGTAGAACCGAAATGTTCTGTTTTTCCCGCTCGACCTCAACTCTGATTTGAGCATAGCCAACTAATTCATTCCGAGTTTCTGCAATCCAGATTATATTTTCCTCTGGCTCAATCCATCCAAGCACATCTTCGGGACCTACGAATCTATATTGATAGATTTCTGGGAGTAAAGAGATAAAGCTCTCAAATGCGCTATTGTGAATTGCAGCGATCATAGCTTCATCTCCGGACTGATATTGTCGCACTAGCATAGAATCTCCTAGGACTATCGATGACATGAATCTATCCCCTGCCCTGTTTCTTTCAGCAGCCAGTTTCGTGAACTAGTATGCCCTCTCATTTGATGATGTGACTCACGATTGAATCTTCGATTAGACTATGGAGACAACTGCCTTCCACGAGCCAACTCATCTCTCACGAATCTCTCTCTACCTTCATCATCAACAGTCTTTACAAATTCGTTGAGTTCTGCAATCATCTTTGATAGTCCTTGAATGTTCCAAGTATACTCTTCAAGTGGGTTTCTCTGACCATCAGTAGATATAACTGCGGAGGATGCCGCTTCTGCGCTCTCAACCGCAAGTCTGATACCCTCACCTGATAGTGGATTGCACAGACCAGCTGCATCTCCAACAAGAAGCACATTGCCTTCTCCTGGAATGAAAAATCCGAATGGAATTGACCAAGCTTCTCTCTTGATAAGATTCTTTGGTGAAAATGAAAACTCTCTTTTCAACCAAGTTCTAAACATTTTCAAGAGTTGGAAAATGCTTGGTTCTTGATGAGGAACAGCTCCAAGGCCTAAAATGAATGTGTCATCTTTCGGTATCAGGTATGCATATGATACTGAGATATTTCCTTTAAAGAATCCGTAGAAACAATCCTCAAAGTCTCCATCCGCCTTCCAGTGTTCCTGCTCAACTATCATCAACGGCGTGATCGAAGATGGGAATAGCATTTTCCTTATCGTAGATCTGACACCGTCAGCACCAATGATGAACCTTCCACGTTCTATTGATTCGCCCTCGCTTGAGTTGAGAAGCACCTTACACTTATCGTTCCTGACTACACCTAGGCATTGAGACTCGTACCTTATTGTCACTCCTGCGACTTCAGCCACGTCACGTAACCATTGATCAAGCAAAGCTCGATTAATGTTGTGAATCGAATAGCCCTTCACTCGGCCACTGTTTACTCTGCCACTTGGTGGAACATAGTATAGTCCGAGTTCTGAAGGAGTTGCTCTAATCTCGTCCGGAATGAATTTTCCAACGATATCCTCAATTGTTTCTGGAGCCACAAGAGGTAAAACCCCGCCGCAGGGTTTGTACCGATTTCTAGCTCCCTTTTCAACCATGAGGACTTCTTTTCCTGCGGATGAACAACAGATTGCTGCCGCAGCACCTGCAGGACCACCGCCAACAACTATGACATCATAATCTCTGTTTGGCATCAATTTCAGCCTTCAGATATTTTCTATCCCACATGGTTTGAATAATGTGCATTAGTAAATCTGTCTTAAGGGCAGTCTGACCCTCGAAATCGCCAGCGTAGGCATCATGTTCTTTTTCCAAATCATAACATGTCGAGTCATCAACATCCACCAGGAGCATAGGAACTCCGGTTTCGACTAGATCATCATGATGCTTGCTCTTGAATGCTTCGCAGCATGATCCGATGTATCCCCTAGCTCCCCTGTGCTTGAAGTCATAGATTGTATCAATCAGATGCTCGTAGTTTTGAATGGTTCGCACAGGAACAACCAAATTCCTTACTTGCTCGTAGATATCACCAATAGAGCAGCTGCCACAGATAGAGCACCCCTCGACCCATCTGTAATCGCAACTTGCCAGCTTGGCGCAATATGGTAGCAGTATATAATCGAAATTCTGCTTGCTAATTTCGTCAGGCATGAAGTTTATTGTCATGAGGTGGTTGGAATCTTCCAAGGATACACCATACTCAAGAAAAGCCATCTTCTTCACCGCTTCCAAGATCAGTTCGATAAAATCTTCTGGTTTCACTCCAAAAACTCTAGTACCAGTTTCATCAAAGAAATCGTAGACAATCTTCTTGATTGAGTCAGTATCTATTGGTGCATCCTTCAGACGAGCTTCGAGGTCCATAATCGCTCTCTGTGGGAAGACTTGGAAGTCTCCCGTGATAAAGGAGCTGATTATGTATTTTCCAGCTATGTCTAGGGAAATGGACACCCTGATTAGTCCGCCAGGAGTTTTCTTCATTGCGCTAACCTGACCGGCAGTGTTCTCCGGTCTTCGAATCATTTGAATCCACTCATCTGACTTGAAATACAACAACCGTTGTTCATAGAGTGACTTCTCAACAGGAAGGAGTCCGCCTGGAATTAAATTGATTCCTAGGATCTCTTCAAAGCCTTCTCTGAATGCCTTCTTGATCTGGTCAAGTGGAGGGACATACCCAAGTTCCGTTTTGAGACAGGTCACCCGTTCCTTAACACTCTCAATCTCTTTGTCTTTTAATTTCTCAATCGGAATCCTTAACGAACGAAGCATCAGGCTGACATCGAAATCTACAAGCAGCGTTCCCTGATACATGAAGGAATCAAATCGCTCAGTTCCACCTGTGCCCGATATCTTTCTTCCATTCACCTCAATGTCATTCTTGGGTCTGAATTCAGCTTCAACTCCAAGCTTTTTGAGACCCAGGACCGCCCCGCTGCAGATGAATTTTGCAAGATCTCCGAGGTCCTTCCCCAATTCACTCACCCCTTGGGTGGACTTATCCGCAAAGATTTCCCACCCCAGACATTTTGGAGTAAAGAGGATTGTTCCCCCTCCAGTGATTCTCCGATTAATATCGATGTTATTGCTTTCACAGAATGAAATCCTAACTTCTTGATCCACAGACTGGTGATAACCTACAAGAACCGTGGATGGGCTGAACTGGAGGAATCTTAGGGTGTTGGGCGTTTGTGTTTCTGCGTGGCAATCGAGAATAACATCATCTAGAGCCATGTTCTCAGCTCCCATCAGAACGCCTGTGTCAAGCAGTCTCCAGTCACGCAACATGATTACCTCGGTTCATAACACTCGTTCGATAAGTGAACAACACTGGTTCGCAAAGGATATGGTGAGTCCTTTTTCTATTGCATATTCATACCCCTCATCCGATGGGTAGGCAATTCCATTCACTCCTGCATCGATTGCTAGTCTATCGGTTTTCCTTCGATGTACACCGAGAGGTCTTGCACACCCAAGAATCAGTGGTTTGTTTGGTATTGCTAACCTTGTTGCTAAAATCACTCGTGCAATATCCATGGGGCTCGCTGGAATAACATCTTGCATCGGAGTATGATCCAATGGCATGAACGCAACAACAACCACTGAGTTGGGATTGTGATCTGCGATCATCCTTATCGCCCTTGATTCTCCCACTAATTGCCCATAGTGAAGTCCCGCTATTATGTGTGGCATATAGGGAACTCCATAATCTTCGAGCAGCGACATTGAAACATCAAAGATGTTCACTGATTCGTCGAGGTGGTAGACCTGACGCAATGTATCGTCTGATCCGATGATATCCAGCATTGCTCCATCTATGCCTGCTTTGCCAAGTGCCTTTGCAGTGTCAGGATAGACGACCCCTGTGTGAACGACAATGTCTAGATCGAGCTCGTCCTTACACTTCTTAATTATTGGAATGAATTCTAATATGGGCGTGTTTCCTTTGGGTGTCGCGCCTCCGCTAATCAAGCAACCACTTCCTCCCCTCTTTTTAATATCATTAAATACACTCCACAAGGCTTCCGGAGTAGTGGCTGGAATCATTGGTTCAAGGAGTCCTGCATAGCAGTGCTCACAGTTCAATGCGCATCCTTTGCCTGTGATTGAGATGCTTGGAAATCTGTATGGATCAGTAGCATCATGAAATGTGGTTTCATAATGAACCATACCTGGAGCATAGAATGCCATTTTATTTGCGAAGTGCTCTCTGGAGGTCCTGTACGCTTTCTCAAAAAGAATCTCAAGTCTGTTCTCAGGCAAATCGAAACAGTCTTGGATTATTTCATCAATTGTCGCCAAAGCTGGAGTCATCCACCTCATAAGTAAATGAATAGTCATTAAGTTGCGCGCGGACTTTCTTCATGTCATCATCATCAGGAACTATGGGGAAATTACGCCAATGACCTATTGAGGCTTGAAAAGGAGTGCAGTTGCCCATAGGGCGATTGCAGGCATTGTCGATTGTTTCTCCTTTACATCCTGAGGTCATGAAGGCTTCATTGCGACTAAGAACTTTCTCAAAGTCTTCAGGGATTAAGCTGAAGTCAACGAGTTGCCCTGCATCATTGAACTTCATATTTCTGTAGGACCCGAATCCATAGTTGATGATATATCGTGCAAGCTGGACTCTTCTATATGCACCTAGAGGAGGTTGAGGATGATTCTCCATGATTGATCCCTCTTCGGGGAAGAATGAAAACAGGTGAGTTCTGACCCCAATGTCTTGCGCTCTCTGAATGGTATCAATCATCTCTTTCTCTGTTTCTCCAAGTCCAACAATAAGATGGATGCCGGTGTTCTCAGCACCGAAGACTTCCACAGACTCGTCTACAGTCTGCCAGTATTTCGACCATTTGTGTGGACCTTCAACATCCTTTCCTCTGAACTTATCGAAAATCTCTTCTGTTGCCGCGTCGACTGCAATGCCTACTTTGTCAGCGCCAGCCGTTTTCACACGGAGCAACCAGTCCTTGCTGATGATAGTTGGAGTGATGAGGACTGAGATACTTGGGATTACTTCCTTGAGCTTTGAAACAACAGAGATGCAATCCTCTCTTGCATTTGCCGTGGTAATCATTGATACGCAGACACGTTCAACATGTGGACATGTTCCATCAGACAATGCTGTCTTTACTTCTTCAATTGAGAAGATTGGCCAATCAACACGAATGAAACTGCTATCTGTCCACTCAGTATCAGTCACCCTAGATCCAGAGAGTCCACAATATGCACATTTGGCATGACAACCTTCATCATACGTCAATAGAAGGTTGATGCAATAAAGTTTGGTATCTCTATAGAATTTGCCAGGTATCTTACCCATTGTCATCGCAGCAGCAAGACTCGTTCTAACGTATTGGGGCGATTCTCTTCTCTCTTCAGGTGCTATGTTGGAAGAATCTTCAAGTGACTTCATTCAAAAACCACCTATTCAGTGGAGTGGTTTGTTTTCGCTTTCACTTATTATCGTTTGGCAATGGGAATTGCCTTCGATGTGAAGGCATAAATGCGTGCTCCTGAAGAATAAGAAACGATACAGATGATTGAAGCAATCGAGTTGACAAAGCAGTTTAGCGAATTCACTGCAGTCGATAAACTCTCCTTTAAAGTGAATCCCGG
>JBHLQM010000110.1:0-6361 GCA_048884785.1 Candidatus Thorarchaeota archaeon | reverse complement strand
TTGAGATATCGTGCGATGTGGGTTGTGAAAGATTTGGTCAGAGTCACGAAACCGTCGATATACCCGAGATAGTCGATGCTTTCTCTGGGAATTCCATGAATAGCACAGGCATTAGCCAGTTCTTTTTCCCTAATCTTGACCAAGAAGTCACCCTTGAGATGGTCATACTGGGGTCCAGGAAGCCCGAACTCCCCCTTTGTTACTGATGCAATCCTAATCTCATGTCCTCTTCGCGCCAAGTGATGCAGGAGGTATGGGCAGTTAATCTCAAGGTCATCAGGATGCGCCTGAAAGAAGACGTACTTTGTCACAGCCATACCATCCTCACGTGTCTACTTCCATCTCAAGCTACCATAGTTGTGTTGTGTCACCTTTCCAAGACCCTCAAGAATGCTTCTCGTTCCTTGGGTCTGTTCGACCTCTTCCAGCTCCTCTGCAGCAACGGCTCGTTTTTCTTTGGCTGAGAGATATGCCAGTAGCACGACCCCAACGGCGGCACGAGCTTGGTCAGGAGTGAATTCGGGATCTGTGCCATTGATGATGCTTTCTGCGAAATGGGTGTCCTCGCAGCGCGCTGATATCAGGTAGTACTTGGGATAAGGACCATGTTCCACTTCAGGACTATAGAAGGCTCCTTTCTGCTCTGCTGCTTCATGAGAGGAAAAGATCTGAACTGGGCGTTCCCAAGCATGATCTTCTAATATTGACCCTTGGGTTCCATGCAGCTCGAGCCTGTTCGTGAGAGGATGGACAGTGATTGATGACAAGTCTACTGTGACCATTGCTCCCTGCTTGTAACGAAGAAGGACTATTGCTGTATCCTCGCCCTTTGCAGGTGGTGAGTTCAGTGCCTTTCCCAGCCAGCATTGTACGGTGTCAACTTCACCTAACATCCAGTTGAGAGTTGAGAACTTGTGGACTCCCTGATCAGCAACCACACCACCGCCTCCCTTTTTATATGTGAAATGCCAGGAATTGAGATTCAGAAACTGCTCATGCGGACAGAATGCTCCCTCATACGACCTTCCCAGGAACACATCACCAATCAGTCCACGGTCAAGAGCATCTTTAATGAGTTTGTGAGCAGGGAGAAAACGATGGTTCTCCGCCACCATGAGCTTGACTCCAGCTCCTTTGGTGGCTAGAATCATCTCATCACACTCCTCTAGCGTGGTCGCCATAGGTTTCTCGCAGAGAACGTGCTTTCCAGCTTCCGCTGCAGCCTTCGTGAGCTTGGCATGCAGGAAATGCGGAGCAGCGATGAGCACAGCATCAATATCACTCTTCAGAAACTCATCGATGTCCGTGTAGGGCGTCAACCCGTGCCTCTTTGAGAATGTAACCACAGTCTTCTCATCTATATCGAAAGCAGCGACATAGTGCACCTTCGAGGCCTCTAATTTCTTGAATGGGAGAACATGGAATGAGGCCGCGTTACCACATCCAATCACTCCAAACCTCACGCGATCCATAGTATAACAATAAACAAACAGTGGCATAAGGCTTGTCGTCACCCAAGGATGAGAACCCTTAAGACATGCATAGATGTACAGAATGGGATACAAGTAGAGGATGGGAATACTCATGTCATATCTCTATGGCGTTATCCTAGCCATCGCCTCAGGGATAAGCAATAATGTGGGAACGCTTCTTCAGAAGAAGGTTGTCAATGACCTACCAGCTGAGGCCAAAGAACAGAGGTTCTTTCGTTCTCTGGTGAAGAATCCAATGTGGCTTGCAGGACTCGTATTTCAGCTTGCCATAGGGACTGCTTTTTTCATGTTAGCCCAGATCTATATTGGCCCCGCATTGATTCCAGGGCTTATGGCAGTGGGACTTATTGTTCTAGCAATCGGTTCAGTGAAGCTCATCGGTGAGTCGTTGACTCGTACTGAAGTCATTGGAATCACCTTGATAATGGCAGCGATCTTTACCATCGCCTTTAGTGAGCTTGTCATCGACATCGTAATTTTCGATTTTCTGGAGACCTCATTCCTGACACGAGTTGCACTCTTCACCTCTGCAATTATTGTTATGATACTCATTCTTGAGGCTTCACAACGTAAGTGGACAAGGATACGAGCAGTGGCAAGAGCGTTAATGTCAGGGCTGTTCATCGCAATGTCGAATTACTGGATAGCAATCCTGATGGCAACGATTGTGCATGTCTTTGATGGGACATTCGTTCTCCTTGAGCTTGGGCTCTTTGCAATCTCCGCTGCAATCCTTGTCTTAGACAATATATTCGCTCTTGGAACTCTGCAGAGCGCGTTTATATCAGGACAGGCGAATTTGATTATTCCTATTCAACAGGTTCCAATTCAAATCATACCAGGTTTCGTGTTCCTCTTGCTGTTCTTCTTGCCTATACCCTCGGTCCTCTCTCTTGTCTTCTTCTTTGCAGGCGTAGGTATGATTGTCATGAGTTCATTTCTCCTTGGGAGGCGTCAAGTCGCACTTGACTCAATAAAGTGAGATATTGATGTTGATGAACTACCACTGCTCTTGCCAAAGTTAAGAAGACCTAAATAGCCAGTAACAGGATATGAGGAGTGAATTTTCCACAGAAGGGAGAGATAGCGTGGCAAAGAAAGACGAGATAATGAAAGCCCTTCAGAGATGGGTCGAACTGCTTGAAAGCGATGCTGCCGTGGCTGAGCAGTTTGAGGGGTTCAAAAAGACCTTCTTGATAGTTGTCGAAGATCTGCCTTTTTCGGTCCAGATGATTTTTGATGGGACAAATAAGGCTCGACTCGTGGAGGGTGCTGTTGATAATCCCGAGATGAGCCTCACGGTCGAGTCCGACCTGCTTCTCGGAATCTGCAATGGAGAGATTGACCCGATGGAGACCTTCATGATGGGCGAACTGAAGCTGAGTGGAAATATGGCAGATCTCCAGAAACTCGAAGTCTTCATGGACCTGTTTGATGAATGAGATGAGGGACACCCATGAAACCAATTGGGTTTGACAAAAGACGAACAGCTGAGATTCTTGATGCACAGGATATTGATGTTCTTGTCGCATCCACTGATGTGAATGTGTTCTACACGACAGGTCTTCCTACCCTGCATGTGGCAAACAACCCCATCCTCTGGGTGCTGAAGAATCAGTTTCCATATATTGCACTCGTACGAAGAGATGGCGAGGTCAGCCTCTTCTATTGGATGGTCTTTTCTAGTCTTGACAAATTCTCTTGGGTCAAGGATGCTACAGGCATTATATCCCCTCAGCAAGCAATGAAAATGGTATCTGACAAATTGACAGAATGGGGAGTGGCGAGTGGCAAGAGTGTTGGGCTGGAGTCATTGATGCCACGGTATCAGTCTGACTATCTGACATCCAAGTTTCCCGGGGTGAAATTCATTGATGGGGACAGTGCTTTCCTCAGGATGCGCCTTGTCAAATCGAAAGAGGAACAGGAGAGAATAAAGAAGTCAACTGCGATTGCAGAGAAGGCCATAGAGCAGACTATTGATGGAGTCCACGAAGGCATAACAGATTATGAGATACTCAAGTTGGCACGTAGGGCTATCGTGGATGAGGGAGCAGAGGGATGGGACCATCTCACTATCGGTATTGGTTCTGCAGATCCTGAGGCTCCCGGTGTGGGCACCGTGATGAAAAGGGGTGACATCACACGACTGGATATTGGCGCAGTCTGGAAGGGGTATGTCTCTGATGTCAGTCGGCATGTGGTGATTGGAGAGATACCAGAAAGTGCCGATGAGGTCGTTGAAAGAATGATTAAGGTACAGGAGTTCTGTGTTGACCAGATCAGGCCAGGAGTGGATCCAAACGAGGTCTACAAGGCTACCATGAAGTTCCATCAACCCCTCAAACCCGGAGTAAAGCCCATCATCACGTGCCATAGTATTGGCCTTGAGTGCGAGGAGGCGCAAATCTTCTCTCGAATGGGCAAGGCTAACTTTCTGTTTGAGGAGGGCATGGTGATGGACGTTGAGATCTGGCAGAACTTCAAAGACCTCGGTCTGCTAGGTGTTGAGGACTGCTATCGTGTTACTCAGAAGGGGTGCGAGCGTATCTCTAGCCTGAATAAGGAAATATTTGTGAAGAGAGGTTGAACGAGATGAGAGTGAAGGACAAAGTCGTCATTCTGACTGGGGCTGCATCGGGTATTGGGCAAGCAACAGCTGTTCTTTTTGGAAAGGAGGGAGCGATTCAGGTCCTATCGGATATAGATGAGAAAGGTCTGAAAGAAACCCTTGATTTGATGAAGAAGGGGAGAGACCGAGCTGAGATCATGAGAGTCGATGTGACTGACTCAGTGCAAGTGAAGAAGATGATTGACCACACCTACAAGAAGTACGGAAGAATCGATGTCCTCATAGTGAATGCCGGGGTGGTCAGGGTAGGCCCGGTTGAAGACTTTCCGGATGAGGACTATGACCTTCTTATCAATGTGAATCTGAAAGGCACCTACTATAGCTGCAAGCATGCCATCCCCTATCTGAAGAAACAGGGATTTGGATCTGTTATCACACTTGCTTCAGTGGCTGCCCATATCGGTCAGGTCAACCATGCCAACTACTGCTCTACCAAGGCAGGGATTCTAGGATTCACACGCGGTCTCGCACTTGATCTTGCACCTTTTGGAGTCAGAGTGAACAGTGTCTCCCCAGGAGCTACCGACACTCCAATGCTGGTGGGCGATGTCACAAAGCAAGCGAGAGAGAGAGGGGTAGACTATGAGGTTGTGAGAAAGGAGTTCGAGGAGGAGGGTGTTCTCAAAAGGTGGGCCACACCAGATGAGGTCGCTTTTGGAATCCTGTTCTTGGCTAGTGATGAGTCGTCATACATGACAGGTTCTGACCTTCGGATTGATGGTGGATGGACAACACGCTGAAATGGCGGGAGGAATGAGTATGCTCTCTCTACCGAAGAAGATAGGATATTCAATGGGAAGATTCGGTCCAACACTTCTGATGACTATGATAACCATATCTGCGTTCTACGTCTATGGAACTAGTTTTCAGCTCAACTGGCTTCTCAATGGTATATCACTGGCTTTGTCATACATTGTCATTGGACTCACACACTGGTACATCGGATACTACAGTGATAGTTTGAAGAGCAGATGGGGGAGACGCAGACCCTTTGTAGTCATTGGCACACCAGGTATTGTCATCTCAGCGTTCCTGATATTCGTGCCCAACTGGTTCCTTGACACCGCAAATTCAGCATTAGAACTGACACTCTTCCTGTACTATACAGTCTTTCTCTGTCTTTTCAAGTTCTTCTATGCTTTCACAATGACTGCACATCAAGCATGGCTGCCTGAGATTACTGATGATGGCGAAAGACCTCTTGTATCTGGATTCATGAACACTTTCAACTTCACGGGAGACTCAACAGGAGGAATTCTAGGTTTTATGACACCCTTATTGTTTGTTGCAGGACCTCCTGAACGACTTAGTCAATTGGGGCTCGACCTGCTCCTCATATTCTGTATAGTCACACTTCTGTTCATGCTACCATCAATGATATCTATAAGAGCAAAGCCTGGAATCGAGCCAATTGAGAGAAACTTAAGTGACGAAACCAGAGTTGCTATAGGGAACAGGACTTTCTTCAGATGGACTATCATCGTTGGCCTTCTCTCCTTCACGCTTATCGCAATATCTCAGAGCCTTGTGGGTTTTCTCCAACAGGTGATGCTCCTCAACTCCATTGAAGCACTCATGCCTGCTGCTCTAGCGATGCTCATATCGACAATGGCATTCTTCTATATCTGGCTCACCGGAATACGAAGACTTGGGAAGAAGAAGTCGTTGATTATTGGAATAGTGCTACTAGCATTATTCATACCCCTTACTCCGATCTTGAGTTTAATTGGCTCTGTTGTAGGATACACCTTGGCTGCAACTCTCTTCTTTATCCCTGTAGGAGCAGGCATGTCAATCTATTATCTCATGAGTTATGTTGTCCCTGCTGACATCGCGCAGATTGATGAGATTGTCACCGGAGAGAATAGGTCGGGGATATATGCAGGCTTTATTGGCGTACCTCTGAATATATTCCAAGCAGTATCGAGTATTGTCTTGGGTGCGCTCATGGAGTTGTCCGTTATTTTCTCTGGAAATGAGCTACTCGGATTCATGTGGTGGGGACCTGTGTATACTCCAGTCCTCATTATTGCGGCGCTCATTCTACGTCATACCAACATAGATCCTGACTTTGAGGCATTGAAGCAGAAGCATGAAGGAAGCATGAACACATGACTGAGTATTTGGCTGGAGCGGAGCCGTTGTATATCGAAGGGAATACACGTGGATGCCTTCTCCTTCATGGTGCAGGAGGTGGAACTGCATGGGATTTGAAAGAGTTTGCAAATCTATTGCA
>JBHLQM010000109.1:0-6427 GCA_048884785.1 Candidatus Thorarchaeota archaeon | reverse complement strand
ACATCTGCTTCTCTTGTCCGTATGACCAGTGACCGAATTCGAAGGTTTCCCTGCCTATGACGATACAAAAGACTAATCTCAAAGGTATGTAATCAGAGATGTTTAGGTTGATTGGGAGCTGGATGCGAGATGAAGCCTATAGGGAGTGTCACCCTCTTCTGCCAATTCCTGGATGCTGAAGATCGGAAGATTATGGAAGACATAATGGAAAAGGCGACTGATTATGTTGACTATGTTCATATGTTAGGAAGGAAGCTCTTGGAAATTGTAGCCTCTCCGAAACTCGTACATGTTTGTGTCAGACTCGCACGACCAATGGAAGCCTATGGTCTAATTGAACAATTAGGACAGAAATATCCTGAGAATGATTTTATTCGTCCACATTATATCTGGGCAAGAGTCCGCACTGGCTCTGAAGAAATGTCCGCTCTAGAGCTAGCTACTAGGGTCGCACTAGAGGCGCAACACGACGACTGGATTGCTTTTTCATTCCACTTTCTAAGATCCGGTGAATGCGAACGCCACGCACCAAATGGCAAGGTTTCGCAAGATGCTCTATCAGGTATGGAACAAATAGTGAAAAGCAATCCTAACCTCGCGTTTCTCGGATCATATGTCCATTATCTCATCTCCATTGAAAAAGAGCTTGAAGGAAGTATAGATGAAGCAATAGATTTGAGAAAGAAATCGATTGCCATTGCACTGGAATTCGACGATTATGTCCTTGCTATTCCCATACTAAGAGAATTGGCACCTTTGGTGATGAGGAAAGACTCCGCAGAAGCTATGAGAATCCTTGAAAGCATAGAAGAGTATTACACTGTTTTTGGATTCCCCGCTTCAGAATCCACATACTTTCAATCAACCAGAGGTCTTCTACATCTAATTCGAGGTGAGTTTGATACTTCCGTCGAAGCCCTTGAACAATCTATTAGCTTATCAGAAAAACGACATCCTTTTCCTACACTAATGCATAGTCCGCATAGGTTGGCACTGAATTATCTTGACATGGGAAGAATGCAGAGCGCCGCGGAATGGGCAAAACTTGCTTTAGCATCCAAGTCAACATTGGTATCGTATCCTCTCTACATACCTCTTGCTCATCTGATAATGAGCTGTGCACTATGTGAGATGGGCAACATAGAGGAAGCATCAAAGCATCTTTCCCTGGGCCATGAACTATCATTGAAGGTCGGGGACGAGTCACTCCTCCTATACAGCTACTATGCAAGCGGTCTCATTGACATTGCCCAAGGTGATATTCTTTCAGGAATGGCGAGTCTCGAGCAGGCTTTAGAGATTGCAGAGAGATTGGCAATCCAACACAGAGTTCATTCGATTCTTCTCAAAATGATTGAGTGTGAAATCGTTCTCGCAGGGTCTGATCAATTGAAATCCGAAGAGGGTTCGGGTAGGTGGATGGACCACTTGGAATCTATACTTGAGAAGAATGATTTTCCTGGCATTCGTGGATTGTTGTCACTTCTGAAATCCCAGTATCGCATTAAGCAAGGGCGAATTGAAGAGGCTCATAAAATCCTAAAGGAAGTAAGGGCTTTGGCACGAAGTCCGGGACTGCAGTATTTGAATGAGAGAATTGATGAGACACAATCGATGATAGAACACATACCCGGATGATATGGTTGAAAAATGACCTGCTTGTTTGCCAGATGCCTATAGAAGGTCATCAAGTATCTTTGCAACATCTTCAACATACTTTGAGCAATTCTTGAAGGCACCAGTGGCAAAGGCCCTTTTCACATCGTCATCTGTCAGGAGGTCATGGTTGATCAACTCTCTGCAGATGATAGAGCCATGAAGAGCCTTGAACTCATCAATAAGCTTCATAGCAGCATCAGTGACCTTTTGCTCCATTGGGGTTCCACCGTACCGAAGACCCAATGCCATTAAAGCTCCGTTTATAGCTCCGCAGACATTCCCAGTCCTATTAATTCCACCACTGAAGGCTGAAGATATCTTCATGCAAGTATTGAAGTCTACTTTACCAGAACTCGCGTGTTCTCCATATGTTGTGAATATCGCTTGGGCACAGTGGCCTCGCTGTTCATTCATTATTGCCTTGGCTTTTTCTGAGAGATTCGTTGGCATGAAGTTCACTCAGTTTGAAATGTAATAAGAATTCCCTAACAGGTACAGAACAAAAATAAGATTGAGGGAGCCTTGGACTCCCTTGTAGAACTGTAATTAAAGTTCCACTGCTGACATGTTGTTCTCGGTATTGATCTCTTCAATTGCTACTTCAGCATCTGAGAGTTCACCATATTTACCGATATGCAGTCTGAGATTTCCTTTGAAAATACCTGTGTACCCCTTCTTGAGCATATACGTATTTCCGGTTGCGATATCATCAATAGCTGTGTCCCAAACTGGCACTGTTATTGTACCAGTTGAATCGCCAACTACTGCGTCCATGACACGATGTTCCGTTCCGTCTCTTCTAGAAGTGACTTCACGTTCTTCACTGAGTTCCATAACCTTGAAGGATATGGTCACATTTTTCATCTGTGGCTTTAATTCAGCCACTGTAGCCTCAATAGGCTCTCTGTCGTAACTCATTTGCATCACTCACTTATGCAATTAGCATAGTTGATTGCAGGCATTCAAAAAAAGGCGAAATCATCTGGGGAGGGCGAAAATGTTAGAACAAAAACGAACTCTTTCTGAGAATGCGCATCTTACTTGTATTTCCTGCATGTGTATTTTGAAATCAAATGCTTATAGTAGTGTGCATTGTATCCCCTTAACAGCAATGGTGGGAAAAAGAAGAATGAGGGAACTCGAGGTTCCCTTGAAGCTGAATGTGTCCTACATGTGCTTCTCTTTTCTATACGGCAAGTAGTCGAATCGGAATATCTTGCGCCCCATGACGATTTAGGCTCTGCTATTCAGAAAGAACTCTATTATCATGATTCCTTCTATATACAACAACCTGCCAGTAGCCAACCTCGCGGAAAAACCTGCGCTCAAAACCCTTTGAACGAATAATGCCTTCAACCACTTCCGTCGGGTGAACGAAAGAGCGAAAGGGGTTCCGTCGAATTCCAAGGATGAGATTATCAAGAGCAGTGTACTTTCTTGTCCACCAGGTGTTTCGAGGATAAACTATACTGTAAATCTCTCTCGCTCTTTCTGAGGATAGATCAACAAGAGCATTCACATCGTGGTAGCAACAGATTACCCTGTCCAGTGTAACAATATCGCAATCAGGGACATCCGCAGCAAGGTCAACAAAGTTACCATGTAGATGACTGATGCAGTCAGCATGATTCTGACGGTCAGCTTCTTCCCTCGCCGCTTTGATATAAGCACTTGAAGCTTCCACGTTAAGGCATTTGCTCACACCAGCTTTCAATAGTTCGTGTTGAATTGACCCAACTCCACCTCCAATGTCTAGAAGTGTCATTCCTTTGATGCCTTCTGCAATAGTCGCATCAATCAACATCTTAGTGTTCTTGGAAGGTCCTCCTCTTTGATACTGTTCGAGTTCCTTCGCTGCTTTCTGATAATCGAAGTGAGATTCGATAGCCTCACATTGACAACACTTCAAGTGCGAGACCTCCTCACTAACTAAGCGTGTACACCTTATGAGTGAATCGAGGGGTATGAAATACAAGGGAAGGGAGCAATCCTTAATGGGTTTAGAAAGAAAATACCTGTAGCCAATCCTGAATACATGTTCTGAGAACACATGGTTGTGATATATTGGACACAAAAAGGAAACGGAGTGAAACAATTGATGAATACATCGTTGCATTTCCTCCCGGTATTCGGAAAAAGCTAAAAGACTTGAGAAATGTGATTCAAGAATCGGCACCAACAGCCAAGGAAACCATATCATATGGGATGCCTACATTCAAACTGAAACGAAACTTGGTGCATTTCGCAGCGCACAAAGAGCACATAGGGTTTTACCCTGGTGGGCCATCAGCGATAGACGCCTTCAAAGAAGAACTGAAGGAATACACGACATCAAAGGGTGCCATCCGTTTCCCGCTAGATCTGCCAATCCCGATAGAATTAGTGAGAAAAATAGTGAAGTTTAGAGTTGCAGAGGAAGAGCAGAAGTACAAAGATTAGGTATTGGGTTCCCCCAACAGTATGTATCCTACGTCCAACGAGATCGGTCCGATCTCCAATGGCTACGACAACTCTACCATTTATTGTGGACTGGTTAAATGGAGACTCGGGTCCGAAGACTTCACTGCCCATGACGTACTCAAAGTTCTTGATTCAGAACGAATTCCACAAGTTCTCTCATGTTCCCGAAGCTACTTTCATAATAGACATCAGGATGCACACATACTTCCTCATTTGCATTTCCAGTATAATCGATACCCATTCCAGGTGTGAACCTCACCAGCAATTTCGAGTTTGGAAGGATGTAGTAGATTGGCGAGTCGCTTATTCCATCTCCTCCTGATGGTTTCCCGTAAAGCTTGGCAAATCCTGTTTCCTTGCAGAATAGGGCAAAGGCGTCTGTAGCAGAGAAAGTTATTCCATCTATAAGGACGACAATCTTACCTCTGAAGTCAACATCACCCGAGGGTTCTACAGTTTGTGTGTAATCATAGATTGTGTAATCATCACTCATTACTTCGGGGGGCAGTTTTTCGAAACTATCTTTGGGTACAATGTCGCCAACATCTGCTGTTTTCCGAAACATCTCTGTATAGTCGCCTGATCTGAACGCAAGATACATCTTACTGCTCAATTTCGCTTTCGCAAGAGGCGCGATTACATTACGCATCCAGGGTTCGTAGGATCCTCCTTGGTTTCCCCGGACATCTATGATTAGAAGTTTATAGTCCTCAATCTGTTTATAGAACTCCATCAGGACCTTGTTGTCATCATCTGCATGGGAATCTTCGAAGTCTCCGATACGAGCATATCCTGCCTGCTTTTCAGGCCATACTTCAGTTTCCAATCTTGAAACAGGATACACAGTTGTGAGAGAATAATGAAATTCATAGCCTGTTTCAAAGACAACGTTCTTTCTCTCGCCACCTTCTGTCTCTATTGTAAACTCTGCATCTGGTCCGAAATGCTCGGGCTGTATTCGGAAGAGGTAGAATAACTCTCTTTTGAAATCCCAGTTTAGAATACCCTTTTCATAGCAATCCTTGACAGCTTCGTGGATTGGTATGCCATTTACTGCAATAACTCGTGAATGGATGCCATATTTCTCTTCCCAATCTCCATGACCCGCTTCAATGAGATAATCCCCGTTGTTATACCAGAACTCAGCATCAAAGTTAAGGGAGTTGCGTTTCTTTAGGAACTCATCAATTATAGGTTCCCAATACTTGTAGTATTTCTTCAGGCTCTCACTAAATACTTCACTAAATGGTTCTGTATTTCGGTAGTATTCGACTTCGTAGAAGTCATCTAGCCAACCCGGTGTAATAATTTCTGCATGTCCGTTTTGCAATGCTTGGACCGCATCGAACAGGACCTCGAGATAGTCTAATGTCGTGTTCCCGTTTCTTATGCGGTCACAATAATTTTCATAGAAGTCAAGCCATCGATAACCAAGTTGTCGTTCTTTCAGTTTCATGTAGGGATTATTATCACGCATCATGGAAAAGAGCGCTTCTAGATCTTCCAGCCATTCATCTTCTGTCATATCTCTGGGATGAATATCATTAAACATGATTCTAGAATTTGATGGCATGCTCCCGAACGTCTTTGCTGGGTGATTTATGTTTGACTATGAACGCTTTGCTTCTGGCGGAGATAGGCTGCTATTTAGGGGGAGTCAATGGCTAATATTCTGTGAAATAGGCAATGGCTGAAGTACGAGTTTTCCCTATTATTGAAACTGAGCGACTACTCCTGCGACAACTCCTAGAAAGTGATACAGAGCAATGGCATCGCAATCTATCGGATTTTGATGTGGCAGGGCTTATCGGAATGGACCCTCTTCAGAATGTGGCGGATACAAAGGAATTCATTATCAGGTTCTCCAATCGATATGAGAAAGACATAGGAATGGCATGGGCCATTACACTGAAGAATAATGGCACGTTCATCGGGACTTGTAGTTACGAGCGCATAGACAAGCACAACTTCAGTGGAGAAATCGGATTCGACCTTCTCAAAGAGTATTGGGGTCAAGGATACATGATTGAATCACTAAGACCCGTGATCGAGTATGGCTTTGCGATTTGCAAGTTGAATAGAATTGAAGCCCATACTGCAGCCATCAACAAAGCTTCCAGGAATCTATTGGAACGACTCGGGTTCTCTCTTGATGGTATCTCCCGGGAGTCTACGTTCTTCAGAGGAGAATTCAGAGATGATTGCCTGTACTCTTTACTTAGAAGAGAGTGGAAATTGTAAGGAAAAAAGAAGAACATGGGAGCTCGAGGCTCCATTAAAACTAGGAGAATTACATCTGCTTCTCTTG
>JBHLQM010000108.1:0-6470 GCA_048884785.1 Candidatus Thorarchaeota archaeon | reverse complement strand
CCTGGTGATACAATGGAAGAGAGATAAGTAACAAAAAACCATGCCTCAGGACTGTACATTATTATTTGGAAGACAGAGTTGAGGGCAACGAGAACAGCACAAGACTCACTGCAACCTCCAGCCATCATGTTCCAGATCAAAACCATTGCTATACAGCGTGCAAGACCTACAAGGATAATTCCAGTTCGATAATCAGGAAGGTCTGCAAGGAATATCCATGCTAGTGTAAACATCAAGAATGGACCAATCAACCAGTTCAGAGTTAAAGAGACCCCGAACATCTTTTTCTCACCTTTGAGTTTTCCAAGCTCTTCGTACTTGACCTTGGCAAGAACAGGATACATCATCCAGAGCAGGCCGATAGCAATTGGCACGGATATAGTCCCAATGCTCCAGTAATCCAAGACTTCTGCGAGGCCAGGTACAAGATAGCCCAATAGGACTCCTAGAACCATAGCCAAGATAATCCATACTGGTAGAAATTTATCCAATGTGCTAAGACCAGTTATTGGATTGCCAACAACACGATTACTAGACCCATTTGATTCATCCATAGTTTTAGCTCCTGGAATCATTCAAACTTTGAGGCGCGTTTATTAAAATCGGATAATCGCGATATTTAACTGTTTTCAACAAACACGACACCCAGTATAATTTAGGAAAAGACTGATGAGGGGGTTGACTGTTTGAGAAAATATGACTAATTCTTTTCTTTTTCGTTTTGATGAACGATTAACAAAAGGTGGGGAGAATAAGATTGTGTCAGCTGAGGAAGCTATTCAAAAGGTGGAAACGGGAAGCATATTGCACCTAGCCGTTACCCATTCGGTTCCGTTTGGTCTCACAAACCAGCTGACGAATTCTTTTTGGAACACCAAACCAAGATTCGAACTAGTTACTTTGGGAGCAAGTGTGAATGTACAAATCATGATGCGTAATCCGGGTTTTCTCAGGAAATTAATTACTTCATATGCAGGAAATGTGTATCCATCACCATCACCTGCGTTGGTCTTTCAAGAGAACTACCGCACAGGAGAAGTCCCAATAGAGAATTGGTCTTTACTTACTCTAATCCAACGGCTCATGGCTGGAGCATTAAATCTGCCATTCATGCCAACAAACAGTCTGGGACTCAGTGGAATGGAATTGGAGAATCATGGATCTTCAGTTGCTCGAGTCCATAATCCGTTTGAAGAGAGAGAACAGATAGTACTCAGTGCACTAGTTCCAGACTATACTCTGGTTCACGGATGGGCAGCCGATCCTAGTGGAAACGTTTTGGCGAGAGCACCACGAACAGAGAGCAATTTTGGTATGCTATCTGCACGCAAAGGTGTGATTGCTTCCGTGGATAGGATTGTCGACAATAAATATGTCCAAGATCATCATGATGATTTGCTAGTGCCGTCCTCAAGAACTATCGCAGTTGTACATATGCCCTACGGAGCACACCCATCGCCGTGCAGAGGTTATCCACCAGAGTGGGGATATGCTGAAGACGAGCAATTCCTTCTCGAGTTCCGTAAGGCAAGTAAGGAAATAGCGAGTCTTGATGCTTGGGCAAAGAGATGGGTGCTTAATGTTGATCACGAGGATTACTTGAGGAATATAGGTGCTGCTCGACTGGACTTCTTGGTTCAAGCAGCATCACCAGACGCATGGAGAATGGATTTTGAACGAAGAAGAGTAGACATAGACTTTAGTGCACCACCACTTCCAACTGAGCAAATGATTATCGCAATGGCAAAAATGTGTGTAGATAGAGTGATTGAGAAGGGCTATAGGACTATCTTAGCAGGACAGGGCACATCCAATCTTGCTGCATGGGTAGCTGATTATCAGCTTGCGGAAAAAGAGGTTGATGTTGATTTAATGGCGGAGATAGGTTTCTATGGATATACACCACTTCCTCCTCAGCCACTAATCTTCAATTTCGCAAATATTGCGACATGCGAAGGTGTTGCATCAGCTCTTGATATCCTGGGCATTCATGTTACTGGAGCTAGAAGCAAAGATTGCATCGGGATGCTAGGAGCCGCTATTATAGACAAATATGGAAATGTTAACTCCACTTGTGTTCCTGAGATGAAGCTTTGGTTGGTTGGAAGTGGAGGAGCGAATGATGTTCTCAGTGGAGCAGAGGAAGTTATTGTTTGCTGCCCACAGGATATCCAAAGACTTTGGCCACAAGTACCATACGCAACTGGTCCTGGGAACAGAGTAAGTACATTAGTGACTACTCAAGGCATCTTTCGCAAATCATCTGCTAGTGGTCCGTTTCGACTGATGTCAGTATTTACTCCACCAAATAATCCAGACATGGCAACAGATTCGATAATTGCTCAGGTTGTTGAAAATACAGGATGGGATGTTGAAACATTCGATGAGGTGAGCCGATTACCACTGCCCGATCCTGAGGTGCTTCACTTGCTGCGCGTCTTTGATCCAAGCCGATATTATCTTCGGTAGCTCAATATATTGTGGACACAATGTGACCACATATGCTATTTTCTGAAAGATTTCCTGAACAAACGACGATAGGATTTTCTAATTCATCTTGCTAATTTGGAGCTAGATAGGCATCTTTCCAGCTAGTAGTGTTGCACGCGAGAATATACTCGCAAAGTTATCATACTGCGCGAGCTCTAAGTACTTAATCCGCTCAACCACACTCTCAATTAGTGTCCTCTCTCTTAGGGATAGCAACATCCTCTTAGCTCCCACTCCAGCAGCATTTCCAACAAGGTAGATTTTCTCTATGCCTACAGGAGGAAGAAGCCCAATAGCCAACGCATTTTTTGGATTAATGTAATTACCAAATGCTCCTGCGAGAAGGAGCATCTCAATTTCTGAAACATCTATTCCTGCAGACTCTAATAGAATACTTGCTCCGGCCAGAATTGCCCCCTTTGCAAGCTGTACTTGTCTGACATCATTCTGGGTGAAAATAAGTAGTTGTTCGGAGTTATTCTCGCCAGGTTTTGCAATGGCATATGCTTTTTCTCCTTTGAAATTTATCACTCTACTCGATTCTAGCATTTTCCCGTTAGAAGTGATGATGCCTGATGCCTTTAGTTCTGCAACGATATCCACAATGCCAGAACCGCAGAGACCCTTGGGTGCGGCATTGTCTATGACGACAATTTGAGGCGCTTCAATAGGATCAAAAATCGACAAATGTTCGATAGCGCCTGCCTGCCCTCTCATACCATGCCTAATCGTAGCTCCTTCAAAAGCAGATCCTGCAGCAGCAGAACAGCAGATTAAATCTCCCTCCATTGATAGAACTATTTCTCCATTTGTGCCAATATCAATTCCAAGCACGATTTTATCGGTAGTATCAAGTCGCTGAGAGAGAATGAAGGCTACTGTGTCTCCGCCTACAAATCCTGCTACATTCGGAGGAAAATATGCGTTAACTCCCTTAGCGTTGACAAATCCTAGCTCTTCACCCGTCTTGTTGAGCGCGTTTTTGATAACTGGTTCATATGGTGCCTTTCCTAGAGATTTCGTATCAAGTCCAAGAAGTAGATGATGCATTGCAGGGTTTCCTACGATTACCAGTCTACTAAGATTTTGAAGGTTCAGTTCTGCTGATGAAATCAATTCCATGATGAGTTCTTCAATTCTACGGAGGACTACATCCTTGAGGATTTCTGCCCCACTATCCTCAATAATTGCATATGTGATACGAGACATAACATCTTCGCCATACATGACCTGAGGGTTCAGGGCTGCTATATGACCAATCTGAGTACCTGTTTCCAAATCAAGAAGGTATGCCACAATAGTTGTTGTTCCTAGATCGATTGCAATACCCTTTTGATTCTCAAGACCTTCATCAATATCCAATGTCGTACAACTCATGATTCCATCTATGAGAATCTTAGCCGAACCTGCCGATTCATTAATCGCGATGCGTAAATCTTTCTGAGGCCTGTGTTGACAAGCTAATCTTACTCCTTTCTTAAGGTCTGAATCGGGTATGTGTCGGCGATCGTGTTCGGATGACTGTAAAGATGGTTCAATCAGTACTAAGCACTTTCCACAAGTTCCCAGTCCTCCGCATTCTGAAGGAATGTTCAAACCCAATCTGCGTGCAGCATCTAATATTGTGGCTGATTCATCCGCATCGATTTTGAGTCCAGAGGGCTCAAAAGTCACAATCTTGCGATTCATGTAGTTTCACTATCCTATCAGTATCATAGAGGTGGCCATTTTAACTTGATTTATCCTTTTATGAAACTGGCAGCTTAACATGGCAAGGGAGCTTGTCATCTATTCCCGCAATGTCCGTTACCAAGCCTCTCACCAATTGCGTTCACGACAGATGTTATAATATTCATCAGCTAAAGCAAACAATCAAAGGAGATGAGAAACCATTGATATTAGTGAACAGAGAAGGAGTTCCGTTCAGAAGAATCATCTCTAACAGATCAAAATCCTGTGGTTCACTCATATGCCTAAATACATTAGAATAAGGAGAAATCAATACATATGATTCATCGAGGCGTGTTGATTATTGTTCTGGGGCTTTTTGTAATATCTTCCACTCTACTCTCTAGTGAAGTAAGAATTATTGATATCGACAAGCAAAGATATCTAGAGCCTCTAGGCACCATGACCGAAACCTTTCCAGAAGTTAGTGGTTTCTCTTCCAATGTGCTTCTCTCGACTGATGACTCTGCGTACCCACACCATGTAGAGGTGTCCATGGCAATTAGTGATAATGGTACGCTCTTCGCAGGGTGGAAGGAATCAAATACTCACGATGGCCCGGGTATTCGAGTCAGTGTGACAAAGTCCGTCGATGGCGGGACTACATGGTCAAATCCCTATAGTATGCCTATGTTCACAAGTGGGACAACAGGACAATCCGATCCTTGGCTAGCGTGGTATGATGATACGATTTACTTTACCTATCTTGAGTACTCGATATCCGGTCCTTCCCTCTCTCAGATAACCGTTGCGAGGAGTGATAATTATGGTGCTTCTTGGACACCTGTGACAGCATCCTATGGAAACTACTTCGCAGACAAAGAAATGATGGTAATTAGTGATAACGGGACAATATACGTTGTCTATGATGATACGGATGATGCAACTATAATTGGAAATACTACTATTCGCCTTACTCGGTCTACGGACAGAGGTATAACATTCCAAGAGATATGCAATATTACTCAGCAAACTCCATGGAAAGGATTACCATACATGGCAATAAGCGGTGAGAATGACCTATATGTTACTTGGCTTTACCTAGAACCTGAAACATTAGATTGGGGAAATATCGAGCTCTCAAGAAGCCTAGATGGTGGTACTACATTTCAAGAGAGCCAGTTCATAAACAGTGATGGGAACTACTCTACATCAGCACCCGGTAAAATCACTCTTCCAGTTGTGCGATTTGATCAGTACGATAGACTCTACGTTCTTTGGGCAGATGGCTTTGATCAGGGGGAGAATTCTTTCGATGTTTATCTTCGATACTCGGACAACTATGGAGAAACTTGGAGCGACCGCCTAAGGGTGAATCCAACGGTGGAAGGCAACCAATGGAATCCAGAGATGGCCATCGATTCACATGGAAGGCTACATATCGTCTATTATGATGAACAGGGAAACTACTATCGTCCATATTATCGCACTGTAACGTTCGTGGGCGATGAGCATGACAGCCCAGTATTGGGCAATCCGATTCCAATCGCAGATTCACTAACTTCAAGCTCGTTCACAAGACCTGGTGAGTATATGTCCATCCAATTGGATTCGAACGAGATTCCACATATAGTATGGTCCGATGGCAGAAACAATGAAATGGACATATATTATGCTCATGGAATTGATGGAGTGACTATTCCATTGGAATCTATAGTTATTCTTGCAGGTATAACCTTAATCCTAGTCACCGGTGTTGTGCTACTTATACGAAGGCATCAAAGAACAGGTGTGACTAATTGAGAAACAATTGATGGTCCGTCTAGTAGGAAGAAGCGTGAAAAACTAACGAATAGTTCAACAATATACGACTATGGAAACACTGCAGGAACAGATCTTCCTCCGAAGTCTATAAAACTCTCAATCTGAGGATCGAGCAAGCTGCCTCTATATCTGAGAGAACAGAAGTATCCAAATTAATCAAACTACTTCAAAAAGAGTATGAGCAAGAAAAGAAAAAAAGTATCTCAATAATGACAGGAAAAGAGAAAGTTGCTAGATGATCCGGTTCTGCCATACAATCCTGTTGTTTCTGAATGTCTGAAGAGCATAACAATCACATATTTCCTGCGTTGAGCACTATCCTTAATTCAATAAATTACTCTGACTTCCGTTATTGACTCTATCTTCATGTACTCTAAAAAAGGGCAATTGAATTTGAAGTATAGATGATACAAATCGCTCATGGTGAGAACAATATTGAGAAGTAGATTCACGAGGGTTCTTTGCTTTCTGGTTTTTGCTATGATCCT
>JBHLQM010000107.1:5178-6500 GCA_048884785.1 Candidatus Thorarchaeota archaeon | reverse complement strand
TAGAATTCACACATGATTGGGGTTATTGGATAAATCCTGATACGTTTCGAACACCGAGGATAAAGAAGTCCGTGAGGGTGGGATCTGTTGTCTTTCTCAAGAACCGTGAAACCTTAGATGATGGTCGTCCGATCATTGTCACCACTTTTGGTGTTGCTGGAAAGTCTGGAATTAATGAAATGGGAAAGAAAGAAGCTAGTATGATCATAGCTTCTCAGATGTTGAATCTCATGCAATCCAAGAAGATGTATCCTCCAAAGACCAAGATCAAGAAGACTTACTCTAATGGGAATGTTGACCTAGACTATTCTCCAACTGAGTATGACTCTTTTACAATCCATCTTACTCCAAAGATGGTTGGTGGGAATGTTGAAGACTTCCTGGATGACTTGAATCCATTCAAAGATGATGCGCCTGAACCTGGGATGTCTTGGCGAGTCGAACCAGCAAAGTCTAGCAGGGCTACGTGCAAGACCTGTTCCCAGCAGATTCAGAAGGGTGAACTACGATTGGGTGAACCAACACTTTTTGAAGAGCACATCTCTTATCGTTGGCATCATCTGACTTGTGCTGCTCATCTGATTAAAGGCACAATGCTTGATACACTCGAGGGGTATGAAGAATTAACTAAAGAACAGAAAACGCAACTGCAACAGATGGTATAGACATGTCTATACTCAAGACGGTTGTATCCGAACTAGGTTACCGCCCTATGTGTGCGGAGCAGTAGGCACTGGAAACTTGATATGACCCTTTCACAATTGAACAACCAAAATATCATCTTCCTGTGAGTCTTCCACAAAAGAGAGGAATTGCTGCTAACGCAACGGTATTTTAGGTTAAAGTGTGTGATTTTGTACGGATAACGAGGTCGATTATGAAATGAGCAAGTACGCACGAGTCATGTTAATTGCGTTTGTATTGATTGGTACGTCAGTATTATTCGCGCATCCAGCAGCAGCCCAAGAACCAGGCGGCGGTGGAATGCAAAGAGCCTTCTTTGAGGTTGATTACTTCACATATCGTGCGTCTTTCAGACTTTCTGATGGGGCTGAAGCATTACTGATACGCAGTTCCTTCAAGGTTAATTTTCTCTACCAGCACCATCAACCAACACTCAATCACCACTACATGACTGCAACACTAGGATTCTACTTTGGAAAGACCGTGCTCGGCCGCTCTCTCATACAGAATCTGAGTTTTGAAGAGATTTCATTCTATCCCAAGTGGGAAGATAGCGCTGGGTACTCCCATGACCTCTTTCTAGATACTCCAATCGTTTCCATATCAGGAAATATGATTGATGGCAGAATGGTTTCGGA
>JBHLQM010000107.1:0-5078 GCA_048884785.1 Candidatus Thorarchaeota archaeon | reverse complement strand
TACTCCCATGACCTCTTTCTAGATACTCCAATCGTTTCCATATCAGGAAATATGATTGATGGCAGAATGGTTTCGGACAGCCTGCTGATTGATGATGATGCAATATCTCAGTATCTCCCAATGTTTGGAGGCACTCTTGCCATTACAGGACTCAGACTCGAGCTAATCGATGGTAGTACAGTCTTCTTTGAGGACGCCTTCTACATAGAACTTGAGAAGCACTCAAATGAGTTCTATCCTCGGAATGCTACTCTTACCGGAACTGGGGTGAACTATGATGTGAGCAATGGCTACGTAAACATCAATACCACTGGACCCTCGCAAACCGTCCTACTCATTGATCTAATTCTCGGAATCACAATGATTGGGATTGCAGGTCTGGTGACATTTTTGGGTTTCTTGCATGTGAGAGGAAGAATCGTCCTTCCTATATCACGCCTAACCGGAGCGATAAGAACTACGGCCCATAGAAGATCCAAGATTTAGAGTCCTTCTTCCCAAGAAAGGGATGACATAAGGGCAAACTAGAAATTGGATTCGTATCACATCAAAGGCGGTGTATAAGTATGAATTCACAGCTCTGTCCTCGATGTGGATACAAAGATACGGCACTGGTCAGAAAAGAACTCGTAGGAAGCGGCGGGTTCAAGAAGAGTTGGCGCTGTCCTCGGTGCAGCAATACATGGGAAACCAAGGACTAATCGAGATTTCTTTTCCAAAATGGTTAAAATCGTATTACATCCGACGATATTTACTACGCGGAGGTTGCCAAGCCAGGTCAAAGGCGTTGGACTTAGGATCCAATTCAGTAGTGATTCGCGAGTTCAAATCTCGCCCTCCGCACCACTTCTCTCACTATTATTTCTGTACGTGGTAGGCAAAGACCACTTGATGATTGCTCCAGCTAAGGTAATGCGGCACATGTCCCGCCCGTTCGAACCCGCAGGAGAGATAGAACTTCTGGGCGTATTCCATAAAATCACCTGTATCGACACGAATCACGTCAATAATGGGTTGCTTTTGCCCAATCTCCATGATTCGTTTCATCATGAGGTGGCCTATTCCCATGCGTAAGTATTCATGATGTGTGATCATTGAGTTAATGACTAGTGCTTTCCATTCAAACTGAACAGCAGCATATCCAACTACTTTCATATTTTCAGAATCAAATGCGATCAAGACTCTTCCATAGGTTGGAAAATGCGCAAATACATCAATTCGGAGTTTCTCATGCTCAAGAAATGTGACCCCAAAGTTTTCGGCATTCAGAATCATCTGTTCAACTTCATTCCAGTCGCTTTCTTGATAATCACGAACTACTGCATTCATAGATTGAAATGGAAATTGATTTCAAATTAAGAGATTCGAATGCTCCTGCCACCTCCAATTCTAACTCTGTTATGGATTGTTTTCAGAGTGAGGATTGTGATTTCGAGCATTCACTCAGGTCTATTCTTTTGAAAGAATTCGGAGATTTCCTGCTCCATTAGCTTTCGGTGGTCACCCATCCAAATCACGTGTCCAACCTTCTCAAAGCCAACCAATTTTACGTTTGGAATCATTGATGCAGCATGTTCTGCATGTGAAAAGGGAACAACCCTATCGACCTTTCCGTGGAGAATCAGCGTTGGGGACTTTACACCTGATAAATCAGGAAAATCAACATGCCTTAGTATCTCCATATCATGCTCAAGTCCTTCTTTTCGAAGGCTCAACGGACATGCTGTACGAATGAAATCCTTATACCAGGCAATCTGTTCGGAATTCTGCATCGTTTGCTTTACGCGTTCAGAAACTTGGTTAGACTCAAGTGTTGAGTTCTCCTTGAACATCCTCTTCAGAGAATAGGCGGTCCTATAACGTGTCAGCACATCAAACAACCAGACACCCACATCAAGAAGAGTCTTGGATACGAATAGGCGTCCAACCACATTGTTCAGCCAATTCTTTTCAGCTTGGTATGGCAGAGTGACTGCACAAATCAAGCCTAATGCCCAGATGAAGTCAGGATGTCGTAGTGCAAATGCAAGAGCGACCGGTCCTCCTGCAGAGGACCCAATAATTGCTGCATTTTTTATCTGTAAGGTTTCCATTAACGCCTTGACTGCATCAGCCTGATGTTCAAATGATTCTCCGGAACTCAAAGGAGTCTTCAGATATCCCGGACGGGAGAGAGCCAGTACCGAATAGCCTTCGTGAATCCAATCTCGCAGGGCAAAAACACCCTGATCGTATCCTCCAGGTGACCCATGAACCGCAATGACTACTGGACCCTGCCCAACAAGTGTGTATTCAATCGGACCTACATCTGTATTAGCTATGCTACTATTGCTCTCAAGTATCATCTGCAGGTTTCGTTTCCATCCTCTGAAGCTAATGTAAGACCAAACCAACAAGATCGCTACTATAAGGATGGCCACTACTCCGAGTTCAATCCACATCAGTCTTCTAATGGATAAGAAAATTCCACAGGATAAGAATACTCCCTATCATTTCTCGTCGGGATCTATGGGTGGATACTGGGATATTCAAGATCTGGAAATTGCGCAAATTCATCGCTACTAGAGTTGCTTGTCCGGTTTCTTGGATCATTGGGAAAATGTATGAGCATCTAGAGAAAATGAACCAGTTTTAGCGAATTGAAAGAAATTTGCACCGAATTTCATCAAATCCCAACATTTTTCGACATTACTCTTTCCAGAGTAATGGAACCCAATTCCATAACCGGAGATTCGAGATTCGAATCCAGTATTATCACAGCATGATACCAAGAAACTCATTCCTCCCTCTATATTTGATACTGCTTTGCAGCAAATTTCATCAATTTTGGCAAATTTCACCATATTTTCACTTCATTCGGCGTATTCCACCGCACGCAAATAATGATGTTCTTCATCGTGAGTCGAAAATTAGATACTCCGACCATCTCTCTCCGTAAACACGAACTAGTTGAAGTTCCAGATTCTTCACCAGCTGACTCTGCCTTTGGTCTGCATTTGCAATGGTCAGTACAACACGAGAAAATGCCCAATCGTTTCTAAACCAGTCAATCAAAGATTCTAGCAGTCGTCTATCCAAATTTGCTTTCAAGTATGATTCACGAACCCAAAAGCGAAGCACTGCTGCATAGTCTCCTCTCATGGGTCCCTCCTTTAGATGCCCAATATAGACACATCCTAGGCAAATGCTTCCAGTTGGATTAAGAACCGTATATGTGAATGCAGTTCGTTCATCGTGCTCTTCTTGGTGCTCTTCAAGATCTTTCCTGTTCATTTCTAAGGTAAAATCATCCTGGGGCCATCCACTCTGACTAATGACGCGTAATGTCAACTTGCTTTCCATAACCGCAGCATAGTCAATCTCTGTATGACTTGCACGGAGGGGGCGTAGGATGAACTCCTCTGTCCTTAATTCTTCAGGAACTATAGCATCCTCAGGATAGAATTGCATGAAGAGCATTGAATTCCTATAGCATATGGATTTTTACATCATCGTTTCATGATTTCCGGTCGATTATTTGATTCTCTTCTCTCAAGTCACGTGTTTCTCAAACCACGGTCTGAAGTTGTCAGTATTCGACAAATCATTGGAGAAGAATGCATTGGTTATGATCCTTGTATAGATTCTATCATGGAGAAAAGCCATAGATGTGAGAGAGAAACTTATCCGATTCATTCCTTAACCATAACAAGAAGAGTCTTTGATTCAATACCGGTTTCTTTTCTTATTGTATCTATGAGTGCGTTTAGTATTTTCTTTATCTCCTCTCCTTCAATATCAACAATTTTCCCTTCTGAATCTACAAGATTTACATGCGGTTTGGGATTCAGTTCGTAATGTGTTTCACCGTCAAAAGAAAAGCTTCGAACAATTCCCATCTCCTCAAATAAGGCCATATTCTTGAGGACGGTAGACTGACTAACACTTTGAAGTTTGGTTTTAACCTCCTCATACACTTGCGAGAAAGAGGGATGATTACTCCCTTTAGTTTCAAGTACTCTTAACAGCTCAAGACGTTGCGGAGTGATTCTAAAACCCGATTTTCTCAGACGTTCTTCCATAGGTTCAGTGCACTTGGCGATAATAAAAATTTATCTGAGATAACTTTTATATAGAAGTTACTTGTATTAAGAAGTAAGGTGATTTATATGGCACGAGTTGCTAGAGAAATGGTTGAAAAGGCAGGAGTTGACGTTGACAGACTCCTTGAACAGCTTGTCAAAAACGCTGCTGCTGAGTTAACCACATATTACTACTACACAATCCTTCGAGCCAATCTTATTGGACTGGAAGGTGAAGGCATCAAGGAGATAGCCGAGGCAGCCCGCATAGAAGACAGGAACCACTTCGAGGCATTGGTTCCACGAATCTATGAGCTCGGAGGCAAACTCCCGGAAAACATGGTCGAGTTCCACGATATGTCGGCTTGTCCCCCAGCAAAACTTCCTAAAGATCCAAAAGATGTCCAGGCAATTCTGAAAGTTCTCGTAACTGCTGAGCGTTGTGCAGTAAGAGGCTATTCAGAGATATGCAATATGACTGCTGGAAAAGACCACCGGACATATGCATTATCACAGGCCATCCTCCACGAAGAGGTGGAACATGAGTCCTGGTTCTCAGAATTTCTTGGTGAAGGACCATCCGGACATTTCATGCGTAGAGGGGAAACCTCTCCGTTTGTACGTAAGTTTCTTCCCGAATAGAAAACAGCAAAGCGGTGAAGAGAGCCCAATTGCTCTCTTCCTCCCTTCTTTTATCTTTTCGAGTTTGGACCTGCTGGGTATTTACGAGCCTACAATACTCTTCCTCAATTCTCTTGGTGAAGATTAATAGCTACAGAAGAAATGTGAATGGCGCCGAGGATGAGATTCGAATTCGTGCCATGTGTCTTCTATTCACACACGGACTCACGAGCCTCAAGGGCAACGGTTTTCGAGACCGTCTCCGTAACCACTTGGATACCTCGGCATATCTGTGGCCTGCCTTTCTCATGGTGGCTGGGATTTAATCTTTCTCATGCACCCAGCTCATCGATAACCTGTGCCATCACTTTACGAGAGATGCCAGCAATTTTATCG
>JBHLQM010000106.1:0-6779 GCA_048884785.1 Candidatus Thorarchaeota archaeon | reverse complement strand
CAATCTCACTATTCTCAGTGTTCAGGACTGAGGTTTCCACTTTGGAAAATGAAATACATGTCTACAGTTTCTGCCCTTGTTTCAAGGATTTTGAGGGAGAGCTGATTTGCCTGAACAATGATAGTCTCATAGATGTTGAGCATACAATATTCGCGGCAGATATATTGAATCGAGATGCCTCACTTGAGGCTCTGAAGGGTTTTGAGATCGGTGATGGATGCACTTGTTATTCATCAATCTATACCTATAATGGACATACTTACTGTTCGTCCCAAGGAGATAGGATTCGGATTCATCAGACTGACATCACCTCGGATATGCTTGGATCAGCCATTAGACTATATTCTCTCGGACCAACAGAGATCACAGTCGACTGTGCATCGTGTATCTATGGGATTCTTCTCGCCTTGGTATTGACTCAAGACCAAGCATCAGTTAAGAAATATTTGGATGAGTTCTCACTCAAGATAGCTATTAGATTTTCGGAATTACAACTTGACGAAATCAAAGAAGATACTCCCTACTTCGAGGTCATCCAAGAATATCTAGTAAAACTCCTCGAGAACGAATATTACTGGAAGGAACTGCACGAAGGGCTTAACAACGCTAATCAGCCAGCATCTATCAGGCAGTTTGTCAGCATGATGGAGCAGTTGAATCGTCTTCAGTTCCTCTTCTATAGTCAGGTCATAAATATCAGGAGTGTTCAGAACTCACGGTTACTAGTCAGAATGCTTTCTCAGATTCTGCGCACTTCAAAGAATATTCTTGATTTGAATGGCAATATTCATTCATTAGTGGCTTCCAACGCCATCGGTGGAAAAATTGACGATACAATCTTGGTATCTAAGATAGAAGAATACATGGGAAAGAGTCGGACACTGGACCACTTCTTTGGCAACATTGCTGACATAATGAAGGGGTCAAGATAGAACCAGGTGTGCCATTCACTTCTCTTTGAAGATTAGGTCTTCGTGATTCTTTGCACAACTATCGCCATAGAACCGAAAACACTGAAAGAGAGGTGTGAACCTCTCTTGCATTATATGGTTTCTTCAAATTGCTTCACGAATTCTTTGAACTGATCAATCCCCTTCTGCCAGAACTCTTCAGTTGTAACATCAAATCCAATATCTGCGGCTAAATCTCTTGGAGAGCGGCTTGAACCTGCGGCTAAGAGCGCCTTCATTTTGGGTACAAAGTCCTTTCCCTGCTCTTTGTACAATCGATACATGGCGTAGACGAATAGCTGGGCATAGACGTATGGGTAGTTATAGTACCTATAATTAGCCATATAGAAATGCAATTTCATAGTCCACCACCACTTCATTTCAGGCAGCCATTCTACCGAATCGCCATACATCTTTTCACGCGCCTGGATCCAGAATTCTGAAATTTTCTCACCGTCGAGGAACTTGCCTTTCTCTATAGCATCATACAACATACTTTCAAACCAGACTCGAGTTGAAACTTGATAAGCGGTGCCACCAAATCCATCTAATACCGCTGCCAAGATAGCCTGTTTCTCCTTCTCTGTAACTTTTTGAGAAAGTAATTTCTCTACCAAAAGCAATTCACCAAAGATAGAACCTGTTTCAGCTATACAGCTACCTATCTCATAGTTGGATGGTTTCTGAGCTCGAGTGCCTAGATATGCATGCATTGCATGACCCAACTCATGTGCTTGAGTGAAGAGGTCGCCCATAATTCCATTGAAGCTTTGGAGGATGTAAGCACTCTTTCCGGTATGCCATGTCATGCAGAAAGCACCAGATCTCTTTCCAGCCCGTACTTGGCCGTCAATATGACGACGTTCGTACATCTCATCCATCCACCTTCCGATTTCCTCATCAAAGTCAGTGTATGCATCAGCAATGATGCTTCGTGCTTCCTCCCAGGTGTACTTCTTATCTGGCGTATTAGGCAAAGGTGCATCAATGTCCCAGTTGCCAAGCCTCTCAAGCCCCATGGCTTTTGCTTTTAATCTCAAGTAGTTGCGATAAACAACAACATTCTTCTCGATGGTATTCATGAGGGCAGTGATTGTTTCTTCGTCCACATCATTTGCAATAAAACTCTGAGTCATAGGGGAAGGCCACTTTCGTAACTTACACATTGTGAGATGGTCAGAGAATACAGCACGCAGAGCTGATGACCATACAATCTCATCTTTCCCAAGGTTGTCGTAGACAATCTGATGAGCTCTCATTCTTAAGTCACGATTTGGGTGTTCATAAAGTCCGATGATTTCTCCATATGGCAGAATCTTGGTTTCTCCATCAATCTCTATCTCGTATGTTCTTGTAGCCAACCAATCTCCCTGCAACATAGACCAGGCTCGGATCCCATTCTTGTCCTTGGCAATAGTGACCTGTTCCTCAGACTCGGTTAACATATACGGAATATTTCGTTCTATCCTCTCAAGGATATGTTTGTATTCTTTCAAAAGAGGCTCATTGATTAACTCGGGCTTAATGGTCAACAAGACTCCGAGTTCAAGATCAATAAATGCCAGTACTTGCTGTATAAGAGCAACGCTATTCCTTTGTTTGTCATTGAGTCGCCTTGCAACTTCTTTATTCATATCTGCAGCGTAGATTAGGCGTGCATAATTAATTGGGCCATCAAACTGAAGTAGGAACTCATCAATGGAGTAAAGCATCTCGAGGACTTGACTTGCATCAAAATGCTCAATCTTTCCTCTATATTTCTCACGAATGTCCTCAGCAGCCTTGACGGCAGCAGTTAGACGTTCTTCGATATAACTCGGATCATCAAATTCGACCAGCTGAGAGAGGTCCCAGCTCATTTTCTCTGACTCAGTCATGGAAATCATACCACGCAAAATCGAATTTTCGTGTCTTATGAGTACTATGTAAAAGGCATAAATCCATAATTGCGAAAGAAAATTAAAATCCAGGTTCCGTCTGAATTATTTCTTCTTTTGCGGTTGTTAGATTAAGCCTGTAGATAAGAGTAACCAGAAAAACAATAGCATAAGAGTAAGCACGAGTACAACGACTTTAAGAACCAACTTCCAAGCGTCCAAAATCCATTCCTCTAAATTCTGCGATTTGGAATCTTTAGGCAGAATCCATTCTCCCAAAATTCTATACATATCCAAAGTCAAAATGGTTTTAACAATTATCTATACAATCTCTTTGAGCCATTTTAGTACCTCGCTATATGCCCTGATTTTGTTTTCCAACTTAGCGAGTCCATGACCTTCATCTGCGAATCTCATCAACCGAACCTCTAGTCCCTTCTCTTTGAGCTTCTCATGCATTTGAATTGATTCAGAGAGAGGGACTCGTTCATCATTGTCTCCCTGTATAATGAATAGCGGCGCTGAGATGTTGTCGATTTTATGGATTGGACTTATCCGCTTAAGGGTCTCTATATCGTGCTTTAGACTTCCATATTCAACTTCACGAAGACTCCTTCTCCAGGCAGCAGTGTTCTCGAGAAATGTGACGAAATTGGAGATGCCGACTATGTCTACACCAGCTTTCCAAAGTTCAGGATGTTCTGTCATTGCTGAGAGTACAGCAAATCCTCCATAGGAACCCCCGTAGATCACAAGCCGATTTCCATCAATCTCTTCTTCTTGGTTTTTAATATGAATAGCGAGCGATTTAATGTCATTTATGGAATCGAGTCGTTTCTCAATATTGTCCAAGTCAAGATATTTTCTCCCGTAGCCAGCACTGCCACGGATATTCGGTGTAATAAGAGCATATCCCGATGCTAAGAAGAATTGAATTACTGGATCGAAATCAGGACGGATTTGCGCCTCAGGGCCACCGTGAATCATGAAAATTGCTGGCCATCCGTTGTCAGGTCTATTTCCATTTGGAATATATCTGAAGAATGGAACACTAAGATTATCGTAGCTGTTGAATCTATGAAGTGTCGGCTCGACAAAAGAAGAAGGATCAAGACCAGCTGTATCTGTTTCTGTTGCTGGCCAACTTGTCATGTCCTTGATATCTACAATCCAAACATTTGTCGGTTGAGTTCCGGAACTCAGCGTCATTGCTAACAAATGTTCATCTCTAGAAAGACTGAGTGCATTCTCCCATGACCTGGCATCGCCAGAAGGAACAACGCCTCTCACGGGAAAAGGAAGTGCTTCAAGGTCGACTACTCCGTCTTTAGCGAACTTTCCTCGATGAATAGTAGTATATCCCTCTTGATTCTCTGTGAAATACGTCCACAGAGAATCCTTTGAGTAAACATGCTGGTCTTCTAATTCAAACCTTATTTCATCTCCAATTCTTTCTAGGGGTATGAACTCTTTCGAAGTCTTCAAAATTCCAATTCGTTTCATATCTGAGTCATGGTCTGTTATCACGAGGATATTCTCTTTATCCAACCATCTTACAATATCCCAGCGAGTAGGATTGTTGTTGCATATCTCTACCGTCAGATTTTCTATTGAACCAGTACGGGTATTTAGTAGCAGTACATGTTGATCAATATTACCTAGATATTGAGTCATGAGAATTTGAGATTCATCCTCAATGCTTCCAGACACCTCTATAATTCCCTTTTCGGGCTGGAAAATCAATTCTGGTTCATTTCTAAGAAGAGGTATTCTCCATCTATATACATCCAATCTTGCCCGGTCTGTTAGATTGGCACTGAAATAGAGGTATGAATCAGTGATTAATCCAATCACGTGTTTTGCTCCTAGATCAGAAGTTAGCCAATGAAGAACGCCATTCTCCTCTATCAACCCAATCTGGAAATTCTCATCGCCGCCCCGGTCTCTTGTGAAAATCAGAGTGCCATCTTGTAGGTATCTTGGATCGGTACAGCGATCCTCTTCGTGAGTTAGCTGTTTACGTGGCATAAGCCTGTTCTTCGAAACTGTGCAGGAGTAGACCTGAAAATGACCAGAAACATTTGATACAAAAGCAATGAGTTTCCCATTTGGATGCCATGTAGGTCCTCCTGCTATTTCTATTGCAAGATATTTCTCAAATGAACCAGAGTGAGCCATGTGGGCTGGACAACGTTGAAGGTTTTCAGTGTTTCCTATGCTAAGCTTGCCCCATGGTAAAATATGAAAATTTAGATGAAAATGAATGATTTGACTTATGATAGGAGCGCTTTATGCTCAATTTCAATCGAAATTACTGGCAGAGCTGTATGAATTCACCAATACTTAAATAGCGCCTTTAATATTAGAACTGATTACATCTCATAAGGAGAGGAGATGAAGGAGAGATAACTATGGAAACTAAACAAGTAATTGCCGTAGTTCTCATCGTCATCATAATAGCAGGTGTTGGCGTTGGAATATACATGTTCCTTCCTACCGCACCGTATGGTGCAGTAGTGATTGGCCAACTAGTCACACCTGGCGCCCCTGCTGGGACTCCTAGTGATCATATCATCGTAGTAGGAATCTTAGATCCTATGACCGAGATACAAGGAGAAGGAGCCTGGAAAGGAGCCTATTTAGCATGTGATGAGATCAACACCGCTGGTGGTGTTGAAGTCGGTGGCGAAACGTATTACTTCGGACTCATTTCCGAAGATACCTTTGAGGCGGACGCTAGTCTTGATATATCTAAAGGGACTGCAGCAGCAACGAAAATAATCACTGAAGATAATGCCCAATTCATAATTGGTGGATTCAGAACAGAATCTGTTTTGGCATATCAAGAATTGATAATGGATGAAAAAATGCTATTCTTTGGTACAGGAGCCTCTACTGATATATTCTGTCAGAATGTCCTTGATGAATATGATAGATACCAGTACTTCTTCCGTGCTATGCCAATAAACTCCACCTCATTGGCACGGTCGTTGTTGACGTACATTCTCTATCTGGATGGCTATCTGACAGCGGTAACATCTCTGAACATTTCGAAAGTTGCTATTATCCGTGAAGACCTTAGTTGGACAGAGGGTATGGATGCATTCCTCAATGGCTACTTGCCTGCGTACAATCTCACAGTCGTAGCGGATGTTGCGTTCCCAATCACTGCGGAGGCTGCAGACTTTGCTACATACTGGCAGCAGATTGATGACGCAGAGGCACAAATAACCATTCCAATCATCTCTGCACAAGGTGGCATCCTCATGATGACCCAGTATGCCAACGTCCAACCAAAGACATTGGTAGCAGGTATTGATGTGATGTCACAACTTGACAGCTATTGGGATGAAACTGGTGGCGCTTGTGCATACGAAGTTGTCCTCCAATCAACACTTCGCACAAACAAGACTACTAGGACAATTGCATTTTGGGATGCCTTTCTCGAAAAGTACAACTCAGAACCGCTCTATACAGCTGTAGGAAGCTATGATGCCATGTATATGTTGGCTGAGGGCATTGATAGAGCTCAGTCATTTAACTCGACATTGATAGTACCTCATCTTGAGGACATGGACCGAGCTGATCCATATATAGCCGCAGGTGGAAGAGTAGCTTTTACTTCATCACATGATCTGTTGCTAGGCCCGACCTATAGCTACACATTATTTACCCAATGGCATACGAATAGTACAAAATACGCTGTTTCAACCGGCGGTCTATTGTACCCGAATTCGATTGTGACAGGCGGATTGGAACTTCCTTCATGGGGTATAAACGCGTAGATAAAGTAAATACGGAAACCAGTTGACTAAAACTCCCCCCTATTTATTAGGGGGGATGTTTCTTCTTTTGAAACGCTTCCTAGTCACCTGGAACATTGAAAGGTGAATATGATGTTCGAAGAAATATTGATATTTGGCACGATGCAAGGAGCCCTATTAGCTCTTTT
>JBHLQM010000105.1:0-6876 GCA_048884785.1 Candidatus Thorarchaeota archaeon | reverse complement strand
CTCTACATTCATAGCATATGGCGATACGCGAAGCGCTGAAGGCACTGGAGTCTCACCGATGCATGATGACATTGTTAGCAAATACCTCCAGTTTGACCCTGAGTTGATCCTTCACACTGGTGATCTGGTGGCGCATGGTGGAGAACCAGATAACTGGCCATTATTCGATGAATCAATCTCAGCCATTTCAGACTGGGATGCTGATTTGAAATGCTATTATGCTGCAGGTAATCATGAAAAATACACAAAAGATTATGGTCCTGAAGACGAAGATTTCAGCAATTATCTGAGCTATGTAGATTTTTCAGATGTCGTAAATGGATCGGAAGGTGAAACTGAGCTCTACTACTCATTCGACTGGCAAAACATCCACTTTATTTTCCTCAATACGATCGATGGGTGGACTGGTGATTCGTTTGCTTGTCCTCAGGCACAATGGGATTGGCTGAATGCAGACCTTCTGAGTAATGACAAGGAGTTTATTGTTGTTTCAATGCATAATCCGTCATATTCCATCCGTGCAGAACGTACAGATCGATGGGCACAGGCAAACAGCATCCGGGCTACATTCCATGAACTCTTTCAGGAGGAAGGCGTCGATATTGTCTTTTCAGGACATGATCACCAATACTATCGAACGTTTCGTGATGGAATCCAATACGTCGTTACAGGAGGCGGCGGTGCACCCCTCTATGATATTCAGACTGTGGGAACAGTGTGGCAGGCAGGAGACGTAGGATTCAGCGAATACCACTATTGTGTTTGCCAGATAGATGAATCGGCAAGCACACTAACAGTGAAAGTATATCTATTGAACGGAACGATAGCTGATTCATTCGCTAGCGATTTGCCAACAACCACTCCTGCAGAACCCTTCCCACTATTGCCAATAATAGTGTTCATAGGTGCCACTGTTGCAGTCATCATTGTAGTGGCTCTAATCATTCAAAGAAGGAGATAATTCACAATATCTGGGGCACAAAGATAGTGCCCCTATTTTTCTTATCCTAGAGAAGTTATCTCCGATATAGTGGCTCTAGTTGGCTTCGAGAGCATTTTCATTTTGGAATGTATTTAAGAGACCATAGAGGCACTCACTGCATATTTCCGAATGATTCGAATTCTGTCCTCCGCCAAGCATCTGAATTGCATCCGATAGCTCCTCTGCTTTTAATTCCTGCAGCTTGAAGTGAACAATCTCACCTTGAGAAATGCATCTAATTTCTCCTGTTCTTTGATTAACCTTCAGTAGCTGAAAGCAAAGTCCGTTTGGTTTTTCTGCTTGAAGTTTGTGAGCATCTGAATTCAGGTCAAAGGCTAGAATCTCTGGATCGATTCGTATGAATTCGACATCCCTAATCGCTTCTTTGTTGAAACAGAATTCATCTTCGCCTTCCCTTCTATAGCACGGACACCCCCGAATTATTGAGTGCCCATGAGGAACCTTTGCGTTCTCACTCAACTGATGCAAGACCTCCACTCAGAATTGTGTGAGTTTCAGAGGTAATAAACTCCTAAGGGATTGTGATCTACCATTGAATACTCAAAAATCCTGTATCTATAACTTAGTTGATATTATTCGGGTTGAGGAGGATAGCGTTGCTGAGGACATTATCTAGCGCTTCGAGCTTTCTAATCGGCGAAGGTTTCTGTCTATGAGTTCGATACCCTCTTTATTATTCAGAATCCTTTGGACCCTCAAACTTAGTTGATAGTGTTCCTTTGCTTTCTCAACATCGCCAGCTTGTTCGTACACTTCAGCCATATTATAGAGAATGAGACCCTGGCCATAGTACTCATCAGTTTGCCTGTGTAATTCTAGACTTTCTTTGTAATAGATTAATGCATCCTCATTTCGTTGAAGAAGCTTGAGGGTTTCAGCAATATCATACATAGTTGCTCTCATGCCATCTTGAGAGTCAAGATTTCTATGTATTTCAAGAGCTTTCTGATAGCTCTTCAGCGCCTGATCATAATTCCTCTGCGATGAAAAGACCATTCCAAAATTGGACAAAAGATTTGCCTGCCCTTCCAAATTATTGGTTTGCATCAAAATCGCGTAGGATCTATTGAAGTAATCCAAGGCTCTTTCGATATCCCCTAGGTCAAAAAAAACGCCACCAATATTATTCAATGTCTGTCCCTCAGCATTGAGGTTCTCTAGTTCCTGATGAATAGCAAGACTCTGGAGATAGAACTCCAGCGAATGTCTGAAGTCATCCTGATGATAGTAGATCAAGCCAATATTATTCAATGAATTTGCCTCGCCCTCGCGGTTTGCAATCTCTCGATATATTGCGAGGGCGTCCTTGAAACAATCAAGTGCTAAATCATATTCATCTGATTCAAAGTAAATAGACCCCTGTTCGGTGAGGGCATCAGCATTTTCTTCTCTTTGGTTTCTTTCGGAATCAAACATTCTTCTTCGCACTCAAATCCGTAATATGCCTATAAAATCAGCAGTATAAGACGCCAAATGGCCAAGTAAAAGCGAGCCAATAAGCCTATATAAATGTCCTAACTATAGAACATTTGACGGTTAGCTTATGGGGTAGAAAAATTGTCAACCATAGAGGACACCTCCATTATGCTGGAAGACTTCGGATTGACCTCCTATGAGGCAAAGGTATACCTAGCTGCTATCAAGCTGGGAATGGCGTCTGCAAGTCAAATAGGAAAAGCATCTGGCATCCGCCGAGAGGAAGTCTATCGAACACTCCCAAAACTTGAGAAAATAGGTCTATTGGACCGAGTACTTGGGAGACCGATCCAATTCAAGGCTATTTCCGTTAATGATGGTCTCTCAATGCTTATTCAGAAGAAAGAAGTATCTGCAAAAAAAGAGATACGAAATCTTTCCATCAAAAAAGATGAAATTCTAAAGAAATTCAAGCCAGAAAGGATTGAACCAGAACGCATTGATGAAAACTCACATTTCATTTTGGTTTCAGAGAAAGATACCGTTGCCAAGCGAATGGAATCACTCATTCAGGAATCCCAGAATTCAATCGATATAGTAGATGCCCCCATCAATGTAGTGAGGTTTATGCTAAATTATGAAGAAAGCCTATCGAGGGCAATTAGGCGAAATGTGCAAGTTAGAATAATCACCGAATACCCCGATGACCAAGAGGCGCTTCTACGAATGCTTGAATCGAATATACCGAATAGAAGGGTTGTCCTCAAGTATATTGATGATATACCTAGCAGATATGTTCTGATTGATAAGACTGAAGTCATGCTTGGGACTTCAATTAAAGGGGGAGCTACAAATGGTAAATCTCTCTGGACTCAGGACACAAACCTAGTGGCTATTATCCGAAGGGATTTTGAAGAGTGTTTAAGCAGATCAATTGCTTGGCAATCCTATATCACAACACCAGCAGAGAACCTAATACGTTCTCTCAGGCATTTGAGACCAAGAGACCATGTTGTCTTATTCTACGACTCTCAGGAGCTGAAACGACAAGTTCTGTTCAGCTACATTAAGAACGGTCTTGAGAGAGGAGATGGAGCGGTTTATGTGTGTTCAGAGGAAACAGTCAATGAAATCATAGATGGCATGAAGAGATACGGCATCGATGTGGAGTCGCATCTGAGGAGTAAGGGACTGGTGGTCGTTGATTATGCTGATTTCTACATCAAGAAAGGGCAGTTTAGCATTGATGATGTGATGGAAGGCTGGGAGTCTTACTACAACGAAGCTCAAAAGAACGGCTTCAAAGGACTTCGAGTGACTGGAGAAATGTCATGTTTCATTAAACATAACCTTACGGAAGAGCTTCTAGATTATGAAAAGGCGTTGCATACGGTTCTGGATATACCTATTATGGCAATTTGTGCCTATAGCTCAGAGGCTCTTCAGGATGTCGATAATCCTGTTAACGTCTACTCTGAGCTAATCAAGGCACATGGCAAGGTCCTCTATGCAGAGCATGATAGACCTGCGGGTAGGGTAGAGGTTCGAGTTTAAGACTCTAGATAGGGACGTAGATCCACTGTCTCATGTCCAATAGACATGGTATTCGTTTGATGAGTTTCTTCTTTAGCAGTCTTCTTAGTGCGTATCTCACGGTTCTCGGAGCAAACGCTACTTCATCCAAGAGTTGCTTGGGAGTCACTCCATTCTTTCCTTTTTTGCGAAGGACTTCTAATACCTTTCTTTGGCTTTTTGTCAATCTGTGATTCTTAAGCTCTATCTCCAGCTCCTTCTCACTCATCATATTTCTTCACCATTTGTATTGATTCTCATTAAAGAAAACTTTTACTTAAGCATGTGTGACTGTATCACTGAAGCTACAAACTATTGTTTAGTCACTGCTACGTATAATGCGCATTTGCCAATTATATCGGAGTACAGACAGTCATATCTTGATGCGTCTCATAATGGGAGAAAGAAGGGCCAATATCACAGATGATGCCATTCCTGTCAGAATAAGGAAGAAATACAGAAGTGATAGATTGGCATCATTCACATACCAAGGCAATCCAGTTCCATTAATTCCTATGAAGGCAACAAGTAGGCAATAGTAAATGATGGGCAATGCAACTCTAAACATATTGAGTGTTTTGAGCCCTTCAGCAAATGACTTTGAACGGACGGCCTTTGAGAACAAGATGATTGCAGCCATTGAGCAGACAAGCGCAATTCCTGATATCAGAAATATTCTCAGGAAAAGATCATTAATGTAGGCAGCCAGATTGCTTGCAGAGTGTTGCCAAAACAGACCGAGTCTTACTAGTTCCAGTACTATGAAGTAGAATGCTAGGGCAACCAAAACAACAATTGTGTTTCTCTTGTCTGGCTTCTGGCTCGCAAGAAGAGTTCTCAGAGATGGTCTAGTTAGAATGATGGCAAGCAGAAACCCATTCGCAGCCAGAAGAATGAATACCCTTACAGATACTTCTTCGATTGTCTTTGCGAACTTGGCTGCATTCAGAATGCCTCTCGACATTGTTTCAGACGAAACTGCTGTTGAGATCGATTCGGAGTAATCACCAAGCATGTATACATACTCTGCCGTTGTCAACGCGGTTTCAGCATCGAGAAGGTCCTCTTCAAAAGCCGCTGAATATCCCATCTTCTCACAACGAGCGATTGCCTGAGCCAATCTTATCGTTGCAAGATTGATGTTATACGTTGCGCGTTCGCTTTCAGTTTGTTCCAGGCATTCGAAGAGTATTGTACCGGAAGCATCTGATGGTATCTCCCATCCCATTAGAGCTGCGAGAGTCGGTGCCAATGAGACCTGCAGTCTAGGACTGGAATATTCCCCTGGAGTAACTCCGTTTCCTCTTATGAGGAGAGGAATCCAAAGCGCCCCGACTTCAGTTCCGCCATGCTGACCACCTGTGGGGTAGTCTTCCTGCCCATGATCAGCTGTAATGACGACCGTTGTCGAGTCCAGAATACCTGCCATTTCATATGCCTCAAGAACCCCACCAATATACTGGTCTTGATTCTTTAGAGCATCAAAATAGGAGTCGCTTGCTGTACCATTCTCATGTCCAGCCTCATCAGTCTGGCCAAAGTGAACTACCAAGAAGGTTGGCCGCAATTGTGCGACTAGGTTTTGCGCATAGAGTGAAACTAGACTGTCTCGATAATCGTCATATTGGTCTTCTACAGCGGCTCCTCCATTAGTGATATTCGTCACAGTCACCGAATGCCCGGGTTTCTGTGTGCTGAAAGAGATTGAATAGTTTAACCAAGGCTCGAAAAGATAAAACCAAGCGTCACTTCCAACTACAGCAGTTGTTCCACCATTCCTGAGTGTGACATTCCATAGGGAATCGCCCGGGAAAAGACCGCTCTGTTCATTTGATATCACCCCGGTCTCAGATGTGTTTGCACCTGATGGTATCACTCCATATCCGGCTCTGCTCACGCTGAGGAGTGTTAGGCAGCTGAAATCAGTGAAATTAGCCCAATCGTTGTATGATTCGATAACTGGTTTTGGAGTGGAGTAAAATGAATCAGCTCTCATACCATCAAGAACGAAAATTACTGTGTAGTTCGCCCTGGGTGTGTGATCGTATCCTTGTAGTGAGAAGACCGAACCCACAGGGGCAGTACCATACGGATTAGTGAAATTTAGGTATCCAAAAAAACCGAATATGAGAAGAGAAATGCATCCCACGAGGAATATGGTATTTAGGCCGCCAGGTCCGATTCTTGTCATAAATTCACATCCGCAGGGTTTCCAATCTAGTACTACAAATCTGCAAAGGACTATCTAAATGCGTCCCCTTCTCTGGGATTCCTACTCGAAAAAGAAGGTTACGCCCCTCTCCAAGGAAAGGGGCGATCACTCTACTTCCTCTGTTTCTTTCTCTTCCAAACAATAGCTATAGGAAGCAGGACTAGGATTCCAATTGGAATGCCTACTCCAGCGGCAAGCAAAGCCATGTAGCCAAAGTTCAAACTGTACAATGCCGGGATTGGACTGCCTGGCGGTATTGGCGTTGGCAGGGTTCCAGAGATGACATATACATTGCCCGCCCAGTATGACACCACATCACGCAACAGACCTGCTGAGGCAAACCTACCAGGCTTCGGCAGTACAATTCTGTGGTCTGTCGAGTAGTGCCAAAGTAGCTGGAGCTTCTTGATGCTCACGACATGCAGATAGTTGTGGTTTGTGAAAATCAGGTCAGTTGCTCCATCTCCGTCCATGTCAGCAAATGCACATGTTGAATCTGCAGAGTTTACAACCAGAGGAGCTAGCCATCTCCATTCCTCACTGCCTAGGTAGTTGAATCCATAGACACCGTATCTTTCCACATTTGCGATGAGTTCATCGACTCCATCCCCATTCAAATCAGCTGCATAAGTTGCTCGTGGAGCTTGCAACCAATTGAAGTAGGCGGTTTCAG
>JBHLQM010000104.1:0-6907 GCA_048884785.1 Candidatus Thorarchaeota archaeon | reverse complement strand
GCGATCCCTGACCTGATTAATTGTCTACGGGATATAAGCTGGACAGTCAGAACTGCCGCAGCTCAGGCAATCAGGGATATTGGCAAAGGGTCCATTGAAGCCATTCCGAACCTTGTGCATACACTTGAAGACACAGACTGGCGAGTACGACACCGTTCAATTGAAACACTTTCGCAAATTGGAGATGATGCAATTCCAGCTCTCCTAGCGGCAATCGGGAGTCCAAATCCTCTGGCTAGACAGGGAGCAGTTGAAACTCTTGGCGAGATGAAATCAAATGATCCCCAGGTGATTTCTAGCATTGCATCTCAACTGAAAGATAAAGACGAAGCAGTGCGTGGAAAAGCGGTTGATGCGCTGCGAAGTATCGGGAAGGATGCATTACCAGCTCTAATTCAATGGTATGAACCGCTAAATGAGAAAATGAAAGTCCTAATAGTTTCAGCAATTGGAGGAATTGGTGCCGATGGGCAAGATGCAATTCCATTTCTAAGGGATATTTTGACATCAGGAAGCAACAAGGTTAGAGCAGAGGCAGCTAGGTCACTGGGTAAGATTGGACTAGCTAATGAAGATGTATTATCATCACTCACGGATAGCCTCATAGACAAAAAGCTCATAGTGAGACGTGAGGCGGCTCTCAGCCTTGGTAAACTTGGTCCAAACGCGATGGGTGCTGTTCCATCTCTCTATAGAGCTTTGGGTGATAAGGAACCCGATGTTCGTTGGCGCTCATGTGAATCACTTGGCAGAATTGGGACAAAAGTTCCTGAAGTACTAGCAGCATTGGAGGAACTCCTCCATGACCCGTATGATTATGTCTCTGAAGCGGCCCAAGAAGCACTCGATTTAATAGGGGAAAGCTAAGAGGTACAGACTATGTCAGACGACCCATATGCAAAGAAACCATGGTTGAACCACTATGATGAAGGTGTTCCCGAACATATAGACTATCCATTGATCAATCTCTATGAGCTTCTCGACAACGCAGCTCGTGATTTTGGCGGGCGTCCTGCGATATGGTTCCAAAAGAGGCGCATTACATACAAGGAATTCAAAGACATTGCAGATAGGCTAGCAACAGCTCTTGTGAATTTAGGTGTGAAGCAGGGCGATGTTGTTGCAATGATGATTCCGAATTTTCCTCAATACGTGTTCAGCTTCTATGGAATTCTAAAGGCTGGAGGCATTGTAACAGCGTGCAGTACACTCTTGACAGAGAGAGAACTCGCATACCAGTTGAATGACTCGGGTGCTGAAACAATCATTGCATGGGATACGCAGCTTGAGAAGATCAATACCATCAAAGATAGAACCAGGCTTAGAAACATTATCATAACGAATGTCATGGATTATGTTCCCGGTGCTGTGAGAGAACCTGCAGAACTGGCTGGAACCATGCAGTTTGTGAATCTAGTAAACAGCACAAAACCGAATCCGCCCAAGTTTTCAATTAATCCGAAAGAAACACTTGCGGTCCTTCAATACACCGGAGGTACTACGGGTCTACCTAAAGGCGCGATGCTAACTCATCATAACCTGGTTTCGAACTGCATTGCTACGTATAGCTGGACTGCCTCTGAAATGCAGCGGGGGAAGGATACCGGTCTGACTAACCTCCCTCTGTTTCACATCTATGGAATGACAGTTTGTATGAATAGCTGGATCTACAACGCTTCTGCAATTGCATTGAACCCCGATCCGCGAGACCACAAATCTCTGTTTGAGATTATTCGCGATACCAAGCCTGGCATGTTTCCTGGAGTACCAACGATGTACATGCGGCTTCTGGAAAGAGACGATCTTGAGGATTATGCAAATGACCTAAAATGCATTAGATTCTGCAACACAGGTGCAGCTCCCATGCCTCCTGAGGTTCTACAGGAGTTTGAGAAGAGAACCGGGAGCATAATTATTGAAGGGTACGGTCTGACTGAAGCATCTCCGGTGACACATGTTAATCCCATTCACGGAGTGAGGAAGATTGGCTCTGTAGGGCTTCCAATTTCTGACACTGAGGTCAGGATTGTTGACCCTGATGACTATACCAAGATTCTGCCACAGGGTGCTGAGGGCGAAATCATCATCAGAGGGCCTCAAGTTATGAAGGGCTACTGGAACAAGCCCGATGCAACTGATTACCAGATAAAAGATGGCTGGCTATTGACAGGTGACATCGGGAAGATGGACGAAGATGGCTACTTCTACATCGTTGACAGGAAGAAGGACATGATAATCGTTAGTGGATTCAAGGTCTATCCACGTGAGGTTGAAGATGTTCTCTTTGAGCATGAAGCCGTTGAGAACGCCGCAGTCATAGGTCTGCCTGACCCTGATACTCCAGGCAGTGAGATTGTAAAGGCATACCTCGTCCTCAAGGACGGATTCAAGGAAAGCGATGAATTATTGGCTCAAATCAAGGAATTCTGCAGGACGAGCGTGTCTCCATACAAGATGCCGAAGATTATCGAAATTAGGAAAGAGCTACCAGAAACACTTGTTGGAAAGGTCCTTCGGAAAGAACTCAGAGAGCAGGAAGAGAGAAAGGCTGACTTCTAGCCAGCCTGCGTAATTGAGCTATAAACCCAAGAATCATATGCATTCAGCTATTTGCTGCTCAAATTACAAAGTGTGATTACCATGCGTGATATTGACAGAAAATTACTGGATGCGGTTAAGAACGGCGATCTTGATGCGGTGAAACAGGCTCTGGAGCAGGGAGCCGATATCAACATAAAGGAAGAAGACTTTGGTGACTCTCCACTTCATATTGCCTGCAGCAATGGTGATGTGGCAATTGCTGAGTACCTTCTTGACAACAATGCTGATCTCTTGCTGATGAATAGAGTAGACATGACGCCATTACACTTGGCTGCAAGAGACGGACGTGCAAGCGTTGTAAGGCTTATTCTAAGCAGAGCAAAGGAGATCAATGAACGAATTCTGAATGATGTGCTCCATGTGGCCTCTATGTCTGTCTATGGTACAGATGAAATCGTAAGAATGATTGACGACTTTAGAACGAAACAGGTTAGACCATCAACAGACAGTCTTGAGGATGCTAATGCACTTCTTCTTGTTGCCTCAGAGGATGGTGATTATGCACAGGCTACCAAAGCATTGAATGAAGGGGCCGATCCAAATATCCAGGATGGACGTGGCATGCGCCCTCTTCTTTGGGCCGCCCTCAGAGGACATCTTGAAATCGTGGAGTCTTTACTAGACAACGGCGCAAACATCAATGGGACCAACGATGCAGATTGGACGGCCTTAATGGAAGCAAGTATGGAGGGTCATATAGAGGTTGTGAAGCTTTTGCTGGCCCGAGGGGCTGATGTCAATGCCAAGACCGTTGTTTCTGGTACTGCTTTAATGTTCTCATCTGGAACAGGACATATTGAGATAGTAAAGCTCTTGCTTGACCATGGAGCCGACATCTCCATTGAGATAAGTGGTACTGAAGATGATGATGGAATGACAGCTCTTGACTACGCTCGCAGGTATGGACACCCTGATATTGCTGAACTATTGATGTCCCGCTTATCCTGATAACACTCTAGAAGCGAATCATAGATTAGTTCGATTGGGGTTATACTCATTGGTGCAATGTAATGACGAGTAGGAAGGAGGAACTTGGACAGATTCATTCTATAGTCAGTGCTAATCCGAAGAATACTAATCGCGAAACGAGAATTCGATTCTGGAGCCTGGTTCGTGACATAAAACGTGAGCACACTCACAATGATGAAGAAATCCTGCTGGCTGCATCAATTCGGGATCTATTATTTGATGCAAGCAGGGGGAGAACCTTTTCTCTTCGACCCACTCTAGCACTCCAGTTCTCCTTGGGAATACTTCTTGCGGTGATTCCATATCTTTACTCCCTTACACTGCATTTGGATTGGGGTCTTATCTTCATTTGGTCGTTGTCAGATTGGGGTATATTCTCACTTCGATTTCTAACTGTATTCCTTGGCGTAGCAGTATTCTATCCAATTGGGCGTCTGATTGGTGCTAGATATACAGGAATCAAACTCACTGGAGTTTGTAGGGATCAGTACTACGAACCAACCCTTCGGATAGACTATGTGTCATTTCTCCAGGCAACTCCCGCAAAGCGGAAGTGGTTTTTCTTCATCGCAGGAATCTGGACTATTATCACTTCCCTCATTTTTTGGATTGTAGGGTTTGCCATTGCTGGGGATTTCACAGGATTGATTCCTGCCATTCCCTTGTTCTTCCTCGAAGGCTATGTGATATTCTCCGGAAAATCAAGCCATACCGGAGGTGAAATGGGGCATTATAATAGAGAGAAGAAGATTGAGCGTGTCTGGAAGGAGAAAGGGAAAGAAAAAGGGATCTAGCAATTTGAACACGGAATTATCCTTATTTAGGTTTGATGATATTGAGTTACTATCCTACAATTCTCTTTTGGCTATAAGTGAGAGATCATAGGATTCATCCAGAATTGTCATGGTGATTAATAATGCTGCAGCCAATAGTCCGTCCCCCCAAATTAGAAGAGCAATCTGTCTTCTTCAGTGTCTATGGAACCGGAATTCCAAATGTTGATCCTTTGACCTATGACGGCTTTACCCGATGGTGGAACAGAAGTCGAATTCAGGGGGATTTGCCCTCACTTTGGAGGGTTGCAGCCATTGATGAGCAGATTGTAGGTATAGCTATTAATGCTGTCCTTGATGGTCTCGGATGGGGTGCAATATGGGAACTTGCAGTATCTCCTGACTGGAGGAGCAAAGGCATAGGATCAAAGCTGGTCCAGAGCTCCGAGGAGGCTCTTCTTGAGAGAAACACTAATCTCACACATTTCGTAATGGGTGTTAAGGCGCACAACTATCGGGCACTTCCCTTTGTCGAAAGGATGGGCTACGGGATTCAAGGACTCGTGTTGCGACTTGATGGAGTTTACAATGACAAGATCACGGAATGTGCTCTTGAAACAAAGATCCCTCGACTTGAGCAGATACCCTTTTTGCAGCATCTGATTCCTGATACATATTGGGGATTAAACAGTCAAACTACTCTTGAGTATGCAATTCGCGGAGGGAACTGCTACACTCTCACGGTGCCTGATAGCAATATGATTGTTGGTTTTGTGAGATTTGAGGTGGATAGAGAGATTCCTGATTCAACTGTAATTACATTCTCCTATAGATTAGGATATGGTAGAGATGTAATTAATACTGCATTGTGTGAAATGTCTACCAAGAATGCAGTATTCTGGGTTCAGGACAAACATGAAGAGATAATAGACCATCTATACTCACAAGGCTTCCATCGAGTAGAGGCCGAATTCCTGGCACGAAAGAGAGTTAAGACATAGCTAGCAATATACTAGGTGAATGCGATGTCCGAAAGAGTAGAATGTCCATATTGCGGTACTCCGATTTCAGTTCCAAGCGCAGGAGACAACATTAGCAGTTCATACATGAGGTGTAACAACTGTAGAGGGGTCTTTGAGTTCATGCCCGACTTTGGTACATTTTCCCTTCCAGACCGTGGCGATGGATTCAAAACTTCTAGAGACTATACCAGTGGATTTGATAGATATACTACAGCTGAGGCCGGTGCTGAAGTTCCACAATCAGGCTCAGGAGCCGCATGCTGCTGTGTGATAATCATGATGATTCTGTTCTTCTTCCTAGATGATTTTCTGGCATTATTTGGGATCCTATTTTGATTCTGATTGGCAAATCTGACCAGTTTTGAAATTTTCTGGGGAATTGAAGGGCAAGCCTAGGCTCAAACAAGAGTGACGGAGATGGGCAGGAGATTATAACTCCGATTCACTGGCACCATGTCTTATCCATGGACAAGCTCAGAGTTCCATCTTGGCAACTCTACTTTAGCAGCATAGTAAGCCTATCCTTGTAGTAGAGAATCCAAATAATCCAGAGCCAAGCGATTGCAGTAAGAGCAGTGGTGAACTCAGGAATTGCGTTGCCAGTCCAAAGCGGGAACATTCCGCCGAACCAGCCAACCCACATGTATATCGAAAAGAATGGAACGACGAAGGAAACTATAGAGAACCACCAAAGATGTCTGTACCTCAAAAAGCCCAGCGCTATTATCCACATAGCGAATGGAAAGCTCGCAAAGAATCCGATTGACACATAGAAATGTACTCTCCCCGCGTTTTCAGATAGTATTCCAATTAGGATTAGAAAGACTAAGGCGCTAAAGAATGGTAGTAGTCCAATCCGGGTGGGCAAATCTTTCAACTTTTTGAAGAACCAGAATGTGAAATATAGCAGGACCACTCCAGTAGCTACAAGACCTGAGTTGAAGACAATTGCAGCTAGCAAGCCGTTGTCGTAGTTGCCAAGGTCCGATAGGGCATTTCCTTCCCATGTAAACCATGATGAGAGAAGAATTGCTGCAAAAATGCATACCAATGCAATGAGAGGACCAATGATGGCCAGGAGTCCCTCTCTTGTCATAGCGGGGCGAACATCTGTGTCAGACATGAATTTTTGATAACACCAATCCCCCTTTAATTATATACTATTCACAGCTTTACGGGCAAAGATAAAAGGAGAACATATGATGCTCGAACCATCCTACCAAGTAGCATGGGTGAGTAATTTGGCCGGACCTGAGGTTGAGGACAAACTGATAACGCTTTCAGAAGCAGTTGCGAAAATATCTGATGGCTCTGGTCTCTTTTGGGGAGGATTTGGATACCAGAGAGCCCCGATTGCATTATCTCATGAGCTCGTGCGTCAGAAAAAACGTGACATAACAGTGTATACCTGTGGATCTGAGGTCGACCTTGAAATCATGGCTGGAGCTGGAGTTGCATCCAGATTTGAAATCGCGTTCTCTGCGATTGAGGCTCTGGGCCTTTCCAACAATATCCGAAGAAGAGTCAGCGAAGGAAGGTTAC
>JBHLQM010000103.1:0-6981 GCA_048884785.1 Candidatus Thorarchaeota archaeon | reverse complement strand
ACTCCTGACTCCTTCAACAACTTCGGCGCACTTGTCGCTGATGCCTGGGAGTACTGGGGAACCCTTGACTTCTATATCGGTCTACAGGGCGGCATAAACAGCAGTGCTGTGGCCTTCCCGACTGGATTCCTTGATGGCGCACTCTACTTCGGACAGGTAATGCCCGATGATGTCGTCACAATCCAATACAGTGTCTGGGATGCCTATGGAACAACACTACTCGACTACACAGCCGACAGTCTATCAGGTAGTTCATACTACTACATAGAAGATGCGACCTACTCCTTCACAGGTACTACATTCTCCTACAATGACACAGTGGTCTATGATTGGCCTGATAGTCAGATGTATGGATACTTCAACCTGAAGGATGAGCTAGGTGAAGCCACCTACAACTCTGCTATGTCAACCTATGACTATGTCACAATGGTTGTAGCTTTTGACGGAGATGATGTTGCAGGTGCAGAGCCTTGGATGTTCTTGTATGAATGGTTCGACAATGATCCACATGATGGAATGCCAAACCTCTACAACCTTACGACTAATACTGGTAATGAGCTACGGCGTCTGACAAGTGCTTCAAACGCTGCCAATGTCAACGAGATGTCATATGCCAACACAGCTGGCCTAGGCTCTCTCACTGGAAACATGACACTCGTGATTCATGACCCGATCCACGATGTGAACATGACTGCTCCAGGAAATGACTTCACCGCTACGGTGATCTTCTGGAGTACTGCAGCAGGACCAGTAACGTGGGCTGACAATGGTGTTGCATCTGGCTATTCAGCCAACGCGACACTGACAGTTCCAAGTGGTGCTGAGACTGGTATTCACACTGGTGTCGCAACTGTGAGTCATGGTGGTGACTCGCTAAAAATCCCATACTCATTCACAGTTGTTGCTAACCTTACTGGCGCAGCCGGTGCAAAGCACACAATTGTTGACGGTTGGGGTGCAGAACTTAGTCCATACGACAACGCAGCTTGGGGTTGCATGGAAGAAGACCCAGATGCCTGGGACTTCAGAAGCTATGCGATCTACAACCAGCATGCTACTGCCGCCTATCTAGGTATCAGAGTGGTTTGGGAAGACATGGGTAACGACATGTTCGTCCAAGTCTACGACTCTACTCTCGGAGGCCTCGGTGCAGGCTCAGCTGGAACAGACTATACAACAGCTGTCATAGCTGAAATTGATGGCGCAGGCATGTACTACCTAGAGATTCACCCAATTGCACTCAATGCATCGGTCTCAGGACCAGTGAACTTCACAATTGAGGCAATGTGGTACGAGGATCTGACTGATCAGCCAGCAGTGATAAGCTACACTTCTGATGACAGAGCAGGTGTGACTCCCGTAGATGACGGAGACACTCTCTGGGGAGATCATGTTGTGATCAATGCAAGCTATCCCGCATTCAACCTACCCAATATGCCTGAGTATGAAGTAACATACGCCCAGATTGGATTCCTCTCTGGCGTGTTCCACCAGGGTTCTGGTCCACTAGTTATTCCAGATGGCTCATACGATCCATTCTCTGGTACGGTGGACTTGACACAATTCGCTTGGGACTACGTCGACGGAATCGTTGAGGGTGACACTGTCGATATTACAGTTGACTTTAGCAATGGCGACTGTGATATTATGGTATGGTGGGCAGACATCGACAACACAACCTGGACATACGGCAACAACCTTGTTGAAGATTCGATGGCAACTGGAGCACATCCAGAGGTTGGTTCGTTCGTCGCAGCCCGTAGTGGACGTCTTGCTATTGGTATCTTCGACTACGACCTCTCAGCAGGTACTTGGTACACTACAGTTGACACGCGTGTCGGTATCTACGCACATGATCATTCCAATGAGGTGACTTATGACACCTACAACATCGGCAGAAATGGGACATTCATGTTCCAGATAGTTGCCGAAACTGAAACCAACATTGGATTCGAAGTCAACCTTGCATCCTTGACCTTCCAGAACTTCTTCAGTCCAGTTCTTACTGACATTGAAGTGACTGGAACAGGAGCGGCAAAGACAATCACCTGGGACTTCACTGATTTGAACGCTCAGGATGGCCATTCGTCCGAGGTTCTTCTCTCTGCTGATGGTGGTGAAACATACCAGCTCATCGCAACAGAACTTGAAGGCACTTCGTACATTTGGGATTCCACGGGCTTCACAATCAGAAACTACATGGTGATGGTCAGAGTATATGACAACTCAACATTTGCGTTGAGTGACAGCATTGAGTCCACTGAATTCAATGCTGGAACAGTTACTCCGCCGACATCAACAACAACTCCACCGCCCACAACAACGACCACTACTCCACCTCCGGGTATTGATCCCCTGTGGATTGGTCTGATTGGTGGTATCGGTGTTGGTGTTGTAGTCATCCTGATTCTCTTCTTGGTCAAGAAGAAGTAGGTTGTTTTAGTTTAAAGGGGACAACTGTCCCCTTCCCCCTTTCTTTTTTCGCTGCAATTCTCTAGATGGGAAGATTAGATTTTCATTGGCAATAGCTGCGGTTAACGGACTAGAAACACTCCTTAACCACGACTTCTCCTAACTTCTTTCTGCCTCGGCTTTTTGGATGTTCGGCAGGCATGCCAATCGGTATCAGTGAAACAGGTCTATATCCCGTGGGAAGGTTGAGTGCCTTTGCCGCAAGTGACTCATCAAACGCCCCAACCCAGCAGGCTCCAAGACCTTTGCAGTGTGTAGCAAGTAGTAATGCATATGTTAGAGCTGCCGTGTCTTGGATGACATACAATCCTGACCCTCTTTCTTTGTACCTTACTGCCGATTCACTCGGAATTGCGATCACGGCTAATACTAGATCACCCTTTGCTACAAAACCCTGATTGAATGCTGCCTGTGCAAGCTTTTCCATTCTGGCTTTGTCTCGAACAACAACTATTCGCCAAGGTTGAAGATTCCCGGCTGAAGGAGCCTGAAGTCCTGCCCAGATAATTTCTTCAACGTCAGAATCCGATATACTTTCATTGGCGAACCTTCTGATTGATCTTCTGTTGTACAATGCGTCTCTACAGCTATCTGTTTTCATTCCTTTAACACCTCAGGATTGACTATATTGAGCGGAGTTTTCCCATCAAGGGCTAGCATGATATTATCAACACACATCTCAGCCATTCTCGAACGCGTTCTAATGCTTGCGCTGCCTATATGAGGAAGTGCAACAACATTCGGTAACTTCAATAGAGGATTGCTGGTCGGAGTAGGTTCCTCCTGAAATACATCAAGGCCTGCACCTCTAAGCTTTCCCTCCTTTAAAGCGGAATATAGTGCATCTTGGTCTACTATGGTGCCTCGAGAGGTGTTGATAAGGATGGCATCTCTCTTCATCAGTGACAATTCTCTAGTTGATATCAGTCCAATTGTTTCCGGGATTAGAGGCACATGTATAGATACAATATCTGACTCACGAAGAAGAGATTCCAAACTATGTCTCTCGGCACCCAGAACCTCTTCTGCCTGTTTTGTAGTTTCAGTATGGGTGCGGGAATTGTACAGAATCCTCATATCAAAACCCAAAGCACGTTTCGCGACGGCATATCCAATTCTCCCCATTCCCACAATTCCAAGTGTTGCATCATGGACATCTATTCCAAGAAGCAGCTCTGGTCCCCATGCAACCTTCCATTTGCCATTCCTAACATAAAGATTTGCTTCCACAATTCTCCTTGAGGTTGCAAGGATAAGTGCCCAAGTAAGATCTGCTGTACTTTCTGTTAGTACTCCCGGTGTGTTTGTAACGATTATTCCTCGTTGGGTTGCCTCTGAGATGTCAATATTGTCAAATCCCACTGCATATTGACTAATCGCTCGTAATTTTGGGAGCTGCGCAATCAATGAAGCATCAATCTTGTCTGAGAGCAGAGTAATCATTCCAGAGCAGCTGCTTGCCCTAGCTAGTATGTCCTTACTTGTCGGTGGGATTTCGTTTTCCCAAACTTCTACCTCAAATCTCTCTTTGAGTCTTGATATACTAGGACCGGGTAATCTACGAGTTATGAAGATACGGTCAGTCATGTTTCCAACTCATTTGAGTTATAGCAAGTACTGATACAAAGGCATTATGGATGAGCCTATCCCCACAACTGAGAGTAGATACTCGGAAATGGAGAGAACTGCTCTGACCCGTTTCCTTATATTTCGATTTTAGTATGAGAAGTATAGAGCTATAAACGACATTTCATATTAACGGGTGAAGAAGGTGAAGATGACTAGTTTTCAGCTACCACGGAGTGCTATAATTGTCTTAGATCGCTTAACACATGATGGTCCGTTGACACCAAAGGACATCAGCACCAAAGTAGATCTAGCTCCAAGAACTGTATCATTTGCACTTCGAAAACTCGTAGGACAAAATCTGTGTAGAAAAATACCAAACCTCAGCGACATGCGACAACCCCTTTATCTGGCAAATGAAGATAGGGCAAAAGAGCTGAGGATGAAGTATGAGCATGTCTTCAGACAGGTACTCATGTAGACTCTAAATCACATAGCTTTCTTTGTGGTCATCAGGTCTACGTTAAAGTTAAGAATTCACTAGAATATGCAACCAACGTGAGATTGATGGCACACGAGGGATTTACTATTGTTCTTGTCTTTCTTGGAGTAGTCTTATTTCTAGGATATTATTTTGGTCCAAAGAACGAGGTTCGAAAAATCAAACGTGTCGAGGGCAAAATAATGCTCTTGCCTACAGGCATAATTCTCATTATTCTGGCACTTGTTGTGTTTTCGGGGATTTTGGATATCGCACCTTGATCGTTACGAAACCATCTTCATAAGTTTAAGTAGAATTGCCACGGAAACCATGTCTGCGGTTGTTCCAGGATTAAGCATATTTCCATCTGAACGAAGAATGCCATCAAGTTCCTGTAACATCTCCTCGGCGCTCCTATCATTTGGATCTGTATGAGCAATCTGCTTAGCAAGATGTTGTATCTCACGCGCCTTCTCCAGTCCTGCTTTCTTGATAATTAGCCCATCAGGTTGTCTGGAAAGAAGCCAAATGAAGGTGCGAAGGATTCCTTCTTCCATATTCTCTAGACTATTTGCATGTTGATCAAGATAGGGGAATACTTCAGTTATGGTCAATTTGAAGTATTCAGACCATTCTTTACTTAATGGTTCGACATCTGCAGAGAGGAGAAACAGCTTCTTTAAAGTAAGGCCATCTTCACTGATGTTTCTTAGAACATCTGGGTTGCTGATATCATATCGATCGTGAATATCAGTCCAAGTCTGTTCATCCTTATTCCTATCGCCTCCCGGATTCGCAAGATGAAATGCTCGATACATATTCAATGTGTCATCTATAGTTGTGTTTTCAAGAACAACCTCTAGCCACCTTCGTATAGTTTTGGTTTCAAAAACTGGGCTCTCTGTTAAAGATGAGGCAACTGCCACAACTACTGGTACATATAGCAAAATGGTTCCGAGAATTGTGTTAGTCTTATTTAATCCTCCAAATACATCCTTGGAGCATTCGAGAATGAGTTCGCCAATACCCACATCACTTGGAGGAATCTGTCCTTCAGCTAGCATTACTCCTCGACTGGATGCCTTATGCAATCCTCTTCCCATTAAAGACGCGCTGGCCAGAAAATGTCTATAGCCAGTATCTGAGAACCTTCTCAGCCTATTCACATTTCCAGGTTTTGGCGAACTTACCTCTAGTAGAATAGACAGCTGTGATATACTCGAAATAGTCCAGGGTAGGCTTTTCATTATAGCCTCGCCAAAGCACAATCACTTATCAAGTTCGCTAATTTGCGGAAAGATAATTAGTTGGAACGAATTCGTATCTGTGAACAGAATGAGTCTTTCAGCTAAGTTAACTTTCTCTCAGATTGGAATTCTTGTTTCCATCATAGTCTATCTAGCAGTTAGAGGATTCTTCGTGATATTAAATATCGGACTTCTATGGACTCAAGCTGGAGGTTTCCTTAGCATTGCGTTCCCGCTTATCCCAGTAATTGTTCTTGGATTTGCCGCATGCGTTGTCGCCTATGGATATTCATATCTAGGCCTTTGGTTCATGGACCACAATCAGTACCTATTAGGAGTATTCTTCATTCTGTTAGGAGTCATTCTTGTTCCTGGAGGAATTGGCGTATACTCTTGGTTTGCATTCCCATTGATTACCTAGAATTTGGTGATTCTGGGCATTATGTCTGAGGCTCGCCCCTGGAGAACAATATCCGCAACATTGTCTCTATTAATGCCCTCAAGATTTACCAAGATTACCTTTGCTCCTGCATTCTTTGCAACCTGAGGGAGGAATGCGGCTGGATAGATGGTCAAACTCGTTCCAACTACCAGCATCAAATCAGTCCCTTTGCACAACCTAATAGCTTTTTCCATTGCCTCCTGTGGTAGTGGTTCACCAAATAGTATCGCCTCGGATTTCAAAACTCCTCCGCATTTTTCGCATTTAGGAGGTATTTCACCATTTGCTACACGCCTATGAATCTCTTCTCCAACATAGTCTTGGCTGCAACTCATGCAGAAGGCTCTTAGGTAGTTTCCATGAAGTTCAATCACGTTTTTGTTCCCCGATGCTTGATGGAGATTATCGATATTCTGTGTTATTATCCCAATGAGTTTTCCATCTGCTTCCAAGGAAGCTAAAGCCAGATGTGCTGCATTAGGTTCTGCCCTCAGAATAACTTCTGCTAGTTCTTGACCCATGGTCCAGAATTTTGATGGGTCCAAAAGGAAGCTTTCATATGTGGCATATTCATGCGGATCATATCTTTCCCACAGACCGCCTTCTGACCTGAAATCAGGGATGCCTGAATCAACACTAATTCCTGCTCCAGTAAGAGCAGTGATTCTTTTTGCTGATTTTACAAGGTTTCTTGCGGCATCAATTCTTTTCTCATCGTCCATATCACTCCTCGTCATCCAAGAACTGCTCTTTTTGTTTTCGGTTCTGACTTG
>JBHLQM010000102.1:0-7004 GCA_048884785.1 Candidatus Thorarchaeota archaeon | reverse complement strand
CGATAGGCAAAACGATTAAGGTATTGACGAAGTGGGATTTCGGATTTTGCTAGTTGCCTTCTCATTCCAAACCCAATGTTGACACGCCCTTCACCTTTTGGAATAACCCAAGCATACCCTCCCGGTGCAACACTTCCAAAATGCATCTCAACAACTGTAGGTTCAACATCTGAATTTTCCATTACATATTGAAGTGAAGGACTAAGATCGAACTCAGAATGCGCATACTGGGATCCCAATGATTCTGCAATTTTCGAGCGAGATCCATCAGCACCGATCACAATCTTTGCAGTTGTGATGTTATCAGAATCTCTTGACTTTAGAACAAGATTGTTTGTATCATTTCGACTGACGAGCTTGGTGTTTAATCGTACCTCAGCACCGGCATCTTGTGCATTTTCTGCAAGATACTGGTCATATGCTCCTCGATCTACTATGTGTGCTTCAAATGGAAACTCGAAGAATCGCCCACTGGGAGATACAAGTCGAATTGTAGATGTTCTGTTTGTAATGAATTTTCTAGGAACATGAACAGCATGAGGCATTCTCTTTGATGATGGGAATAGATTCTTCGCTTCTCTTGGAGTAGGTATCAGCTCACCACATTGAATAGGAATACCAACAATCTTTCTACGATCAATCATCAAGGTTCTATGACCGTTCTCAGCCGCAGTTTTTGCAGTCATAGAACCAGCTGGACCAGACCCAATCACTGCTACATCAAAAGATTGCGACATCCTGAAACCGTCCTTAGAACTATTTTCTGTATATTTGCCCTCTGTATAAACCCTTCTTGAGATTTGAGAAAATAGAGATGAGGTCGAGCTATTAACTCGACCTACGTATGTAACTAGTTTCCTTGATCTACAATCACTTCTTCCTGAGTTTCAGGTTCATCTACATAGAGATGTTTTTCTTTTCCCTTCATTGCTCTCCAGAATGATTGTGCCTCCATACCGAATATCGGTAGGATTGCAGAAACCATTAGGAAGGCTCCAATCCAAACAAAGGAAATGAGAGGAAGTATCTTGGTATGGATGGTGACCTGCCAGACACTCGGTAGGATTTGTCCGAATCCAGTCACTGCTACGAATACATCTCGAAAAGCAGTCGAGTCTAGATACACTCCATGACTCACCATTCCCCAATCAGGATGCCCAGTGACAGTAGCATAACCTATTGCTGTTATTACCAATCCAGATGTTGTATTTTGAAGCACATTGAGAGTTACTATGACATTAAAGTCCGGAGGTTCAAAAGTAGTAAGATCAACATTGATGTCCGCGACTCTAATAAAGACTCCAGGCGCAATCTCATTCATAGAATTACCCACATATCCAGCATTGGATTCGTATACTACATTCTCACTCATGAACACACCTAATAGAAGTATGATCAATCCAAGATGAAGCATTAACCGTCCTACCTGACGTGTACTGCCAATCTTTTCCTTTCCAACCATCTGAAGGATAAAAGCAATGATAAGAAATCCAATTGCAGCAGCTGCAGGAACAACGAGGAAATTAGCCGGCCAATAGTTCGTTGGCAAAGGTCCAAGTCCGCCAAAGACTGATAGAGCCGCCAATGCACCACCCAATCCAAAGACTGTGATCAGAAGATAGCTTCGACGTCGATGGTTCAGAAAATTCGTTCGCATACAATAAAATGCTGAAGCAATGAGGAAAACACATGCAAAGTAGAATCCAAGTCTGAAGAATTCAACATCGATACCTATCAAACCTTCTATGGCAGTTGGAAATACCTCACCTGCGAAATACGCCTCAAGCGTTGCTCCTATTGCTAGACCAATGTTGTACGTTGCTGGAAGTGCAACTCCGATTGTGGAGGTTGCAGCCACAATGATTAGGCCAATGAGTGCAATCTTGATTGAGAACAATTTGATATTTGATGTGTCAAAAAACCCAGGTCCTTCAGATTCTTCGTCATCACTCATATCCTTGAAACCAGAATAGAATGAGAAAGATATTCCCGCAACTAGATTGATGAGTAGTGTAGCTAGCATTGACCAACTTACTATACTCAATCCAAAACCATGAACCGATGATAGTATACCACTTCTCGTGGTCCATGTGGCAAAAATCACAGTAATGTAAGCCATTACCAGAAATGAATCACGAATTATGTCGTTCTTTCTGAGTGTTGGTTTCGCGTGATAGTAGGCTGTTATTAGCAACCAAGGAATAAGAGAAGTTGTTTCGACTGGGTCCCAAGCCCAATAACCTCCCCAACCAAGAACCAGATATGCCCAATATCCTCCAATGGCTATTCCAGCGGATAGCATTATCCAAGCTGCTGCTGTGGTCAGACGAGTGTATGCGTTCACCACTGGGATCGGATCTTGATTACGTTCCTCAGACCTCATGGTGAATCCAGCAAGCATCACTGCAAATGGTACGAGCGTCAGTGCATAACCAATGAAGATGATTGGTGGATGGATAACATTCCAAATAGTTGAAAGTAATGGATTCAAACCTAGACCATTAGTTCGCACTATTCCTTCGGTGATTCGGAATGGATCCGCTAGTAGGGTATTTACTGCAATAAGAATTGACTCCAAGACCATTATTATTGCTGCTCTATAGACAAGCTTGTCATCCTCATACCCCCGAGATACAACTCGGAAACCAAAATATAATCCAAAAGACAAAAAGGTCCAAAAAACAAGAGAACCAGATTGTCCAGCCCAGAGGGCGGATATCTTCAGCAATAGATCAGCACCAACTTCAGTTGTTTGAAAGACATAATCATACTGAAACTGATTACTAAAGATCAAAAAACCAAGCCAAAACACCGCTCCAAGTGAAAGCAGAAAACTGACTACTGAAGCAATGAATGAGTAGTTTTCATATTCCTTGATTCTTGGTCCCAGTATCAGAATAATGGCATCAAGACCACCAAGGACTACAATAGCAATTAAAAGAATTGTACCAATATCCATCTCAAATTTCTCCTACGTAGGTTTAATCTCTCCTCCTAGGCCCTCGACTTCTTGCACGTTTTCGAGCGGCTTTCTTCCCCTCACGTTGTGCGTCTCCACGATTTCTTTTTTGCATCCTTGCATAAGCATAGCCCACACCCGGTGCAGCCACTAGTCCCACAGTCGCAACTACTTGGAAAACTGTAAACGGTGTGATATTGAATTCAGGTCCAAGTACAGTTAGACTATAGTACCTGCTCTCTCCTACATTACCAGCCTCATCCTTAACGAGACCGAAAAATGAAATCTGATCTCCAGCGTTGAATTGTCCTAGTACGTATCGCCAGATTAATCTGTCATTTTCAACTCCTATAAGCGTCATATTTACAGCAGTATATACACCTGCATTCAATCTCCACCAAAGCTCACAAGAGTTAGTGTGGCTATGTGTGGGAAATTCAAATGTTTCCATATCAATTATGATTTCATCACCAATCCTTATCGTACCAGAGGGATATATAGCATGAAGTTCAGCAGTTGGAGGAAATATATCTGTACGAACAATGAAGTAGTATGAGCCAGCTATGAAAGTTCGACCTGTTGTGTCATTCGCCACAACATCAAAATTCACTTGAGTGTTATCTTCAAAATAACTCAGTGAATTGTTGAACCTTCCTCCTACCTGAGGATTGGGTAACAATGGAAAGATACCTTGTGATTCATTGCCTTCGATGCTCGCAGTATAGTTGACATACACATAATCAACACCATCATCATCTAGTACTGTGGCTGCGAAGTAGATAATATCTTGAGGACGCGGATCTGTAGGAGATATTCTCACTTGAGTCACAATAGGCAGACCATATGCCCATGCACGCTCCAAACTAATTATTGCTTGACCTTGCACTGCGGTATAATGCGTTCTCCACTCATCGCTGAGAACAACCCATTCTTGGTTGCCATTACTCACAAAGCCCTCAGTAGCAAAATCCCATAGTTTCCCCAAGATCAGCTCAAAAGTGTCAATCACCATTCTAATAGGATATATTGAATCCGTTGTTTCGTACAAATCCTCCAGAGCCAAAGCCATTTGAAACTGAATTTCGGAATATTTGTAATATTTGACATCTTCATCATCAAGGGGATCATATGGTTGACCATCAACTACTTCTGCATACCAACCTCCAGAATCTTCGTCCCAGTTATTTGAAAAAAGTGTCTCAAATACTTGATTTGCCATAGCTAAATAAGTTGTATTCCCTGTTGCACCATATCCTTTAACTAGAGCCCTAATAGCCATGGCATTGAGGTCAGTAACAACTGAATGTGCAACCCTATCGCCTTGAGGTACACTGACTTTTGAACCAGACCGGTTTACTGCCAGTTTTAAACCCCTGAATTCATAATCATAATCATACTTCATATGCGATTGCATGAATGACATTGCACTATCTGCTATACTCAGCAATGTTGAATTCCCGCTTGACAAACCAGCGTCATAGAGAACATTTGCACCAAGAACTAAATGATCCAACCTCTTCCCATCATTTGGATAAACTTCATCGAAGTATGCAGGTACATTGAGTGACCCGTTCCTCATTGTGTAAAAATAAAAACCTCCATAAATTGGATCGTAGAGCATATCCGCCAAACACCTCACTGCACTCTCTTTTTCTGCTGTGAAATCAAGGGAAGTATTGGTGGATTCTGCAATTTCAAGAGCCCAGTATGCATAGGCTTGAACTCCTGGTCGTTTGGTTTCGCGAATTTCAACACCTGAAAAATAATTCACAAAGAATCCAGGATATATTGGATCCATTAAAACGCTCACCATTGTTGTTGCAGCTCTACTCATGGCAGTTTTGAATGTTTCATTGTTTGAAATAGAATATGCAGTTGACAAGGCCGATATTGCCCAGTAATAACTGGATAAAGCTGTGGAGGAAATAAATGAAGACAAATCATGAGCAACTGAATGATAAACTTCTCCAGTTGCAAAATTCATGTGCTTTGATATCAGTAAATCAGCCGTAGCTTCTACATAGTCAATATACGAAGAAATATTGTATTCTTGCTCCTGTGACAGGAAAGTCATCCTTGTATTCTCTACACTCTCTATTCTATACTCTGGACTAACAGTGATGTTTGCACCCAGCGTTAGTACATTAAACATCACGAGGGCAAATATTACGGTGGAGATGATTTTTTGATTCATTGTTTTTGTTTCCTTGCGGATTGTTTCGTGCGGTTTGCACATCGTTTTTAAAATTCAGGTTGTGGCTGTGTTGGACTTGTATGAGCTGAAAGAAAAAGGGTTCCAGATGCCGAAGCATCTGGTAGCACCCATACGAATGTTTGTTTCTAGCAGCGCCTATCGACGTCTGCCAACCAAAACTCCTAGGAGCAGGCCAACAACAATACCACCTGCGGCTCCACCAACGACAATCAGAGTATCAAAGCCTCCAACTGGTGGAGGTGTGGTTGGCTCAGGCAAATTCTCGTAGAAGTATGCCTTTGCATCAAGTAGATCTCTGAATGCGTCATTCAATGCATCAAATGTTTCCATCGGATCATGGAAGCCGGAAGAGCCATCATTGCCGTAATAGCCTACAGTTGTTGAAGCTTCATCAACTATTCCTAGTACATAATCGACTAGTTCATAGTCTGCATCAGCTGTTGCATTGTAGTCCATTACAACGGTCTCGAAAGCAGTTGCTTCAGCATTGAAGTCTGCTACGAGTGCATCGTATGATGACTGAATCTCTTCTAATTGGTTTATAGCCCAGTCTAGTTGTCCTTCATGGCAATCAGTTTGATTACAGGCATCCTCTGGTAGAACAGAGAATGTGTGGTTCATCTCAGGTCCATGGGATCCTTCACGGTATCCATGGCAAGATGTACACTCAACGATGCCTGTTAGGTCGTGTGCACCACCTTTCCATACATCATATGTTGAGTGACGACCTCCAGTGTGACAAAGACCACAGAGTTCTGTGGCATTGACAGCGCGAATCATTGACGGATTCGCTACATCCGCTGAGTGGACAGAGTGACACGCTGGACAAGTTAGTGGGTTGTATGGCCCATCAGGATCTAGATCTGCTTCCTGATCGAGGAATCCCTCGACGGACATGCAATGCATACATTCTGATCCTGCATGGCTACTTCCTCTGAGATCTGTAAGTGAGTTGGCATGAGCCGATTCTGTCCAACCATCGAGGCCACCATGTCCTTCATGGATATGGCAGCTAGCACAATTCGAACCATCAACCGTATAGTACGGTGTGCTCTGGTCGTGACACGACAAACAGGTGGATCCAAACCCGTCATGTGTATTTGGCCAGTCTGTGGCATTACGGGCTTCGCTCCAACCATGTGCGTGACACTGAGCACATGTGGCATTGAATTCTGCGTAGGTCCTATTTCGGTGACCATTAACCTCTATAGTATCGGTAATCGGATCATATGTAATCAGGTTGCCCGAATGGACTGACTGATTCCAATAATCCCATGTTGCGTCATGACATGGAGCACCTGCGCATGATAATGAATCATTATTACCACCGTCAGGTGTTGCCAGTTCATGCGCCTCACGTACTCTATCATTGAATATAGTGATAGGTATTCCAGATCCAGTAGGTCCTAGGAGAATGGCGAAACCAATTAAGCAGAGGAACAGGTAATAACCTGCTACTAACCGCTTATTGACCCCTGGGGTCTCGTCAGTGTAGTACACCATTGGTTTTTTCACCATTTTCCCAAGATTTGGGTTTGTAATTTCCCCAAGTCCACCAATAAAAATATGTTGCCTCCTCGCCAGTTGTGTGTTAGTCCACACTTACATTTTGAAATAATTTGGTTACGGAAGGTTGTGCAAACAGAGTGTGTAATGCAAATCTTTTTCATAATTAATAGAGTTCAGTTACATTCCTGCATTGCCACAATAGTTAACCGGGTTATTTGTAACCATCATGTTCAGAACGATACATGCGACGTTTTCAATCCGTAACATTTTAAGCATGGCCAATTCCTCACCGGCTCAATTATCCGGAGATATATCCGAGAT
>JBHLQM010000101.1:0-7091 GCA_048884785.1 Candidatus Thorarchaeota archaeon | reverse complement strand
TGATCGTTCCCAAGCAGGTCAAGCCAATTACCAACATGCAGGAGGAATTGAATCGCGTTCTAGACAACCCTCATGGACCTACCCTTGAGGAACTATCAAAGAGCAAGAGTGTATGTGTTTTAGTGGAGGACCATACACGCGATGAGCCTCATTGGGATCTTCTCTTGGCAGTCATCCCTAGATTAATAGATGCAAATAGAGTGATGTTTGTGATCACTACCGGGTCACATGAGGTGAATCATCCGGGCAATTTGGAGATTGTAGAGTTTATTCATGAGATTGCCAGAGAATCGAAGCTGGGGGATTATGAGGTACACATTAATGACTGTCAAGACACAGATGTTATTGAGTTTGGTAAAACGAAGCGCGGAACTCCTGTCATAATTACCTCCAAGGCAGCAAATCATGACCTCTATATCACTATTTCAGACATGAAGGCGCACTACTTTGCAGGATACTCAAATGCTCTCAAGAGCTTCCTACCAGGAGTTTGTGCATTTGCGTCCATTGAGGCTAATCATTCAATGGCTCTGAACCCCAACTCCACATTTGGTCTTCATCCCTACCATCCGGCTCCAGATAGAAGAGGAAATCCTCTGGCTGATGACATGAGGGAGGCCATGGAGATGATAACGAAAGGCGCAAAGGTCTTCACCCTTTCAGTCGTCACAAACAGCAAGAAACTGGTCTGGGCAGATGCAGGCCAATTACGACCGGTGATTGAGGGAGGCATAGAGTTTCTAGATGAAATAGCAAGCTTCACTGTGTCCCCGGCTGACAGAATCATTGTATCACCAGGAGGCTATCCTCAAGACAAGAGCCTCTATCATGCGCAAAGGGCATTAGAGTTGACCAAGAATGCGGTCAAAGATAATGGCGAGATTCTCTTCATCGCAGAGTGCAGAGATGGAATCGCACCCGAATCAGCCATAGAGAATTTCTATAGCAAATTAAAAGGGCCCATCAATCAGGTGACAAAATCCATCTCAGAGAAATATCATCTCTATGAACATAAGGCATACAAATTTGCAGAATTGATGATGCGGATATCGAAGATTCGGATGTATACGGAATTAAGTGAGAAAACAGTCAAAGATGTCCACATGGAGAAAGCTGAAAATATTCAGAGAGTTGTTGATGACTGGATAGCGCAAAATCCGGATGTTCAGATTCTCGTCCTGGACAAGGGAAACAAACTGGCAATCTATGCTAGTTGATTTCCCATTTTATCCCTGAGATGGCTTCATAGAGCTGTTTGTATCTTGCATAGCCGAAGTCATATACATCCCTGTTGGATGAACTCGGCTGCAGTATGTCCTTAGGACGCACCATTCCAGTTGCGGCCTCAGACACAGATTTGAATACTCCAACACCCTTGCATGCGAGTATAGCAGCACCGAGTGCAGTAGCTTCTTCAAACTCAGACCGAATCACAGGAATACCTAAGACATCTGCTTGAATCTGCATCCAGATGTCACTCTTTGCAGCACCACCAGTCACTCTGACTTCGTTTGTGGGAATGCCTAGTTCCTTCATGACTTCAAGATTCGAACGAATCTCATATGATACACCCTCAAGAACTGAACGCATGAGATGACGCCGAGTGTGCCCGAGGGCAAGACCTGCAAACACACCACGCGCATTCGGATTCCAGTAAGGAGCTCCCGCACCGACAAAGTGAGGGATGTGTATCACGCCCTCCGATCCTGCCGGAATGGACTCAGCTGCTGACGTCATAATCTCATATGGATCGACGCCACGGTCGCCAGCAACGTTTCTCTCTTCAGTTGCCAAGTGATCTCTAAACCACCTCAGTGCAGAACCGGTGGTAAACATACTAGCCTCAATTACGAAAGAGTCAGGAACTACATGCCTACTACAAAGAACTCTCATTTGCGGATCTAGACGCATCTCTCTTGAGTATGCAAGGATAAACGTACCAGTCCCCGTCGTCGCCTTGATAGAACCTTCATCAACTACACCAACACCCAATGCTGCGCACTGCTGATCGCCCCCGCCTGCAACTACTGGGGTCCCAGCTGTTAGGCCGCACTGCTTGGAGGCCTCTTTGGAAACCGAACCGAGAATTATTCCGGATTCAACCGCCCGTGGAAGTTTTTCCTTCGGGATATCTAATTTGTCAAGCATTCTAGAGGACCATGACTTTCTTGCGATATCGAAAAGGAGTGTCCGGGATGCATTGGAATAATCAGTCACAAACTCGTTCGTGAGTTTGTAGACAAGAAAATCATGAACAAGAAGAAACTTTGCAGCCTTCTTGAATACGGATGGTTCTTTCTGATGAATCCATATGATTTTTGGGGCCGAGAAATAGGGGTCCACAGTGAGACCAGTTATAGAATAGATATCCTTTGCCGAAACTTGTTCACGAATCCAATCACATTGACCTGTTGTTCGTCTATCCTGCCAAACAATTGCATCCCGAAGAGGTTGGCCACTCTCGTCAACCGGCACGATAGTTTCTCGTTGGTTTGTTACGCAAACACCAACCACATGCTCAGGGCTGAAGGATCCCTTTCTCAAACATTGTTTCATGGTAGTACACGCTGTAGTCCACCATGCAAGGGCTCTCTGCTCAACCCAAGATGGATGGGGATAAAGACTGTCAAATTCCTGGTAGACAGTCTGGAGCGCATTGCCTTCGGTGTCGAAGAAAATAGAACGGACGCCAGATGTTCCGGCATCAATAGCAACAACAATCTCCTTCATCAAGCCCACACTGTAAACCGAGGTAAATCCTCGATAAGAAGCCTTCGTGATTACATGGAACAATGAATCTATAGCTTCATTGTGATGGTAAACCCAGGTGTTATTGAATTCACTACGGGAAGAAGGAGTAGTTGTCACAAGAGAGATAAAGAATTCAGAGGGAGAGTAGTTGAGGCTCGAAAATGAAAGGGACTGCATTGGTCACCGGATGTGCTGGATTCATTGGTAGCCATCTCGTGGAAAGACTACTTGCTATGGGATACACCGTCATCGGCATTGATAACTTCAGAACGGGGAGAAGAGAGAATATCTCAAAATCCTTAGAGAAACCCAACTTCGAGTTTATCGAGGAAGACATAACTTCCCCCTCATTCATAGATTCCATAACTGAAACGCTTGATGTTGTCTTTCATCTAGCTGCGATTGCCTCAGTTGCCTTCTCCACAAGGGATCCACTTCTTGTGAATAGATACAATGTTGAAGGCACCTTGAATGTGCTAGAAATGGCAAGAAGACAGCATGCAAAGAGACTTGTCTTTGCCTCATCGGCAGCTGTTTACGGTGACCCAGATACGCTTCCAGTCAAGGAAGAGTTCCCTCTCAAATCGTTAAGCCCATATGCAGCCTCTAAAATTGCAGGTGAATACTATGTGCAAGCATATGGGAACTCATTTGGTCTTGAATATGTCATTCTCAGGTTTTTCAATGTCTACGGACCTCGTCAGGATGAATCAGAATACAGCGGTGTAATTGGGATCTTCGCCAGCAGAGCAGTGCAAGGATTGCCATTGAAAATCGAAGGAGATGGCCTACAGACGAGAAGCTTCATTCATGTTCGAGATGTCATAGAGGCCATTGTCCAGTCTGGTGAGAGGGATACTGCAAAGAACCAGATTATGAATGTATCAGGAGAAGATGCTGTTTCTATAATTGAACTTGCACAAAAAATCAGCAAGATAACTGGTGCAGAGATAGTGCATGAGGCTCCACGAATCGGGGATATTCAACATAGTATTGGTGATACCTCTAGAATAAAAGAGGTTCTGGGAGCCACTACGCCTGTACCTCTAACAGAAGGGCTTAGAGATACCCTTCAGTGGTATCGCCAACGTTTCTCAGATTAGGTTACAGTCAAAATGAGAGTGACAGAGTCTACAACTCCATCTTCTGTCTTCAACGTTACCTCTATGAGATACTGCGCAGAAACAATTCCAGCAGGAAGAGTGGCCGAGATTCTTGGTGTAGTCCCATAGATGTCACCTTGGCCAACTGAACCGATGGCAAGCGAGAATGTAGTGTTCGCGGGATACAAAGTGGGTACGATCTCTTGGTTGTGCCAGAGAATTGTGAAGTTCCCAGCAGCCACAGTGATATCGATTGTAAGGTTGTGGTACATGTCATCGTTATTTCTGAGCATTAGAACTAAATTCGAGAAATCACCCGAATCAATAGTCAAGGGGGTCAAAACAGCGCTCTCTATTCCAACCTCACCTTCTTCGATGGTGGTCTGGTTGAGTAGACCAAACATCCTGTAATAGGCTTCTACGACATTTGCCCCCAATGAAACCCTCTCACCTGTTTGGGCATCGACCAACCCTACTCCTCCTAGCTTTTGTATCACTCCTTCTGTTGATGTTTCAACCACCAAGAAGACCGGGACTACGAAAAAGAGGTCGCCGCCGAGATGGTAGAGCAATCTATTTCCATAGCGATGCTTACCCCAAAGCTGGAGTTGTGTTCTAACGGTGTCATCGGTTTCAAAAGCCTGGACTGCTGCGATTGGTCCCAGAAGTGTTGATACTCCTCCTTCGCCAGCTTGATAGAAAACTAGCTTTCCAAACTCCTTGTCGCCACATCCCATTATATAGAGACCAGCAAGATTCCGACCTTGGGATTCAAAGAATTCGGAATTATGCATTGCTATGAATCTATCCTCTCCAGCTATTCTGGCAATGATGTATCTTGTATCAGATCCCTCAGGAGCCTGATGGAAATCATTTCCACCTTTCCACCAAAATCCATCAGTGACATGGTAGATGTATGCCACTTCAAGCTGTCTCTCATAGAGATCCTCAGGCCATTTCATCTGACCTTGAAGCCATGATGGTGACTCTTGCCAGTCATAATATGACATGTAGGTGCTATCAATGAAGAAGCTCGTATTTGTGTTGGGAGGATTATAGAAATCGAGTTGACCTGAATAGACATCAACCAGCACCACGCCGAGAAACCGCATGTAGTTCTCATGAGCGTAGGCTGTCGCGAGTCTATAGTCAACAAATACTGAAACTGCATAGAAGATGTCGCCTTGAGGACTAACAACAATATAGGGATCTCTGTCGATTCTCAAACCCTGCAACATGACTGATTGTACTCTCGAAATGACATCACGTTGAACTAGCATGTTCATATTCTGACCAATGAACGACCAAGCCTCTGGACCCATTGCTGCCATGTAGAAAAACGATTCGAAGCCCCTGAGTGTATAATCAGGCACTCCAGTATACTGGGCGTTGCCAACTTCATCGTACGCGGGGTTTCCCACAAACACGGCATCTGAGAAGCCGGCTCCCTCTCCATAGTAGGTATGAATGGGCTCAGTTCTGTTGAAGAGAGAAGCAAATTCATCCTCTTCAATGATATCTCCACTATAGGCATCAAGGACAACAAGGCCATCTGTATGGGTATAAAACAGGTGTTTGCTAATGAAACTGGTGCTAATTGTTGCGTAATCAAATGTCAAGGGAGCTATCCAATATTCGTGTCCATTTAGATAGACTATATCGGAGTCCGCCAACTCCATCCAATTGGTCCCGATTTGGTTTTTCATTCGGAGGTAGCTTGCTTCCTGGTCCCATTGTCTGACAGTAGTAAGAAACTCAACCTCTCCCTCCGGTGTTGCATTCAGTGTGAGCTCCTCCAAAGGTTGAATCTCCATCTCTGAGATGCCTGCGGCCCAATTGGTGATTGCAATCTCCTTTTTTGTTTCATAGTTGAATTTCCATTCTATGTACCTGTCTCCGTCCATTGGGATTCCATAGAGTAAGACTTGCGCTATGGGGAGAATGATGACAATAACGATGAGAAAGATGGCAAGAATCCCAAAGCGTCCAGAAGATCCAACAAATGGAATCATGCGTTGAAGTTTGAGCCGACGCAATTCGCTACTTATGTGTGACTGGTCTTCCATAAGAAGAGCTACTCTGCGTCTATAATCTTCTAGGTTCATCGCCCCAGATTCATACTCTTGTCGTACTGATTGCATCTCACCCTGAAGACGGGCTAGATCACTCTCTAGCTGACTTATTTTAGACCTCAGTCGTTCCTGAGCATTTCCCAGACGTAGCCTCATTCCAGCAAAAACAATTGCACCCACAATAGAAGCTGCAAGGCCTATAATGAGCGACAGGAATGATAGTCCCGTCCCAGCATTAACGGTCCATGTTGGAACAGTAAGAATCTCAAGTACAAGTATGAATGATGCTGCAAAGAGAATCTTCGAAATAATCACATAGATGTCTCTGTGCTGGCTCATTGCATCTGAAAGAGCACTCAAAACAATTCTAGCTGCTGAAACAACAAGAAATGTCGCGGCAAATCCCAGCCACAGTTGATAGGCTTCCATTGCAGGGATGAGGGATACTATCTCACTAGAGGGAGTTGCAGGTGAGAATGGTAGAGCGAAGAGAGAGGAGAGCTGCTCCCCAGAAATCGATATCGATCCATTATCCGCCAGCAGCATCAAGAAAGCAATGTTCTGACCAGTTATGGAAGAGCCTCCTATCGAAACATAGAAGAAAAAGAAGCCGACAAACTCAAGGATTCGCCAGAGAATGGCAGTCTTAACTTGAAGTGCTTTTACCACAGGTCCTGCCTGAGATACTGCAGAAACGAAAGTTATGAATGTGGAGCGCTGGGGGAGGGTAATCATTGTGCTGAGGAATGCAAGAAAGAAAGATGCAAGAAATATTCGATTATCGAGAGTCCATGTTCCCCAGAAATCAACTCCTGACTTAATGCTATACGTAGTCTGAAAGATGCTTTGACCAAGGAACCATCCATAAATGGTAATTGCCGCGACTACAATGGCAGCGATTGAAACCAGAAGCACAATGAGTGCACGAAGATACTTCATGAGTCTGCAGACCTCGGATTCACTCCTTACACGATTGATAGGAGGGAAGCATAAGAGGATTGTCAATAGGGTCATATTCAGCCAAAATCATTACTTTTGGCATCAGAGAATTATTGTACCAGTGATTGTACTTCGCACTTATAGCAAATTGACCTAGTGTCAGTTGCTCTATCAACTGCCAAGATTCCATCCAGGTGGTCATACTCATGCTGCAATAGTTCTGACA
>JBHLQM010000100.1:0-7205 GCA_048884785.1 Candidatus Thorarchaeota archaeon | reverse complement strand
TTCATGTTATTGCTTGAAAAATAACTAATGGTGAATAAGAAATGAAAAAAATTGTAACTACAGTTGCATCTAATCCTTATGAGATTTCAAAAAGCAACTCAAGAAAGATAGGCGACCACATTAGAAGACGACCAGTTATCTATTACACTCTTGTAGCCTATCTTATACCATGGATTGGCAGTCTCTTGATTGCAGGTCCCAAGTATCTGAATGGTGAACTTGTGACTCTCCTTGACGCAATGTACATGTGGTTGACAATGCTTGCGGGTCCTTCTATCGCAGGGATCTCCTTGACGTACATCGTTGATGGACGAAGTGGACTCAGCCATCTTTTCTCCCGAATGCGGCGATGGAGAAACGGCATCACATGGTATACAATTGCACTATTGCTTCCACCAGTTCTAATCCTATTCGTTCTCATGACACTATCAATCCTGGTTTCTCCAGTTTACACACCGGGATTCTTTCTGTTTGGCGTCATTCTTGGATTGATCACAGGTTTCTTTGAGGAGATTGGATGGATCGGATTCTTGTATCCAACACTGAAAACAGGTAATAGTTCATTCAGGGCTGCAATTGGAGTTGGATTGATACATGGAGTCTGGCATCTTATGGCAGGTATTCTTGGATCTAGTCAGTTTCTAGGAGCCTACTTTATCCCATATTTTGTTTCAATGTGGATGATTGGGATGACAGCAATGAGAGTACTTCAAGTCTGGGTATATAACAACACCAACGAGAGCGTCGTAATGATACAGTTGATGCATGGAAGCTCAACTGGATTTCTACTAGCTCTTACTCCAGTAGTTCAGTCACCCATTACTGAAACTACCTGGTTTTTTGTTTACGCGGTGGTCCTATGGACTGTTGTAGCTATCGTCATCAGAAGATATGGAATGTCGTTGATGAAACCGGAGCGGGATATTCCAACTTTTGATTATCAGCGTTATGAACAAGAGAAAACGATGTAGTTTCGAAATCAGTAGGGAGAGGGTCTTACTCTCTCCTTCAATATTCTTGCTATTCTTCAGCGTTTTTCTGGGGCTTGTTCCATTCTCGTCTTAGTAAAGAATATTGACAGTCATCTCTGAATTCCCCTCTAAAGAAGGAGCTCTCTCGAAAGATGCCCTCTTCGAAAAATCCCAATCTTCTTAGGAGGTTCCTAGAAGCCGAATTAATGGCTGCTGTGTGAGCTTCGATTCTATTCAGTCTGAGAGATTCAAAGCCATAGTCGATTATCGCACTCAGTGCCTCGGCCATGAATCCATGTCCCCAATACTTCTTCAGTAGATCATAGCCTATTTCACCACTGAGGTTGTGACTATCGATTTTCTCATAACTGCATGTGCCAATGAAACTTTCATCTTCTTTCAATATGATTGCCCATGCCATTCCATTCTTCTTTTCATAGCGGAGAATGAAGCTCACGATGATACTCTTGGATTCCTCCACATTTTCGAGCGGCTCCATTCCAATAAGAACAGCCACCTCATCATCAGAGAGATTCTTGAACCAATTCTCTGAATCATCAATTGTTAGTTGGCGTATAACTAGTCTATTAGTTTCGAGTATAGGAAAAGGTGAATTTGTAGACATCGAATGCAACTCAATAACTAGGAGAGCAAATTCCATCAATTATGTCAATCGGTCTGATTCACTGACCATTAATCCTCTATAGAAACTACCTCTTCATCGTCATAGTTCATGAGATATTCGGACCAGACGATTTGCCGCACAGATGCAAATAATGGTCAATACACATGAGTTATTCAGTCCTATCATTACTTCCTCTTCAGATATAGAACAGCTACAATCACGACAAATAATGCACCTACACCAACTATCAAGACTTCAATAGGGAAAGGAGATGATTGTTCATTGTATGATAGACGAAAGACTTGTCCAGAGTGAGTGCATACTAGTTCATGATTTGCATTTTCAAATACTCCATCATTATCTATACCGACATTGTTCTCTGCAAGTAGATATGAGTTAGCACCTGAAACAGGCCAGACTTGAAGGTCATCATTCCTTGCAAGGATTATGCCATCAAGGATTGAAGAATATTCTATGTTCACAGCTACAAGAAATGCATGTTCGACCACGTTGGAGTGCAATACTTGTGTTTCATTAGTACCATCTGGAACCTTGTAGAGTTTGTTGGCTGATCGTTCTAAGATGTAGATGTTCCCTTCATTGTCAACTGTGCAATCTCCGTTTGTTACATTGTTTATTGATAGTACTTTGAAATAATCATCAGGATTACTGACAGGAATCTTCCACAGGTCGAAACGAGTTGGTATACCGACACTAGTGAGGAGAACCATCAGATCATTCTTCGAATCATAGGCCAAAGATGCTGGTGATCCATTGATTCGTCCTGCAAACCACGTGGAATATGTACCATTTAGATAGACGCTGAGAATCAATGGTGAATCATTGGAGAGAGAGGCATAGATATTCTCAGTTCCATCTAAAACCAAACTATTACAGGGATAGTCGACGTCAGCTATGAACTCGGAAAATACCCCTGACTCGATCTGATAGATGGTGTCTTCAATGCCTAATAGTAACAATCCAGTAGAGGTTTCAACAAGCGAACCCGTGTTAACTGTAGGAGTGATCCGTTCTGGTTCTGAGGCAGCGGGGTCGTATTTTACAATGCAAGCTCCGAATCCAGCTGCACAGAGCGCACTATCGAATTTTTGCGACCATACGATAGGTCCAATCCCATTCTTACTACCCATGATGTTTTCAAAGGCTGTCCCATTGTATTTCCAGAATCCCTTTTCATTCCCCTCTGCCACCATATAGTATAAATCGCCAAGAGGACTGACAGCAATACTGATTCCCTCTCCAGTTCCAGGAATAGCTATCCCGGATGTGAGTATTGTCGTAGAATTCGATGTGAGATTGAGCATCGTGATTCGACCAGGAAATGTTTCTGAGTAGTATAACAGGTTGTTCGTGGAGTCAAGTGCAAGTTGTGCGCATCCTTGAATGTCTGAGCGTATTGTTGATAATAGCGCTCCATTGGAATCGAAGTGATAGATTGTAGAACTATTTGCCCAGTGTCCGGTGTAGATCGAGTCGTCATTGGAGTCAACAACAAATGTCGAAAATTCGATTCCGAATGGATGTTCTTCCATAACCTCGAGAGAATTAGTATCATAGAAAGCAGACTCTCCCAGAGCTATAATTCGGTCTGCGTTTGGTTGATAGGCAATAGCATTGAACGAGAAATTATCTATAGAGAGGTATGTTGAAACGGTTCCATCTAATTCCAACTCGACTATCTCATGTGCTGCCTTGTCGAGAATGAACACATCATTATCACCATTCTCGCAGATAGAGATAGGACCCAGCGGCTTTGATTGATAGATGGTGTCAGAGGTCCATCCTGGTTGCAGATTCAGACAAGCCTCAATGTAATCATCTTCATTCAGTGCAGAAGCATTGAATCCGCCAGGCAAAATAAAAACTGGTGTTGCAAATAAGATGAATAGTAAAGATATGATTCCTATTCTACGCAAAACATGAAATCTCCCAAGTGCGATGGTACGATGAATACACTAGGCTACTTATTATTTGTTGATTGATTTGATTTTTGAGCGCACTTGAAAAATAGGGAAATATCCTCATGCGCAGAGAGATCTTCGGACCCGGTTATCTGCTGTACAGGCAGGAGAAACAGCATATCAACCTGAAAAAATACTTCTCTCAATCTGCCCTTGCGGGACAACAAGCATCAAATGCCTTCGCGTTGAAAGAGTATGAGGAAAGTCTGCCTGTGGAAACAATTGAGATCTTTGGTATTGACGAAGAGAGACTCCTTGGCATTCTGTATACGCTTCCTAGCCTATGGAATTCTGGGAAGGGGGCTCTTGACCCGTCCTTGGAACTACTCTTTGATAAATATGGTAACAAGGATAATCTTCTGTTTGCTGTCCAGATCTTTATCCATCCCCACAGTTCTGTGATGATTACCCTATTCACAGAATATCTGAGAGATATTGAAACTGCCTCATTTGTCATCTATGCCTATGACCTGAGTATAGCAGGTGGAGCGAACGAGGCACTCTGGTCTGCGAGACAACTACGGGACATCCTTGAGGCGTTTGTAGATGTTGACCTGAGTACATTCAGCCATCTAAGAGGTGATGAGATCTTTGCCTGCCCAAAGTGCGCAGCACATTACCGTTTAAGGACAATGAGGATAACAAGAGACGGTCGAATAGAGTGCCAAAACTGCGGGAAGATTGTTGAGTATAAATGACCGAACGAAACTGAGTTCTCTGGTCAGCTGCTTTTAGCAACTCATGAAATTGTAGTTCAGAGGATTATAGCTATATCGATATATGCACCTCTAGCACAGGAGTTGCTGGGACCAGACTATCTACAATTTATTGGGGGTTAATCATAGAGAGAGTACTTCCCTCTCATGAACCTACTTTTATTTTCATACTCAAACAAGGTCTTGCTACACTGTGGGCACTCACAGAGGGTATCCTATTGTCTGTGCGAAAAGGTAATTGCAAATTTAAGTGATATATCAATTAAGGCAAAGAGAGATATTTGGACCTGACTGTTTACCGTATAGGCAAGAGAAGCAGATGTAGCTTCATTTTAAAAACGAGAGAGGAGCTTCCTCTCTCTTTCCTTTTCAAAGAATGACTGATTAGACAACATTTCTTCATTTTGTAGTTAGAATCTACTTTCTAAAGAGGAAGAAAGGTGTTTCTACGACTTTTCAGTCACTATATTGAGTCCTGCAATACCTAAACAAAACAGTGCGATTCCAATCATTGTTTGATCTACGGATTGTCCAAGTAGGGGCAATACAATGGCTGCCACACCCATTGCTAGTGCAACCGCATAGAGGACTAATAGTACGAGTTTTTGTGTGGACATTTTAGTCGACATCTTTTTCATCTTCTCCAATTGATACCAGATTTTCTGGTGACATGGCGTAGGGTTTTTAGTATATTATGTAATCGGTGCAATTTGATCCCGATATTTTCGAATCTGATTATCTCCTCATATCGGCGATGTCGTTGAATAAGACAATTCGATAGCGCGCCTTGTTCTCTTTCACCTTTCGAATCGCTTCATTTACTTCCGTCATGGGCATCACCTCGACCTTGGGCATGATCTTGTGCTCCTGTGCGAAGGAGAGCATCTCCCGCATTGTTGCACGATTGCCGAGGAAAGAACCAGTAATCGATAGTTGGTGCGCCACAAGGTCAGTCGAATTGAATGAAACATCTGGGAAGCCAGCAACAATCACTGTCCCATTTTTCTTCAGGGTATTCAATAGTGGTTCCCAGTTAATCTTGCCGCTGGCGGTGCATAGCAGCAGATCAAAACTAAACTCAGCCTGCCGCAGACTAGTCTGGTCGTCTGAAGAGATGAAGTGATCTGCACCAAAGTCTAGCGCCTGCTGTTCCTTCTCTAATGAGGAGGAGATTGCAGTAATCTCATAGTCGAACGCGTGAGCAAACTGAAGTGCGAGATGACCCAGCCCTCCGACACCGATGATGCCAATCTTCTGCGCGGATCGCTTTACGTACGATCGGAGCGGGGAATAGACTGCGATTCCAGCGCACATGAGCACTGCAGCCACCTCAGACGGCATGGCATCAGGAAGCGGATAGGCAAAGCGATTATCTACAACGACAGAGGACGAAAACCCACCAAATGGAACCCATGTACCCGAAGAAACAATGTCCATACACAGCTGCTCCTCGCCCTGCAAGCACCACTCACATTTCATACAAGAACGGCCTTGCCAACCGATGCCTACACGGTCCCCTTCCTTTAAGTCGGACACTGCGCCGCCTACATCTGACACGTACCCAACTATCTCGTGACCTGGAACAAAGGGATAGGCGGTTATTCCGTAGTAGTCGTCAATGGCGTGGATATCAGTATGGCACAGACCGCAGTGCGTAACAGAGACCCGGATATCATGCTCCCCTAGTTTAGGGGGCTTGAAGGTGAATTGCTCGAGCGGCTGTCCCACAGCTCTTGCAGCATATCCCAGAACCCTCGAGGAAGGCATTCGTAGGACCACTCCCGTTTAATAGTATGCATCCACTGGATAGGCCAAAGATGCTGCCCAATGTTAATTGAAGCTAGGATATTAGCATTCCGTTCAGTGGAGAAAACAGTCCAACGAAGAGGGATCTTCGGACCTGAGTTTCCATTGTGTCAACACCGTTCAATAGAATTATGGTGTTATGTAATATAATTCTGTGTACCATAACATATATTACGTAATATGTATTATGTTTTAAACCACGTTTCAATGATATCATGGTTATTTCTAGTGAACAAAGATTTCTTGAAACTCCTGAAGCGTGATTATATGTCGTGGCCGGAAGCAATAGCTTCCGATTCTCGATGAAGGAGAGAAGTAAATGAAGAGAATACAGAAAATCTTAGTGGTGGCTATACTTAGCTTGGTCATGCTGGGGTGTGGATTGACTACGACCGTTTCGGCTGTAAAACCACCGTTTATGCCACCTGGATTTGAAGGATATCCAGGACATCCAGATGCATTACGCGTCTTCTTTGCCTGGGATGGAAATGTTATCCATAGTTCAGACCCGACCTTTATCTTATCTGGTTGGGCCTATTATGTGGATGAAGCAGAGCCTGTTGATGAGACAGAGCTCTTTCCGCAGCCAATAAGATTTCAAGCGTGGATCAAGAGCTCCAGTGGAGATTGGTGTGAAATCAAACTAAGTCGACATTCGATTGGAAATGCGGCTGCTATTTTTGGCGACCCACATTTTGTGGGGCCTTTATATCGTTGGTACGCTTACTTTGAGCCTTACACCTTCGACGCAGGTGTGTATGAAACTCACGTCACATATACATGCAAAGATCCGAATAATCCTAGTGAAAGGATGGTGTGTTGGAATACTTTACCGGGGCCAGACTATGGGCGACCCCTTGATTACTATGGATTACTAACGGTTCTAGATGGTTAGATTTCTTTCAGAGACTCACCATGGCTGAACTTTCCTTGACTTAGATGTTGCAGGAATCACAGATTCGCCGATTGGAGAGAGGGTCTTCCTCTCTCCTCACTCTTTCTCAATTCGACTCGCTAATCAGTTACCTATGCAGAAGTCTGATTAGGATGTAGGAGCCTTTCAGAAGTTCAAGGGAGATTTGACAATTGCTTATAGAAATAGGTA
>JBHLQM010000099.1:0-7590 GCA_048884785.1 Candidatus Thorarchaeota archaeon | reverse complement strand
GAGAGCCTTCTGACTCAATCTAATCTGGACCTGCCTTCGATCAGTTTCCAGTCGCTCTCTCAAAAGGTAACCTCCTTTTACCAGTTTATCCACATAACGTGTTGCGGTGCTTGCAGGAAGTGGAAAGTGCTCACATAGATGCCCCATGGTACTCTCTGATACTTCACCTACATACTCAATGATTCTTATTTCTTGAAGAGATAGGTTCTCTTCTTCAAAATCAAGTATTCTCGATACCTGTCGTACTAATCCGAAGTACGTGTTCAGCATATTTTGAAGATTTTCTCCCATGATAATGGGATCATCATTTGGATACATAAATATTCCCATAATGGAATATTACCAACATGGAAGTATTTATATGCTTCCGTATTGGAAATATTCTATAATGAAAATAATTTCCAGTTGGTGAAAATATTGAGTACAGTTTACCAGAAAATAGATGCCTTCTATGGAAGATTGAACGGAAGTTACTATGGCTTTATGGCAGTAGTGACATCTGTAGTATCACTTGTAATCGCAATTCTGCTTTATGTTGGAGTCGATCCTTCATTCTCATTTCTGACTCATTACTTGAGCACAATTGGAGCATCTCCAACGGTAGCAGGATTGGTCTATACTCTAGGAATGATAATCACAAATCTGTTTAGAGTGCTTTTTGCGCTATTCATAATCAGGTTCTTCCAGCTAAAGGGTTCCGGGAAGAAGATAACTTGGGTTGTCTTTGGAATATCGGTAATAACCTCGATAGGCTGGGGGATTAATACCTTTGTCCCCTACACTCTCAGTCTAATGCTACATATTTCTAGCATCATGGTCTATTTCTTTGGGAGTGTCATATCCCAAATGCTGATTGTCGGAATTGAACTTAAGAATCCAAAGATTCCAAACTATTTAGCTGTCTTTGGATTCATGGTGATAATCACCTTTCTCGCCTTTTTTGTGCTGGAGATTGCGGTGTTCACATCAATGATGACCGACAAGACTCTATCCATAATATCTGAGTGGCTCGCATATCTATCGATAATTGTTTGGGTGACGGTGCATAGTATCTATACAAAAAATGCAACCTAGGAATTTCAAAAAGTGACGTGTTCAAAGAGAAATCAACTGTTGAACACTTCACTGTTTTTTTTTATCTTGTGCATCAACAAACTCTTTGTATGGGTTCTCCATAGGGAACCTGAATGATTTTTGTTCCACCTATTTGTGTCTTCATGATTACACGAAACTTGTCTTCTCTGACTTCGCCAACAACTTGTGGAAACGTTGTAGGTTTATGTCCGCGAAGAGCTGAGAGAATGTCACCAGTGCTACTGGTTTCCACTATCATCAGGACAGTACCCTCGTTGCTCATATGTAATGGATTAGGTCCGAGAATCTCACATAATGACCGCACCTCAGGGCGGACTGGTATCAATTCTTGTTCAGTCTGAAATTCATGTCCAGATTTCTTGGCAGTTTCCCAGCTATTTGGCTGGAAAAGAATGATGGTGGACTGGGCATGATTCAAACATGTACCATTTTTTTTTCTAACCTTATTCTATCTATTATTAATTCATATCCATTGAAATACCTTTTAATAAGTTAAAGCAACTAACCCCAACGGAATCCAAATATGGAAGATTCTAAGAGCCAATCAGCTATTATTCGAACACCAGATTACCGCTTGCGTGTCTTTGTAAGCTCAACTTTAAAGGAGCTGGCAGAAGAACGTGATGCAGTACGTCAAGCAATCCTTCGGCTTCGATTGGCTCCGGTTATGTTTGAATTAGGCGCGCGGCCTCATCCGGCAGATGAATTGTACCAAGCCTATCTCGCTCAGAGCCACATATTCATTGGTATTTACTGGCAATCCTATGGTTGGGTAGCGCCAGGCAAACAGGTTTCGGGATTGGAGGATGAGTACAATCTATCTTCAGCTATGCCTCGCTTATTATATTTCAAGAATCCTGCACCAAATCGAGAATCTGCTCTGGCAGGGTTGTTAAACCGAATTCGGGATCAGAATATTGGCTGCTACAAATCTTTTGGAAACTCAGAAGAACTCAGAGAATTGGTGGAGAATGATCTTGCCCTTCTTCTGACTGAACGTTTTGAAGCTGCACGTTTCGAGGACCAACGGCGTGAAGATTCTGTGCAACACCCACTGACCAATGTTCCCTTTCCTCGAAATCCTCTGATTGGGCGTGAGCAAGAGATGAGAACTGGATGTGATTTGCTATTACGCGACGATGTTGCACTGGTGACTCTGACCGGACCGGGGGGTTGTGGAAAATCACGCCTCGGAATTCAAATCGCACTCGAATTGCGTGAACACTTTGAGGATGGTGTATATCTGGTATTCTTGGAAGTGGTTACCGATCCTGAGCAAGTGGTTCCCACTATAGCTAAGACCCTGGGTGTAAGAGAGCCCATCAAAGGACAGACATGGCTGGAGTCGCTTAAGGCATTTTTGTGCCAAAGGCAAGTACTGCTAATACTCGACAATTTTGAGCAGGTGCTTTCTGCGGCTCCAAAGATTGCGGACTTGCTAGAAGCCAGTCCGCTATCAAAGATTCTAGTGACTAGTCGCTCTTCCCTTCATCTACGTGCTGAGAGAGAACTTCCTGTTCCACCATTAGCAATACCTCCACTCACACACTTTTCTCAACTACAGCCGCTTTCTCAATACTCTGCTGTTCAGTTGTTCATTCAACGTGCTCAAGCTGTGAAACCGGATTTCTCTGTTACAAATGAAAATGCACCAGCTGTGGCTGAGATCTGCCACCGGCTAGATGGGTTGCCACTTGCGATTGAGCTCGCCGCTGCGCGTATACGGATGCTCTCACCTCGAGCATTGGTGCAGAGGTTAGGATACAATTCTGAAGTATTACGTGGTGACACAAGAGACATGCCGGGACGCCAACAGACCCTGCATAGCACTATTGAATGGAGCTATAACTTGCTCAACGAATCCGAAAAACTCTTGCTTCGGCGGCTGTCAGTATTCGTTGGCGGCTGGACATTCGAAGCTGCTGAAGCTATATGTAATGCAGATGAAAATCATAGAATCAACATCTTCGATGGCCTCGAGAAACTCGTCGATTTTAACCTTATCAGACCGCCCCAAGAAGTGAATGGCGAACTGCGTTTTAAAATCCTAGAAACAATCCGTGAATTCTCACACCAGGGCCTAGTTGATAGCAGAGAGTTGAATAGTGTACGACGCCATCATGCAAAGTTCTGTCTCGCACTTGTCGAAAACGCCTTGCCAGAATTAATGGTTTTCAATCAGACGCGGTGGATCACTCGATTAGATGCGGAGTATGGAAATATACGTGCTGCACTAATGTGGAGCCAAGAACATGATATTGAACTAGGCCTAAAAATCTGTGCAGCAATCTGGCGTTTTTGGGAGATGCATAATTTAATTGGTGAGGGGCGTGTGTGGCTTGAAACATTTACCACACTCTCACCGCTGTCGACAGCGACTCGTGGCAAAATGCTAGTTGCCACAGCAGCATTTGCTGTTTATCAAGGTGATTTCAAAGCAGCGCAGAAACATACCGAAGAGGCATTGCTAATCTTCCAGAACTTGGGCGATAAGCATGGTATTGCTCGTGCCAACAACGAATTGGGATTGATTGCTTCGTATCAAGGTAACTACACGACTGCAAAGCAATTCTTGGAACATAGCTTGGCGATAAAACGAGAAATGGGCGATCATTTGTCGATTGCTAACTCCCTCAACAATCTTGGGCTTGTTGCCAGCTATCAAAATGACTACGCATCAGCCCATGGGCTTCATAAGCAAAGTCTTGACATATATCGAAACGTCGACGACAAGTGTGGCATTGCAATGGCTACGGGTAATTTGGGACACGATGCATTGCATCTAGGAAGGTTGGATGAATCGCTCGAATGGCAGACCGAAAGTTTGCATTTATTCAATGAGATTGGCGATAAAGATGGCTTGGCTGAATGTTTTGAACGTCTTGCAATGTTAGCGAATGCAAAGAGCAATTTCAGACATGCAGCAAATTTGTTTGGGACAGCGAGTGCGCTAAGGAAAATTGCCGGCACGGTACCTGCATTAGCTGACCAAGAAGAATATCAATATGAATTGAAGTTGACGCGTACGCAACTTGATGCTACGACATTTGATACTGCCTGGGCGGAAGGATATAATATGACAATAGATGAAGCGATTTCCAGCGTCATCAAATTAATCTGAGTGTGGTTGAACCTCTATCTGAAAGAATATAACTAAATTCAAAAAAGTTCCAAAAGTTTCCTAATTGAACGAATTTAATCAAGAGACATCATCGTGTATTGTTGTATGTCTTTCACCTCTGTTTCACCCGAATATATGGGCTTGACGAGATGACTTGAGAAGAAGTTATGGACTAGGCGAGATATGACTTCGCGACGAGTTATGCCTGAAAGACCTAGGAAACAGTTTAATGGATGATTATTAACCTACTTTGGGCGTTTGAATTTCGATTGGTCAGGAACAAGGAGCTGTCTTGATGAAACGACAAAGACTGCTTGTAACTACGTGTATTGCGCTCGCACTATTGCTAGCTTCTCTTCTGTATCTTGCTTCACAAGGATTCTGGAATGATATGACTAACTCTTCACCTGATATAATCATACATAATGGTGAAATTCTTACCATGGAACAATCTCCGACACAAGTCGAGGCACTAGCTATCAAAGGGGAGTATATTGTCGCTGTAGGCAATGAGAATGATATCCTTGCGATGGCAGGATCAAATACCCAATTTATCGACCTCGAAGGGAGGGCACTTCTACCGGGTTTCAACGATGCTCATTCTCATCATATAGGTGACCGGAATTATGTGAACCAATCAACGCCAGAGGAGGTGATTGAATCAGTACTTAGCTCTGGATGGACCAGTATTTCTGAACTCTTTGTGAATCAAGAACGCTTGGATGAGCTCATAACTTTGAATCAACAGGACAACCTTCGCGTTCGTGTTAATGCTTATCTTCCATTGAGTTGGCAGTTTGATAGGTTCGGAGATTGGTATCAGGCCTATCAGCCCGGGCAGGAATATAGTTCAAAGTTGAGGATTGGAGGAGTGAAGATCTTTATGGACAGTTGGTATATGGATCAGTTTCATTACTTCTCTCAGACCGAATTAGATTCATTGGTACAACAAGCTCATCACGATGGATTTCAGATTGCTATTCATAGTGTAGTTGATAATGCAACAGACGTTGTTCTAAACGCTCTAGAATCAGCCTTAGACGGGCAATCGAATCAACAGTATCGTCACCGAATCGAGCACCTTGTCATACTGAGAGACGACCAGATACAAAGAATGGCTGATCTAGGAATTATCGCTTCTTTCCAACTCACCTGGATCAATTCAGACTGGACACAAGCAGTATCATTTCCGGTTTTGCAGAATTACTCATACCTCGCAGGAAGATGGATAGATATTCTTGAAGCAGGAATACCCTCACTTGGAAGTACTGATTATCCTTGGCTTCTGGGAACAATAGGAAGATCAGCAATGAATGCTGTTTCTAGTGCTGTCACCAGGGTTGGTGGACTAGGGCTTGCACCTACAGATTGGATGCTAAATCAGACTCTCAGCGTGGAGCAAGCTCTGCGGCTCATTACAATTGACGCAGCTTATGGTACATTTCAGGAGGACATTAAGGGGAGTATTAAGGTAGGAAAACTCGCAGACCTAGTAATTCTTTCAGATAATCCACTGACAGTTCCAGAAAATACTCTTGCTGACATTGAAATACTAATGACGATGGTAGGAGGGGTTGTGGAATACACCGCTCCCGGACAACAATTTCTATCTGCGAGGTGCGCGGGAGCCAGCAGTCATACAATAGAACGCTCAGGCAGACTGATTAAGATAGAGATGATAAACACTCTGAATCAAAAGAAAGAGTGGCGGACCGGTCAAGATTTGAGAGCTTCTTTAAATACAAATCATAGAATAGCTTGACACAACGGAGGGCTCTGGTTGGACAGCGAGCGATCTGATACGAGGGACAAATTCATAGTGCTGGTGATTCTCGGAATCATACTTCCGTTTGCTATCCAATCAATCCCATATAATACCTGGTCGCTGATTTTCCCTTTTACCTCTCCTTTTGCATTCGTCTACAGTGTTGCAGTCATCTCATCTGCGGTTGCGTTCGTTTACTATGTTATCAAATACATTAAAATAGATAGAAGATTCGCCGCGGCGCCGATTCTTCTGTTGATAGTAAGCACAGGAGTGATTCTGTGGTCTGTCCCACTGAGCCGAAATGTGTTCTCATCATCTGATACAGAACCTCCTCTCTATCCAGTGTATCTTTCAGGTAGCTTCACAGTTACTGAGGCAGAAACAGGAATCCAGGATCCTATCTTAGAGGTTGCAGTTGATTTGGATAGGGGTGATAACTACACCCCGGAGTTCGTGATACAATTCCTTCTTCTCAATTATACTCTTGAACAACTCGAACATATTTCAGACATCGCATCACTTATTGATGATGAACAGATGTGTGGATACTATTGGTTTGTAGTAGATCCAGCTACAATGGACTTTCCTTTAGCCAACATGCCATGTACATATGTCTGGATTCTTTGGCTTCAAGCCAGTTCTATTCCGGAGTCATGGGCAATTGATATCTCTCTTACTCTGAAATTCAGCATATTATGAAAGATGATGTCACATAACTCGATTTGATAAGAAGTGGTGGACCGGTCGAGATTTGAACTCGAAACTTTATCCCGTAGATAGTAAATCTGATATTCTTTTAACTTATTATGAATATGTGGTAGTTGAATGTCATTATTGCGGAGTTCACAGAAGAAGGTCTTACGGCTCATTCTGGCTTTTGCTATCTCAGGACTGATTGTTGGTGGGTTCCTTATTGCATTAAATCCACCAACTGATGATATTCCTGAACCATCCCTTGAACTCCAAGCTATTGATACCATGTTCCGCTATGTCAACAATAGTCAAGATAGTGTGACAACGAATTGGTATGAATTCTTTTTCTCTTTTGATAACATTGAGAGTGGAAGCGCATTCCTACGACTAAGAACAGTCACGTTTACCATCTGGATAAGAGATGTAACGTGCAACCAAACCAATACTGCTCTCATTGGAGTTGACGACCTTACTACGAAAATCACTTTCAACCCAGGAAGGGATGTAAATGAAATCACTGTTCAATCTGCGAATGTCACTGAGAATAATTGGTGGACTGCAGGGGTCTGCCGCGTGGATTATCTATCAAATGAATTGATACCAGACATGGCTACCAGAATAGAATATGCATTTAGAGTGGATAATGGAATTGCTGAAATACATCATGGGCATCGATTTCATGTAAAGCTCCAGGTAAATGTTACTTATCACGCATTCTACTTTGGAGGAATTTTAAGCGTACATTATCAGGACAGGACATACAACTGGACTCTTGGTGAAGACTACCCAATCTACATGTTACCTTATGGTTCTCCATGATTCGATAGTAAAAGAAGTGGTGGACCGGTCGAGATTTGAACTCGAGACCTCCTCCATGCCAAGGAGGCATTCTACCAGGCTAAACTACCGGCCC
>JBHLQM010000098.1:0-7804 GCA_048884785.1 Candidatus Thorarchaeota archaeon | reverse complement strand
TTTCTTGGTTGCGAGCCTTGCGACTCTGACCGCGGCCATCACTGCTTCAGTTCCACTACCAAGCATTCTAAACATCTCAACTGACGGAACGTGTTTATTGATGATCTTAGCAAGTTTAAGCTCAAACTCAGAAAAGAGACCCGTCACAGGGCCCTTCTCTTTGATGAGCTCGATTATCTTGTCCCTTAGTGGAGCATAGTTGTTTCCAAGCATGATTGGACCGCCCGCTTGGAGAAAATCGATGTATCTATTCCCATCAATATCCCAGAGAAACGCGCCCTCAGCCCTATCAATTACAATGGGAAATGGATAGTTGAATGCAAGATTGTGTTGTACCCCTCCTGGAATGAACTTCTTGGCATCTGTAATCATCTCTTTCGAGTTCTTACACTTCTTCTCAAAGTACTCAAGATAGCCCTCTAGAGCATTATCTTTCAACTTGAACACTGGTACTTGCATAAGATTGTCTAGCTTCTGGTAGATCGCAGCAGTATCATGATACTCAGAAATGCTGAAGCCGTTCATCATTGGTCACGGATTCTGCAGAGTAATGGCTGAATGAAAAGAGTTTTGGAATTCGCTCAAAGAATATTATGGACATAGGCTCAGAATAAGAGGTTTTAATATTCATTAGAAACTGCCAAATCAAAAATGATTGTGGCAACCCTACGACGAAGAGTAAAGACAGGAATCCTAAGATCTGAAAATATAGATGATGAACGGGTCTATTGGAAATGACAGATTTCTCTTGGCGTAGGAACACCCTCTTTGAGTTAGTATGTAGTTATAATTTTGTACATTTATTATATAATATATTTCATTATGTAAATAATAATTTCCATAATGAAAACATCATGTTTGACAATTTGGTATATCTACGCCATACAATACAAGAAATGTTACTCATCAATTAACACAGCTTTATACTTGTTGAGATGCATAATGCAACTAATTTGTACCCAACTGAGGAGAAATTGGGTTCGAATTCCCCGTCGAAGGAGTGAGATTATGCTTACAGAATGTCACGCAATGGTGACAGGATGAGAGAGAGAGAGAAGGGGAGCCAACTACCTGCATTGATAGGCTCGCGAGGCACAGATCCTTACCCCCCATTGAAAAAGACCAATTTTGCCTTGCAAAACAACTAGAGCTCATACCCAACCTGGCGTCATGTCATTATCATGCCTGTGATGCCGTTCACCGAGTCGAATTGGATGTGACGCCAGGTACCTCTCTATATTGCTGAAAACGATCCTATTGGATGCTGAGGTGAAAACGATGGATTTGCTGGATAAGAAGATAATTACAAGTCTTTTGGGTTGCTCAAGGCAATCATATCGGAAAATGGCTAATCAGATGGGTGTGACATTTCCGACTATAAAGAATAGAGTTGACAGACTCAGACAATGGGGCGTTATTCAAAGATTTTCAGCTGAGATCTCCCATGAAACCCTCGGTGTTGATTGGGTAATGGCGGACATTAGAACCAACGGTGAAGAAAGAAAATCCGAGATCCTTCAGAAATTGGCGAACCATGAATGTATATGTGAAGTTTTTTCACTTGGGGCAAAAGACTACATTGCTTTTGCAGAAGCAGAGCAATGCGAGATTAATGATTTCGAAATATTCTTGCGGGAAATTCAAGGAGTTGAAGAGGTCGAGGTTTCGACGATGCATCAAATACCTACAAGAATAACTAATGGCTCTTGTAGGTATTTCACAAGAGGAGAGAAAGCAGAACTGGGCAAGCCACATTTCGATGTATTGAATTGCCTGATGATAAATGCTAGAGTCCCTGTTAATATTATAGCACTTCGAACCGGGTATAATGTGAAACAAGTCAGGAGGATTCTGAAAGAGCTAATGCGGAACAAGGGTGTTCATATCACCTTGAGACTCAACCTTCCGTCATATGGTGATGTGAATTTTCTCCTAGAGATGTGGGGGCGCTTTGATAGGTCGAAACCAGTAGAAGTCGCAGAATGGTTAGGTACTACTTTCCCACAGGAATACTGGTATTCCATGAATACAATCAATCGAAACAGTGTGCTGAGTTATATGACGGCAAATGATTTGACAAGGGTCGAAGAAATCATTGGCCATGTATATAATCAGGGTACAATAGATAATGTTCAAGCAAGAATCATCTATAGTGTTCTGCGGACTGATGGCAAAAGTGAGCACTTCATAAGAAATCACCCATCAGAAACTGAACAACTGTCTTATTCTCTTCTTGATTCCTAATCTAATACCCGTTTTCCTTTAGCAGTTCCATGAGACGATGTCTTCCATAGCTCTGGAATACCCTGTTTGGATATTTGATAAGCACTTCGATTGAATCTGCTACATTCGATGCACGCACATCATCGGCAATCTCTTCAATACGTTGAATGCTTTTGGCACAGAACTGATGAATGAGCGTTGAGCAATTGGCAACTATCCAGGAGTTCCAGTATTCGTGGCTAAACCCTAATTCCATCCTTTCGGTTACTTCCATAGGATCATTCTTACAGTCATCTAGGCACATCTTTAGATAGAAGGATGTAGCTCCAAATGCACTGGTCCTCATATATATAGTAAATAATATACTTCCGGAATCCTGGAGATTATTGAGATTCCTCCTCACTACCTTTGGAGAGATACCTGTTCTCCTTGAGATTTCGGTTGTCGGCATTCTCGCATCCTCGGTCAAGCATCTTAGTATACGAAACTCATTGCGATTGAAACCAGGGTTCCTTTCAACGCTCCTTTGACCAGAAATGCCTTGACTTCGATTTCTGACCTCAAGAAGTGGATTCATCTCAACTGATATCACACCATCTATTGAACGTAAGTGTCGACCGAGGTCATATACTCCTTCCGAACCGGGTACATGACCTATTACCAGATATCTTGATCCGGAGAGGCGATTCAAAACAAAAGCCATGGGATGTGCACCAATCATCTTGACAAAGGAATCAGAACCCTCAGACCCATCAGTGAGGATCTCAATCCACCAACAATCGTAGTTGGCCATCTCTTTACTCAATTCAACTGAATACTTCTGAATAGCACCAATTTCAATTAGTCTATCAACTCTTTTCTTTATCGCGGCACGCGTCAATCCAAGTTTGGTACCAAGATGTTGATAGGTTGCCCTACAATTAGTCCTTAGAGCGAACAAGATTCCTTTGTCTACTGCATCCATCACTCAGGGTCCACCGAATTTCGGGGCGGCGCGTTGTCTTCATTTTTGTAATAATATACATAGGAACATAATTAAAAATGCGGAAACCTGGGCTTTACAAAACGTCCATCTATATGACAAAACGGGGCATTTTGTAAAATCAAGAGGAACCAGAAAGCTTCTTTCAAAGCAATTAATGAGTATTGCCATTTTGGAAAGCATCTGTTTAACGCGAGTTTATAGTAGATTTTTCATCTAGTATACACAGTCTAGCGTCATTGATCTGAACTTCACCCGTTAAGATCATCTCCTCACCGTGTTCTCCTATGGCGCTAGACTCACCCTTAGAGGCCATTAATAGCTGGGTGATTGAGAACCTATCATGCATTGGTTCGACAGAATTCAAGACATTCTCAGAGGAGAGAGTTGCTGATAGAGTAATGTTTCATTCCAGAATTAAAGCAAGCATGATTAGAGGCGATTTGCTCGGGCATGTTCTACTGGTACCTGGTGAGTAGCGAAGCATTTCACTTCACCATAAGTAGTGCGGTCCACGAAGGACAAGAGAAAAGTAGCAATTATACCTGAATTTGAATCATTGATGTCTCACCTGCAACTGATTCTGAAGACATCAATGATCCATTCTCAGCTGGTTTTTGAATGTGATATATGAGCATTGTTTCAACATCCTCTACGAAGGACGTTCCTTTCATTCGTCGAATGATTGTTTCTATTCTTGAGAGAGTATCGCTTGTCATGTAGTTAATCATGACTGGCTCGCTCAATTTCATGAAAGACAACCAATGCTCAGCTGGGAATTCATGCTCCATCCAGGAAACAATTTCCTGTGGGGTATGTTCAATCTCGTTGTAAGCAATCTTCATTATGAAACAGATGGAGTTTTCACTGCAAGGATTGAATCTTATTGTGAAGTGAACTCCTTCACCCTCCTCAAGTTCCCGAAGGATACGCCGAATTCTCTTTGGCTTCAAGCCAGTCTTTTCTGATAGATCTAGAATAGACATCCTAGCATCATTTGAAAGTCGTTCAAGGACCTTCTTCTGGTGCTGTGTGAACCTGACTCTTTTTCCTCGGGATGCGTATTTGCACCGATGTGATAGGTTTCCATTTGCGATGTTGTGTACAGGAAAGAGATCAACGGTTTCAACTCCTCTCAATCCTCTGAGGAATTTACCGTAGTCATATATCCCATCCGGAATTGGTAATTCAGCGAAAACTATGTAATTCTTTGATCCCACAGCGAATAGCTCGTTTGTCGCAGGATGTTTACAGATTTCTTCAAGTAGACTGGCTCGATTTTCAGACTGGTCTGTTGTTAGTTCTGCGTAAGCCCACCCAACTCCTCGAGTGGCCTGAGACAGCTCAACAGTGAACCCTCCAATTATTCCTGCTTCCACCAACAAATCCACGCGACGCTTCACTGTGGGGCATGTTACGCCCAGATCTCTTGCAAGTTGCCTGAATGAAGCCCTGCAGTCGCTCATTAGTTTGAGAAGCAGCTTCTTGTCCAAATCGTCCATCTCTTCACCTCCGTTCTCTGGAAGTAATCTTTCTTGTTAATAGTATTACCTCTGACAACTTATATATTTATCGTTATCTGTCTTTCCTAAGTAGAAAGATATATAGGCGTCAGTTGCACTATAGAACATGTCAGAATATTGAGGTGAACGTAACAAATGTCTGATGAAAAAAGCAAACCAAAGGGAGGCCAAATGCAGAGCACTCTCAAGGAACGCATCCTCGGCGAACTATACACAGAGGAATTCGAACTCAAGAAACGAGAGGTCCATGTTATGACCCGATTGAGTTCACACATAGTCGAAATACTTGACGCACTTGTTGAACTTGAAGTTTTTAAGAGCAGATCTGAAGCTGTATCATCATATGTTGAGAAGGGAATCGCATCCCAGATAGATATGTATGAAGATGTAAGAGAACATGCCAAGAAGATATCCGAAATGCGTGAGACTGTCAAGAGAATGGCCATTGAGGCATTTCAAGATAAAAGTGAATAGTAAAGAAATCAAAGAGTGGTGATTGACACCACTCTAATCTATCTACTTTTCATTCAGGTGTCGGATTCATCAAACTCATAGGACGTGAAGTAACCAAGATTCAGAATTTGAATTCCATGGTTTTCGATATGCGTATCGTATATGTCCACAAATTCGTCCTTCTCCTCTACCGTGAAATGTATTGGTATGAAGTATTTTGGCTCAATGATTTCCAATGCATCTACAACCTCTGATCTATACATGGTTTGACAACCAGGTCCTAGAGGAAGAAGAGCAACGTCGACTTTTCCAGTCAGCTGATCATATTCATCAATGCATTTTGAGTCACCAGCATGAAAGATAGTGAAGCCATTAATGTCAATCAAATAGCTGGTGTAGTTGCATTCTTGCGGATGACTTGCCTCAGTCTCTTCATATCCTTCTGGAGGAAATGTGTACATGTAGAATGCAGTAATGTTGATGGTACCCACTTGATAAGAATCACCTGGATTGAGACTAATTCCATCATGTCGAGCAATTTCTGTAGTCATGTTTGAGGAAAAGATGAATACCGTTTCCTCAGTCGCTATTTGATTGATGGATGCATAATGGTAGTGGTCCCCATGTGGGTGGGTCACAAGAATGATATCGGCAGGCGCAGTCTGATTATCTGGTAGGTTATATGGGTCAATGTAGATTCGAATGTCTTGCGCTTCAATCATGACCCCAGCATTATCTAGCAGGGTAAAATGAATCGATGTATCATCGGGATTCAAATTCATAGCCAAGATAAGCCCCACCGAGGCTATTGCCACTCCGCTGACCAGCGCCAGGCCAATAATGATTTTGGACTTAGCTACTGCCATAGTATTCTCCCTAGCTATATAGAAAGCGTATTCTTAATTTAAGAAGTGTAATTGGCGCAATGGGCCCAAAAAGAAGTTATTGACCCACCAATTTGGCGGGTCATCTTCAAAGACTACATGCCTGTATACTGGAGATCTGTATTAGAACCTAATTAGTCCCCAGCCAGCACAATTCCGCTTTTTCTAGCCATATAACGGGTGTCGATTGCATTCTTCTGCAGCCGTTCCGGATAGGGAAGAATCTCACCAATGGGCATGAGCGCCCGCTCATACATATTCTTCATATATCTGGATGTCAGCCAATGGATATCTCGATTCGGAAAACTCTCGATGGTATCAGCTTTGGCTAGAATATCACCAAAACTATCGATGCAGCATCTCACTTCATCTTTGTTGCTTTCACGTTGCACTTTTCTTTTCCTTCTTCGTGATTCACGACCTGACATTTTTCGTATCCTCCATTGAGGATCACCGAAACAATACTGTCCTCTTCCCCGAGAGGACCACACCAGAAGAAGCAGACATCACGAGGAAGAGGATACATAGATTAGTTCACACTAAAGTGGAACCAATACATTGTATTCGGTAGTCCTCGTGACATTGTAGTCATTTCTGAATTGGTTCCAACAGATTTAAGCCTTCACCTTCGAGTATTCATCGCGGACGGACGTAACCTATTTGCGTTTTTGATCTTGATTTATGAAACCAGGCGGGGAGTTACTCACGTTGGCTATGAAAAGCGTGGTTTAGGGATCTTTAGTAGCCTAAAACACAAAAAACTGTGTGTCTATGAAGATAAAACATGACCATTTTGTAAAGTGGCCGCCTTCCATTTTTTCTGTTCACTAATCTGGGGTATGCCACTTTGGAAGGCAGATTGTTAACACGAGCTTATACAAATTGTCTGCATTGAATTTCTTGTACAGTTCTGGTGAACAAACGCTGGGATGTACAGAGGTGGTAACGAAATGAATAGGAAGAAAACTCGGATGATTGCAGCAGGCCTTGGTTTGTGTCTTCTCGTGAGCACAATCGGGGTCGGAGTACTGGCAGCAATGAACGGGTTCCTAGCTCTGTCTGGCGACAAGGACACCAGCGTCTATGCTGACCCGGATGTTCTTGATCACAGAGTGAACGAACCTAATGTCTATGCGGACCCTGATGTTCTTGATCATAAGACCAACACCCCAAGTGTTGATCCAGATACATATTTGATCAGAATAGGTCCTCCTGGTTGGAGAACGATAAGTCCCGACTGAGAGCGGCTGCAAAGCTATAAGCCTAGCGTCAAGGGTTGTCCTGGCGCTAGGCCTCTTTCATTTCTTACATCATAATTCACACTATTATGGTTAAGGCGAGGTGTCACAAATGGATTGGTTAGATAAGAAGATCATAACACGACTACTCGGAAATTGCAGAGAATCATATCGTAAAATTGCGAGGGAGTTCAATGTTTCCTGTCCTACCATCAAGAGTAGAGTAGATAGATTGCGTCAGTGGGGTGTAATCCAACGTTTCACTGCCGAACTCTCCCAAGAAACCCTTGGTGTAGACTGGGTCATGGTAGATCTCAGGACAGATGATAATGGAGGTAAGACCGAACTCCTGCAGCAGATTGAGGCAAACAATTGCATCGGAGAAGTGCTGATGCTCGGAGGGGGTCAATACTATGTATTTGCAGAGGTGTGCCCAAGCGAGAGAAAGGAACTCCTGTCCTGCTTAGGGAAGTTGAATTCCGTGAAGTCATATCACATCTC
>JBHLQM010000097.1:0-7820 GCA_048884785.1 Candidatus Thorarchaeota archaeon | reverse complement strand
ATTGTTGCAGCAGTTGAACATGCCACAGGGGTGGAATCAGTTGTGGTTGGAAAACCACTTCCTGAAATCGTATTTGCCACTGTTAATGCGTTGGGATTCTCTGGCGAGGAAGCTGTCATCGTTGGTGATAATCCCGCTTCCGATATAGCAGGTGGAAATGCAGCAGGCTTGACAACTATTCTTGTTCACCGCGACCCAGATAATATTGTATCCTTCGAATCCGGAGATCTTGATACAACTCCAGATATATCAGTTGAATCTCTTGAAGAAGTCATTCCAATGTTGAACTGAAGGACTGTTTTCATCATGACACCCAAGAATCCGGTTGTTCGGTTTGAAGTGGATCGACCCGGTCTTAGTCTTTCACTTATCGTACTTGAAGACCTCAAGGTTGGACAATCCAGTTCATCTTTTGAGGAATACGAGAAAGAAACATTCGATGAAATCCGTTCTCAAATGACTCTCGATGATGTCAAGGATGATCCAATTTTCAGATCGTATAGAGACCTCTATTGGACATTCGGGATGGATCCCACCAAACTTCGTGTATCAAGCGAGGCGGTGTTGCGTAGAATTCTCAAGGGATTGAATCTATGGCGAATTTCAGACATTGTAGATATTATCAATCTCGCATCAGCATATCACAAAATTCCGATTGGTCTCATAGATTCGTCTAAATTGAAGGGTGATCTTGTTGTTCGTACTGCATTTTATGGCGAGGTGTTTCAGAGGATTGGAGGAAAGACAATTACTTGTCGTGGACGTGAAATTGTCGTTGCTGATGATGAGAAGATAGTATGTTTTGGATATGCTACACACGATTCTGAACGTACTATGATTACAGATAGTAGCAGTAGTGTGTATGTTCTTTTATACGGTGCAGAGATTATTAGTCAAGATGTGATGCATGATGCTCAAAGAATCACACTTGATATGATTGATCAATGGCTTGTTTGCCGGGTTTCTGAGCCCATGGAGTTCTTTTCAGAATCCTAGAACTCAAGGAATGGTTGTCCAAGTACAATTCTCTCAAGCAAGCTGTTCTTGCTGGCATTTGATACCATCATCTCAAATTGCTTCTTGAGTCGAGCCTCGTCAACGTAGTCTGGTTCTTTGACACCCATACTATCGATGACTAGCTTGAGCATATATTCAAACTCATAAACCAGATAGTCTTCTTTTCGTCCTTTCTTCTTTCCTTCTTTCTTGACTTTCTTAGCTAAGCCCTGTTTGATTGCTTCTCTGGTTTCAGTCAAATAGGTGTACATGGCTTTCTCATAATGAAGCTCTCCACGTTTCACCAGCTCCTGCAAGAATGGGAGTCCAAAGGTTCTTCGTGCAATGGCTTCAATTCGAGCAACAAATCCATTTATGATGTCTTCATAGGAGAGCATCCCTGCTTGTCCTCGAGTTTCGAAGACCTTGTCATTATCCTTGGCAGTCGCAAATTTCTCTTTCTTTGCAGCTAACAATCTCTCTCTCTCTTTTCGAGCCTCTTCGTCTGCTTTCTTCTTTTCTTCTTCGAGACGTTTTCTTTCGGCCTCTTTCTTGGCGTCCTCTATCTTTTTCATACGCTCAAGTCTTGCATTCTCTCTCTGTTTGGCTTCTTCTCTCTCTTTTGCCAGACGTTCTTCTTCGAGCTGTTTCAATATTTTTTCTTGTTCAGCCCTAAGTTTTTCCATGTGTTTTTGCACATCTCGTTCTGTAAGAGTGATGTGCTTTGTTAGAAGCCAGCGAACTCCAATATTATTGACCTTGGGTTTCATGTCAGCAGACGAGAAGATGAAATTGGCTGTTTGTTGCCCTGGTAATTGAGTGATTATCTCTTCAGATTCTTTTTCGCCTGCAATGGGTTCAAGGATACGCTCCAAAACTTTGAGTGATTGTTCACTACTTATACGACCTGCTGAAATTGTATTGAACTGTTCGAAAGCTTTGTAGTCGATGTCTTTCGGACTCTGAGTTGCTATCAGACACTCAATACCATATTTTCGTGCTTGTCTGAACAGTAGTAGAAATGTTTCTTTGGGGCCAGGTGCTCTCATTCCAGCCGGAATGAATGGTGCAGCCTCATCTTGAAAGATCATCATACGTGGTTTCTCAGTAAAACCTTGTCGTAGCATCCATGAATAGAGTTGATTCAACACGATCGCGATGAAGAAGTGTTTCTCTTCTTCGCTACGGAGTGTCTTGAGGAATATTACATTGATTGGTGTTTTGCCATTCACAGGTTTTGTGAGATGGTCGAAGTCAATATTCCCTTCTTCCTTAAACAGCAGTTGAGAAGATCCTACGGTAAGGCTTCTAATCCGAGTTGCTAGAGTCTGTCTCTCTGATAACTTCATGAAAGGTTCAAGATCTACTCCAACAGTTTCCTTGTCTGCGACAAGCATATCAGCTAGTTCTGAAAGCTCATCAATCTCCGTCTTCTCAGCTTCCCAAATGGTTCTGAGAAGTTCATAGACTGCAGCAAATGCCTTTCCTTCCCAAGATTTCGATAAACCTGCAACTTTCATGAGGACTTTTACTAGTGTTCGAGCTGAGTTGTCAAGCAAACGAATAATATCATCTTGATCGGCATCTCTATCTGGAAGTTTCAAGGGATTGATTGAAATTGCCAGTCCTTTGCTACTTGCTGGTGTGTAGACTCTGACAATGACCTTATCCATATACTCCTTGAGTCTTTCTGGAGGTACCCCTTTAGAAGCCAGTTCCTTTGGGTCTCCAGGAAGCATCAATGATGCAATATCTCCCTGAGGATCAAATGCTAGGATAGGAATGCCCTGCATTGCTGCTTCTTCTAGGATACACTTTGAAAGAACTGTTTTTCCTGATCCTGTTGAACCAAAAACTCCTCCATGTCTGCGTAGGAGGTCTACACTGATTTCGAACTTTTCATCTGTTCGCTTTCCTTCCTCGTCTAGCTTGAATCCAAGCCAAAGCTTGTTGTCTGCCATATCGAACACCAATCACGATTTATCATTACTGTGGTTTTAAGAGCCTTTCCAGTATCGCTTGATACTAAAAAGAGAAAGAGTGGATGGAGTATTCTCCATCCAAAATTACTGTAATTATTCACCTACTGGCTCATAACGTCTGCCAAGGAAGAATACGATGATGAACACAAGAGCAATGGCAAATAGAAACAAAGTTCCTGCAGCCCATGCATAGGATGCTGTGAAGAGCCAAATCCAATTTAGCGCAAAATTGACTCCTGCCATAATTGCACCAAGGATGAGTGATACAAGCATGAATCTTGAAGTCATTTCCTTGATTTGTCCAGTTTCAGCACCTGAGGATATCCTTGATCCAAAGAAGACGAAGATGAACAGGAAGATATAGGCAATAACTATCATGGTACCCATGTTGAAGAGACTACCCTGAATCTCAGCTGTGTCAAAACCTTCAAGCAATCCGAAAGTTAGGATGGTACCAAGTGTCATGATGAAGACTAGCGTATTGGCGTAGAGCTTGTCATCCGGATGAACATAGCCGGTCATCTCCGTGAATGTGTTGATGATGCTGACAATGAGAACAACTGCCAAGACGCCCAATGATCCCATCCAGATGTAGAATGGATATTGGAGCGGGTCCCCTGTTGTTCCCAGACTCTCTAGCAAATATTTGACACCAATTGCTACTCCCAGCAATGTAATTCCGATGCCCGAAAGGACATTTCCAATTGTTGTGAGCCTAACCAATAGTTTCCTCCTCCGTAATGGAGTACCTAAAGCCACTCTCTGCCTAGTTTCTATTAACTCTTTGCTAAACTAGCCTTCCTATGTGCTTTGAATGCTAAGCTCTATATCTTCACGAATAAAATCAATCATAGTTGGGATGATGTAAGAAGACAATTTTGATAGGGTCATTGTATCACAAGACAATCTTGCTCAATGCAAGTGGTGCGGAACTCCTGAAAGTCCATATTGGCCCTTCTATTGAATAGGCTCTTGTTTCATTACAGGCGCTGCTTCAGGCAAGAAGTATGTCCCAAGACAAGCTATTACTATTAGAATCGCAACAAGTGTGCCGAGACCCGGAAATAATCCGCCAATGGAATATGCAAACTCTGCAGCCAATGGACCAATGATCATTCCTGAACCAAAGAAAATGCTGTAAACCCCCATTGTGGACCCACGAGCTTCTTCACTGGAAACATCAGTAAGATATGCCATAGCAGCTGGTGGGAATGAGCCTGCAATGAACCCCAAAATAGGTAACAAAGGCCATATTGACCACACTACTTCGAATTGATCTGCATTAGCCACTAAGAGATATGCGAGAAGTCCAAAACCAATCAATCCTGTTACAATGAATGGTCGTCTTTTCATAAGATAGTCCGACAGATGTCCCATCACTATGATTCCAAGAATCAGAGAAACTCCCAACATTGCAAAGAGAATTAACATGTCGGTTGCAGTTAGAGAGAAGTAGTCCTCAATGATGTGTTTCATCTTTGAGATGACAAGACCATAGAGTGAGATTATTGGTATGTAGACAGGAAGCATTAACTGAATACGTTTGTCACTGGCTACTTCCTTCAAGAGCGCAGTCATACTCACATCTTCTTGAGAAACGACTCGAGTTTCCTTGATTAGAAATATTGCGAGAATTCCACTTATTGTACATGCTCCAGCTGCTGCAAACAGAAGTATGTTAGCTGCCCATCCAAATTCAAGCAGAATAACGCCAAGACCAAAACCTCCCGCTAGTCCCATCAGTGTAGACAGATCATAGTACCCCATCAATCGTGCTCTATTGAACTCAGAAGATGCGTCTGCAATCATCGATAATGTCGTTGTGACTTTTGATGCCGCTCCAATTCCAAAGAGTACAGCAAGAATGTAAGCAAGAAACTCAAACGTAGCAATACCAAATAGGAATGCTGCCAATCCAGTTAGAAACAGGCTTGCTACGAATATTGGTTTTCGTCCAATCTTGTCACTATACGAACCAAAGAATGAAACCGTACTCAGTTCTGCGATTGGATAGATTGCAAGAATTGCTGCCACTCCCCAACCCTGTAAAATACCACTCATGTACGCATTACTCGATATAACTGCGATTGTCACGTAAAACGATGCACGCATAATCAAAGTCACAAGGTACAACATCATGAGGGTCAGAAAGTGACCCGATTTTCTAAGTCCCATTCAAGAGCACTCCTTGTAATGTAGAACTGGCCGATGCGTTAGCGTTTATAAGCTATGTAGGTCCAACCCTAAACCATGGCGAGCAGTAGGATTCCTGGGGACATTGGAACAACAGAGTTTGTTTTTCTCACATTTTATCGTTTAAGGACAATGAGTGATGAGGACAAAAAAGATTGGTTTAAGACTTGGAATAGCATTAAAACAAAACTTCCAAAGGGTATGGAAGTCATAATTGAAGCCACAAGTGCCTTTGGGACCGAATTTACAGGATTCACAGTCTATGCGGGCCCTCTTGAGAAATTTGACGAGCTATCTGAGACAATCGAGGAATATTCTCAAGGATTTATTGAAAAATCGCTCACCATAATTGGAACCAAGGGTTTGGCCTTACCCATAGCCGAATTTCGGAAAATTATCGATGGTCGTCCAGTAGACTAGGAAAAGATGTGGTGTCCCTTTGCAGTACAAATTCTCAAGGAAGACAGCGGTTATTCTTCTCATCACAGCAGTTGTTGGATTTGTATTGTATAATGTAGCCCCCCCTGAGATAGAAGCTGGACAGTACAATGTGTATCTGGACATTTCTTCCGACAGTATCTCTGTTTCTGAGGGTTACAATGTTACATTCCAAAAAGAAGGTTCTGAGAGCAGTTCATCGTATCTCTTAACCGGAGTTTCAACAAACGTTACGGTTACGATTCCAAATTCGGTTCTAATTGAAACTAACAATCCCCTAACGGTTATTGTCAATGCAACAGGGGATATAATCACTGCAGAAGAAATCCTAGTAACATTGTCAGATGATGATGGATTCAACCTTATCCTCCGTCCAACGAGGCAATCTGGACAGATCTTTACCATTGAATATCAGCCTCTTGTCAAGTCGCAAGCTGCAGTATTGATTCTAGTAGTTGTCGCGATACTATGGTTCTCTGAAGGAATCAGTTTAGTAGCAACATCGTTAATGATTCCTATTCTCATTGTTCTATATGATATTCAGAACCCGGAAGCTGCCTTGGCTCCATTCTTTGACCCAGCTGTTGCCCTCATCTTTGGAGGATTCCTGATTGGTCGGGCTCTTTCAAAGTATGAGTTGGATAAGAGACTCGCGCTACTCATACTCTCAAATAGTGCAGGATCTGGTTCTAGTCTTATTCTCACGGTGATGGGAGTGACAGCATTCCTTTCGATGTGGATAAGTAACACCGCTTCAGCTGCAATTATGATACCAATAGCATTGGCAGTAATTAGTCGCATTAGGAGTACTGAAACCCGCAATAAATATGGAAAAGCGCTTGTTCTTGGGGTCGCCTATTCCGCAACCCTTGGTGGAGTTGCTAGTTTAGTAGGGTCTCCTCCCAATCCTTTGGCTGCGACCTATATTAATTCATTTTTGGGAGTTCAATTTTCTTTCATGAGCTGGATTCCTTTTGGACTTCCAGTTGTGCTAATAATGTTGCCAATCATTTGGCAATGGATTATGATTCGCTTCAAAATTCCAAAGGGTATTGAAGAGATGAGCGAGCTTAAGCAGGTTTCCTATAATGAATATCTTAAGCTTGGACCGATGCCGACACAACAGAAATTGGTTGTCCTTATTTTCATTTCAGTGATAGTCCTTTGGTTTACCGAGAAACTCCCTGACTTCATATCTAATGTAGTAGGATGGTCGGGCCACGGTATATCCAGTGCAATTGTTGCTTTGATGGGCGGATTGGCTTTGATGATGCTACGTCTCCTTGATGAAAATGATGTATCCTCTGGAATTAGCTGGTCTTCGCTTTTGATTTTAGGAAGTGGTATTGCATTAGGTGGTGCAATGATTGACACTGGTTTATCTGCTTTCATTGCTCACCAGATGGGAGGTCTCGGATTATTTCCACCTTTTCTTGTTGTCGTCATAATCGGATGTATTGCAGTTCTCGTTACAATGGTTGCATCGAACACAGGAGCAGCTGTCATACTGATCCCCATAGCTATCCCTCTTGCAACAGGTCTTGGAATAGACCCATTGCTAATAGTCATGGTAATCGCAATAGCTGTGTCTATGGACTTTGCGCTTCCAACAGGTACACCACCATCGACGATTGCATACAGCACTGGTAAAGTGAAAATGAGGGAGATGATAACTACTGGTCTTGTTGTGGATCTGATTGCGATTCTAGTTGTGACATTAGTGGTTGTCTGGTTATGGGGTCTTTTTGGTCTTGTAGTGCTATAGTGCATCTATGCTTTTCACGAAGGGTTTAAATCGTTCCTACGAGCGAATCTGATAAGGTGCCTAAGTATGAGTTGGGTTGCAAAAATAATCGATGGAAATCCTGACGATCATACACATGCAAAACTTGTCAAGTATGGTATTGGTGAGCATCCAGGTCCGAGAATAAAGCTGACTCTAAGTAAACCAAGTATAAAATTCAAAGCTGATCTTGATCAAGAGAAAGATCTGCTGAAAGGCTATCTCTTGGGTGCTCCAGAAGGTTCCCATAAGGTGAAGGGTCAGATAATAACCTACACGGATTTGACAAAGGAATATGGTTCCTTGATGATGCCTCTTGATTGGAAGAAGTCAAAGGGGAAAGGCGCACCAGTATTCAAGGCAAAGGTCAATGAAGTTGCTCCACTTAAAGACATCAAGGCATTGTTTGAGCTGGATGATCCCACAAC
>JBHLQM010000096.1:0-7827 GCA_048884785.1 Candidatus Thorarchaeota archaeon | reverse complement strand
GCATACTTGAGTAGTTATTCCCCCAGACAGTGTGGAATAGCCACCTTCACGGCAGACTTGAGCAAGAGTATAGACAACCTCAAAGTGATAGAACCCTCGACTATTATGGCTATCAATGACCCTGGTTCATCTTATAACTATGGAAAAGAAGTAGTATGGCAAATTGATGAGGACGATATAGCAAGTTATGAAAAGGCTGCCGACTACATTAATAGCTCAGATCTTAATTTAGTAAATGTACAACACGAGTTTGGACTTTTCGGGGGGACATGGGGTGAATATCTCTTAACATTCTTGGAAAAGCTGAACAAACCTATTGTTACTACAATGCATACAACTCTTTTTCCTGATGCTAAAATATTCCAGACACCAGAGAGCGCAGACGCCCACAATAGAGTAGTGAATGGAATAACGCGAGCTAGTTCTGCCATTGTGGTTATGACGAATATGGCAGCTCACATCCTACATGAGTACTATGGTGTTAACAAGGATGAAATCAATGTCATCCCGCATGGAAGCCCTAACTTCCCCTTTGTACCAAGTGAACCTGCTAAGAAAGATCTTGGCTTGGAAGGGCGGACTGTTCTGTCAACCTTCGGTCTCCTAAGTCAAGACAAAGGAATTCAACATGCAATCAAAGCATTACCGGAGATTGTAAAGGAGCATCCTGATTTACTCTACTTGATAATCGGAGTCACTCATCCACAGGTCAGAATGAGCGAGGGCGAGAAATACAGGAAGCGCCTCATACGGCTGGTAAATAGGCTAAATCTGAGAGAAAATGTACGATTCCATAATCGTTTCCTCAGCAAGGATGAATTGATACAGTACCTACAAGCCACAGATGTGTACATTTGTCCCTACATTAAAAAGGAACAGCTCTCAAGCGGAACAGTCACTTATGCATTGGGGGCTGGAAAGCCTATCATATCCACTCCTTTCTATTATGCCGAAGAGCTTTTGGCTGAAGACAGAGGTATCCTTTGTAAGTTTAGCAGTCCTAAATCCATTTCCGATGGTATCAGGCAACTCTTGGACAATCCTCAAAAGAAAGCTCACATTGAGAAACTTGCATACGAACATGGCCAAAGTATGACATGGCCTCGCGTGGCCTCGAAATATGCTGACCTGTTCAAAGAATTAACGCAGTAGGCAGGATAGTGATCCCCATCGAGCTACCTTCAGTTAATTGCCTTTGGCTGTATAATATGACCGACGACACGGGTATTCTTCAGCACGCAAAGTCATCGATAGTTGATCGGAGAGAAGGATACGCTACAGATGATAATGCCCGGGCACTTCTAGCTACTCTCAGATACCATGAACTAATGGACGGAGAAAAAAACCTAGGGCTTTCTAGAACATACCTCAGTTTTCTCCTGTATGTTCAGAGAAAAGATGGACGACTTCATAACTATATTGGATACGACCGTAGCTTTCTTGATGATATAGGCTCAGATGACTCACTTGGACGTGTACTCTGGGCCTGCGGCTATGCTCAAGAAACTTCAATTCCAAAGGATATTAGAATGGCCGCACAGGAAATCTTTGACAAGAGTCTTACTTGGGCATTGAATATAAGTTCACCTCGGGCTCAAGCGTTCACCATCCTAGGTCTCTACCATTATGCAAAAGCCTTCCCCGAAGACAAAAATCCTCTACTGAATATAATTCACCTTGCCGAACAGCTCTGTGAACTTTATAGACAGACATCTACTCCAACATGGCAATGGTTTGAATCGCATATTACTTACGCAAACCCGCGTCTTCCTCATGCTCTTTTCAGAGCGTATCAAATAACTGGAAGAAAGGACTATCTTCGCATTGCGGAGAAGACACTCAAGTTTCTTGCGGCAAACGACATCATGGAGGGCAATTATCAGCCAGTAGGTAATCGTGGTTGGTACAAAAAAGGGGGCAAAAAAGCCCTCTATGACCAACAGCCACTGGAAGCATCATGTATGGTAGAAGCTGCATCCATTGCCTTCCAAGTGACAAAAAAGAGAGAATACTACGAGATGGCATGGACTGCATTTGATTGGTTTTTAGGGAAGAACTCTAAAGGCGTAATGGTCTATAATCCTGTTACTGGCGGCGCTTATGATGGAATCTCAACTCGTGGTCTAAATCGAAATCAGGGAGCTGAGGCTGGTCTATCTTATCTCTTGGCACGTCTTGAGATGGAGGTACTTAGTAAGCATGAGTTTCATAGTCCACTCAGATGAGTATTCTATGCCCTCGGGAGGAGTTCGCCTAATTCAAACTCCGCCCCACACACTACAGAGTCTGCGCCTCCATAATAAATCAGAAGCTTGTCATCCAAAAAAGTACTGCCACAACTGAATACGACATTTGGCACTAGACCAAATTTCTCGTAAGGCTCTCTGGGCTCTAATATCGGCTTTTCAGATCTATAGAGAATGTTCTCAGGATTTTTCTTGTCAATCAGAAGACTACCAAGACGATAGACATATTCATTATCCACCCCGTGATAGATGAAAAGCCACCCCTCATTAATCTCGATTGGGGGTCCTGCTGATCCAACTTTGAGGCTATCCCAATAACCCGATCTGGGATGCATTACTGCCTTTATTTGACACCAACGCTTAAGATCATCAGAATACGCAACACAGAGATCTGGTTCTATGCGGTGATACATCACATATGAACCATTTATCTTCCGAGGGCATATTACAGCATTCTTGTTTAGGATGCCCTCAAAAGGCAATAGTCTCTCTCCCCAGTGCCAATTGTGTGAAAGAAAGTTTTCCAACGAGATCTCGGTGATTGATACTTGGTAGGCTGTTCTTGGATTATTTCCATAAGCTGTGTAGGTCATCAAGCAATTTCCATTCATTTGTGTTATTCGTGGATCTTCGCAACCAAGGTTCTCGCAAGAATTCTCTGGAATAAATGCTGGTTCAGGTTGCCGAGTATCGATTGAATAGCCATCCGATGAACTAGCGTACCCAATGCGTGATACTCCATCATCGCCTTGAGCACGGTAGAGAATGTGGACTCTGTTTCCAGCGTTGAGGACTGCTGCATTGAACACATTTCGATTCTCCCAATAATGGCCTGGTATTGGGTGAAGAATAGGATTATTGTCGAAGCGCTTCATGGCTATATCTCCTGGTTTTATTAATGACTCCTAACGCTTGATTTTATGCATCTCATGTACTTCATCTAGGATTTTTCTGAGACTAAGAAGACCAATGAGTCGTCCTTGCTTATCGACGACAGGCAGATGTCTAATATTATGTTCTCTCATGATTTCTTTTGCCATCGAGAATGTAACATGCTCATCTACTGTCCTTAGATTGGTCGTCATGACCTCAGTGAGCGGCCTGTTCAATGGAATATCATCAGCTATGACGCGGATTGCATCACGTTCGGTAAATATACCTTTGCACTTCTTATCTTTGTCAACAATAATGATTGAACCAATGTGCCTTTTGTAAAGGAGACCGATTGCTTCTCTGATGGATATATCCCCCGAGGAAGTTACTACATCTTCATCTATCCAATGTTGAATCTTCATTCAGTCAACCTCTAATCGGTGCCCTATCATTGGGAGTTAATAAGATGATGGTCATAACCTTTTTTCATTGCTAGGAAAGTCCGGTTCCGCTGGTCAGACCTCATTACAGAAACGACAGAGCTACATCTTTTATACTTCGCACCACTGCTGGTATGTATGAAAAAAGGGAATCATGTCACAGCTGCCTTGATAGTGGCACATCCTGATGACGAAACAATCTGGGCTGGTGGGACTGTGCTCAACCATTCGGACTGGCATTGGACGATTGCATCACTATGCCGTGGAAGCGACAGAGATCGAGCGCCAAAATTCATCAGAGCTGTCCAGCAACTTGGTGGAGTCAGTGAGATTGGTGACCTTGATGATGAACCAGAGCAATTGCCTCTATCAGAAGTCGACGTACAGCAAATGGTGCTATCCTTATTGCCCAAACTGCATTTTGATATTATCCTAACCCACAGTCCACATGGAGAATACACAAGACATCGACGCCATGAAGAAACTGGAATAGCAGTCGCTTCGCTTTGGGAGAATGGAGTGATTAAAGCAAAAGAGGTCTGGATGTTCGCTTATGAGGATGGTGGAAAGGGCGGCAAGGATGATCTCCCCAAAGCAATTAAGACTGCACACCTGATAACATACTTGCCTGAGGATATATGGCGAAGAAAATACATCATCATTACTGACACTTATGGCTTCGCTCCTGGAGGCTACGAAGCCAATATCGTTGCGAGAGAAGAAGCGTTCTGGTGTTTCAAATCGCCTGATAAATTCCGAGAATGGTTGGAGTCTGAGAGGAAAAAGCGATGAGAGTACTGGTTCTATATGACTATCCACCTCCCCCTGGAGGACTGGCAACCCAAGGTGACCTACTCTACAGAGGACTAAAGGAATTAGGAATTGACGCTCAAGCGGTCCATTATACTTCTGCACAGGAAAAAGAATGGTACTACCACTGGTTCAAACCAGATGTAGTTGTAGGAGTGGGCTACTGGGGAAATACACCTGATCTGGTTCTCCATCCTCAGCGGCATGGGATACTAACTGTGCCATGGCTGGTAGCTGATGGCTATATAGCGAATTATCAAGAGATTCTTAACAAGCTGCCTCTCATTCTAGTCACATCAAATTGGGTGAAGAGCGTCTACAAACGCGACGGTCTACAGGGAGATAATATCGAGGTCTTGCCGGTTGGTGTGGACACTGACTCCTTCGTGCCACGTGACAAGAGTGAACAGAAAGTGGCCTGTGTCCGCCAAGCATTAGGCGTCAAGCCTGAAGACATTATGCTCCTCACCGTAGGCGGAGATGCTGCATCCAAAGGCGCACAAGAAGTGATGCAGGCTCTAGCGATTATTGATAGCAAAGCTCCGAAATGGAAATACGTGTGCAAGGTCTGGCCACAACCCAGAACCTTGCAGCAGAACCTCATGGACCTTCAACTAGCGACCACCCTCGGTATAAATGACAAAGTGGTCTACACTACTAACATAGTTTCGCGGAATTTCATGCCGTACCTTTTGAATGCGTGTGACATTTACGCGGCTCCCTCACGACTAGAGGGATTTGGGATGCCGCAAGTTGAGGCCGGAGCCTGCGGCAAACCGGTAATATCCATCAAAGCTATGGCTCTGCTTGACACACTGGTCCATGGTGAAACTGCTTTCTTGGCTGATGTGGCCACTGAGATAGTCATGAAAGAAGCAACTGTTGGAGAAGAGTCTGGCTGGGAAACCGGGCACAGAATAGTCTTTCAGAATCCAAGTACAGTCGATTATCGAGCTAGCGTTCATGATCTAGCTGGTCACCTGTTGCCTCTTATGCAAGATGAGAAATTACGACGCCGAATGGGTGAAGCGGGAAGGAAAAGAGTGGTAGAGAATTACGACTACCGAGTTGTGGCAAAGAAGTTTGTTCAACTCATCTCCGAGAAACTAGGAGTCAAATGAGTTGAACGCACAGCAATGGGCTAGTATCAGAGAGGCTAAGAACGCCGCTATAGAGGTCTTGCTGCACAATGCTCGAGGTCCGTATCATTCATTGCCTAGAGCCGCTGGATGGGGGTACCCGGAGCCTTACACTCGTGATCTATTAATCTCTGGGCTAGGAATACTGGCCTGCGAGAATCAGAAGTTAACAGAAGTTCTGCGACGTGTACTCCAAACGCTGGCAAGAAATCAAAGTCGTTTGGGCCAAATTCCAGTACTTGTCCATGATTCAAATGAACTCAACTCTAGCGATTCGACTCCGCTCTTTCTCTTGGCTGTCGGTCTCTATAAAAAAGCGACCGGGGAAGCCAACTTCCTTGATGATTCAGTACAGAAAGCGCTTACGTGGATGGAATACCAGAGTCCAGCGAATGAAGTGATGGTGGCCCAATTGCCAACTAGTGATTGGCGAGACGAGTATTGGATATTAGGGTATGGCCTTTATGTGAATACTATTGTCTACAGCTATCTTCTCATGCACAATCAAGCCAAGAGAGCCTCCAGGATTCGGCATGAGTTGAACAAGTACAGGATTAGTGGCGAAGTTCTACCCAGACACAACCAAAAAGGAATAAAACCCCGTCAAAGACCATATTTTGCTGCTTGGGTGTATAAAGTCCTCAGTGACGAGCATTTCGACCTCTTAGGCAACAGCCTAGCTATCCTCTCAGGTCTCGCCTCGTTGTCGAGAGCAAAAAGAATAGTTTCATGGATCGAGCGTGAATGTCAGACAATGCGTGAACAAGGTCAACTGGCACTTGACCTCCCTCCTAATTTCTTCCCCTACGTTCATCCAGAGGATCGAGAGTGGCATCCCAGATACGCTAGATTCAATCATCCAGGTGAATATCACAACGGAGGAATCTGGCCTTTCATTTGTGGTTTCTACATAGCTGCGATTGTGGCAGCAGGCAGGACTTCATTGGCTGAAAAGAAACTGCTCGCACTAACCGAACTGGTTCGCCCTTCACGTGAAGCTAATGTCGATTTTGGTTTCAATGAATGGTTTCGGGCTCAAGATGGCACACCGAGAGGACAAGACTGGCAGACATGGTCCGCTGGGATGTATTTGTACGCTGCGGTTTCTGTAGAGCAAAGACAGACTCCATTTTTTGACAATATTCGAAGTCTCTCATATGAAGCATTTTCTAAATGAACTGGCAGGCATCTCAATAGATTCCCAGAACTATGTCAATTTGGATAGTGTGTGAATGACGTTTTGAGCAATTTATAGTTGGGTGATTCCAATCCGCTTGGTTGTATCCAATTGTTCATGAGTAGGATGTATCAAGGTACATGCGGCGGACTGCAATGAGTTTGGAAAAGATAATACAACAGACACTCGATGAAGCTAATAATATGATGAGGATAGATGTCGTGCTGCAACAAGCATTACGTCCCTATATTGGACGATATCTATTGGTCAGCATAGATGGCGATGCTGCATATGAGTTAGTACTCAGTCCGAAGGGACTTACAATGGAAAAGATACAATCCCGACCTCCAAACAAAAACGAATTCTATATCTCGTTGAAGAGATCTCTTGCGGAACGTTCCCTGATCAATAGGAAGATCAGCCTCTCTGATTTGCGTCAGATTAAGCATAAGAATGTAAGCGCTCGAGAGCTGCAGCTGGCCCGAGATCTTGTGAAGAAGCATCCTAAACTGAAATCAATGGTGGGCAATTCGAAGTAGATTGGTTTTGGTACACGTGTTCCAATAATCTATGAAGAGAGATGGAAAATTGTAGTCAGAACTTCTAGTCTGGGGGCCGTTATGAGATCAACACGACTCGTGCATGAATTAGTAAAAGAGTAACATTTGTTTTTCTTACCTGTATGGCAGATAGCCCGGTTCAAAAATCTCCAGTGCTGTGACCAAGAAAACATTTGGGCAACAGAAATTCACTCGAGTCTTAATTCATCTTTTTCGATCCACCGAGATGTCTTGAATGAGTCTGGAACAATCTTAGACATTACAGTTTCTAAAGATGCTTTGAGTTCATTGTCCTTTTCGACCAAGTTCCAATGTCTTTGGCAATCCTCAGGATTCTCAAAGAAGTCTATGTACATCCAGTGCTCAATAGAGTCTTCATCATCAATCTTGGTATAGAATCTGGCCTCCTTGTAGAGCATCTCCTCTCGCTTGCACCTTTGGACTGATATGAAAATCTGCACTGCTTTCAAGAATTCTTCCTTATTCTCGCTTAAGACCTGCAACATACCTATTTCTATAAGCAATTGTCAAATCTCCCTTGAACTTCTGAAAGGCTCCTACATCCTAATCAGACTTCTGCAT
>JBHLQM010000095.1:0-7891 GCA_048884785.1 Candidatus Thorarchaeota archaeon | reverse complement strand
TTGCTTTTAGTGTTCATTGCTGCAGCTGGCTCTGTTGTAGCTATTCCAGGCTACTCAGGCACTGATGATATGAATGAGTGTGGGAGTTGTCATACAACACTAGGAACACTTACTCTTGCATCTAACTCAACAAGTCTAGACGCGACGACTGGAGAAGCCTTTGTTCTTGATATAGATGCAGGAAATGGTGCAAAATGGATTACAGTTCTAAGTTCATGGGCTAATAACTCGGAATTCCAAGTATCTACTAGGGCGGTAGAAGACGGTTCATCGAACGATGCAAATGCCACTTCAGGAGCAATCTCAGCGGCAATAACATTCATGCCATTGACACCAGGAAATCTAACAATTCGTGTATGGACTGCTGCCGGTGGTGCAATAGCAACATCATTGGACGTTGTCGTTAACGTGACAGGTCAACCCGTAACTACATACACACCGCCTCCTGATGATACAAGCAGCCTTCTCGAGACATGGAGAATAATGATGATAGTACTACCAGTTTCCGTAGGCGTGATCCTTCTAGTCTTTGGTTTCACTGCGTTCAAAAGGAGAAATTGAATAGGTGATTTGAATGGCAATACATCCAGTCTTTGTACACTTTCATACCGGAATCTTGGCTGCAGCTGCAGCCCTAGCTCTGATTAGCCTGATACTCCGTTTCTTGTTCCGAGATAATATCCAAACACCTGGAACACGGCTTGCTCGTCTATTCCATTATATTGATGTGTTCATATTCATTGGCAGTATCATTGGTTTCATTGGGTTGATTGCAGGTATGATAACAGGCTTCATGGAACCTGAATATCCCCTTTCGGTTCTCGAAGCATCTTCACTAATGAGATTCAAAATACTTTGGTCTATTGTATCAGTTGAGATTTACCTCTTCTTAATGGTCGTCAGAGCGAGGCTTGGAGATCGCGTGTGGGTTGGGAGATCATCTAGCCTCATCTATGGGATTCTTGTAATAATTGGAGGTGTCTTGATGATAATCATAGCTGCTCTTGGAGGTATTGCAGTCTATGGAGAGTCCATCCTATCACCCATCCTTGATTGGTTGGGATTACCATGGCCATGATAAGGAGATTCCATAATGACAAAACCGTACGAACCTCTCAAAATTGAGGGTCTTGATATTGAGCCAACAGTATGCGCAAGATGCGGTTTCTGTACTTTTGTGTGTCCTGCATATCTCGATACATTATGGGACTCACAGTCACCGAGAGGAAAATTATTCCAGCTAAGATCACTCATTAAAGAAAATAAACCGATTCCTCATGATTTTGCCGCCAGAATATTCAATTGTACCTTATGTGGAGCTTGCCAGGAAATCTGTCAGACCAATATCCCTCTTCTGAGGTTTTGGCAGCTAACGAGGCAAGAGATAGGCAATCTCAATCAATGGCCGGAGATAGTAAATTACATTGATGAATCTATTCAGCAGACACAAAACATAATGGAGATGGACCAAGCTGATAGGATGCTCTGGACCGACATGGTTGATGATCTTGTAGAAGATAAGGTTGGCATCCAAGCAGAAGTTGCGTATTTTGCAGGATGTAACATTTCATTCAAAGGAACTCTAGCTCACATAGGTGAAAACACAATAAAAGTCATGACTGCAGCAGGAGTTGATTTTACAATCCTTGGTGATGATGAATTTTGCTGTGGAAATCCATACTTTGTTGCAGGTGGCTTTGAAAAGGGCAGAGAACTAGCTCTTCACAACATAAAAGCTCTGAAGAATCTGGGCGTTAAGACTGTTGTATTCAACTGCCCTGGATGTCACAGAGCTTTTTCGGAGGAGTATCCACACCTACTTGGCAAAGAGGCAGTAGAGGGTCTCGAGTTCCTCCCCTTCTCAGAGTTCGTTCTTAGACTACTAAAAGAAGGCAAAATTAAATTTGATAAAAAATACGAACATGAAGTAGCTTGGCATGATCCCTGCGAACTAGGTAGACATCAAAATATTTACAATCCTGCACGTGAAGTCCTTAATTCCATACCAGGTCTTAAGCTAAAAGAGATGAAACATAGCCGGAATAAAGCCCGTTGTTGCGGCGGCGGCGGATTACTAAAAGGAACATATCCGGTTGGATCGGTGAGAATTTCAGCAAGACGGATTCAAGAGGCTGAAAAAACAGGAGCTTCCCTGCTATCAAGCGAATGCCCATCATGCACTATGTCACTAAATGATGGAATAGAAAATCGTGGTTCACAAATGAAATTCAAAGATTTATCCCAAATCGTTGTTGAAGCATTAGGTCTCTAGGTGGTATGATAAATGATCGCGAAAAAACATATTCGGAATCTGGCGGACATAGTAGGCGAAGATTATTTCTCCTCAGAGATGTTTATGACAAGTCTCTACTCGCACGATATTGCAGCACTACCAGGCATTGTTAATGATGTAATAAATCCTAATGCTGAAGCAGTGGCTCAACCAACAACTACTGATGTTGTATCGAATCTCTTGAAATATTGCAAACAGCATAACCTTCCAATCGTTCCTAGAGGGCACGGGACAAGCGGATATGGAGGAGCTTTGCCAGCAAGGGGAGGAATCGTTGTTGAGATGACCAGATTAAATGAGGTGCATCACATTGACAAAAGCAGTATGACAGTTGAAGTAGGATCAGGCATCATCTGGGGGAGATTAATAGAAGAACTTGAAGATGAAGGTTTAACTGTTGCTGCATATCCATCCAGCGCGCCTTCAAGCACTGTTGGCGGATGGGTTGCAGCTGGTGGTAGTGGTATTGGGAGTACGAAGTATGGCGGAATAGCTGAACAGGTTGTAGATCTTGAGGTCGTTCTTCCGGATGGTGAAGTAATTCGAACAAAAGAAACTTCCGAAGAACATTTCAAAATTGAGACAAGAGGTAATCTCTTTAGTGGCGATGATAGCTTCTTCACTGACCTTAGCGATAATGCTATCTATGACACTGATTCAACTCAGCTTTTTGTAGGCAGTAATGGCGCACTCGGAATCATCACCAAAGTCGTATTGAAAATAATACCACTGAGAAACATTAGGCCTACAACATTATCATTTCGAAGTCAAAACCTAATGGTTGGAGCGCTTCAAGACATCCTAGAAGCGACCAGACCGTTCTACCTGCATTTCATTACTGACAAATTCTATGATATGCTCAAAGAAGTGAATCAAGCTCCACCAACTATGGGAGGATTCATTATCTCGTGCGCGTTCGAAGGAACTGATGATGAGATAGAAACTGAAATCGAGAAGCTCAAGCACATTGTGAGCAGATATAGTGGCTCCGTAGAATCAAAGGAAGTTGCAGAACATGAATGGAGTGAACGTTTTTACCCTATGAGGATAAAACGCCTCGGTCCCAGTCTGGCACCCTCTGAGGTTTATGTGCCTCTAGATAATTTAGATGATTACCTCAACCATATGAACAAACATTTCAGAAATGAAAATTTCGCACTTGAAGGAGCGATAACTGATCGAGGGGAAGTAGCAGTTCTTACTTGGTTCCCTGATGATGAACGCCGCAGGATTTCATTCTTGATGGGATGGTATCGTTCACTTGATGTCATCAATCTAGGATTGAAGCATGGCGGTAGAGCTTACTCAATTGGCATGTGGAATGCCGCTCATTCCAGAAGCTTCTACGGGAAGGAGAACTACGCAAAAATGTCAAATTTGAAACGGAAAACCGATAAAAAGGGATACTTGAACTCTCACAAAGTCTTTCCCGGACCTTTGGTTCTTAGTACGCGATTGAATGTACTCATTATGCTCATCGCCGGGATTGTTGCACCAATTGTTATTTGGTTGGCAGGTATCATAGTACCCTCGATAATACAAGCTTACGTTCCTTGGATTTTTGTGAGTGATTCAACGAGTTTTCTGATTTGGTTTATTGTAGGATTGCTCGCTGGCTTTGCTGTATCGGAGTTTGCGAATTTAATACCTATCTCAGGAGTGCTTTCAATAGGTACGCCATTCCTAAGACTAGGAAGAAGGATTTTCCATTGAAGAAAGAATCAACCATACGAGAGGTGACCGAAGTCTGACAATCATGACGGAACAACTGAGTTCCTCAGTCAGTAGAGTACTCAATCTAGCTTCTACCATAAATAATGCTTTGATTAAGATAGCTAGCTCCAGTAGTCCTTTCGAAAATATACATCGCAAAGTCAACTCTCCACTTCTGAAGTATTCACCGAGGACAAATAGATTGCATCAGGAGGTAACTGCATGACTATAAACGTAATGACTAATCAATTTCAAATGTTGCAAATCGACAACTTACATATGACCATATTACTTGGTCTCCCTGCATTGATATTCCTTTATCTTGGTACAGCGTTATACCTCTTCTCCAAGGAGAAATACACATTCGTACACGGTGTGTGCGCAGGTCTAGCGCTATTATTAACGACAATCAATATAGTCACAATAATACCTGCCACCGGCACTATTCTTAGCGTCGGGGGAGCTGATCTCTTTCATCTTATACATATATCTCTCGGAGTGATTGGCTACTTGGCTGGTGTCGGTGCATTCCTTACCGGAATCTCTGGAATAAGAACGAAAAGTCCAGGATTAGTGGCTGCGGCATGTTGGACCATCGTTTTTGTAATGGGTTACGTTCAATATATTGCATAGAGGTGAATTGAAAATGGACTCAACTGAATCAATCAACGATTTAACCAGTGTTCCCTGGATTAGTAATCTTACTGCAGAACGTTTGTCTGCGAGTGGAGATACAACGGGGATTCCATATTATCATTATAGATGGAAAAAGAAGTGGTTGGCAGATTATGTGGCATGGCCAAGTTCCAGTGAAGATGTAGCGTCTATCTTAAAATACGCATCAAAGCATCATGTTCCTGTAGTTCCAAGGGGAGGAGGTACATGTTACTATGGTTCAGCAAGCCCAACAAGAGGCGGAATTGTATTAGATACTAAAGCAATGGATAAAATAATTGAAATCAATAAAAATGAGGAATGGGTCCAAGTCGAAGCAGGAGCGGTCTGGGAGATCCTAGAAAACGAGCTTAGAAAGCAAGGATTCAAACTTCCAGTAGCACCACAGAGTGGAGTAGCTTCAACACTTGCTGGATGGCTAGCGATAGGCGGCAAAGCAGGAGTCGGCACTCCGAAATACAGTTCAATGCTTGACAATACGTTGGAGATGGAAGTTGTAAGACCCGATGGCACAATCGATACTATCAGTGGAGATGACATGCGGGTATTCTTCGGCACCGCAGGAATTACAGGGGTTGTTACTTCAATAAAGCTAAAGATAATCCCCATCCCAGAATCTACAGAGGGGCTTATGTTTGCATTTCAAGAGCTTGAAAAAGCATTAGACGCACTGACCAGATTAAGTAAGACCAGAATCCAACCAATCTATCTGAGACTTACTGATCTTGAGTATGAATGGCGTATTCAGGGTGGACTTCCCACGGATACGAAAGGAGTATTCTTCGTTCTAGTTACTTACAGCGGGACAAATGCTGAGGTTACAGAGTCAATTAAGACAGCCCGGGGTATTTTCGAAATTGCTGGTGGTGGAGAGATGGATCAATCCTACTATCAGAAGAATTGGAATGATAGAAATATTGTCGAGATGAAACTCAAACTCGAGGTTCCAACTCTTTCTATGCAGAATTTTTGGATACCTTTACCTAACATTGAACCTATTGTGAGAAGAATGTATAGGATTGCACGCAACTATCGAATCAACTCTTGTTTCTACTTGGTCCTTGGCGGCTTAGGAATGGCCAGACTTTGTGTATTTGCGCCTTCTGACCATCGACATTGGATGCATTTTATGTCTGGAAAAGCAATGCTGCATAAACTAGTGAAAATAATGTATCGTCAAGGAGGACATCTCTATACATTCGGTCTTCAAAATTCAGTCTACATCAAGAAGTACCAACCACACGACTACAAGCAATTCAGAGATCTTCGGAAGAAGTGGGATCCAAAAGGAATAATGAACCCAGACAAGCTGACACATTGTAACATGTCATACACTCGGTTAAACATGATGTTTACGATGAATGGCTATTTCCGAAGATTACAGGTACTCCTTCGTAGAGCGAAGAAAATCCTACAGATTCCTGTAGCATATCAGGAGGGAAATGTCTAGTTGAAAAGATTCTTCACACCAGAACTTGATGTCGATCCGGATCAAATAGTCCTATGCAGTAACTGCTCTACATGTCGATGGACATGCACCAGTTACGAAGAGTTCCATTCTGAAGCTATGTTTGCTGGTGGCAGACTTCGACTATTAAGGTCGTATGTTGAAAAGAATCTGCCCGTGGATGAGAGTTTTGTTAGGGCAGTCTATGCATGTAGCACGTGTGAACAGTGTGTTGAGAGGTGTCCGGTTAAAGTTCCTTACGTCAGGATTATTGAGGATGTTCGCAAAAAACTTGTGCAACTTGGTAAGGGACCATATGGAAAACTCCACGTCATGGGAGACATGGCGTTTATGCATAAGAATGTGTTTGGAGAAAATAAGCTTGATCGGGGCAATTGGGTTAAACCAGACACAAGAATTTCAACTGATTCCAAGTGGGGTTATTTTGTTGGGTGCACAGCATCTTACAAAAGACCTGAGATAGCAGATGCGACTTTGCGTATGTTGAATTACTTTGATATTGAACCGCAAATCCTTGGCGCAGATGAATACTGCTGTTGTAGCCCGTTGATAAGAACAGGCCAAGTAACAAGACCGGTTTATGAGAACTCTGAGAATGGAGAAAAAGAGCTACTCGGAACATTAGAAGCTGAGAAGTTCATAATCCACAATGTCGAACAGATACATGCGCGAGGTGTTGAGCATGTTATTTTCTCGTGTTCAGGATGCTATAGAACGACCACACTAGATTGGCCCAAGTTCTATCGAGAGCGATATGGTATTCTACCGTTTTCTACGCAACACCTTACGCAGTTTTTGGCACTAAAACTTCGGAAAGGAGAACTTGAATGGAAAGGAAGTTACCCTGAAACTGTAACATATCATGATCCTTGCCATCTTGGTCGCCATGTGGGAGTATTCGAAGCGCCGAGAGAAGTATTGAGGAGCATTCCTGGGATTAAATTGGTAGAAATGGAGCGGAATAGACAGAATTCAGTATGTTGTGGAGCTGGAGGAGGCTTCAAAGCAGGTTTTGGAGAAAATGCGATAAATGTAGCAGCGAGAAGGTTGAACCAGGCGCTTGAAACAGGAGCTACAACAATTGTATCATCATGTGTATTTTGCAAGCTGAATTTTCTTGATGCTGTCAAAAAACGAGGAGTTGATATTAAGGTCCTCAACATAGAGGATCTATTCGTTAGTTTGATGGATTTGGTCTAGGTTTCGTCGAAGATTGAACTTATGGGAAGAAAGATATTTCACTAATACACATCGGACAAATTCGAATGGGGTAGACAGACTAAAAAGATAGTCAGTGGGACGCAAAAACAGAGAATGATGCAGATGTCGGCGAAAGCAGTCATTGTGAAGAATCTCACTCGAAGATATGGTTATAGAGTTGCACTAAAAGACATATCACTTGATTTCTCTGAGAATGGAATTCAAGGACTTTTTGGAGCTAATGGAGCAGGAAAAACAACACTTATGCGAATCATATCAACACTGCTACGCCCTCATAAAGGAACAATCTCTGTTATGGGATTCGATCCGCAAGAAGAACCCGAAGAAGTGAAGAAGAATCTTGGCCTAGTGGGTGACAAACCACTTCTCTATGATGAACTAACTGGCATTGAAAATCTCCGATTCTATTCAAAGCTCTATGGATTACAGCATAACTTCTTTGAAACTCAGGTCGAGGAATTATCCCAACGTTTTGCTGTTAAAACTTGGCTTGAGGAACCTGTGAAGAATTTGTCAACAGG
>JBHLQM010000094.1:0-7895 GCA_048884785.1 Candidatus Thorarchaeota archaeon | reverse complement strand
TTGCACACCTAGTAACATTTATATACAAATGATGTACAGTACTAAGTAACGCACAGTACAATGTGCTACCAAATACGGTGTATCATAATGAAAGTGTTCAAGGAAACGACAACGATGCGAGGTGAATCGCATTGAGTAAAGAGTCTGAGATGGTTCTTGAAGAGTTTGACCGATGGTCAAAAGAGGTCAAGCGCGGAGCCGCCTCTCTTGCCATACTTGCGGTTCTTGATAGGACCGAAGCATATGGCTATGAGATAGTTCAACAGCTCAGTAGAAGGGTCTCCTTCCTTCAGCTAGAACAGGGTACTGTTTACCCACTCTTGAGAAGACTGGAACAGCGAGGGCTTTTGAACGCTAATTGGAGCTATGAAGATCCGACCAAACCCAAGAAGTATTATGCCTTAACGTCTGACGGTCGTAGGGCACTTAGTATGATGATTGAAACATGGTCTGTGCTATCTAAAGAAATGAATACGCTATTTTATGGAGTTGAAAAATAATGGGCGATACGCCAATGGATTTGATTGAGAAATATTTGGAGCGAGTAAAGGTCTACCTCCCATTGGGGAGTGACGAAACACTCGCAGAGATTCGCACTCACCTCATTGAAGAGGCTGAGAACCTGGGACGGGGTCAGTTGACCCATGGTTCCGCAATGCTTGCTATTGAACGCTTTGGAGATCCAAAGGACGCGGCTCATGAATGGGCAGGTACAGGAAAGCGAGTTGGGCCGGTTCCAGCAGAATACGTGACTCCACTCGTTAAGATAGCACTAGCTCTGATGGCTCTTGGAGTCGTCTTCATCGTTGGAGCCACTATTGTAGGCTTTGCATTGCCTGACATTGTTGGACTAATTAACTTTCCAATTTCCATCTTTACAATGGTTGTCATGTCCCTCATCTATGCCTTTCTCATTATAGGTGGCTTGTCCTACCTAGATAGGGATAAACCTCCAACCGAGAAGACCGTTGTCGAGAGTGTTCTTGGCCTGGGAGCAGGAGCATTCAGGCCCAAGACAAGAGGTGATGCTGGTGCAGGGTTCTTCTTCGGACTGGTATTTGCAGCGGTGATATTCTCTCCGTTCATACAAAACATCCTGACACCTGAAGCACTTCAATTCGTCAATGTCTTCGTAGGCCTGTTGCTTGTGGAAGCAATCGTCAACCTAGCCTTCTTCCTATACGGCGAGAACAATGTGAACCTCCTGCTGGAGGCAATAGTTGGAGCCGCATGGATTGTATTCGCTATGTTTCTGATAAATATCGCATTTCCGCTCGTGGGCTTTTACAACAACACTAACGGTGTCTGGACGATAATGACATTTGAAGAGCTGTTTCAGATGGTCCCTGAGCTGAGTGGAATCTTGTTACTGAACCTCATCTGGGTCTTTGTCGTCTTCATAATTGTCATCACCAATCTCTGGAATGTCCTCATGGCTTCAATGAAGATCCCCATGTACTTGAATGCTGGCAAGGGCTGGTGGTGGCAAGGCGAGTGGGGTCAGAGACGCTGGAGGAAGTATCGAGGAAGCAGGCGCCGCTCTACAGGCACAGTTCGTGAAGATGGCCATTCCTCATCTAACTACTAGTCTTTAGTCTGGGAGTGTTTCAACGCTCCCGCTCTCTTTCTTTTTCAGTCATGTTTCGCCAAAACTGCTCTAATCTGTTCAGTTTTATTTGAGAAGGCTAGCAGAAAGGCAGATAATAATGAGACTCTACTCGTGGGCATCATTTATCATCATGCTTGCTATCTTAGTGCCATTCCCGTATGGTGTAGATGCTCAACCACTCTCAACTAATACATCATTAAGACCTTCAGAACTTCATGAATCGAAGGAATTATTGATTGATCCGACTCTGACAACAGAACCTGAGTATGCCGTTCTAGGATCATCCGGAGAGTTTTCTTTCAAGCACAAGAACGCATCATCAGAGAGTAGTGGCGGTGCTGTTGCTCTGAACTGGACTCATGTTCAAGGAACAGAGCTGGTCTTTGACACAAGTGGAATTACCCCTGAGTGTCAAGAATTTGTATATTTCTCACAAGATTTCACATGGGACCTGGACACCTTACCATCGAGTCTGAATCTGTCACTTGGATATCAGATAACCAGGACTGGGAGGTTCTTGACTCAGTATTCGTCCGCATTGTTCGAAATCAGATTCTGGTTCATTCATCCAGACGGAATCTGGCAGGAGATAACAAGGTTCGGAGGAGGTCAGGACTTCTATAGGTCGAATTCCTATACAATCTCAAGCATATATTTCGAGGATTTATTTGACAAGCTTATGACTGGTAGTATCCCAGAGTACTTACCTGCTGCGAAACTTGCAGTGGGTCTAGTACCAACTTGGCGGTTCTTTGATGATAGCGGTTTAGATAGCGACTACAATGGATCAGTAATTGCGGATATCACTGAGATAAGATTGAGTGCCCTCTATAGACGATTAGATGAGAGAGTCGCAGTTGAAATGCCTTCCTTTAGCAATTCATGGCAAGTTGGTAGTAGCGGAGCCTTTAGAGATTCATTCATGGCGTCAGATGATAGCTTCTATGTGCTTACAGTGGAAGAGCCTACTGGAATAGGGCTTGGATCAACTCTAACCAGAGTTGACACTCGTGGAGATGAAATTTGGAGGAAGACATGGGACGTATCTGAACGTATGATAGTACATTCAGTTGCAGCAACGCCATACAATATCTATGTCATTGGAACGATATATGGGCCTGGAGTGAGTTCCAATGTTGGACTCTATGCTCTGGATGTCAATGGCAATCCATTGTGGAATTCAACTCTTGATTATTCTCCCAGTGATTACCCTGGTGATGTAGGTGTGAACTCCAAGGGTGAGATATTCATAGGAATCTCAACCGCACTTTCTCCATTTCGAAATGTTCTCATTAAATTGGATAGTACTGGAAATATACTCTGGGTGCGGTGGTTCGGAGCGACTCAATGGGATCGAGTAGAGGATGTTGAGGTTTGTGACAATGGAAACATATACGCCCGGACCGATAACCACCTCTCTCTGTGGACTGACGATGGTGATAACCTCTGGTCCATGACTCGTAATTATGATGATGCGTATACCCTTAGAAGCGGGTCTGTGCTAGCAACACATCCCACAACATACGGAGCGGTCAGTCTAACTTGTCGTAATGTGGAAGGAGAACAAGAGTGGGCTACCGACTTTGAAATAGAATACACACAAGACTGGTGGGATCTTGCTACCATATCATCAGCTATCGATGGACCAAACGGAACAATCTTGGTACTTCTCTGGATATATGGATTTCATCCAGGGCGTCTTCTTTTGTATCTTGACAGTAATGGCAATCAACTGCTGAATAGGACCCTATCATTCAGTGAAGGCTTCTATGATGTCAGCAATATCCCTCAGTATATTGATATGTACATGGACTCAAATGGGCTCCTTTATTTTGTTGGAGAATATTTCGCTCAAGATTCAGATTATTCAATAATTGTCGGTGTGTATGACTTTGGTGGGGTTGTTACGAGTATGATAAATTCAAGCATCAACAATTCATCTATTGCATTTGCTCTAGTGATTGTAGTGGTGATAGGCGTTGAAATGAAGAGAAGGCTCTCACGTTCGACTTGAAGACATCTTGACACATTATAAAAATGACTTTCATTATACTATATGAAGTGCTTTGAACTATTATGAACCTTCTATTTATAAATAGAGGATTATGAGCCCTTTTTTGATGCACTTTTCAGAACTATTCTTAACCATCGTTATATATATAAGATGCGAGTTCCAGTTGGTGATTCGATGAAGAAGCACGCACTGATTACAAACGCACTTGTTCTGGCTATGTTATTTCTAGTCATGTCATCTGCGGTTAATGTCTATGCACAGACAACAACCACTAATGACGACACAACAACTGATGACGATACTACAACGGATGATGACACTACGACTACAGGAACTGGAGATGATGACTCCAACAGTCGTACGTTGACAGTCGAAGTAGGGGCAACTGAGGCCCAAGTAGAGTCGCAATTAGAATCCGGAGTGAATGAGGACACTTTCAGGATCCGTATTCGCACCGACAATAATGGCGTCGAGTTCCAAGTGTCTTATGAAGTTGAAAATGCCACCGCTGAAACCGGAAACGAGTTCGAGGTGACATTCCAAGAACTCATCGAGTATGTAGATACCAATGGGAATGGCGTCTATGACGACGAGGTTGATGACGAGGTTCAGACTGTTGAGTTGATGACATTCGAACCAATAGAGTACAGTACTGATAACGGAACTGACGGAGATATCCACGTGTTTGTGGTTTCAACCACTGATGGCGTGTTTACCGTGCGTTCCTACGCAACTGGAAACTTTGAAACTATCAATGGAACCATAGTTGCTCCGACCCAGATGAAGATTGACATCCTGATTAATGGATTCAATTATGTCGAGGAGAACTCTCAGTTAGCTCTCAATGTGAAGCTTGAAGCATCAACAGAAACATCTTACAACGATGAAACTGAGGACGAGGATGATGGACGAGCTGTCGATGAGGCAGCAATGGACATCTCAATGTCTGGATTCAATGGCTTCTTCTCGTGGAAAGAAACCGCTGAGATTGATGGCATTGTATACCCTGTCAACTCAAGTATTGATTCAGTATCACTCGGTGAAACAAAGATCTATCTTAACTACGAGCGAGGCGATGAAATCATCCATGATCCCAAGGTGGGTTTTGAAGGCATCCTGATGGAATCAGGTACAACCTCAGGTCCCACTTCTGGAAATCCCATTGTTGACGCTTTCCTAGCAGGCGGCTATCTACCAGTCGTTGCAGCCTTGGTTGCTGTTGTTGTTATTGGATTGGTAGTCATTGCTAGACGAAGATCATAGATGCTTTTGTTATCTTTGAGGAGACTACATCTCCTCAAAGTTTCTGTTTTTTCTTTGATACATACTGTAGATTTCGGTCCAATCATGCAATGCTGTTCTGAGTCCACGCGTCAGATTTTCTACCAATTCCAAACCAGTTTTAAATACATCAAAATAACGGTTTTGATGATTTTAAATTCCCCAAAAACGTCTATAATTGCTCCAATTTTAAAATAATGGCGCCATAGCGTATCTTTATATATGCTTAAGATGGGTCCTGGTTTCGGGAAGTCTGATTCGATGTATGAAATTCGCGAGGCAAAGGAAGAAGATCGAGAGCAGACTGTTGACATGCTTGTGAGAGTCTTCAAAGAGATTGATGGGTTTGAAGAAGGTTGGATCGAATCTTGGAAGAACTATATGAATCGACCAGAGTACGAAGACTGGGACTACATTGCAACTCATAATGGAAAGGTTGTCGCCAACATGGCGTTCTTTGCGAACAGCAACAACTCGATACGTGGCGGAGCGGTTCGATTTGGGGGTGTATGGGCAGTAGCCACTGATACGGAGCATAGAAGAAAAGGGCTCTTTCGAGGGCTCTATGAACAAGTGTTTCGTAGCATGAAGGAGAAAAAAATCACCCTTTCGATACTGGAACCCTCGTTCCATGAGGCAGCACAAGCAGCCTATGAAAAAGTGGGATATGAGGTGGTTGAGAAACGGGTTCATCACGAATTTACTCTCAGTAGCCTGAGACCGCTAAAGACAAGCAAAAGAATCACAACAAGATTACTTTCAGATGAGAATGAATCGAAGGTAATTGCGGAAATAGAGAAATCAATGGCTCGTTTTGGTTCAACGGTATTCACGTGGCCCGGTTTTCTTATTGGAGGTATCAAGGCAGGGAATTTCTATATCTTCGAAAAAGATGGAAAGCCTGTAGGCTGTGTCAATCTTGGGTTCGTTGACAGAGCTACTGGCAAAGATGTGTATATGATGAATGCATACTTCACTTCCAACGAAGTCATTCCTTCAATTCTTGAATTGGTTAGTCAAAAAGCACCAGATGCTGCTAAGGTGATCTGGAATTGCACTCCTCAGATTCCAGTTCGGGCCCTCTTTCAACATGCGAAATCACTGCACACAAAAGTCGAGGGCGAGATGATGATTAGAGTCATCGACTTTGAGGGGTATTGCAAGTCAATCAAAGTATCTGAAAAAACAAGCGAAAGTCTGATTTTCAGGCTCATTGACAAATATTGCCCATGGAATGATGGTACATATAGAATTGAATGCAATAAGGGAACCCTGACAGTAGAACGGATTGAAGATACTACCACACCGAATCTAACACTCACTCCAAACGAGCTTTCCAGAATTGTTGGAGGTGTTGAGTCTTCCTCTGCATTGTTGGAACTGGGTCTGATTAAATGTGAACCTGAAGATGCCAAGAAACTAGACACGTTGTTTCCGCAAGACTCCTTCATCTCATATTTCAGGTTTTGAAATTGTAAAGAAAGTCAGAGATTCCTTTGAAACCTAACCGCCCCTGAAGCTACTAGTCTATAATGCTCTATTTCGCTTTGCTTGAGCGGGTAAGCTCATTCATTGAAGCTATGAACAATTTTAGTTGTTGTTTTGCTCTTCTTAGATCATCTGGATTTCCCGCACAAAGAACTGGAAGCTCTTCTGTGGCAAAGGCATACATGGCAGGAGGTAGCATCCTAATATCAACATCAATCTCCCCTCTCTGATATGCCTTCATCGCATTTTCCACTGTTTCAGAGAAGGTCTCTTGCATTGATATCAGGTCCGGACATACGCCTACGACATCTATCATTTCGATGAGCGTATTGCAGATGTCAAACATCTCTTCGATTGGATTAGGTTTCATAGTGCGAGAATGGATTATTGTATCATATTGCTTTCCATATAGTCCAAGTTACATATTGACATCTAAAGATCATATTCATGAAAACACTCTAAAGAAGAAGGAACCGTTAAATCTCGCTTTGTAACCACACTTGCCAGAGCTAAACAGGGACGTGCTGATAGGTGTGTAAATGGTGCTTCAAACATGGTGATGGTGGTAAATGGTATGAAAACGCTCGGCTTTACTCAGATGAACTAGCTGACGAATACAATGCCAGAGAATACCTAGAAGAACAATGGCGCGGCATGGAAACCCTCTTCATTCGAAAGATAATGGGATTCAATTCTATCGGCCTCGGGTATAAGATGCAGATGCCTATCATTGGCCGCGTTATTCGCGCTGCAGTTGAACGACAGATTCACAGTGAAAGCAAGAAGCGAGTTGCAATAAGAGCAGACGGGCATTTTGGTCAAGTATTGCCAATGGAAGATGCCCAGCACATCTTGGGTAACCTTGCCGCTGAACCGATTATCAAGAACTACTGTGTCTGCAGGTACATGCAGCGAGGAGTGAAAGACGCAGTATGTGTCAATTTTGGACAACTCTCAGGGATTATTGAGAAGCATACAAGATACATACCTAAGGATGTCAAGTATCGTCTCGATCGTGAGGAGGCAATTGCGGCACTTGAGGAACAGAACAAGAAGGGATACGTCGCATCTGTCTGGTTCCAACCCATACCATACATTAATGCGATATGCTCCTGCGAAACGCCGGAGTGTGGTGGGCTGCGGCTCCGGAATGATTTCAATCTTGAAACCGTCTATAAGGGCGAATATCTCATTGACATCAACATCGATAACTGTCAGGGCTGCAAAAGCTGCGTGCGGATGTGTCAGTTTAATGCCCTTAGATACCTGCCTTCAGTAGACAGAGTCATCGTTGACTTGGACAAGTGCTTTGGCTGCGGAGTATGTCGACATGCCTGCAAGCATGATGCATTGAATCTCGTACCAAGAGAATCAATTCCAGGACAAGCAGGAAAGTACTAGGTTGGTGAATATGATGGTGAAAAAAACAAAGATCAATATTGACCATTCAAAGTGTGGCGTGAATGTCAGCATGGACCCACGAGATTGTAGAAAGTGTCTGTT
>JBHLQM010000093.1:0-8239 GCA_048884785.1 Candidatus Thorarchaeota archaeon | reverse complement strand
TCCATTCCAATTGACATACCAGGACTGAGCATTACTCCGAATGTCCTGTTCATATGGTATTGTACACGCTCAGAGATTAGTATCTCATTTGGTGCCAGTTTTGATGATCCTTGCCAAATGAATTCGCCTTCCATTCTAGATATTATTTCATTTGAAGTTGGTATTACTCTAAAATCAATTACATTGAAATTAGGCATAGGTACAGCATCGTTATACCAAGTCCACCCCGGTAGAGTGCTATTAGTAAGGATACCTACTGAGGAGCAGAAGTAATCGATGAATTCAACGAATTCGTAGGATTCTTGCTGATTTGAAAGGTCTTGAAGAATTGGATAATCGTCCTGAAGAGGTGTTGATGCCTTTAGCTGGTATGTGTTATCTGAGAAATGATCATCAAGGACTATGAATGTGGATGTGGCGCTCCAAGTAAGAACTGTTGATGGCAAAGCAATATTCAGCCCTAAAAACAACAGAATGCCAGTATTCCTTAGACGGTTTTTTCGCAATGATGACAGTGCATAGAAGACTGACCATAATCGATTGCCTTGTCTTCCATCATCTACAACCATTGTTTGTTCTCCTTGAAGTCGAGTATGGAATTGCAATGTCTATAATATTCATTCTCCTTGGCGCATTAAGTCTTGAAATCTTTCACACACTTGAGCTGGTGCCGCAGGAGCAGCTACCGCTCAAATGACACCATTGATTCGAGATTGGTATCAATGATAGCAACAGGCATGGCTTTGGCATTTGTTGCTCGTCCCCACTCTCCCTTTGCATTAGCTGCAATTATCCCTGCCTCACTGCCAGTTTTTTCCGAAAAGAAAGCCATACCCTTATCAGCTGCGGCCTGAGGGTGAAGTCCACTTTCAATGAACTGAACGACTAATCGGCTAAGAGTAACCCTCATAATATGCTCTCCATAACCAGTTGCAGTAGCCACAGCTATATCATTCGCGAAGGCGCCTGCACCAAATACGGGGGAGTCTCCAACTCGACCTTTCAGTTTGCCCCGAATCCCCCCGGTAGACGATGTTGCAGCCATTCTACCAAGCTCGTCAACCACAATACACCCCACAGTGTCTGCTGTTTCTGTAGCAAAAGGATCCCTTATTATGCATCTCCTAGCTTCTTTTCTATAACCCTCCTCAATCATCTTCTTGTATAACATCTCTGCTCCAATTCCCGCAAACATTGAATACTCGGTTTTCTCCATAACATATCTGGCTAGGGATATCGGATTCTGTATTCCTGTCACAGAGGCAACTGAACCAAACTGAAGCTTCGACCCATCCACTATCATTGCGTCCAGTTCCTGCTCATCGGCAAGATTCTTAGTAGCACCTGCTCCTGCATTGAGTTGCCCACAGTTTTCCATGTAAATCGTGCAGGCTTCAGCGGCATCAAGGGCGCTCCCAAGGGACAAGAGTGTCTGAAAAGCAACCTCAGCTGCTTTTGCCACATGCTCAACACCGATTGGAATTCTCTCATCTTTCCAGGCCCCAGCTCCTCCATGAACAACAACTAGCGGCAGCCCCATTTTTTCACTTCCTTTGTTTGAACAACTCTATTCTATGCTCGACTTGCTTCAATCTCTCTCTTTTTAATTATCTGAAATCTCCCAGGTTCATCTGAAGGATGATACCATTGGATAACCGAATACTTGCTCTTTCGATTTGCATGATCCTATTGGTTTCGTATCAAGGAGTGAAGCATTGCCAATCCTTCACTCCTACTTCTGAAGAATTGTATCCAATTAGCGGGTGGCCAGATTCTTCACCGGAAGACCAGAATATGTCATCATCACACCTGCAGCAAATGTTAGACTTTATTGATGAGAACTTTCTATCAATAAACTCAATCGTTATAGTTCGAAATGGATATGTTGTCCTTGAGCAATATTATGGCTTCTTCAATGAGAATTTTTCAATGAACATCTTCTCGTGTACAAAAACGATAACATCCATATTAGTTGGGATAGCGATTGATTTGGGTTTCATTGAAAACACCAGCCTTCGGATTCTTCCCTTCTTTGAGGGCAGAACAATTGAAAACATGAATAACTGGAAAGAATCGATAACCATTGAAGACTTGCTTACAATGCGAGCTGGCTTTGATTGGGACGATAATTCGGATTCTGGGGTCAGCGAATACAACCAAATGTTGAGGTCTGATAACTGGGTCCAGTATGTCCTAGACAGGCCAATGGCATTTGCTCCAGGGACTGTTTTCAACTATAACACAGGAGCCTCTCTTTTGCTATCTGCAATAATTCAGAACGTGACAGGTATGACTGCAGAAGAGTTCGCCGAGGAACACCTGATGGGGCCTCTTGGTATTTCGGATTTCAGCTGGCGAGAGGATCCCCAAGGTATCAGTATTGGCGGCAATACCATTCAGCTACGGCCCCGTGATATGGCTCGAATTGGCTACCTTCTTCTCCGAAATGGAAGCTGGAATGGTGAGCAGATTGTGTCATCATCATATGTTCAGATGGCAACAGAGACCCATACGATGACTGGCGGCCAGTTTGGATATGGATATCAAATCTGGACTAGAGATGGAATGGGATACTACCAAGCTTTGGGCTACGCCGGTCAGTATATCATTGTGTCTCCGAAATACGACCTCGTAGTAGTATTCTCTGCTACAACAGGATGGTATAATACTGCGATGGAGGACTGGATTATTCCCTCAATTCTAGAATACCAACCCGGGTCTGCTATTCCAGTCGATATGCTTGGCGTCGCCGTGACTGTATCTATCATTTCCGTTGTGGCCATCAGCTCTGCTTACTTTTTCGTGAAAAGGAGCAGGAAGTAATTTCTCCTCTTTACCGGCTATGTAACCCTGAAACACTCAAATAGTGATTCAACGCAACCTAAATATGGACTCTTCACCCAAATAGAAATTTAATATTCGTATAACGGAGGAACTGCTATGCCGCCTGAGAATATTGAACATGAGCGCAAGCCAGAAAGTGACATAATGATTGGATATGTGAAAGCAATTCCTGGTGCACTGGAAAAAGCCAAAGTTGTGACTGACGGACTTGGAGGAGAAGAAATAGCAAGAAAAGGCAAGCAGCAGGGGATAAGCAAAAAGATACAAAACATTCGAGGACTGACATTGTTCATCTTAATCGCTGTGGTGGTAATCGAATTGATACTTGCAGCTAACCTCTCGACAGGAGTTACTCGTCTTGACATTGAGCAACTAAAAGTAATGACTGCACAAATGTCTTGGCTGGCGATTATAGACAAACTTCTAATTGTTGCATTATTTGCAACGATCGTGTTTGAGAAACGAGAGTAAAGTGTCAATTCTCTCATTCATACTTTGCATAAAACATTCATTTCTTCTGTAAACCGCAAAAATCCGCTTTGAAATCGCCAGTCTAAACCCCAGCTTCATCCAGAGCGAAATTAATATCCAACAGAAGATCTTCTGGATCTTCAATGCCCACAGATAGTCTTACAGTTGATTCGCATATGTTCATGGATGCAAGTTCATCAGATGATAGCCCGTAATGTGTCGTAAGTGCAGGGATGCTTGCAAGACTCTCAACTCCGCCCAAAGAAACTGCATTCAGGAAAATCTGCAGGGAATCAACAAATCGTTTTGTTATTTCAAGATCCGTGTTCAAATCTATTGCCAGCATGCCGCCAAAACCTGTCATTTGCCGCTTTGCAACCAAATGCCCAGGATGTGAAGGAAGTCCTGGATAGTGAACTCTTTTGATACGGTTGTCCTTGCTGAGACGGTCTGCAAGGAATAGCGCGTTGAAATTGTGCCAGACCATTCGTGCTGCCAGCGTCTTCAATCCTCGGTCTAGCAGAAATGATGCAAATGGATCGACTGTTCCACCAAGTAGCTTTGCAGCAGAACGAATCTTATTGACCGATTCGGTGCTTCCAGAGGCTGTGCCAGCAATAATGTCGCTGTGCCCTCCAAGATATTTTGTTGCGCTATGTATCACAATATCAATTCCCATCTCATGGGGCCGTTGATTGAAAGGAGAGCCAAATGTGCTATCGATGACACTTGGAACACCATTTGCCCTTGCCGCATTCGCAACCTTCCTAATATCAATTATTCTCAAAGATGGGTTTGTGGGTGTTTCAAAATAGCACATTTTGTATTTCGAGCCATAGTCATAAACCATATCAGCGAATTCATCTAGATGGGCAAAGTGCACTCCAATTCCATTCTTTGGTAGGATTTCCTTGAAAAGCTTCACAGTGCCGCCATAGATCGAATCACTCGAAAGTATCTTGTCGCCTGCTTTGAGGTATCCAAAGATTGTAGAGGCAATCGCAGCCATTCCAGAAGAGAGAATAACTGATTCTTGAGTAGATTCCAAAGAACTGATTTTCTCCTCCGCACTCCTGGTTGTAGGATTGCTCCATCTTGTATAGACATGCTCCCCTGATTGCCCTCTTACTGCACTGAGCATGTCATCCTGATTCTTGAATACAAAAGTCGATGTCTGGACTATAGGTTCAACAGCAGGTCCTGATTCGATCTTCCTTATTCCATGTACACTGCGTGTTGACAGTCCTTTCTTTCGTTCTGACATAGTCACCGGCCTCAGCACCTTATCTGTTGACATGCATAGTTTTCAAATATAGTCATTGGAGTGTCCAAATATTACTTGAACCGTGGTATAGATATACAGATTTGCTTGAGAATCTGTACTAAAGGTACTGGAGATATAGCTAAGACCTTGGAAGCCAAATTGGTCCTAGGTCTGAATTTTGGGCTACCTTAATCCAGCTGGGATGGAAATGGACACCACTGATCGTATGATATTGAAAGCTATGTATCGGAATTGCAGAGTTTCATACGAGGAATTATCGAGAGAATTGGGCATCACAGGAAACTCGATTAAAAGAAGGATTAGGAAGTTAATAGAGGATGGAGTTATTGTCTCCTTTTGTCTTAGACTAAGCCAAGACATGGCAAGTACGGAGCCTATGATTGCTCTGGTTGAACCAATCCGCAATACAAATGTGGATGAATTAGTTGATGCCGTTGGAAAGCATCCATTTGTGATTAGTGCAGGACTTGATTCCAGTGGATGGTTGGTGGTCTGGGTTGAATTCATTGGAACTGATGGCCTATCTGAATTCAACTCATATGTCAGAGGCCTGAAGGGTGTGAATGATGTCGAATTAAATCCACTACCATCCGGTGATAGGGGGAAAAAGATAGAATTTTCAAGGTCGCAGTTGCGTGTCCTAAAGGTCCTAGTTGATGACCCTCGGATGCCCATTTCGACAATCGCGCAGAAAACCGGAATGACCATAAAGAAGGCTCGAAAGATACTCGGGGAGTTAGAAGACTCCGAAGCGGTGATTTTTAGTGCAAGAGTAAATGCAAATGCAGGCTCTGGCACTCGTTTTGTGTTGCGTTTATATTGGGATGAGAAGCAGATTAGTTCTGATGAGATAATTGAGGCTATAGAAAGGAAATACGCCGATTTGTACTATACTTCCTACGTTTCAGCATCTAGCCCAAGAATGTTTGCCATTTTCGATGCAGATCATGTTCGGGAGGCCGAGGCAATTGCGAAGTACCTGGTTCAGCTACCCTCAGTCGTTCATTTTAGAACAATAATTCCCTACCCTGCCAAGATATTCAGAGGAATTCGCGAAACAAAACTGCTGGAGATAATCAAAGAATCAGGTGTGTGACCTACCGAGCTTGAAAAAAAGACCATCGCTCTCGATAAATAGACTCCACTAATTTTCTACGAAGAATTATATCTCAGTTGTATATTCATAATTGATATGCGGGACGCGGACAAGCAGAGTAGTGTCAAGGAGTCTGAGCAAGATTCCTTTGGTGCATTTTATGTCATTGGTAATCAGCCAAATAAGTCAATTTCAGGATGGATTGCTTTGGAGGATGGATTGGATGAGCTGCTTGAAACTGTTTTTGAAGAGATGGAGTTCACGCTTCAGGTAGAAGTAAAGGATCAGGATATGTATGATGTTTACTACGTTGATATAAAAAACAATAACAAGCTGACAAAGGTCCCTGATCAAAAAAGCTACGACTATGTGAAAAACCTTGAAAGGATACTTGTGATGATACTTCACAAAGACGTACTTGTATCAGATGTCCAAAATCACCCTCGCTTCATAGATTGGTTGGAAGAAACCGAAGAGTGACATCCATCACTCTTCAAGGGGGTTTGACAAGGATGATTGTTGAGGAAGTATCATAATAATATTGGTTGATTCTTCCCGATTTCCTAAATCCAATCGACTGATAGAACTCTAAAGCTGAGGAATTATCGCGATTCTATAGAGTAGCACCACATCCAGGACAAAATTTTACTCCCACTCCAGCCATAGCGCCGCATTTTGGACACTGCCCGGAGTATTTACTCCATACTGATTCGAACTGGTGTTTTGAACCTTCAACCAATAGTTGCCTTGCCTGGAGTTTTGCCAATCCTGATCTCAATGAATCAATTGCACTTGGCTCCAATAGCATATTTCCTTCTCTGCAAGCCTTCTCAAATGATGCTTTGAAAGATGGGTTATTCTGCAAGCCTGTTGTTATCGCCTGTGATAAAAAGTCATCAAGGGATGCATCAAGAGGTCTATGCCGCGTAGATGCTGAGATTCTGTCTTCGGGCATGAAACTCGGCGAGAAGACTAGGTAGGTGTTATTGTCATAGATTGCGATGAATGTGTCAATATCCAGCCAGGTCAAAGGGGCTAGGTTGCTGATAGATTCATTTTCCAGAGCAACCGTTGTTACATTAAGGAATTCCTGCTGTAGAGTTGTTAGTCGTTCATTGAGAATTCTTCTGAAACGTGCGATAGAATTGTTCACTTTCTCGTTCAATGCCTCTAATTCTGCAAGTCGGTCATCGCGCTCCTTTTGGAGTTCCACAAGTTTCTGTTCGAGCTCTGCAGCTTCCTCCTCAGCAGTTCCTTTTGCACCAAGGCTTTGGTCCTCTAAGCCTTTCCTTGATTCATTAAATCGATTTCTGACTTCTTGTTCTGTCATAGTCAAATTACGCAATGAGTCCTCATACCTGGGAGCTGTTTCAGTAATGTGGTCTACAAGTTTGCGGAACTCCGCAATGGCTGCTTCTACATCTTCTCCTCTCTGGCGAACTGCGATTCTTGCTTCTCTAATTGCTTCAATAATGGTCTCGAAGAATTCTTCAACCTCCGAGATGGCTCTCGAAAATTCAGCAGTGAGCGCACGCATATCCATCTTATGTTTAGTCTTGAGAGCAAATATCTCCTCACTGGTTTTTTCGCTAATCTTCCCCTTTTGCTCCCTGATTCTGGCCTCTTGGGCTGATATTCTTTTACTCCATTGATCTCTTTCAAGTGAGATTCTATTCTCAAGAACCTTCAAATGGCCTTCCAGTTTCTCATTTGCGAGCGTCTTGAGAGTTTCAATAGTGTCTACACGTTTAGCAGAGGCATCTCGCAGTCTCTGATAGCTTGAGCTAATATCCAACGCTTTTTGGGAATTCAGGGTTTCATCAAATCGATTCGGCACGATATTGGGGTCCCTGTCGATTATGTAGGGGGAAACATGACTGAGGATAGAAGGACTCTCAAGACCTCTGATCTTCATCCCGCTTTTAGATAGTTCCTCAAAGATGGGAATGATTCGTTCTATCGATTCAGGGACGGCATCCACTGAGTCAATTTCAGAACTGATGATTCTTCGAACTTCGGATAGTTTTGTATTTTCAGTTATTTCCAGCGACCTATCCCTATTCCCGAAGGCGGACAGTAGTATCGAGCTATCTTGTGATGTCTGAACAACCCAGAATGGTACGGAAACCTTGCTAAGGTACCTAAGCTTCGCATTCTTTGATTTGTGACCTTCAGCTATTGCAAGTGCCATGGCCAGTGAAATCTCATCATCTTCTGGAGTTGCCATGGCCTTTTTCCGACTATACATGAATCTCAATACTAAATGTCGAACCATTCAAAACCCTCTGGAAGAGAATCACTGCAAATACACAATTATGTCTTTTTGTCTTCATGTTGCCCAAGATGCTCATTTATGTAGGGATAGTCAGTCTTCTTCATGTGTTTCTCTTCTGTTGAAAAATGAAAATCAGTGTAGTCCTTCATGAAACTTAAAGTTTTCAATATTTTTTCCTCGCTTTGCCGCGATTCAACAGCCTGTGCCATATCATCAATTCTAGCTATCAAAGCCTTGTGTTGTTCATCAATCAAATCAATATGTACAG
>JBHLQM010000092.1:0-8266 GCA_048884785.1 Candidatus Thorarchaeota archaeon | reverse complement strand
AAGTAAAGGATGAGTAATGGAACATTTGCGAAGATAGCCATGAATGCGGCAAAAATGGGAAAGTATCTGAATGGCAATCCATTTGGGTTAACATTATAGATTTCGCTTGGAGCCGCTAGAAATACTTGACCAGCTTCGAAGAAAACGCGAAAGTCCACCGCAAAGACAGTATCAAAGAGAGTCCCCTCGGTAAGAAAATAGATCATTCCTAGGATTATACAAACAAAGTAAATGAGATTGAAAGCTAGGCCAACTTTGAGTAGTCGAGAATTCCTGAAGTATTCCGAGAATGAATCAGATGCCGTTTGGCTTTCAGCTACCAAAATGGAACACCCCAAAGAATTGCTTCTGCAAGGAGTAACGATGCACCAGATGCAACCATTAGTCCAATTACGATTAGAGCCTCAGGCCATTTGTAGCGCCGTGTCCACCGTGCATCAAGTAGAAAGAATGGAAGGAAAAGCACAAGTGCATCTAAAATCATCAATAGCAGATTAGGAGGTTGTATGAAATTCCTAGCATCATTGAAAATCATGAATACGGCTACAACGACAACTGGAGGATGCAATGTTAATCTTTCAACTAGAACCCAACCTCGGTTCTTTGTCCAATATGTCTGAGTTTTGAATCTGCGGTAAAAATTAATGTCCCATATAGAAGTCACGAGGATAATTGGGAAAGCTATCATTACCATTACATTCAGGGGATAGAAACCAAGACCAAAAACGAGGGCGAGAGCTGTATAGTATGTAAAAAACCGGCTGAAGTATCTTCTTCTAAATTGGAGTTCATCAATCAACTTGATTTCAACAAGCCAGATCCTGAAGAGGAGAAAAGCAAAGCCCAGAATACATGCAATCTCTATAGGACTCACTTTTTCTTTCCTCCGTTTGTCAATTCATTCTATATGAAACATGAATATTCCGATATATTACACAAGGATTTGGTATCAGATACTCATTAAAACCTAAGAATAATCTATTGGTCTTTACTTATCTTACTGCACAAAGAAATTTTGTCGAGATTGCTTTGCTGTTTCTCATGCCTAAAGTGACACTTCTTCAGTAATTAGACTGCAATTCTCATATTGATACACTTTCAACAGAAAAGCGCGAAAACCCGTGAACTTAACAGGTGCAAGTCATAAAACGAAAACATATTGATGAGAGGAAATAGCATGCAATATAGAAAGCTAGGAAAACTAGGTATCAAGGTATCTGCCCTTGGATTTGGATGTATGCGCCTTCCGACTACAGAAGACGGCAAGATAAACCAGGAAGCAGCGATGAGATTAATTCGAAAAGGAATTGATAATGGCATTAACTACGTAGACACTGCATGGACATACCACCGGGGTGAGAGTGAGGTAGTTTTGGGAATGGCACTAAAAGATGGCTACCGTGAACGTGTTACCTTGGTGACAAAATGCCCTGTAGGTCGACAAGAGTTTACAGAGCCTGAACACTTCGACCAGCACTTGCATGAACAACTTGACAGATTGAATGAAGACTATATGGATTTCTATTTGTTCCATGCTCTCAATAAGAAGACCTTTGAGGAGAAGGTGCTAGGACTCAATCTGATTGAACGAGCTTTGAAGGCCAGAGAGAAGGGCAAAATAAAGCATCTCGGATTTTCATTCCACGACACACCTGAAGTTCTCAAGGAAATAATTGATTCTGGGCATTTTGAGTTGATGCTTGTTCAATATAATATAGTAGACCAGGTCAATCATGAGATGATCAACTATGCCGGTAAGAAAGGCATGGCTGTGGCGACAATGGGATCAGTCGGAGGTGGGCGTCTAGCTGGAACAAGTCTTCCTGAAGAAATGAAAGAGTGGCTGACACCCGGTCGTGAGAATTATGTTGATCTTGCCTTTAAATTCGTTCTAAGTAATCCAAATGTTTCAGTTGCGTTATCAGGAATGGGCTCTGATGAAATGTTGAATGATAATCTTAGCATCACCTCTCGGCAGGATTATGATAAACTGACAAGGACAGAAAAGGGATCAATTGACAAGATTTCTAGGAGATTCAGGGAACTTTGTGATCTTGTTTGTACTCAATGCAAGTATTGCCAGCCTTGTCCAAACGAAGTTAGTATCAGTTTCATATTCGAACAGTTGCAACGTTATCAAATCTATGGGGATCAGGAAAAGGCAAAATCATACTATTCAATGATTGGAAAGATTCCATGGGCTGCAGGAAAAGATGCCTCCGCATGCGAAGAATGCGGAGAATGCCTAGAGAAATGCCCACAGGGAATTGAAATCATTGAGCAACTAAAGAAAGCACATGAGATTCTATCGACAGACTGAAGCATCGAGGTCAATACTACCAGATAATAAAAGCAACGATTATTCCTTCCGTTTCTTTGCTTCCTCTTGCATCTCCCTCAAGTGTACAAGAGCATCGATTGGAGTAGTTCTGTCTAGGTCTATGTGCCTTATTCTCTCAACAAGAGGATCCTCTATGACTAAAGACTCAAGGCTAGTTTGCTCTGTTGATTTGAAATCAGGAATAGAATCTCCAACCGTGAGTCTGTTCTCCTTCTCTATCTTTTGCAGGATTTGACTAGCTCGTTTAACAACCGATTCAGGAACTCCTGCAAGGGCGGCAACATGGACTCCGTAGCTCTTGTCTGTTCCGCCATCCACAACTCTATGCAAGAAGATTATGGTGTCACCTGACTCTTTTGCGAGTGTGTGCACGTTCTTGACGCCATGAAACTGAGCCGCCATATCTGTCAGTTGATGAAAGTGTGTGGCAAAAAGTGTACGTGTCTTCATTTGGACAATGCGTTCTGCGACTGCCCAAGCAAGAGCCATTCCATCAAATGTCGAGGTCCCTCTGCCTATCTCATCCAAGATGACTAGGCTCTTGTCTGTGGCATTATTCAGTATATTTGCAGTTTCTATCATCTCAACCATGAATGTACTCTGACGAGCTGTGAGATCATCGAAAGCTCCCACTCTGGTGAAAATCCTATCGACGAGGCCTATTTCAGCACTCTTGGCCGGTACAAAAGAACCCATCTGCGCGAGAAGAACAATGAGAGCGCATTGTCTCATCCATGTCGACTTGCCTGCCATGTTTGGTCCTGTAACGATTATCAGTGTTGTGCCGCCATCACCGATTTCAACACTGTTTGGCACGAACTCATTCGGACCAAGCATTACCTCAAGTGCAGCATGTCTGCCATCTATGATTTTAATTCGAGTGCCTGAAGTGAGGATCGGTCTACTGTATCTTCTTGTCACAGCAACTTCGGACAGAGAGACCAATACATCTACAATCGCTATTGCGGTCGAATTTTGACGTAGTTTGCCTGACGCATCTCGAACTTTCTCCCGAAGTTCCTCGTAGATTTCGAACTCGAGTTTATTGATACGCTCCTCTCCTGCAAGTACTGCAGATTCCTTCTCCTTGAGATCAGGTGTAATGAATCTCTCCGCATTTGCAAGCGTTTGCTTTCTCTCGTATTCCTGAGGTACCATATTCAGGTTAGACCGCGTGATTTCAATATAATATCCAAAGACCTTATTGAACCCGACCTTCAATGATTTAATGCCTGTTCTCCTTCTTTCAGTTTCTTGAAGGGATGCTATCCATTTCTTATCAGAAGCTATAGTCTCTTTCAAAGAATCTAGGGCTTGACTAAATCCCCTCTTTATCATTCCGCCATCTCGAACCGATACTGGAGGTTCATCCAGAATTGCTGATTTCAGTGTTTTATGAAGTTCAGTCAATGGATCAATGGAGTTTGCAGACTCCCGTATTATCTTGCTCGAACAAGAAGATAGCGCGTCTTTGGCAATTGGTAACTTCGCAAGAGAATTCCTCAGGCCAAGGAGGTCTCGAGCATTTGAGGTTCCGAAGACAATTCTACTTGTTGTTCTCTCAAGGTCTCCAACATCCCTTAGACTACTAGCAATCCCCTGTCGAGTTAGTGCATTTCGAGCTAGCTCCTCTACAGCATCTAATCTCATCTCAATTGCATCAACATCTCTTAGGGGTTGTAGAATCCATTGCTTCAGCCTGCGCTTTCCCATCGGTGTGACTGTCTTTGAAAGGATGCTGAGAAGCGTACCCCGTGTAGTTCCATCTCTAGCATTCTTAATCAATTCTAGATTTCTCTGAGTCTGATTATCAACGACCATATGGGTTTCAATTGTATATGTCCTGAGTCCTGAGAGTGAGATTTTACTAGTCTTGTGAACGTTTTGTAGATATGTAAGAATAGCTCCAACAGCTCCAAGAGCTATTTGTTTGTCTGCAATCCCGTAACCATCAATTGTTGAAACTCCATATTGCTCTTTGAGTAGTTCTTCTGCATTTGCGGCTGAGAAATCAAGATCATTCCTGAGAGTTATATGAATCCCTGTTTCTTGCAGTGTTTTGTAGGCAATTGATTTAGACAATCCATCAGGAAGTAGTAGCTCAGAAGGAGATAATCTGCCAATCTCATTCATCACAAATTCGCTCTCTGAAGACCCCTCTATTTGCGTTGCCAGAAATTCTCCAGTAGAAACATCGACTGACGCAATTCCGGTCTTTCCTCCGTCATCAATTAATGCTGCTAGATAGTTATTAGTAGAGTCTTCGAGCATGGAACTTTCGAGAACTGTTCCTGGGGTTATTACTCTTACAACATCTCTTTTGACAAGTCCTTTCGCTTGTGATGGATCTTCAACCTGTTCCGCAATCGCGACTGTAAATCCTTGCTGCAATAGTTTTGCGACATATCCATCAACAGCATGATAGGGGACTCCGCATAACGGCCAACGATTGACCCCTTCTCCTCGCGCAGTAAGTACTATGTCAAGTGCTTTACTAGCTATTTTTGCGTCCTCATTGAACATCTCATAAAAATCACCAAGTCTGAACATCAAAATGCAGTCAGGATACTGTCTCTTTAGCTGAAGATACTGCCGCTGCATTGGAGTCTGCTTGGTCAAAGTGGCTTCCCTACTTATTTTTGATTTAGCTGACTCTCATATAACGGCATCGCCAAGTCAATCTTTGCCTCATTGATTATACATTATGAACCTGAATTCACCAACAGAAAACCGCAGATTTGTTTTCATTCATTTCAGATGACTGAATTTTCAAGATTCTCGACGAAAATTCAAGCATATACATGGCAAAAAGAGTGTTTTCATGTTTCATTCAAAAATGGCCGTTTTCAATCATGTTTCCTTTACAGAATGTAATTTTCTTTTAATGAGAAATCAGTCATAGTTACTTTTCGTACTCATAAACAATATACGGATTAAAAAACAACAATTAAGTACGCCATAGAATCGAATTCCATTGTATCGAGGTACTTGATTTGAGAACACGAATTCTTGGAATTTCTGGCAGTCCCAGAACAAACAGCAATACATCTACTCTCATCGAAACAGCTCTCGAATCTGCAAGAAAGGAAGATGCTTTGATTGAATTCATCGGCTTGGCAAGCCTAGATATCAGAGAATGCAAACATTGCAATGAATGCACTCAGCTTGGCAAATGTGTCCAAGATGATGATCTGAATCAGGTTGCTGAAAGAATGGCAATAGCAGATGGCATTATTTTTGGGTCTCCGGATCATTTCGCTTCCGTAGCTACACCTTTGAAGAATTTAATAGACCGAACAGGCAGATTTCTTCATCTAGAAGGAAAAGTAGGCTGTGCCTTTGTCGTAGGTCGGAGGTCAGGCGTGGATCATTCGCTTGCTACAATTATCTTCTACATGATGGTAAAAGAAATGATTCTACCTGGCGGCGTCTATTGGCCGATTGGATTTGCTTTAAATCCTGGTGATATCCGGGCGGACACTGAGGCGATGGCCATGGCAACACAGATGGGCAAACGCGTTGCGCAGATGGCATCAATACTAGTGAGAGAACCAGTTCCATGGTTACACGAACCAAGACCTCTTGGTCATAAGGCTCGTTTTGGAGATGAATGGAAATAGAATCCCTATGATGTGGTTGGGGCTTCGTACTTACTTGGACATGAAGTTAGAATCTGAGTTGCTCTTATGAGAGTGGCTGATTCTAGCGTACCAATCGCAACAATATCCTGACCGTCCACCATGTCCGGAACTTCTCCTAGCAACAACACAAGAATAGTGTGATTATCTCCCGCTAATACTAGCGTCACATTGTCTAGACCAATCGTCAGAGATCCTGCCAGTAGCTCTCCTTTGACCTGGATTGTGCGTTCCATATACGATTCAGGATGCTCGACTACATCATCTACACTGAGGTAGGGGTCAACATAGAGATTCAGCATTTGATATCCTACAATACTAATCGTAATTACTAGGATGACTGCAACAAGTGCCATCCGAGTTTTCTTCCTCATCTCTATTGTTCTCCATCGATTTGCGATTCAACGACCTTGAGTTGTTTCTCGATTCCAACCATTCTCATTAGAAGGTACAATAGGAACACGAAAATACCACCCCAAAATACTGCGGCTACAATGAATAGTTCTAACTGCTGCATTATCTTAACTCCTTGACATTCTTATTCTCATCAACTTTTCATATGCTGAATCAACTTTGTACGAAAGATTGACCATAATAAGTGCAATCATTGTGACTGCAATCATTGCAACAAACAAAGTCATCATGTGTTCAACTTCCATCTGAAGCCCTGATGGTTCAATAACTATTGGATGAAGAGTATCCCATATTCGAATCGATATATAGCTTAATATCACCATCGGGAATGCGACAATTCCAAAGATAGAACCAAATTGTGCTTTGGCTTCCCTATCGCTTACAGAGGCTCGATATGCGAGTATACATGCATATGCTATCCATAAGATAAGAGTGGTTGTTTCGCGGGGGTCCCAATTCCATGGAGAATTCCAAGCCGCGTTTGCCCAGATCATTCCGCTCAATAGTGTTATTGTAGTGAACAATAGTCCAAGTTTGATTGATACTGCTCCAAGAACATCATATTTCATGTTTCCTTTCCATAAATACATCACTCCACATAGCAGTGTCCCTCCAAATAATCCATACGCTACTAGAGCCGGTGCCACGTGCTGGTAAAAGATGCGAACGTTTTCTCCAAGCTGAGCATCTGGTGGCGAAAAGATCCATGTCATGTAAACATATAGAAGAGATATCACCGCTGTTATCGCGAGAAATATCAATCTGTTCTTGCTCATGGCCATTCAACTCGATTTGCTGGTTTTCTAGCGACTTGCAATATGAACGTTTTGTTGAAGACAAACATTCAGGGTGAAAGTGCAAAGTGAAATACTGATGCTGATAGAGTCAACATTGCAATTAGATGAGCAAGAAGTATTTCAAATAGTAACATCACTGGAACAAGGCCCGGACCCAACACTATGATTTTAGTGATTTCAATGAGGATGATTAAACCAGATGTGGCAGTAGGGAAATATACGAGTGGAAAGACTGTTGCTTTTGCCTCTGAAGGCATTACTAGAGCTGATGCCATTGAACCTACCGCGGCCAAATCTAGTGTTCCAACAACGAGTACAGCTACTGTAAGTGGAATCTCATTTAGAAAAGAAAAACCAAACAGCATAGAAATTATGGGTACTAGAAAGACCTCAACTATTCCCATTAGGACAAAACCATAGATTACTTTGCCAACATAAACTGCCCAAGCAGGAATTGGTGCAGTAGCTAGACCGCGTAACGTACCAGTTTCTGATTCAGAAAGAAAGATGGGTGCGAATCCAAACATACCCATGAAGAAAATAATGACCCAAAGCATTGCGCTGCCTACATCTGCTGGTATAGATCCTTGCGAAACCAATGCAAAGGAATATGCAAGGACTGCGATGAGGGCAAATAGGAACATTGAGAATGCTTCAAACTTCTTACGTAACTGAATGATAATGTCTTTCTTTGCGATGGCCAATGCTGCACCCAAGCCAGATGTCATCATATCACCTCAGAGAGTCTGATCAAACTCAGCAATTGGGCCATGATTAATTACGACTCCTTTCCTGAGAGTGACAAATTCATCACACAACTTAGCACCAAGAGCTAAATTGTGTGTAGTCACAATTGTTGTTCTAGTATTTCTATGTTCATTGAGGTAATCCCAAAAATCCTCAGTAGTATCTTTATCCAAACCGCTGAATGGCTCATCCAAAAGCAAAAGCTTGGGATTGTGAATCAAGCTTCGAACAATATCCAATCTTTTCTTAAGGCCTGTTGACAAATTCTTCACAGGTTCCTCAAGCCAAGTTTTAACAGCAAAACGTTGGGATAATTCCTCGACCTGAGT
>JBHLQM010000091.1:0-8585 GCA_048884785.1 Candidatus Thorarchaeota archaeon | reverse complement strand
AAGCCTTTGCTCTAACTCGAGTGACTGCTTGTAAAGCTTGACATCGAGTGAATTGACATTGATTGCAGAGAACACTATTAGCCTAAGTTCCTTTCCCTCTTGGCTGGACATCATCTTCACATCTCCGAGCAGCACATACTTTTCAGCAACCGACAGTTCTTGGTCAACCACCACTCTAATAGAGCCCTGTTTATCAGGCGCATCAATAATATCCTGTACAAGCGCAGCCCCAGGTTGGGCATCAACCACTATGCACAGAATACGGACTGGATTTGGAGTTTCAGATGTAAGACTATTTACAGTACAGAGTCTAGCATGCCTACGCTTCTGAAATCTTGACTCTTCTTCTGTCAAACCCGCCACACACTCAAGATAGATTACTATGAATCAGATAATAAGTCCACCCTTGGCTTAGAATGAGGTCACAGTTCAGCGAATTAGCCGCCGTAGTTTCGCCAGGTCGTTTTACATTCAGTACATCTGTAGAACTCCGTAGCACCCTCATCGCCACGTCTTGTCTGAACAGTCCAATAGTATGCCTCATTATTTCCACATTTGGGACATGCTGCAGCAGTCTTTGGCATTGGAATTGATTCATCATCCACGACAACAATTTTATCACGAGCAGTTCTCTTCACCGTTTGTGATACGGTTAGGTTGGTTTTTCCTTTCTTGACATGTCCACAACTTCGACACTTCAATTGATTGTTACCATCTTCATCCACAAATGGCATCATCATCGAGCCACAATCGTCACAGAACTGCATGATGTCAATACCTCGCCTTCTGCTCACCGGAACATATAGCAATTAAAGGGTTACTACATGGTGAAGAGAGCTGAAGATCTCTCCAATTACAATCTATCTTTGCTGGGCAGCTTTGGTGCAACATCTTCCAACAGCTTCTGAAAGGCCAACGAAGCAATCGCTCCCTCAGACTTTCGATTGGTTTTTTCATCAAGGTCTAGGTGCATTGATAGGAATTCCACCATAAATCGAATATCCAATCTTCCTGTCATCCATAGCCAAGCCATCAGGGCTTCATATGCATCGGCAGCCGTTCCTGCATCTGTCCTTCGCTTGATATGACTGTAAATGCTAGTTGCCCTAATAGCTCGTGCGAGAACACTATCTCTCACTTTTTCCCCAGATGCCTTTCCAAGTGCAACGGACTTTGCCAAGGAGTAGCAGAAATTGACAAGATTATCGCCAATCTGGGAAAGCCCCTTATCTCTTACAATTGATTCGATTGAATCATGCTGGACAAGGGAGTCCCACACCAACAGTCCTCCAGTATCGTAGTATGATGCCTATCAGTCCACACTATGGTCTGAAACAATCTGATCAAACTTCTTGCGAAACTCTTCAGTTCTCGCAAGCATCTTCTCAAGAGCTTCTCTCATTACAACATTGGCTTGTCTCTTTTTGGTCCTGAGCATAAACACTGGACTCGCCAACAGAGGGTGGTCAATATTATAACCAGCAAACTCCACAGAGGGTTCTTCCAATAGGGTCTTTCTGAGCAGGTTGGGGAATGAATGCCCCTCACCGCCAATCTCAATCTTCAATTCATACCGACTTGACTCAATTACTCGAGGTTCCATCTTTATCTTCTCCTTCTATCTTGTCTGCCTCTTCTATCATCACGTCTATCTTCATACCGCCTATCAGAGCCTCTACGAGGAGGTCTGCGGTCGAAATGCCGTCTGTCATCATATCTGTCACGTGAATAGGATCGCCGTTTAGGTGCGAGGTCCTGTCGAACCTCCATACCAAACATTACTCCGTAATCTTTGGCCACCTCACGGGTTTCGCGATTCTCACACCGTAGGCATATCAAATTGTTGTAAGTGGTCAATGTTAATCGATTCCCACATTTTGAGCAACTTCCAGAGAGAACACCTAGGTCAGGTCCTACCAGACCTATCTGAACTGGAATCTCATGTGTGTTTAGAGCAACTCCCCTTACAATGTCTCCAGGCCGAATCACATCATGCATGCTCTTGACATATCGTCTAGTGACATTACTGATACGAATTTCGCCTATGATAGTACTGAGGATATCTTCTCCATTTCTCTTGCCAACTAATACCTCAGCTCTTTGTTCGTATGCATTTGCGACTTCTCCAATGAGGATATCTCCCTCAACAGGCAATGGAAGCCTAGCAATTCCATTGGGTCCTAATACATTCATACTTCTGCCTTTTAGATCCATTGAAACTGATCCAGCAGTGGCCGCATAAACAATACCCTCTCTCTCATAGGTACCAAAACCAGGCATTAGCTCCTCTATTACACACAATTGGTCGCCTGGCACAACAGTATCTCCGGTCTTTACATCCGCCATTTATTTTCACACTCTATTCTATAAAGGTCGACATTAATTAGATGTCTTTGTTTCTGATGTCGTTCATATATCGGCTTTATCGGAAACTGAAAGGTCTCTACCTGAGTCACAGACCCTCCAAGTTCTTCAATCTTGGAGCTCAGGAACGCTCTGTTTTTCCCATCCGGGCCTGCCAGATGGATGCTGTATACCACCTTAGCAATCGATATTGCAGTTCCAAGGAACTCCAAATCCGCACCGCGCTTTTTTACTCCAAAAGGCGGATTACTAAGCACCGTATCTATGGCTCTCCTAAGTGTTGGAGAATTTACATCTCCAAGTACAAGGTCGACCTTGTTTTCTGTCCCGAGCAGTGATGAATTCCTTCGGGCTACCTTTAAGGCTTTGTGATGTAGGTCAACTCCGATTACACGTCTTGCTCCCAGTAGTGCAGCACCATGTGCAAACACCCCGTCACCACACCCTAGATCACAAACAACCTTTCCGTTCACATCATTATGCTCTACCTCTGCAGCGTATAGAATAGTAGCTGCTATGTTTGCAGGCGTTGGATAGGACTCCAACTTGTATGACGAGTGATCATACTCATCAAGTCGTTCCATAGTCTGCAAATGCATCTCGAGGTCTCTAAGCCGCACGAATCATCAGCTCTTATTTTCAACAACTCTTGCAGAATTACTATTGATGAACTCTCCGAAACGACCATTTCCTAGGATAGGTAGCTTTATCTGCTACTGAACTTTCCAGTGGAAATATTCTAAGTTCCACTGGATTTCCACTGGAGTTAGAAAGGAGCTGATCGTGCAGTTGGCGAAGACACCTAGACTTGACAAACTATTTGATAAGTTTCTTGAGGGTCAGGCAATATTTAGAGACCGCGACGCCCTCAGACCTACATATGTACCAAATGAACTGCCTTTCAGAGAAGAGCAAATGAATAGAATAGGATCAATCCTTGGACCAGCCCTTCGCGGTGCGCCTCCATCAAACATCCTTTGCTACGGAAAGACAGGTACTGGAAAGACTGTTGTGGCAAAGTATGTACTTGACCTCCTCATCTCAAAAGCAGAACAGAGTGAGGTGAAAGCTCCGATAAGGGCACATGTTAACTGCAGAATTGTAGGCACCAACTACCGCGTGTTACGTCAACTCTGTGATGCACTTGATGCGACCATGCCTGATGGATCAACCATCCCATTCACTGGCCTTCCCACAGACGAGATACGCTCAATTCTTATGCAAAAATTGGACTCAAAGCCGACTATCTTTGTTGTTGTTTTAGACGAAGTTGATAGTCTTGTAAAACGCGATATCAACCAAGGCAACGACATTCTCTACGGTCTTACAAGAATGAATGGAGAGCTTGATAATAGTAGAATCTCAATCATTGGAATTAGCAATGATTTGAAGTTTAAGGACGTGTTGGACCCACGAGTGCTATCAACCCTTGGTGAAGAGGAAGTAATCTTCCCGCCCTACAACGCTGTTGAGATTAGAGGAATTCTCCAACAAAGAGTTGCACTTGCATTCAATCCAAGTGTCATTCAAGATGAGGGTGTGATTAATCTTGTTGGTGCCCTTGCGGCGCAAGAACATGGAGATGCTCGACGAGCTCTAGACCTCTTAAGAACCACAGGCGAGATTGCTGAACGAAAAGGTGAGAGCCAAGTCACTCAGGAGCATGTGCGTGAGGCACAGAAGTTCATCGAACGTGATACTATCACTGAAACTGTAAAGACATTACCCATGCAATCCAAGGCTGTCCTCCTCTCTGTCTATGCACTCACCAACCGAGGTCAGAAAGACATCTTCACCGGAGAGTGTTTCAATGCGTATGCAGAAATCGCAAAGACACTCTCTATTGATATATTGACCCAAAGGCGTGTCGGTGACCTAATCAGCGAGCTCGATATGCTTGGCTTGATCAATACAACGGTAGTTTCAAAGGGACGATACGGAAGGACAAAGAAGATTCGTCTCGCGGTCAGCAGGACACATATCGGCACATTCATGGAAGAAGACGCTCGATTGTCCAAACTGTCAAAGGAGCTTCTTGGATAGCAAAGAATCCCTACTGTCCATTCAGCTTCGACAAATCATAGAAGAATCGGATGTCAGGTTGGCCAGTTCTAAGATTTACTATAGTCACTATGCCCGGAGTAGGGACAATACCCTGTTTGCGCATGAAATCAGTCTGGTCTTGAAACGTGCCTGAATTAATTACCTGAACGCCTCGGTAGTTATCCACAGCATTATGATGTGCATGTCCAAAGTGCACAATATCTGGCGGATCATCAATGACCATCCAATCCCGATGAAGAGGTGCCAACTCGGTCTTGCCTCCATATAGAGGGGCCAAGTGCCGCTTGCGAAGAAGTTCTTTCATTCCAATGGCTGGTGATACATAAGACGCGCCAGGTGTATTCACAACAAGGTCATCCATAGAATCACCATGTGTCAATAGTATGTCTACACCTTCTACTCGAATATGACAGGGGTCTCCCATTAATAAAATCCTATCACCTAGCTTGTAGAGGGACTCTGCAAACTCTCTTTGTATTGGAGGCTTTGGCAGAGCCTGTCTTGCAGCATCATGGTTCCCTGGGATTGCTATTATTCTAATTCGTTCTGGAATCTTCCGGAACTTTTTCGCGATTAGTTCGTACTGAGCCGTGATATCTGGTATAAGGAGATCTTCCTCTTGACTGGGATAGACTCCAATTCCATCTACCATATCACCGGCGACAAATACGTAATCAATTCGCTTAATCATCTCCTTATCAGAGGTATCTGCATCCTTTCCTCTTAACCAGTTGAGAAACTTGTCGAACTCATCTTCAAGGAATTCTTTACTCCCACAATGAATGTCAGAAATAAACGCAGCATAGACTTCTCTTGTCGCTCTGCCTATTGTCCTAGCAGTGGGAATATCGGGGAAAATGACATCATTTGCAATAAGACGTCCGTCTCCATCAACATACCCAGATATGCAAACAACCTCATCTGGGAGGACTGCATTTCCTCTCTCCAATAATTGGTTACCTCTTAGCCCTTCAACTCCTGAAGGCACAATGCACGTAATCGAGTCCTCCTCATCCTCAAGCTCAATTATTACATTACGAGAGGCTGACACACTCTTGTTGCTTACAATACCTAAAACAGTCTGGTTTGGGGCTCGACTGCTTCGTTCTCCATTACTCTGTGCAAGTCTGCCTCTACGTGCATCACTCTTTCTCATCTTTGCAGTACCTGGGGAAACAGCACTCTGGGTGTCAATGCGTGCCATGTAAATTCGTTTCATGCGACGAAATCTATCCTGAAAGAGTGCAAGAAAGTCATCAATAGTCCCTGATGAACCAACCTTATCATACTCAGGATTCTTCAGAATCACAATCCTTTCACTCAATCTTCCTGTGGCAGGCAAAGGTTCGGTATATTCAATGTCCAGTGTTCCCAACTTGAGCTCTTCTATCGGCTTCGTTTCTGGTATTACTTTTGTTGGCCATGTATCCTCCATCAATTTGATCAAGAACTCGCGAGAGAGCACAGGAGGAAACTTGGAAGAGTCGTTTTCTGATAGTATTACTTCAACCAAATCTTCAGGTGACTCTAGTTCCAGGATGTAGTCTAGTGCATCTGGAGAAATCTGATATCCAGATGTGATGATTTTCTTCAATAGAAGCTGTCGGGTAGTAGCGGTCACAGGGTCACCACGAAGAATGGAGGGCAATTTGTTTTAAACGTCTGCCTGCAGCGATAGTTTGGCCTTGACGGTAAGTGTATTAGTCTCAGAACAATAAAATATGCGCGCCATACAGGGCATGCGAGGTTCAAACCAATGGAATACAGGCGGCTTCAACAAACCGGTGGTCAAAAAGTAGATGGAGAAAAGAAAGGAGGGTCCTTTCTAATCATTCTGCCAAAGAATTGGATTGATCACCATGGGCTAAAGAAGGGCGACTCTGTGGCGGTGGCTGAACGTGAGGACGGTTGTCTAATCATTGACCCGAGAATTCCCAAGGCAGGCGAAACACGTTTTGTTGAAGTTTTCATAGAACCGAACCTACGTTGGACAATCACAAGCAAATACCTTCTAGGATTCGATGAAATCCGTGTTTTATCAAAGAAGCCAATAACAAACGCTCAGCGAGATGAGCTGAAGCGTATCATCAAACGGTTTGTAGCTCTGGAAGTCACCGATGAATCTGAAAATCAAATTGTGATTCAATGTCTTGTTGATCCTTCTATACTACCAGTAATCAAGACAATGAAACGAATGAACCTCATCACTACCAGAATGTTTCATGATGCATTGGATGCATATTTCGCTGGAAATACTGAGCTCGGCCAAGATGTGATTGCTCGCGACGAAGAAGTAGACCGCCTATTTTTCCTCATTGTTAGAGAACTAAGGTCAGCCATTCAATATCCTCGGATGTCGGAAGCAATGGGAGTGACCCCTGTGGCAGCACTAGACCTTCGACTGGCTACACAATACATTGAGAGAATTGCAGACCTATCAGTGGATATTGCCAACAAAGTCGATAAATCACTGGACAAGGATGTGGCACAGAAGCTGCAGTCCATAGCCGAACAGGTGAAAAAAATGCATCTAGACGCAGTTTCAAATCTCTTCAAGTTCAATCCTGACAAAGTAGCATGGGTTATCTCGGCAGAGAATGAAATCACTGACCAAATTGCTAGGATTAGACAGGACATAATCACTCAACCCAATGGGGAGCCGCAGTCACAGCTCTCTGTCGTTGATAGCCTGCTAAGGATTGCAGAAGCATCAAAAGACATAGCAGATCTTGCATTGCCAACCAACTAGGAGATGATCTGACTGACAAAGATCTTTGGAACAAGTGGAATACGCGGTAGTATCTCTGAGAAAGTTACTACGGATCTTGCTCTCAATCTTGGGAGAGCACTTGGCACCCTTCTAAAGGGAAGCGGAACAGTTGGGGTAGGTACTGATGCACGCACTTCTCGTCAGATGCTGGGCAGTGCAATAATCTCAGGTATTCTGTCAACTGGAACAGATGTAGTTGATTTGGGAATTGCGCCTATGCCAACAGTTGCTTCTCACAGCACATACCCCGGAATATCGTCATCTGTGATAGTCACAGCAAGCCACAATCCCCCTGCAGATAACGGTTTCAAGTTCTTTGTGGGAGGCCGGGAGTACATACGCTCCGAAGAGGTCTTCCTTGAGAGCCGCGTAGAAGACAAACAGTTCATAGTCGCAGAGTGGTCCAAGATTGGGAAAATATCCAGTTGGGACATCAGGGAGTCCTACTTCAAGAGCGTGAAGAAATTTGCTCTCAGTAGAGGAGGGAAGGCAGACGGCATTCGTATATTGGTGGATACTGCGAACGGTGCCGCATGCTACTATACACCTCAACTTCTTGGCGAGCTAGGATTTAGTGTGACCTCAGTGAACTCTAATCCGGATGGTCACTTTCCCGGCAGACCTGCAGAGCCATCTCCTGGAAATCTCATAGACACTATGAGGATGGCAAAGGACTCTAATTTTGCAGTCACAATCGCACATGATGGTGATGGCGACAGGATTGCTGTAATTGATGAGGATGGAAATTTCATAGACCAGAACAGGATTATTGCGCTCTTTGCAAGAGATGAAGTGGAGCGTAACAAAGGTGGAAAAGTCGTCGTTTCGATTGATACTTCAAGTGTAATTGATGAAGTAGTTTCCAAGGCTGGAGGCCTAGTCGCTAGAGCACCTCTTGGTTCTCTTCAGGAGTCCTTTGAACAGCCTGACGGTGAGAACATCATCTTTGCATCCGAACCTTGGAAACCCATCTTCATGAAGTTTGGAAAGTGGATGGACGGAATTACAGGAGCTGCGCGAATATCTCAGATGGTAGCAGAACAAGGTGAGGGGAGCTGTATCAAACTCATGAGGTCTATCCCCGAGTACCCCATGCTAAGAGAGAATGTATCATGTCCTGATAGCATTAAACCCCAATTTCTCGCAAAAGTGAAGGAACTTCTTGTGCCTGAATTCTCAGGAATTACGCAAATCCTAGAGGAAGATGGAATACGAATCGAGCGAAACGACGGATCTTATGTTCTAGTCAGAGTGTCTGGGACAGAGCCAAAGGCGCGATTGTATATTGGTGCAAAATCTCAAGCAACTCTCGATAAAATTGCTGGCATCTCTCGTAAAGTGATGGCACAGGTTATCGATGAGCTGGGTGCATGAGAAAGATTAAATC
>JBHLQM010000090.1:0-8940 GCA_048884785.1 Candidatus Thorarchaeota archaeon | reverse complement strand
TTCGCCTCAATTGGGTTCTTCACCTTCGACTGGAATAGGCTCTTTTCAGAGCCACTGCTCATTACGGTTGATGCAATTACCTATTCTACTCTGGCTGGAATTCTATCACCCGCTCTAATGGTCCTTTCACTAGGAGGATCAAAAGGGGAAGAAGAGGCTCCTAGGATAGTTCTTGGGCGACTGGGCAGAATAACAAAAGCTCTGAATTTCTTAGGTGCAGACTCTTTGGTTCTTCTATTCAGTGTCCTCTTTTTGGTGACATTAAATATTGGCGGCGATTCTGTTAGAGCAAATCCTGTATTCTCAATTGTAATTGCATTACTACCTTATGCCATATTCTTCTCTTTGACCAAGTTAGTGCTTAGCGGTTTTCGAAAAGGGACTTTTAGATTATCTAGGGCTTTCAGCAGGATGTCAGGGAAAATCCCGTCATCAGTGGGTGTGCGCAGACTTGGAAAGGAAACATCCTCGTCAATGATTTTGGTTTTGGTGCTTGTACTTGCAATGAGCCTAGGCTGGAATTATTCAATAGGTGATGCAACATTACCATTCACCAAGGAGAACCAAAGCAAGTTCGCAATTGGTGGAGATGTTGCATTTCATCTGGACCCTCAGGAATTGGAATGGTGGGATTCTCTAATTGACAGCATAAAGGTTCATGAACCTACTTCACAAGGTTCCTTGGTGCAAGAGTTTCCTCTATCTTTGTCATCCGGAACCGAAGGCCTGTATGATTTTGTATCGATTAATCCTGAAGAATACATAAACGTTGGATACGACTCTTTGGGAAATCCACTGAATGCATCCGAGCTTGCACCATATCTTCTCCAGTTGCAGGTTCAACAATCAGGAGCCATCATCACAAAAGACATAGCTCAGAGTTACGGACTAACACAAGGAGGTATATTGCGGGCTTTTTGGTATAATTGGACAACCCTTGAGTCAAAGGAGTTTCAGATAATTGGAGTTGTGGATGCAATCCCTGATACACTAACCTTCACACAGAGTATTGCGCCAAATCCATTTCTGAGCTGGAAGAATATTGTAGGCACCGGCAGAATCTGGGTAAATAATGACTATACACAGGAACTTATCAATGCGACAGAAGATGTAAGCTATGTCTATTGCTTACGAACAGCCGAATCCACAAATGCTACTCTCTTGATTGAAGAAATACTGAATCAGGAATGTGGACAGGCCATATACAATAATGAATGGGCGTCAGCGGCAATCGAGGTAGAGAGGTTTCTGAAGCAAGAGAGATATTCTCTAGACCGAGCTGCTGATTCTCTTTATACTTTCCTAAGTGTGATAGTAATGTTTGGAGCTTTCAGTCTGTACTCCATTGAGGGTTTGAGAAGTAGAAGAAGGGAAATAGCTCTCTTAAGATCTCTTGGAGCAGGACAATCAACTATTCTTCGAACCCAAGCAGTAGAGATGTTCGTGTTGTATCTGATTAGCATTATACTCCTTCTGGCTTTTGCACCAGTTCTTACAGCGAATAGTCTCCTTCTAGCTGTGAATGAATATGGAGGAGGTTTCTATGTTTTTCCCAATCCCGTGACGATCCAAATTCCATGGCTTATGATGTCACTTATTCTTGCCTTCTTCATTGCTTGCGTTGCAGTATTCATTGTGGTAGTATCTATACTGGGTGCCAGTCTAAGTTTGAGCGAGACCTTGAATTATTCATGGACAGAAACAGGACCATTTGCGGAGGAGAGCTAATGTATCTTTTATCGAGGTTGACTTCAAGGAGTCATCAAGTGCTGGTGACTCTCTTGGTTTTCTCCCTTGCTTCTGGCGTTCTAGGAGGAATACTATTTTACATGGACAGCACCAGCACGGAAGTGCTTGAGGAGATGACGGAATACATACCAATCGATATGGAAATTCAGTGTTCGAAGTCATTCTACGAGGGCAGTCAACTTACTCTTGAGTCGATTAGGGGAATAGTGAATGAACAGCCGATGGTAACATCATCTGAGATTGTCACTACCATCGTTGGCTATAATAGTAATCAGCCCTTCAAGAGTTATGGATACATTGGAGTCGATGATTCTTTCTTCAATTCTTTGTCCAATGCGGTGCAAATACAGCCCGGAGCACTACCTTTGAATGACAGCTTGTGCTACCTCCAATTAGATGTCTTCGAATACTTCAACCTGGAGATCGGCGATTCTTTTACTGCGCCAATCACTGTGCATGCGTCCAATTATCAGGTGCTATACTATAACGCAAGCTTTGTTGTTGCAGGTACTTTCGTTTCAACCATCTTCAGTTCTTCATCTCAACCGGATGCTGAAAAATCAAGTTCCTTGCGATTGATAACGACTAGAGAAGGCTTGAACTCGAAGTTTGGATTCATAGGACATGAGAATTCAGATGGCATATTCGACAGGATCTGGACTGAATTCGATTCGGCTTTTATCACAAGAAATAATCCGAATGCAGTCGAATCAGCATTGAATGATGCGAAGAAGAAAATTGAGCAGAGAATCCTCCCTTATGCAGTCGTTTCAGAATTCAAGATACTTGGAGTAATCTATGGATATAATTCGTGGGCATCAACAATGACTGTCATTGCCCTTGCGTTTTCAATCCCAACAATTGTAATGGGCATCCTTTTGGTTCAATATAATTCACAGCTTCATGAAGATGAAAGGAGAAGAGACATTGGCACCCTTGTTACTAGAGGATCCTCAGGATGGCAATCATTCTATTGGGTTATGAGTAGCGCATTCGCAACCGGTTTAATGGGAAGTTTCGGGGCGATTGCTGCAGGAGCTTTAGCTGCCGTTTTCTCAGGTGGAGTGAAAGAATTCATGGTATACAATCCATCGAATGCACAAACCTTCACGATACTGCTAGAACCAATAGCAGTAGCGATGGTATTCTTGTTTTCATTCACACTCGGACTGATTGTTGCACTCCCAGGTGCTATCAAAGCGCTGCTAATGATGCCTGAAGAAGCACATTCGATAGTTGAGCGACAAGCGTTGCTAGGAAAGGAAAAGATGTCCAACCCTTTATGGGAAATCCTAGCAGTCGCCTTCTCGGGATACTTCATTTTGCCGATATTATCGCTAATCCTCTATGGTAGCTTCTCGCCAGTAGCATTTCTTCTATTCGCTTCCATTGTTATCATAATCTTTGGTGTCTTCATTGCCTCGGTCACACGAGTTCTCTCTCGACCAATATCATTCGTCAAATACAGAGTTCTCGGTAACATAAAGAAGCCATCATTAAGATCCAGTACAATGCTCATTTCTCGCTATGCACAAATGGCGAAAAGCAGTGAGTCAGTAGGAGTCATGTTCATAGCACTCATGTTTACTGCAGGGCTATTTTCAAGCATATCGGCAGCTACTGGCTCAACGCATATGAGGGAGCTCTACTCCTTCGACACTGGTGCTGACCTTGTTCTTAATGTCGTAGACAATTATGAGAGAGTTACTCTGGACTTGATAGAGAATATGACCTCAATCGATGGAGTATTACATGCTGGTGGTATGCTTGAAACTGCTGCTCATGTTAGCTTTCTTCAATCCACACCCGCAGGAGTTGTGACCATGAGTACTCCATTACGTGTATTTGCGGTACAACCAGTTGAGTGGATGGAGGCCGCATTTCTTCTTCCATATTTTCTCGAATCGAAAGACGCCATTAGATCCTTTACTTTACTTTCTGAAAATCAAACCAATGTGATATCTTCTTTCAGGCCATCGATTGCTGATTCTTTTGGCAATATCAGATATCACAATAACCTGACGATGAATTTTAAGGGACCGCCTACAAATGAAACTTTTTACGGAAACTTCAGTTTCAGTTGCAACATAGTAGACACAATGTCAGCCAGCGGTTCGATGAATACAATCAACTACATGCCTGGCGCTGCTGACATCCGCGACTTCGTAATCATGAATATCACATATGTGCATCAGTGGTTGAACACATCTCGTCTAACCAAGTTCTATGTTGACATTGATGAAACAATGAATACAACCAGGATTATAGAGGATCTACAAGCAATAGTTCCCGGGAGTTTCAGCGTCCTAGCCACATCTGAACGCATAGATAATGTACTCAGTTCTAGAACCGGACAGTCAATCAATGGCGTGTATACATTGAATATCGTCTTCACATTGGTGTATCTCACTATTGGCGTTGCCATTATCAGCGCTGTTCGCTCAAGGAAACTTCAGAAGCAGTTATCGGTTTTAAGAGCCTTCGGCTCCCATTCATCATCTGTCATATCTTCAATCCTTCTCGACACCTTGCTAAGCGTATCAGCAGGCTGTTTAATTGGCCTCTTTGTTGGCATGTTTCTTTCCAGCCTCATCATTCAATTACCATTAGCATTCCTTGGATTGGGGAGTGACATCGCATGGTCACGACTTCCAATCAGTCTTGTGATTCCGGTACCTGCTGTACTTGGTATCATTTCTGTTGCATTCGTTGCATCGCTAATCGCGGTTGCAGTAGTTACGAAGAAAAACCTCAGAAGTAATATTGCTGACGATTTTAGACATGATTAGTATATCACAGAAAAAACCTTCCAGCTTCAATAGCTATACGATGGGGTTCAATCCAGCATTCTTATTAAGAAAGAGAAGCCGATGATTCTCTGGTGGCTTTCTTGGTTGAAGACTCCAGAATTGCAGGGTTTTACAAACTTTCTCGTGAAGAACGTGTAAAGAAACTATCAGAATTGACAGGAATACCATTGGAAGAACTAGACCCTCTAGTGAATCCAGGTTCCATGGATATGGAGATTCTTGATCATATGATTGAGAATGTTGTAGGTGCAATGACACTGCCTCTTGGGATTGCCACAAATTTCAGGGTTAATGGAAAAGACTACCTGATACCAATGGCAATTGAGGAGCCTTCTGTTGTTGCCGCTGCGAGCAATGCTGCACGTATGACTAGGACCTTTGGAGGTTTTTCCGCAACCGATACAGGTCCTGTAATGATTGGGCAAATCCAGATCGTTAATGTTCCTGCACCCTTCGATGCCAAATTCAAGATACTTGAGAAGAGAGCCCAAATCCTAGAACTAGCGAATGAACAAGATCCAATTCTAGTTCGGTTTGGTGGAGGGGCAAAGGATCTCAGGGCAAGAGTGATTGATACAAAAGTAGGTCCAATGCTTATTGTTGAGCTAATTGTGGATACGAGAGATGCAATGGGAGCTAATGCTGTGAATACTATGGCTGAAGCTCTTGCACCTATGATGGAGAAGCTATCCGGCGGAAAAGTTCTCTTGAGGATCTTGTCTAATTTGGCAGACCTCAGACTTGTCAGTGCCAGAGCAACATTTGATAGGGATCTTCTTGGTGGTGAGGATGTTGTTGACGGAATAATATCTGCATGGGCTTTTGCTGAAGCGGATCCCTATAGATGTTCAACACATAATAAAGGCATCATGAATGGAGTTGATTCTGTCGTGATTGCTACTGGAAACGATTTTCGAGCTATCGAGGCTGGAGCCCATAGCTATGCAGCAGCAGGAGGATATAGTTCCCTTACAAAATATGAAAAGGACGGGAATGGAAACCTTTTGGGCTCAATAGAACTACCAATGGCAGTTGGCCTGATAGGAGGAGCGACCAAAGTCCATCCTGTTGCCAGAAATTCTATTAGGATTCTGGATGTGAAAACGGCAACGGAGCTAGGGCATGTAATAGCTTCTGTAGGACTTGCACAAAACCTTGCAGCATTGCGAGCTCTTGCCTCGGAAGGTATCCAACGTGGTCATATGGCACTTCATGCCAGAAATGTTGCCGCAACTGCAGGCGCAAGAGGTGAACTCGTGGATAAGGTTGCAGAAATGCTTGTTCGAGAAAAAAATGTCAAAGTTGAGCGTGCAAAAGAAATTCTGAAGGATCTAAAGAAAAGGTAGGCATCGATGATTGCATCAAACGCCTTGCTTCTTCTCGAAAAATGAAACTGCATCTGTCGGAGCAAGATATTTGTACTTCATCACAGTATCTTGGACTCTGATTAGACCTGCGCATGAGAGGAAGGTCCATCGCGGGAGTCGACAATATGATGGAGGACGAGTGCTCTCAATGGGAGCGTCTTGCTGGTGAATATGCCGAGGTTGAGAAATACTATGAGGCTGCTAATAGGTACAAGCAGGCTGCAAGTTGCTACCTCGATAGAGTAATAGAGATGACCAGGAAGGCAGCTGAGTACTACCATATTGCAGCAGAAGCCAGCGTTGAAAGGGATGACCACAAGGCTGCGGCAAATGCGTATTTTGAAGCTGCAACCCAATATCGACAAGTCAATGACTATGGCACTGCATTGACACTCTATGAGAATGCAGCAAAAGAGGCACTCCTTGAACGCATGACCGAAACTGCGGCACAGGCGAATCTATGGGCTGCCTTTTCGTGTCATAAGCTAGGAAACACGGAATATTTCCTGACAGCTGCGAAGAATATGGGCAGTCTATATGAAAAAGCATCTGAAAAAGCGCTTGAAGAGGGGAAAGCAGAAAGGGCTGTCATTGACCTATCACTTGCTGCAATGGGATATGCCACAATTGATGACAAGAACCGAGCAAGAATACTCATTTCCAAGGCAAAGAGGGTGCTCGATAAAACAAGGTGGGAATGGCTGGGTACCTTACTCTCTTTTAGCGAAGCGCTTACTGAGAATAGATTTGACGAGGCAGATATTCTGCTAAAGGGATTCAAAGAAGAAGAAACTATACAGCAAGTCATGATGGCCTGTCTAGATATACTTGAGGAACGATCAAAGACATAGCTATCCAACACGAACAAGCGCAGTCTTTACTAGCTCAATTGTAGATTTGGAGTGTTTTACCATAATACTGACAAGTTCATCCCCCATCGATATGCCCCTGACATATATTTGAAGGAGCATCTTTTCACTTGGACCCAAATACTGAATGGAGCGTTCCCGACTCCCCAAAGAAAGCTCCAAGCCATCAGATAGTTCAATGGCAACATTAATGTTTTCAGCTGGACCTTCGCCATCATTCGACATAGACACATCCAGCACGACTTCATCTCCGATGCCACAAGAAATGCGCTCAGGTGATATTTCCATTTTGAGCTCTGACGGTGCTTTTTCAATGGTGAACTCAATCTTATTGGAATGCTTATGAGCTAATATTCGTTCACCCTCTAATGTGAGTTGAAAAGGTCCAACAACACCCGTCCCGCTCAGAACAGGATTCAGGGTTAGAAGCCATGATTCCTCATTGCTAAATCCTTGACCTATCTCAGGCTCTTTAATGAACACCAAGCTATTTGACAATGCGAGCCGATAGTTGACCACCTTTACCGGCACTGGGCATCTGTACCTAAGTTCAAACTCAATAGGGGTTTTTGCGCTCACCTCATCCTGAGCCCTACCAGCCCATTCAATTTCCACATGGGTGTCCAATGCCAGCCTTACACTATCAGTTAAAAATTTGAAGACTGCTTGCTCGCTCTCTTTCGGTTTAAACTTAGAGGCACATTTGGTGAGGCTTTCCTGAGTTGTTTCATAGCCTTCGACCAAAACACCGACATATTCACGTGCAACCTCCAAGGCATCCACATTTTGCGAGGATTTCTCTTGAAGGCGTTTGTCTGCTTTTCTCAGGAGATTTACAGCTGTGTCGAAACTTCGAGCTGCTAAATGACACATAATTGAAACCGAGAGAACTCTCATAGACTCAGCCGGTTTATTCGCTCTGAATAGCTGGTCCGAGGCTTCTTGGTAAATTCCTCCTGCTTCGTCAAAACGCCCCTCACCCAAAAGCACCTCAGATGCTCTGATTTTCATTTGAGCGGCGCGTGAATACTCCTCCTCCTCCATCGCACAATGCGCAGATTCTCTAAAGTATTTGATGGCAAAATCAGGAGATCCAGCCTCAAGAAATAGATTTGCGGCTTTCTCATACTCAATGCTTGCGTAATCGAAGTAGTTCTCTTCAATTTCCTTCAGGGCCTTTTCCACATGTTTTTTGGCTTTCTCTAATGGATCTTTTTTAAGAAAATCAAACATCCCGGGCTATCTCCAATACTTCCGTTAGACTAGAATAGACGAATGTATACATCCTTTATTGGTTTCGGCTAAGGTGAAAATTGATGATTTCGTCCAAACCCTATTGGGACACACCACTAAAAGATGAGTTCGAAGTAAAGATAGTCTCTTTTACTGAACAAGACGGGCAATATCATCTTACTATTGATAGGGATGTTATACGCCCTGAGGGTGGAGGTCAGGCTGGAGAGCATGGCACTCTTTGGATTGCGGATTTGCCAGTCAATATTCTCAATACAATCAGTGGCAAAGAAGGGACTGTTCTTGTGGTGGATTCTCGAGTTGAATCTGGTCAATCTGCGAGATTAGTTATTGACATGAAGAGAAGGCGCGCGCTAATGAGAAATCATACAGCTGAACATCTCTTCGCAAGTGAACTGAAGCGGATATACTCGGACCTTGAAGTGGGTTACACCTGGATTGACCAAGGCAATGGCACAGTAGAGGTCCTTGGAGCTGAGTTTGATGAAGAGATGCTGTTTGCCGCTGAGGCTAGAGTTCAGGAACACATCTTTGCTGAGAAGTCAGTGGAAACAGTGATTGTAGATGCTACAACTCTTTCTGATAGAGTTAGAGCTAGAGAAGGCGTCAAATCAAAACACGACAAAATCAGAGTAGTAAGAATAGATGAAATTGATGAATCGGCATGCTCCGGAATACATGTTCTGAACACTTCTGACATTGGTATCTTCAAAATAATAGAGTATCGGATAGAAGAGACTAGCGCAAAGATAGATTTTCTTACTCACCGAGAAGCAGCAGCTTCATTGCAGGCTCTATTCAATTCAGCTCTGACAAGAAAACATGGTTTTCCATTTGAGATGCAGCAGCTAGGTCCCATTCTGGATAAGGCAAAAACAGCAATCCATGAGC
>JBHLQM010000089.1:0-9304 GCA_048884785.1 Candidatus Thorarchaeota archaeon | reverse complement strand
GCTCGTGAGATATTCGAACCTGACTATCTACCTTACAGACAAGATAGGCAGATGTAGAATCGCTCTTCGTAACTCAATTGATGATTTCTTCACCAGATGAAGATAATCACTAAATGTACTTTTTAAGTCTGCCACCACATCTCGGGCAGCGCCAAGTCCAGAATCCCTCTTTTCTTGCACATTTCTTACATAGCCAGAGTTTGCATTTCTTATTACTGCACCGCCTTCTCTTGACATTGTTACGTTTGCATGCCAAGCATTCACCGATTCTTTTCGAAAAATCAACCACGCCCCTGATTGCCTAAAGTTTTATTCTAATAATCCTTTAATCCTTTCGGTGATTTTTGAAATAGTTTTGTTGGAGGAAACCTAATAGAAGACAGAAGTATCTCAGAATTTTGACTGGGACTTGAGTAGAAACCCCATCCACATGTGATTGAACAAGAATTTGAGAGCGTTCAATAGTGTGGCTTGGTTGCCACCTGTAAACTCATTCCTTCACCCAATTCAATTAGTGCATCTATCGCGCTCTGCACACTAGCCATCAGTTCACCTTTCCTATACATTCTCTTCAAGCTTCAACCGTTTTTTGGGGCGGAAATGAGTCTTTGCATCGTCATGGCATGAGAGATCTTTGGACCAGACTATCTACGGTACAAGCAAGAGAAACAGATGTAGCTCATTCACAAAGCTCGGACTTGCCCAGACTCAATTACATCAACTGGAACGCCTTCTATCTCCTCCGGAATAACATCGCGCTCTTCAAGTTCTCCTATTCGTTTCTTCTTTACAACGTAGCAGATGATACATAGCTGGTCTGTCTTTTTACCTCTAATGAGTTTATAGCCAATGGCTATTCCTACGACTCCCGGCTTTCGCATTAGTTCTCTTTCGTATTCAGCCTTTACCCGTCTTACTTCCTCTAATGTAACCATAAAGCGACCTCATTCAGTTATTAATTCTGCATCAAGTAAGTCCAGATAGGTCTGTATTGGATTTGCTATTGTAATGTTCTCCTCGTCACTACCAGCAAAGAGCTTGCCCACTGCATATCCCTCCTTGTCCAATATCAGACTGCCTGAGTCTCCTCCAGCACTAAAACCCCCCTTGCTTATGACTATCTGATCTCTAAAGTATGCAAGTTTCCCTCCATAATTTATGGGACCCAAGGTCGCATCAATACCGGTGACTAATCCATCAGTTGTGTGACACGATGTCCGCCCCGACTTCTGTACAAGCATATCTAATTGAGCCTGTCTAACACCTCGTGGTGTACCAATGTCTACAATGCTACTAGACACATCACTGTCAGCGACCTCAATCTTCGCTGCGTCCACAAGATTATACTCAGGGTATGCAACCACCGGGCGGAGCCTTGTCTTCCTTCCAAACGCCCTTGCAGGAACATTATAGATCCCACTCCAGAACCTTGCTGCTGCACATTCACTCTGGTCCATGGCGAAGCTTATTGGAATGAACTTCATGAGATGTCCTATGATGTCATTTTGAACGGTGCCACCATCATATGGACCAGGCTGAAGATAGGGATCTCCAATCTGAGCATTATTTGAGTTTGCTCCAACATGATTATTGGTTCCTATGCATATCTTGCCTGTCTTCTTGTCTCTAAGTAACTCTCCGTTCGTGCCTGCAGTAATTAGGTAGTGACCTCCAGAAGTGCCCATCGGACAAGGCCTGTGCCGACCTTTTTTGTTGATTTGAAGAGTCCTTAGTTTCCCGACCTGAATCACATCGAGAAGTTCTCCATCAATATCAGAGGGGAGGAGGTCTTGTTTTTTCATGTCCTGCTCCTTGATTTTCTTTTCTACCAAGCAGATTATGCTTAATTTGTCAGTCTTTTCACCTGCTATTACCTTGTATCCTATCATCACTCCTACTACATTAGCCATCCTCAATAGCCTCTTCTCATGTATCTGCCTTATTTCTTCGATTCTCATATTGCCTAGTCACCTCTTCTAATTCTCATCTTAGATACTCTACAATGATATTCATTGTAGAAAACATGGTCCCGTAATGAAAATGATGCAGCATCTACTTCAATCTTTTGACAGACGAATGAACAGCACGTGAGATATTCGAACCTGACTATCCGCAGTACAGGCTAGAGAAACAGCTGTGATTTCATTTCTATTATGGGGGTTTATGAAGGGTACCCTACTGTTTGTGTACTTCATATGAAACACTTCGAATTTCATCAAAAAACGGAGTCTGCCTTTGCTCGACTGAGACCGCAGCGTATAGATACATCCCTGCTGACCAACTCTGCCAGTCTTGTCCTCTTGGCGTACCATCTTGAGCACGAAACCATTCATTGAAACCAAAATCGACATTAGCTTCACGTGATGAGCGAACCAGTTCGGTTAATGCGAGTAATTTTCTTTCTGCCAATGAGATTTTGCCTGTTGCCACAATCGCAGCAATGTAGAAACCGCAGATGAAAGGCCATATTCCTCCATTGTGATATTCACCAGGATGATTGTATGTAGCATATCTGGGATGCCAATCTCGATCCTCTGGATGAACGTAGGGGAAAAAATTGGGAGGAAGGTCAAGTGCCAGCTGGCCTTGTTCATGCATTGTCTGACATTCGCGCTCAATCCAAGAAACTATTTTTTTTGCTCTCGACGGTGAGGCAAGACCCGAAAGGATAGCCAGGCTATTGCCTAAGAGGTCGAAATGCTCGTCACTGAGGACTTTATACACCCAGGCAGCATAATATGGTCTTTGACGGGATTCCAGTCCTTTTTGGTTGTGTCTAGGCTGAACTTCGCCACTAATCCTGTACTTGTTCAACTCGTGCCGAATCCTGGAGGCTCTCTGGGTCTGATTGTGCAGGAGAAGATAGCTGAAGACAATGGTATTCACATACAGACCGTATCCCAATATCCAATACTCATCTCGCCAATCACTGGTTGGCAATTGGGCCACCATCACTTCATTCGCTGGACTCTGGTATTCCATCCACGAAAGCGCTTTCTTTACTGCATCGTCAAGGAAATTGGCGTCCCCACTTGCTTTTCTATAGAGACCGGTAGCTAGAAGAAAGAGGGGAGTCGAATCACTAGAATTGAGTTCATTCGGGTCATGAACAAGTACTGGAATCTGCCCCAAACAGCTTTGATTTCTAGCCAGTGTCTGTAGCACATGTCGCAGGACCTCGGTCAACTTCTGATTCCCGCAGGCAAGTACGCCTAACCCAGAGATTAAGAGATCACGGGTGTAAGGCTCTGGATACCCCCATCCGGCTGCTCTAGGTAATGAGTAAAACGGACCCCGGGCATTGTGTAACAAGACCTCCAAGGCTGCATCCCTAGTTTCCTTAATAGTCGTCCATTGCTCTGCCCTCATCTCACTTAACTCCTAGTTTCTCCGAAATGAGTTGAACGAACTTCTTTGCCACAATTCGGTAGTCGTAGTTCTCTACCACTCTCTTCCTCCCTGCTTCTCCCATACGCTGTCGCAGTTTCTCATCCTGCATAAGAGTCAAAAGGTGGCCAGCTAAATCATGAACACTAGCTCGATAATCGACCGTACTTGGATTCTGAAAGACTATCCTGTGCCCGGGCTCCCAGCCAGACTCCTCTCCGACAGTTGCTTCTTTCATCACAATCTCGGTGGCTACATCAGCCAAGAAAGCTGTTTCACCATGGACCAGTGTGTCAAGCATAGCCATAGCTTTGATGGACACTACCGTCTTACAGCAGGCTCCCGCCTCAACTTGCGGCATCCCGAATCCTTCTAGTCGTGAGGGAGCAGCGTAAATGTCACACGCACTCAGAAGGTATGGCATGAAATTCCGCGAAACTATGTTAGTGGTGTAGATCACCTTGTCGTTTATGCCCAGGGAGGTCGCTAGTTGAAGGTCCATGAGGTTCTGCTGCAAGGTCCTAGGCTGTGGCCAGACCTTGCACACGTATTTCCATTTCGGTGCTTTACTATCAATGATTGCCAGAGCCTGCATCACTTCCTGTGCGCCTTTGGATGCAGCATCTCCCCCTACAGTGAGAATCATAATATCTTCAGGCTTAACACCTAATGCTTCACGGACACAAGCCACTTTCTGTTCGCTCTTGTCACGCGGCATGAAGGATTCTGTGTCCACTCCAACTGGTAAGACCTCTATATTGTCACCCTGCAGGCCATCGCGTATGTAGACGCTTTTAACCCATCGCGATGTGACCAGAATGAGGGGCAGTTTGTCAAGGATCTCCTGATAATTCGCTATATAGCCATCAGCTACCAGCCAGGGCACCGCCAAGATCCCATGCCGCTGAGCATGTAGAACCAGATCAGGGGTATTTCCCCAGTATCCCACTCCAACAACCACATCCGGCTTAAACCAGTGATAGTACCATTCCTTTTCCTGAGCAGAAGAATAATGAACAGCTTGAGCATCAATTCCTATTTCTTTTAGTCCCCTGTAGAGTAGGTCACCTTGGGTTGCCAGGCCACCAGGGGGAGGTGGATAGTCATATAGAACTAGTACCTTCATCGCTTTCTCCTCACAGTCTTCAACCAATCTTGGAATTCAGTAGGCGATTTGAAACACCAGAACGCTTCTTCTCTCGCGACTATATGAGCTTCATAGGTCTCGGGAGTGAAACCATATGTGTCAGTAATGATGATATATTTTCTTCGCCATATCTCCTCAGGCAAGTTTAATCTCAGATGCGCTGTCTTGATAGCTATAGGGAGATCTTGCTTACCACCTTTTCCAATATCCTCGTAGGCGAACATCCAGACCTCTTTTGCTTTGATCAGTCCTTGCTCCCATAGCGAAGCGATCGCTGTTCCCGTTTCTTCGTGACGTCGATGCCTTGTGTATTCTCCATATGGGCTATGGGTTAAGACAAGGTCAAATTGCGCTTCAGGCAGTAGGGAGAGCACCATTTCCTGCACATCACCTTCGGATAGTGGCATTTGTTCCGGGCCATCATCGAGGTCACCAATCTTACTGACTCCACCAAGTTGCTGGACGGCACGAACGAATTTTGGTGCCCGATCTACATCGCTTGCACGACAGACCGACACAATTGTCCAATGCCAGTCTGGGTGGTTGAGTACGGTACCGCCAGCCCAGATTGTTTCATCATCAGGATGTGCAACTATCAAAGCAGCTGTGACATGCTTCCTCTTCTTCATACATGCAACATGGTTGCGAAACATAAAAGATGTAGCTATGTTGCTCTTGTAAAGAAGTCTGGCTAGCGTCATGAGACTTTCGTAACAATTGATAGCGGCCATGACCATTATCTTATAAACTCCCGATGATAAGTCACAGATTAGAGGACTGACTGAATGAAGATTCAACATTGGATTGATGAAGATGTAGTAACTTCTTCGGGAAACATTTCCATCAGAGAAGCAATCAGTATCCTTTACAAAAGGCACATTGGTTCAATCATTATTATTGACAAGGATAAGAAGTGCAAAGGTATATTTACCGAACGTGATGCAATCCGCGTCATAGCTAATGATATTCCATTGAACACGCCACTTGCTGAGGTCATGACGACCAATCTAAGAACAGTAGATGAACATGTTACATTCTCGATGGCAAAAGAGATTATGAGAGATCATAACATTAGACATCTGCCTGTTGTCGATAAGCAAGGACGACTCATTGGTCTTCTTAGTCTCAGAAGAATCCTTGATGAAGTACATGAGATGCATAAAATCAAGCGTTAGGAGCCATGAATAAAACCAGGAGATAAATCCATGAAGCGCTTCGACAATAATCCTATTCTTCACCCAGTACCAGGCCATTATTGGGAGAATCGAAATGTGTTCAATGCAGCGGTCCTCCATGCTGGAAACAGAGTCCACATTCTCTACCGTGCTCAAGGTGATGATGGAATATCACGAATTGGGTATGCTAGTTCATCGGATGGCTGCTCAATCGATGCTCGGCAACCTGAACCAATATTTATTCCAGAGAATTCCTGCGAGAACCTTGGTTGCGAAGATCCACGAATAACGCAAATGAATGGAAATTGCTTGATGACCTACACTGCATATGGAAATAATCCAAGAACAGCCTACCAAGTTTCAATCACCGAGATTTCGTTGGAAGACTTTCTTTCAAACAATTGGAAATGGGGAGAGAGATCATATCCTTTTGAGGGCATCTTAAACAAGAATGCTGTAATATTCCCTCGGAAGATAAATGGTTCATATGTGATGTATCACCGCATAGAACCCGATCTGTGTGTTGCGTATTCTGATAATCTCAAGCGTTGGTGTCAAATAAAAGCATTGATGCATCCCAGACCTGGTTATTGGGACAGCCTTAAAGTCGGATCAGCAGGGCCCCCAATCGAGATTAATGAGGGGTGGCTTTTCATCTATCATGGCGTGGATAATGAATATGTCTATCGTCTCGGTAATCTTCTGATTGACAAGAAAGATCCTGAAAACATTCTCCATAGATCTGAAAAACCAATATTGGAGCCTCAAGAGCCTTACGAGAAATTTGGATTAGTGCCAAATGTTGTATTTAGTTGTGGTAGTGTTCTTTTGGATGACAAACTTCTCATCTACTATGGAGGGGCTGATTCTGTAGTATGCGGGGCTGAGTTTGAACTAGGTGAACTTCTCCCGAGGGCATAGAAAACTCATCTGAGTGGACTCTAAACCTCATGCGTCCTAAGTACCTCCATCTCAAGACGTGCCAAGAGATAAGAGAGACCAGCCTCAGCTCCTTGATTTCGATTTAGACCACGAGCTGAGATCCCGTCATAAGCGCCACCTGTAGTAGGGTTATAGACCATCACGCCTTTAGAGTTCTTCCCAAAAAACCAATCAAATGCAATCCATGCCATTTCATAGTATTCTCTCTTTCCTGTCACCTGGAATGCAATGGATGCGGCTTCCACCATACATGATGCTTCCAGCGGCTGTTGGTCATAGAGTGCTTTCTTGCCACCTTTTTTGTACCAAGACCGGTTACCAACTGGCTGATAATTACCCTTCACGATATCGTTTGCCGCAAGAAACTTGAGTGTCTTCTCCGCTATGCGAAGATAATCCTTTCTTCCAGTTATTTGATATGCTCTGAAAAGTGCATGAGGAATACGCGGATTGGCATAGGTAATATACGATTCAAACCATTGCCAGGTAGGAGTAGATGTATGTTGATAGAGTTCACAGAGCCGGTCTGCAAGGTGAACCACATTTAGGTGAGGATTCTTGTCGTCAGGGAAGGCTCTAGCATAATGATAGAGACCTAGGATGGTGAATGCCTGAGCCCGAGGTGAACTTGAGCTCAACGCCCAATTAAGACACTTGTCAAAGATTTCCTTTGCGGCCATCCTAATATCTTCAGGAATTGAAGTTTCTTGAGCATAGCCGCAGGCCCAGAGTACACGTCCGAGCGAGTCATCTGAGCCTATATCATCAAGAAAACTACGGTCGTATCCAACGTAGTTGTGAAGTCGTCCATCTTTCTTCTGGACATAGAGGAGAAAACTGAGGTATGTTCTAGAAAGCCCTAGGTTTTTTTCTCCGTCCAGTAGTTCATGGTATCTGAGAGTAGCTAGAAGTGCTCGGGCATTATCATCTGTAGCGTATCCTTCTCGCCGATCAACTATTGATGACTTTGCATGCTGAAGAATGCCTGTGTCGTCGGTCATATTATACAACCAGAGGCAATTAATTGAAGGTAGCTCGATGGAGATCACTATCCTGTCTACTGCGTCAACTCTTTGAACAGGTCAGCATATTTCGAGGCTACGCGAGGCCACGTCATACTTTGGCCATGTTCATATGCAAGTTTCTCAATGTGAGCTTTCTTTTGAGGATTATCCAAGAGTTGCCTTAAACCATCGGAAATGGATTTAGGACTGCTAAACTTACAAAGGATACCTCTGTCCTCAGCCAAAAGCTCTTCGGCGTAATAGAAAGGAGTGGATATGATAGGCTTTCCAGCCCCCAACGCATAAGTGACTGTTCCGCTTGAGAGCTGCTCTTTTTTAATGTAGGGACAAATGTACACATCTGTGGCTTGTAGGTACTGTATCAATTCATCCTTGCTGAGGAAACGATTGTGAAATCGTACATTATCTCTCAAATTTAGCCTATTTACAAGCCGTATGAGGCGCTTCCTGTATTTCTCACCCTCGCTCAATCTGACTTGTGGATGGGTAACCCCAATTATCAAGTAGAGCAAGTCAGGATGCTCTTTTACAATCTCTGGTAATGCTTTGATTGCATGCTGGATTCCCTTGTCTTGACTTAAGAGACCGAAAGTTGACAGAACAGTCCGTCCTTCCAAGCCCAAATCTTTCTTTGCTGGTTCACTTCGTACAAAGGGGAAGTCTGGGCTTCCATGCGGGATGACCCGGATTTCATCCTTGTTTACACCATAGTACTCTTGTAGGATGTGGGCAGCCATATTCGTCATAACCACAATGGCAGAACTAGCTCGCCCTATTCCATTCACTACTCTATTGTGGACACTTGCACTCTCTGGCGTTTGGAATATCTTAGCGTCAGGGAAAAGAGTTGTGTGCATTGTAGTGACGATTGGTTTGTTCAGCTTTTCTAAGAATGTTAACAGATATTCACCCCACGTCCCACCGAAAAGTCCAAACTCATGTTGTACATTTACTAAATTAAAATCTGAGCGATTAATGAAGTCAGCAGCCTTTTCATAACTTGATATATCATCCTCATCAATTTGCAATACTACTTCTGTTCCATAGTTATAGGATGAACCAGGATCATTGATGCCTATAATAGCCGAGGGCTCCAGCACTCTGAGTTTGTCTATACTCTTGGTCAAATCTTCCGTGAAGGTAGCTATTCCGCACTGTCGAGGGGAATAACTACTTACATATGCCACTCTCAACATAAACTAATCACATCATTAGTTAAAACAAGGATGCTTTCCCGTTAAAATAGACGTTTCATAGGTGGAGATAAGGTTTATGAAACAACAATGGGAATGCGTAGTCTTCTATGCCAAGATATCTTGTTCTGTCAGTCTGAATTAGGTATTGGACGGTTACTCAAACGAGTTTCTTTGCACGCTCAATGAGCTCAACACCTTCTTCACTGAGGCGATCAGCAATTTCTTGTGTTTTTCCCTCAGCAAAACAACGATAGAGAGGCTCAGTACCTGACGGTCTAATGAGGATCCAGCCTTCATCACTGATTATTTTCACACCATCAATTGTGATACGATTCATGTCCTTACTTAGATCGATGAGTGCCTCTAAGATGGATTCTTTCTTTTCTTGAGGTACTGGCACTTTCACTTTTGTGTTGAAATATGTAGGAAGCT
>JBHLQM010000088.1:6139-9504 GCA_048884785.1 Candidatus Thorarchaeota archaeon | reverse complement strand
AAAGGTTCCATGTGTATGAGAACAGAAGAGCATTTGACTTGCTGTTCAATCTCACGCTTTAGTAGTTCTGCAAGTTCATGTCCTACTGTTAGCGTAGTATCGCCTTTTATTCCGCAGTCTAATGTGATTGTAAGGCCGCTGGCATCCTTTGTCACAGCTGCCCTGTGGAACACACATTCTGGGGCGACTTCTTTTACAATGCCCTTAACTACTGTAATCACATGGTTGGAATCATCTGTAATCTCAGTGGCAGCCTCCATAGATTCAGTTGACTCAAGATGAAGTGTTATCTTTTCAACATTATCTAGGGAATTCCTCAAATGCTCTTCGACTTCTTTCGAAATATCGTGAGCTTGATTGATTGTGAGGCTAGGATTCATCTCCAAGTCTGCAAGTATGTGGAATCCATTTTTCACATGGAGAACTCTAACATTGTGCAAGTTGCTAACCTTAGGATGTGCCCTAGCAATATCCATCATCTTCGCGTATATCTGATCTCCTGTAGCATGTTCAGACTTGTTTTCTATGGGTTCTATGTGGACGACGCAGTCCACACTCTTTGCTAAGGTTGCGATTCTATCTTCAATAAGGTTCGCAATGCTGTGAGCATCATCAACTGATGTTGAAGCATTAACTGAAACGACAACATCCACAAATAGGAATGGTCCTGAGTGTCTTGCTCTAACTCTGCTACACTCAATAACACCTGGAATCCCAGTACAAAGCGACTGAACTTCTTCTTCGATCCCAGATGGTGCTCTGTCCACAAGTTGATCATAGGATCGCTTTGCCAGCCTAAATGAAATCACGAATATGACAACTGATACTCCCAATGCTCCCAAAGGGTCTCCGAGTGGAAAGCCCATGTACAGAAAAACAAGTCCAATCAGCACAACAACTGAGCTGAGCATATCAGTAGAGAAATGAAGCGCATCAGCTTCAAGTGCTTGGCTATTGTACTTCTCAGCAGTCCTATACAACATACGACTACGCTCATAGTCTACAATGATGCTAATAATCATGACACCAATGCCAATGAGCGTTGGTTCAGCAAATTCCATCTCGATGATTCTTCTAAGAGCCTCATATATGATCCAGATAGCTGTAATCCAGAGAATGAAGGTTTCAGCAAGTGCAGAGAAATTCTCGATTTTGCCATGACCATATTGGTGTTCATCATCTGCAGCTTTGGAGGCTCTCGTGACAGCAGTGAATGTGATAGCAGCAGCAACAAGATCAAGTCCACTATGAAGTGCTTCTGAAATAAGTCCTATCGAATTACTCAGTATACCTGTAACCAACTTCATACTGGTCAATATTAGAGCTGCCAGAATAGAAAGGGCAGCTGCACGGCTTGCCTCACTTCTGTCATGCATATCAGGAGACCGAATATACGCTACCTATAATGTTTTGGAAGTTGACACATCTCAGCCACATTACAGTTGCCCAATATTCCCACCAATTCATTCAATTCTTTACTGCAACCTGCTCTATTGGTTCGACATGGACAACACAATCAACATTCTCTGCTAATGATGAAATATCTTCTTCAATTTTGAGAGTGATATCGTGCGCATGATTGATGGAGAGTTCTGGACTGATTCGAATGGTCATATCAATAAAGAGAAATGGTCCTGAATGACGAACTCTGATTTTATCGCATGAAAAAACTCCTGGAGTATTTTCCACAATTCTGTAGAGCTCTTCTTCAATGCCATCAGGTGCAGAGTCAATGAGAATGTTATATGCTTCTCTTCCTAATCTGATTGAAGCTATGAAGATAACAGCTGCTACTCCAATTGCTGAAATCGGATCTCCTATGGGATACCCCACCCATACAAATCCAAGTCCTACGAGAACCACTATTGATGATATCATGTCAGCATAGAAGTGGAGGGCGTCTGCCTCCAATGCTTGACTTTTATGTTGATCAGCAACTCTATACAACATCTTACTCCTCTCGTAGTTGACGAGGATGCTGACTATCATGACTCCAACACCAAATAACGATGCTTGCGGCCAGTCTTGGTGTACGATGCGAGTCCAAGCTTCAGAAACAATCCAGGCTGAGGTTATCCACAATAGCAACGTTTCTGCAAGAGCCGCAAAGTTCTCTATCTTACCATGACCGTAGTGATGCTTCCTATCTGGAGATTTCGATGCCCTGTTGACAGCTATGAATGTAATTGCGGCTGCCACTAGATCCAAACCACTGTGCAGAGCTTCAGATATGACTCCCAATGAATTTGTCAGAATGCCAGCTATTATTTTTATTATTGTTAATATCACTGCAACTATAACCGAAATTCCTGCTGCTCTGGAAACCTCGCCACGACACGACATTGTTTTTCTCGCAAGCCGAAATGTAGACACCTTTAATGATTGCTGTCAAAGCAGCACCTGTTGTAGGTGAATGATTTGGTTCAGAAATCGATTTCACCAAAAACACTTGCTAGACTTTGATTTCTTTCACTATCACTCAGAAAATATATGTTATACTGTGGATTTCCAAACCACATATATGAGATTCAAATCACGAAAGGGATATTAGAGGATAGGCATGTCTTGCTCCTGAATTCCACAAGGATGTGGGGGTACTAGAGAATGAGCGATGGCGCCCTTCCTGAAAACGTAAAAAAGCTCCTACATGATGCCGCTGCAAAGTTGAAGGCAGCCCCTGCTTCTAATGACCCTAAGCAAACTTACGAGGAAGCTATTGAATTAACAAAGAGGGCCACTGAAAAGAGCCCTGACACCAGTGAGGTGTGGTCGGAGTATGCAATGGCGCTTCTCTGTTTGAATCGTCGTGAGAAAGCCTGGGAGGCGTACAGAAAAAGCCTGGCTCTATCAAAAGGTCGACCCAAATCGATGAAATTCTGTTCTCGTGCTCAAGCAGTCCAATTCGCGAGGATGCATGAAGAACATGGGAAATTAGATGATGCAGAGGAGCAGTTGAATCTCCTTACAGATCACTCTCCAAAATACCCGGGAGGTTGGCTGGAACTTGCTCGATTCTACCTTCGAACAGACAGAATAGAGGATGCTGAATTTACACTTACACATGGTTTACATGAAGTTGAGCATGAAACGCTGTATCTCGCACTTGCGCAGGTGCAAGCATTGCATGGAAGAATGGACCAGGCATTGTACCGCGCAAAAGAAGCTCTTTCAGCAAAGCCAGAGTTCTTTGAAGCTCTTATGTATGTGGCTCTATTCGCCCATCGGCTACAACGTGATAAGGAAGAAACTGAGGCATTAACCAAGGCCGCCGAGATTGTAGAGAAGCATCCCGAAATGAAATCTTCATACGAGAACATGCTAGACCTGATCAATAATTCTGAAGTTGTTGTCTTTTGGCAAAAGGA
>JBHLQM010000088.1:0-6039 GCA_048884785.1 Candidatus Thorarchaeota archaeon | reverse complement strand
TACCGCAGTTTAGGTATGTTATATCTCGCCACCAATCGAGTAGATGAGGGCGACAGAGCATTCAGACGAGCAGTTTCCTTGAATCCTGCGAGTTCTGATTCATGGCTTGGACTAGCTCGTCATCAATTCAAAAGCGGTGACTTTTCAGCGGCTCTTAATTCAATTAACAGGTGTCTTCAATCTGAAGAATCCAACTACGAAGGGTGGCATATTCTGGCGCAAATCTATCTAAAGCTCAACAAGGTCAAAGATGCAGAGAAGGCTGCCAAGAGGTCTGTTGACCTCAAGATATCATTCGCGGAAGGCTGGAAAACACTCGGTGAGATTCTTGACAGAAGAGGCAAACGAAATGATGCCCTTGAGGCTTTTCGGAATGTAATTGAAATAAACCCAGATGATTCAATGGGCTGGTCTAATCTGGGCGTTGCGTTTATCAAAGCCAAACGAACAAGAGAGGCACTATCGTCTATTCAAAAAGCCGTTGAGCTAGACCCAGAGAATATCACAGCTTGGAAGAATCTGGTCACGCTCCATCGACAAGAGGGTAGAATTCGAGAGGCAGATGCAGCGAATGAAAAATTCCTTGAACTTCAAAAGAAGAAGGCCCACACTTGAATAATATGAGAAAGCGGACTCATTTCAATTGAACAAGGAATTGCCAGTTGCTAAGAAGGCTTCTTCATAGCAGGTGTTGGCCTTGGACCTCATGAATTAGAGAGCAACATTCATTGGTATCAGAATGTATAAGTGCCATTTTGAACTAGTAGAGTATATGGGGGCGTAGATAACTCATGGCTCGAGGCCCCGAGCATTTTGCGCGCGATTGGCTTGAAATGGGTATACGAATGCTGAAACAGCAAAAGTATGAGAAGGCCGAAGAATGTTTTCGGAAAGCTCTTGGTTTTAAAGACGACATTGCGGATGTCTGGTGGCATCTAGGACTCACATTGAAATCATTGCTGAGGGGTGATGAAGCAGATGAAGCATTCAGAAAAGCTGCTGAACTTGATCCTCTCCGTAACGAGCGAAACCGGTTGAAGAACGGTAAAACAGACTATATTTTGGATAATGAGGTTTTCAAAGAAACAGGCAAACAAATGAGAATTCGAGAGTTCAATGTTAAGAAGGCAGGGGAATACTTGCTGCATTTGATTGGAGAGTCTTTTGGTGATTCTAATGACTGCAATCTTGCAATTTTCGTCAATGGAGAAAAGAAAGCCGCTCAAAAGGTGCTCCGGAAAATTGACCTCCGAGTACCACTGGGGCTCCTCAAGCTTGGTGCCCACAGACTTGGTATCATTCTTGAAACTACAACAGGTCACTGGGAGATAGATGCTTCACTGGAAGATTTTCATGAATCTCATGAAGGTATGAAATTCTCTCCTGAAGACCGAGATTCATTGGCTGGTAGAACAATTCCATTTACTCTAAATGATAATCAAAGGCTTCAGCTACAAGCTGATGCAAAGGCGCTTCTTTTAGCTGAGGAAGTTGAAGGAATGAATAAGAAATCTAAGCTAATTCTTAAAGCAAGAATAGACAAGGGACAGGAAGATTACGAAAGAAGTCGGCGAAAACACCCCCTCATGACAGAAAGTGAAGAGGATTGGATGCACCATGCGCTTTTCAGGTATGTGTACTACAATGAAGATGTCGAACCATACCTTCTCAATGTGCTTAGCCTCAATCCTCTAAATTCCCGCGCTAGATATATGTTAGCCGCAAGCTATCTCTTCAATGGCAAACACAAGGAAATTATTGCCCTGCTAGAATCTCATCTCTCAGTTTCTACCGAAGATGTGCTTGGTTGGGCCATTTTGTCTGTTTCCTTTGCTACGAAACGATCTCACACAAAGAGCAAGAAGTCAATTGATTGTGCTATTGAGTTTGCACCAAAAGATGGTACAATTCTTCTGGCTTCAGCTCTTCGCAATTATTTGGCGAAGAAGGATGACGAAGCAAGTGAATATTTGAGAAAGGTCATACATCTCAAATTGGATTGGCCTGACTTTTCTCAAGACTCTGGCAAATTCATCTTTATGCATTATGTCATAAAACGGATTCAGGAAATTGTCAAAAAACGCATACTCGATGGAACTGCATCTTCTCTCGAAGTGTCAACCCGCGATAGCATCTTCAATCTTCTGAAGAGGGAGGATGAGGAGGAATTAGTATCTGATGTGATGAGCGGAGAGCCAGTAGAGGACCTCCATAATGCTGAAACCTGGTATGATTATGGATGTGCATGCGCACTCAGAAACGACTTGGTTAATGCTGAAGCGGCATTGAAACGTGCTATTGAGCTAAGGTCAGATTGGGGAGAGGCTTGGGGCAACTATGGCAAGATTCTGATGAGATCTTCGAAGTATAAAGAAGGGCTAGAGGCTTTGAGATACGCTAAGAAACTGGGATGGATTGATGAATAGCAATTGTACTGCCAATCATTCGAGCCCAAATCCCGTTTCCATGAGTTCAGCAAGTCTGGCAAGGAACCGAGTTGCAGGAGCTCCAAATGTGACCTCTTCATCAAACATCACAGTCATGTTTAGGAATTCACCCATGCTCGACGGATTACTTGGACCTCGTGACTTAGTATTGATTCCTCCAAGGGCAAAGACAACTGGATGTAAGCCTACTGGGATAGCCCACCCACCTCCCTTCCCGAACATCCCTACTGCAGTAACTCCAACAGTTCCCATGAATTTTTTGCGAAGAAATGGATCTTTCCTGAATTTTCGCCAGAAAAGCCATCTGAAGGGACCCGGTAGACGGCGAAGCGCGCTATCTGATGAAGATTTTCGTTTTCCGGAAGCGATACTGTCAGCCGTGTCCGCTTTCTGAGCATTGCGAATCTCATCATGAATCTGCCTAAAGCTCTTCTCATTTGCCTTCCTTACACAGTATTGAGTGGGGATTCTTCCTGATTTCGATTTCTTTTCTACAATCATTCCGACATCGACATCGTCGAAGATAACTAGTTTCGTTTTTCCTTTCCTAAGTGCTTGAACTTCCTTATGCTCACTTACAGCCTGTCCAATGCACTTAATCACCCATCCTGTGAAAGAGAGCTTTTCTCCGTTCTTCGCTTCACGCTCTGATATGAAGTTCCTGGCTTTGGTGATTTCAATCTCAACCAAACCATAAATTCGGTGTTTTGGGGCTAGATTGTTTAGGAGTTGAATTGGGAATGTAAACTTGTGAGATATTTCTTTGTAAGAGCCAACACCAGCCGTTTCTTCAGGTTTGTCTGCAGTGTTCTTGCTTCCGGAATTCATAAACAACGAACCTCGTTTTGAAACGAAGAGCAAACGAAGTATTCAATCACTTCGATGTTTCTGCCTTTCAGGATGCAAAGAAGCGTGATATTAAAGTATACCTTAGTTTTACACCATCTCAAAAAATTCTTTCATAGGGATGAATTCATTTGTTCATAGCTAATTCGATTCATGGTTTTGTAAAACCAGAGTTTGAGGAAGTGAAAGAAGCCTTCATTGATAATTTTAGGTTTCACAATGAGCTTGGTGCAGCTTGCTGTATCTATTACAGAGGCGAAAAAGTTGTAGACCTATGGGGTGGCATTAGAGATGAAACTACTGGAGAACCATGGGAAGAAGACACCATGGTACTCGTATGGTCGACCACGAAGGGACTGTCAGCTCTGGCCATGGCACTTGCTCATTCTCGAGGGCTATTCGAGTACGATGCGCCTGTTTCGAAATATTGGCCTGAGTTTGCCCAACAAGGCAAGGAAAAAATCACAGTCCGCCAACTGATGGCACATCAAGCAGGTCTCATTGCATTCGATGAACTAGGTGACAAGGAAACTATAGCAGACCTAGACCGCCTTGCTGTGGTCTTAGCCAGACAAAAACCAGCCTGGGAACCAGGAACACGACATGGGTACCATGCTCTAAGTCTTGGTTTCTACCAAAGCGAGCTGTTGCGCCGGGTTGATCCTAAATGTCGCAGCCTAGGGCAATTCTTTCAGGATGAAATCGCCACTCCGCTTGGTATTGACTTTTACATTCGACTCCCTGATGAGATCTCGAATGATAGGCTAGCAGTACTTAGAAAACTCAAGTTTGGTCTTTCAGCTATGCGCGCAGCACCATTCTCCTTTATTCTACAAGTGATGAATCCTCGGTCTGTGGCTCGCCGTTCATTAGTTGGAACTGAATTCTGTCTAGACGAAAATCGTATTTATACTCGAAACTATGAAGTCCCCTCTGGCGGGGGTGTTGGAACAGCTCGTGCAATAGCTCATGCATACGGAGTATTCGCGGCAGGTGGCAAGGAGCTAGGGCTGCGAGAGGAAACACTCCAAGAACTAGCGGCACCTCCGAAAACACCCCTGTATGGATTACGAGATGCAGCCTTGAAATTTGAATCACGCTATTCCCTTGGATTCATAAAACCCAATCCTAAAGATCCATTCGGCTCTCCCAGCTCGTATGGGATGATGGGAACAGGAGGGTCACTTGGATTCGCGGACCCGGAAAATAAGATTGGATTTGGGTATGTACTAAATGGAATTAGCACCGCCTTTCCAATCGATCCAAGAGCAATCGCATTGTACAAGTCAATGTATCGTTCGCTTGGCATTGCAAATATCGGAAATGAATGATTGCAGGGATCAAAGCCCAGGAGGAGGGGATACAAAATGGTCGTAACTAGAAAGAGGCTAAGAATTGCCTTTCTCATTTGCGGGTTCCTATCTTCATTGCTCTAAGTGGGCACACACATTATTGGTGGACTGTTATATGAGGGCTGGGCGGCTTTGCTGGCAATCGTTCTCTTACATGAAAAGAGGGATGGCAAAACCAGCCATTTTGTTGCCCGGATTTTCCATTCCAAATCATTGCTAAGTCTTTTTCTTGCTGAAGAGCTCCGTTGCTGAAATTGCTGATGCAAGCACAGCCATAACAATCATCATAATGTAGGCAATGTATGGAATATTGAAACCGAGTACAGGGAAAGTCTGAACAAGCTCCATGATAGAGATGATGACTGAACTGATTGTGGCAAGCAACCACGCCTGTTTCGATGATCTCCAGAAAATCAAGAACACCATATATAGGATGAACAGCTCAACAATCACTACAGCGATTCCCATCATCCTGAGATGCTCTGAGATTAAGTACGCTAGTTGTGGATACATTCCGAGCAACTCTTCCCACGACAGCTCGCTATACGCGAGATCATCTAGAAACAATGAGCCCATAACGAAATATGATGAATATATGGCTATGTGAATCAGCACTGTGAATATCCAGAAGAAAATGGCGACTTTACTTGAGATTGTCAATCGATTCATACTGATCCAATCCATTTTTGATATGATAATACTCAATCGCCGATATTTAAGGAAACTGACCTTGGGAGTGCATTTTCGAGATTGATGAATCTCCACATTTAGCTAGAATGAATTGATAAAACGCGAATTTCACTAAATTGCAAACCAATATTAGCAGATTCTCTAATAATGTATCATTGGTAGCTCAGTTAGAATGAAGGTACGAGGGAATGACCGAGCTCAAGGAGGAGGTATCTGTAGGCAATAATGAGAATTCATTGGCAGGTGGGAAACTTTACGGTTTTGTTCTCTTTATGGTGATGCTCTTGCTCCTTATTCCTTTTCTCGCTCCCCCTGCGCCTGTCTGTTGTACAGCTTTATTTTTCGCTGCTTGGGGAGTCTTGATTTTCATTGATATTTGGGGGATAATTGATGGATTCCTTCCGCGTCTGGAAACTTTGAAGGAATTGGGCTATGTTGTAGTTCTGCCTATACTTATAATAGTGACATTGGGAGCATTTCTCATACCTGGGGAGCTTCTGGCACTCTCTTTTGGAATTGGAGTCATTGTACTACTAAAAACTCTGATAGCTCTATTTGCAGCCTATCGATTTCAACAACAAAAGTAGAATCACACTCAAAATGAAAACTCTTATGACTACGAAAGAGAATAGCGATTTAGGTGGGGTATTTGAGGCGCACTCTTGCTTTGTATCCATTGATTCTCTTTCTTTTTCTGGCACTTG
>JBHLQM010000087.1:0-9654 GCA_048884785.1 Candidatus Thorarchaeota archaeon | reverse complement strand
GAGGCAACATATGGAATTTCTGTGGTGAACCTGGATAATAAAATGATAGAACAGATATGGGACAGAATTCTAATTATCACAACATACACTCAAGATGGGCGAATAAATTATGGTGCCCAAGCCGATATTCGAGTCACAGCACAACTCGAGTTTGATGGCCATCCGCTTGGTGCAGACGATACACTCTACATGAATGGCACTCAGATGATATGGGTCAGTTCATATTTCCAGTTACAGCCTCAGTTTGCACATGTAGGCAAATGGGCATTTTTTGCTAATAGTTCAAACGCACTCGAGGATACATATGGTATTTCATACATTAATCGAGCAGGAAATATGGTAGAGCAAATATGGGACCGAATTCAAATCTCGACCACTATTGCAGATGACAATAGAGTCGATCTTGGAACTATGGTGACAATTTCTGTCACAGCGCAACTTGAATTTGATAGTCACTCTCTTGGAGATAGTGATACAGTTTATCTTGACGATACGCAAATGAGCTGGAACATTGATCATTTCGAATATCAAACCTCCAAATTAGCCGTAGGTCTATGGAGGTATTTTGTCAATTCTTCTCTCGCAAGTGAAATCACTTATGGAATAACATCTATGAACCCCTCCATAATTTGGACAGATGTTGTCTGGGATCGAATTTTCATTCTAACTACAACCACCTCAGATGACCGTATTGATTTTGGTGCATATGCTACAATATCAGTTATTGCTCTGTTGGAATATGATAATCACCCTCTAGGATCAGCTGATGTACTGTACATGGACAACACAGGAATGACCTGGAACATAGACCATTTCGAATATCAAACCTCTAAGTCAGAGGTTGGTTTGTGGCGGTACTTCGTGAATAGTTCCAATGCTCTGGAATCCACATATGAAATCACACTTCTTAACTCGAATTCTAATTTCAAGGATATTATTTGGGATAGAATTGAATTCTACCAATCAGGTGTATCGGATGGACGAGTTGATGTCAACTCTATGGGTGAAACTTGGTGGAAAGTACGCTATCAATATGATGGCATTGAGATAGACAATACCAAAGGATTCTCTGCTTTGCTTAATGGTTCGAAGACCCTAGTATGGGATGGTGTGTCAGTTCGATGGAGGTATCAAGAAAGTTCTGTTAGTGTTCAAAAAATCGGTTATAGGATATCTTCAGCTTCTGAATCGATATATGATCTTACACAATGGATTGTGACTTCATCAAATACCTCAATCATTTGGGATCAAATACTTGTCATATCATATTCCTCGGCTGATTCTAGGATTGATATAGACACTGTATCATCTTGCCAAGTCACAATAATCTTCGATTTCGATGACTCCTTTGTAAGCGATGGCACGATTTCAATTAATGGGATTAGTGCGGCTTACTCTGGCTCAAATGGTGTATGGAACTTTGGTGAAACAAAAAGTGTTGCTCAGCTGGTCACGTATAATTTGGTTGTAGCATCTTTGAATGTCCACGGAATAACCACAGTCAACCAGAATTCTCAGATACTGAACATTATTTGGGATTCCTTAACAATCACAATCACAATAATTGATAGTAGAATTGATGTAGGGACAATTGCGACCATTATACCAACTGCTGTCTATGACTATGATGGTTCTGCTTATGATGGAACTCTGCAATTAAATGATACAGTCTTTCAACAAGAGACACCTAGTTATCGCGGCTATACTGTAGAATCAGCTTCTGGAGATTCTCATGCAATCTCAGTAATTAGACAGAATATGGAAGTTAGTTGTATTTGGGACTCTCTTACCGTTGCAGTCACAGTTGTTGATTCACGAATTAATGTAGGTGCTACTGTATCAATATCTGCAACGGCCGTCTATAATTTCGACAACACACCTTTTGATGGTACATTAACTCTTAACGACACGACTCTCCTACAGGTATTTGTTGGTGCTAGAGCCTATAAAGTAGATTCAGCAAGCGGCGATACCCATGGAATCACTGTGATAAGTAACAATGATGTGGAAGTAGTAATCTGGGATAGACTACGAGTACTTAGTTACTCAGTGACTGATGCGAGGTGCGATTTAGGCTCCATTCAAGAAGTCACAGCCCTCATAATAAGGGAATATGACAGTGTCTTATTTACAGGAACTATGGGGACAGTATTCCTAAATGGATCAGCTATGTCTTGGGATTCCGTTGACCTCGTGTGGACTCAACTCAGAACATCCGGCATCGTGACACGACTGACATTTAGGGTTAATGTAATTACAGATTCGCAATATGGGATAAGTGCAATAAACACACCATCTGGCCCCTCAATAATCTGGGATGCTCTTTCCGTTTCAATCACAGTGTTGGATAACAGAATAAACATTGGAGATTCAGCGTCCATCAGTCCTGAAGCGACTTATCTCTACGATGGTTCAGCATATGATGGCAATCTGATCCTGAATCACACTGTATTCATGTATGATACTGCACAACGACGTGACTATAAGGTCAACTCTGCAGTCGGAGATGACAGTTATGGTATCACAGTTATTGAGATCAACGATGAGGTTTTCTGTATTTGGGATAGCATTACCATCTTGATAAATGGACCATCAGATCAAAGGATTGATGTAAATGCTAATGCATCAGGGATTGTCGTAAGTGCGATATACGACTACGATAGTACTGATTACGATGGTTCACTTGTGCTGAATAGTACTGTCTTTAGCTATAGTTTAGCGCAAAAACGAGGATACAAGGTGTTATTTGCTGTCGGGGATGACTCTTTTGGAATCACAGCTATTAGACAAAATTCAGAAACCTATTGCATTTGGGACTCACTCAGTATCACTATTACAGATCCAATTGATCAGAGAATTAACTTAGGTGAAAATGCATCAGGCATTGTGGTTAGTGCTACATATGATTTTGATGGAATGCTCTATGATGGGACTCTCGTCTTGAATGATACCCAGTTTCTATACTCAACAGTGGGTAAACGTGGATATAGGGTTCTGACAGCAAGTGGTGACGATTCCTTTGGCATTGCTGCAATATCAAGCTTTGATGACACATTCTGCATATGGGACCAGCTTAGAATTGAAATCCTAGTAGATGGTGCATCAATATACAATGGACAACAAGCAAACTTCACAGTAACCGTTAGATATGATTACGATTTCGTCTTCTGTACGACTTATGAATTAATAATATCACGTAACGGAACAATCTGGAATGCATTCACTAATTCCAACAAGACTCTCTTTAAAGATATCAATTCAGATGCAGTCTATTACTATAATGCCTCGAACGTCAATTATGAAACTCAATATGGAATTACCGCCTTCTATACCACTACTCAAAAGGTGACTTGGTCTGAAGCTCCCAATCAGGTCCCAATTAATAACACCGATTTCCTAGCTATGCTTGAGAATCCTGATGATTCCGACAACCTGTATGCAATGTACAAGTACTATGTGATAACAACTAACGTTAGTGATGGAAATGGGTATAGTGAAATCGAGTACGTGGAGATTTCTTTATATGACAACTTCCGAACTCAAGCAGTTTGGACTATTAGGTACACTGTGATGACAGACACATTCACAATCGAAATAGGATCTGATTCTATTATTCTAGCTTCAGGGTCGTCGGCTGTGGGAGTTGGAAATCAGCTTGAAATAAAATGGATTATCAAGATAACATGGGAACACCTAGATTTGACAGATATTGACATGATGCAATTCGTAACAGATGGGATCGATACAGACGAAGATTTCTACGAAGCGAATTGGGATGTTGAAACACGTCTTGAAATTGCCAATCTTACTATTTCAGATGGATTTGGTACCGACAACAGAGGCGAGCTTGATGGGAGCATAACAGTGACTGGAACACTTGTATACCTCGGGTCTGGAGATGATTACCCACTATCAAATGAAACTGACGTTTGGGTGTCGAGCTCCCAATATGGATCCTTTGTAGGACCTTGGAGTGATCCTACGTTGGCTTCTGGTCAATTCAGCTTGACAGTGTATGCAGATGATACAGTAGGCCAAGATATCTTAACAATCATAGCCGTCGAGGAAGACTCAGGTAGTGGCGGCGAGGATCTTCTATCTGTTCCTAGTCAGAGTTCATACATCGCGGATAGCATTTTGGTCCAATCATATTCAGCTGATGACTCTAGAGTCAATATCAATGATAGTGTGAATCTGGATGTAACACTTGCATATGCGTATGATTCGAGTCCAGTTTTGGATGGGTCAGTAACAGTCAATTCTATTGATGCGACCCAGATAGGCAGTGGTATCTGGAGAATCTCAGTGTCTAGTTCATTTGTGCAAGAGATAGTCTACAATTCAATCGCATATACTGGTGGCACTCACGGTCTAACTCAAGTTAATCAAAATGCAAAGTTTCAGAATATCATCTGGGATAGTCTTACAATATCAATTACCAACCCGATTGATAACAGAATCAACATCTTTGAGAATGCATCAGGAATAGTTGTTTCAGCAACATATGATTTCGACAACGTAGCTTACGATGGAAGTCTTGTTTTGAATAATACAATATTCAACTATGCCTCAGCTCGAAAGGAGGGGTACAAAGTCCTATTCGCCTCCGGAGATGACTCCTATGGAATCACTGTAATAGGACTTAACGCGGAAACCTTTTGCATTTGGGATTCATTGACAATCTCGATAACTGATCCTTATGATCAAAGAGTAAACATTGATACCAATGCTTCGGGCATTGTGGTTTCTGCAGTATATGATTATGATAACTCACCATTTGATGGTACACTTATTCTTAACAACACACAGTTTGATAGTGGAATCATACAGAGAATTGCATATGGAATTCAGAGTGTTTCAGGAGGAATCCATGGAATATCTGCAATTTCTAGTGATGATGAAACATACTGCATTTGGGATGGCATCATTATTTCAATAACGAACCCAACAGATCAAAGAATCAATGTGAACCAAAATGCCTCAGGAATTGTTGTCACTGCATGGTATGACTATGATGATTCGATATATGATGGAACGTTAACGCTTAATGAAACGTCATTTGTTTCAACAGATGTAACCAAGAGAGGTTATACAGTTCTTAATGCATTGGGTGATGATTCTCACGGAATCACGTATATCCTTTCAAATTCTGAAACTTGGTGTATATGGGACCAGATAACTGTTCTTTCTTTTCAAGCAAGTGACTCCAGAGACAATGTTGGGGATTATATCTGGGTCGACGTGAACTTGAAGTACGAGTACGATGGTACACCAGTGAACGATGGATTTGTGACCATAAACGGATTCATCTTTCAACATATAGCAGGAGGTGTATGGAGACACAATCGATCAGAATCGATTGTTTCAGATATCATATTTGACTCAGTTTCTTGTTCTGACAACATCCATGGAATTCAAGAAGTGAATCAAAACTCTCAATCTCAAGTGATCATCTGGGATATGATCACGGTTTCAATCTCGGTTGACGACAGACGTATAGATGTTGGGACCACTGCTTCAATCCAAGTGAGTGCAACTTACGTTTACGATGGAGAGCTCTTTGACGGCATTCTGACTCTTAATGACACGGTCATCCTACATCAAGACGTTGGTCGGTGGAACTACACAGTAAGTTCAGCATCTGGTGATTCATTTGGAATATCTCTGATTGTTTCCAATGACGAGGATTATGTGATATGGGATAGGCTACGCATAGTTTCGTATTCGATTGACATGAATGACAGTCGGATCAATGTAGATGAAGTTCAGAACGTATATGTTGAAGTAATCTATGAATACGATTCAATCGTCTTTCAGGGTATTTTTGGTTTCGTCTATATGAATGGGTCTGCAATGACTTGGGATCCCGGGAATCAATATTGGTACCGTAGCTATTCGTATAGTAATCCAGTGGGTCACGTTTTTCAAGTTTCAGAGATTACAGATTTAATCTATGGATTAACTGTCATAGTTGAGGATGTCAGTCCAAAATTCATCATTTGGGATAAGTTAAACGTTGTAATTGAAGCCAATGCTTCAATAGCATACTTCGGAGATATCGTGAGATTCACAGTCACCGCAACGCGACAATATGACAATAGCAGGGTCGCCATATTGACCATTGAAACTTTGAGGAATGGTACACTTCTATTTCCAAATAATTTCACTGATACATGGAATGGACCTGGAGATACCCACCTGCAATACCTTGTTGTTGACGCTATTGATGTCGTTTATGGCATCACGGAATTTGATACTTCAATGATAGAAGTGTTCTGGACAGATGCTCCAATAATAAGTATCAATCCTGCATTCACTAGTGATTCCGATGGTCGTACAAATATTGGAACGGTAGTCACTTTCTATTTCCATTGTTTATGGCTGGAAAATTCGAGTGATGTTGACTCTGGACTGCTTTATATCAATGACATTCCATATTCGATGAACGAAACAGGATGGGTTGTTTTTACTGATTCCAGTTCAGATGTCATTATCCGGTGGTGGAATGTTACAGGTGTTGATGCGTATGGAGTAACACTTCTGGCAACTCCTGTTCCCAGATTAAATATGATATGGGATGCTATTGCAATCACGAAAATGGAAGCTGACGATTATCGTATAAATATAGGTGAAAGGACCGAGCTCATCTATGATGGTGTGTATATGTTTGATGGGACACCATATGATGGAATTCTGGCACTTAATAATACAAACTTCCGCTACGGTGATGTTGGTCGTAGAGGATATACCATTGAATCTGCCTATGGTGATACAACATATGGCATTTCAGTTGTCCTAGTGAATAACCAAACGAGTGTTATTTGGGATGGTCTCATCATTAACCTCTCAGTTGAAAATTACCGAGTAAGTATTGGTACAATAATAACTATTCAGCAATCAGCATCCTATGCATATGATGGAGCTGTTTTTGATGGGACTTTGTATTTGAATGACAATGTGTTTTCATTACCCTTCGTTGGGATGCGTGTTTACACAGTCCTACCAGAAACGATTATTCCAGGATCTTTCGGAATCAAAGCTGTTGTTACAAATGATGAAATTACTGTGATCTGGGATGCCCACGAGGTTTCATGGAGTGGAATAGAGCGTGAACGTTGCGACATAGGCGATTCAGTTCAGGTTAGGTTCAGAGTGATATACGCATATGATAGTGTGTTGTTTACAGACGTTGAGGGAATTTTAACCATAAATGGTAGAGAGGCAACTTATGACTCGTTCAATGAATATTGGTATATCTCAGTATCACAAAATGAACCCGGTCAATTCCAATATCAGGTCGATAATGTAACAGACTACACGACAGCTGTGAAAACTCTAATTCAAACCGCTGATTATGTCATTGCTAGATTCGACAGTGTCTATGTGTGGCTTGCGGGAGTTAGTAACTCAGAGAGAGACGTAATTGCTCCTGTCACCTTGAATGCTACAGTAGGAAGCAACATCATCGTTTACTTCCAACTACGCTATATGTCAGACAACACATCCCTTGATGATCCAAATGCATTAGTCTTCATTAATGGTGTGGAAGCGATATTCAATACTGCAACCCAGCGATGGGAGGCATCATTTGTGGGGACCAGTAATGGTATTGTGGTTTATCAAATTGATTCATTTCAAGACCAGTATGGACTATCTCAGGTGGATCATAAGAATAAAGCACCTAGTGTGAATTGGTACATTCCACCTATTCCATCAGATGTTCTATACATTGGCACTTTTGCAATAGCTGGTCTCGCAGTTGTATTATTTATCACTAGAACTAGGAAACGAGTAACCAAACTTGAGCATGCACTCTCACCTGAAGAGCTACTCTCTCTGGAAGAAGTTGGTATTTCGAGTAGTATGAGACAACAAATCATCACTCAACTTGAGTGGTTGCGAGATTTATCTGAGGAAATTCCATTCACAGGTACTGCTGTTCTCACTGTACTAAATGAAGAATTAACGAAAGCTAAACAAATGTACATTAGGGCATTTGAATTGGAACCCCCTACAGAACCTGCTGGTAAGCGATTGAAAGAGATGCTGCTCGAACGTATTGAGTCAGTCCTAAAGGCAATTGAAAAAGAAATGGAACGTCGCTAATTCTAACCACTTTCAGTGACTTCAACCGTTAGGTTTCTGAAGGTTTTTTCAAGCAGAAAATCGGCTTCTTGTTGGACTTTGTCACTCAGAACTTTTCCATGCCAATTTTCGGGTGGACAAATCTCAAGAAATCCTTTGAGAAAATTGCTTAAAGAAATCCTTGCCATGAAATTCTCTTTGTCAGCAATTAATGCTCCCATGTATTCCCCTTGATGTTCCATGATGATTGTCTTTCCTTCATGTGACAAAGATCTGATCCTTCCTGCATCCGGAAATAATTCTATTCCAACTGAGGTAACTGCAGAGAGTAATCCATATACCAGTAAATCAGCTTTTTGAAGTATAGTATTGAAATCATAGGTGTAGATAGGAAGGCCGTCCTTTGGCTTCATAATCACCAGTTGATAGAGCTTCACAGGAACCACAATAGGTCTTCGTGATAGCTCCATCTCCATGAGCCTAGCAAAGACTCCTGGAATCTCTTCCAAACTTTCTTCAATTCCTAATTCTTCCAACTCATCCCTTTCTGATTCAAGGGGGGGTTTCTCTAGACTTTGAACTTCCCGTATCTCTCGGTTAATCACATTTACTACACTAGAGAGATTATTCTCAAGCGCCAAGGTTTTTGCTCTCAGCAAATCATGTTTGGCTCCAACCAGATCTTTTGCAGTTCTTTTGAGGATTGCTCGGAGGAGTAATGATTCAACCATCCCTGGTCCAAGATTTTGCTCCTCTGCAATTTGAGTCAGATTCTCAGAATAGTTGAATGCAGCTTTGTAGTCTTTTTCTTCACCATGAATCTGGTATCTTTTCAAATGAACTGATGCGAGTTGAACTTGTGATTTAATGACATAATCAAACATGTCACCTATAACCGCCATATTAAGCGCTTTTTCAAGTAGTTTAATTGCATCGTCTAAATTCATTCGTTGGTGTAGTATAACACCCCTTGTATAACTCATAATGACGTTCCCTGCATCAAAGGCTTTTTCGCCTTCGCTCTTTTCAAAAAGAGGACTTCTGGAATCGTCAGTCACGAGTATTTTCACTCCGATTTAATTTTGAAACTCCTATTAGAATAATATAGTAGGAAGTATGACAAAAAGTTATTCCAGATTGCTTTTTTCATTGCGACACTGCCGGATTCTCAGCAAATGTACATTCACGCTTTCTTTACTTCGATGATTCAATTCTCCTATGTAGAACTGAGATGAACAAAAGCATGAGTATTGAAACCCCTAGTATTGCGAGATACAAAGATGGCATTCCTATATGAAAGAATGGTTCGTAAATCATCGGTATAAGAGCAACACCGAAGAAAGATGCTGATGTCACAATGCCAGCTAATGCCCCTCGACGCTCAGGAGAAAGAACTTGACTGAATGTGATCATCAGAGGAAAAAGAACTCCTCCTGCCCATCCCATTAGTGCAAGTGCAAGAGCAACAAATGGAATTGAATTTAGAGCAGCTATATCACCAATGAGGAGGAACAGTGAAAGTGATGTGAAGAGGGGAATAGCACCGATCGCAATTGAGAAGCCAATTCC
>JBHLQM010000086.1:0-9715 GCA_048884785.1 Candidatus Thorarchaeota archaeon | reverse complement strand
TATCGCTTCCAGTTCAATCTCTTCATGGTCTTCGTCAGTACATCTTCACTAGAATCGTAGAGAAGAGGTACACGGTTTGCAAAACGGCACAATATGGGAATGTCTGAACGGGGAAAAGCATCTCCAATAGCGATTACCCCCTCTACAATGAATGGATTACCCTGCCACTCTGATGGTCCTCTACTAGAGTAGTATACTGAGGTAGTATTGAAAGTTGATTTGATTCCAGCAAGAAATGCTTCTTTTCCAATAGGGCTCAAACTCTTGGAATCAGGATTCTCAAACCCATCGAACTTTCGCAGAGCGGTACTTAATCGACCAAAATCATCTCGCGTAAGTGAACTAACCTTTCTTGCTGGATCAAATGATACGAACTTCAGAAAACGAGAGGATGTCTTTATGCCGACTTTCTGGAAGGATGCTACTAAAAAGTCTTGTAGACGCCACTCACCATTGTTCTGTGCTAGTCTTCGCAACATCTCAAGATCAGCAGCTCGTGGATGAGGATTTGAACTGATAACTGGGGAAGGATGTATATTCCACCATCTCCCAGATTTTAACGATTCAGTTCCATCAATCTCTAGCAGAATCTGCGCGTGAGGAGTAGAAACTGTACTAAGACGAACATACTCAACGATTCGCTCTTCAGCTCTCTTCAAGTCACCTCGAAGTTGCAGAGTGACGGAGGTTCCGTCATACTCACGATCAAGAGAACGGCTTGACTTAACAATTGGTTGATTTGTTTCAACATCAATAAAGAGAGCATACTCCTTGCCTTGGGACCCCTTGTATTGTGTGTGAACAATAACTGGGGAGTCCGTTGTAATCTGACCATACAACACGGCCATAGTAACTCCAAGACCAAAAGTACCACGTCGTTGTCTATTATGGAACTTACTGCCATAAAGAACTGTGGCAAATGCACGAGGTACATACTCTTCGGCAATGCCTGTACCATTATCGGATACGCAAATACGTATTATATCCGAATTCTCACTGGTCATTCTGACATCTATTAAAGGTAATCTCTGGGCATCTTCGCACGAGTCTAAACTATTCTCAATCAGTTCTCGGACAGCGGAATAGATGGCTTGACTAGGGTTGCCAAAACCAGCTAGCTGACGATTTCTGTAAAAGAACTCTGCAGGAGATATACTTCCGAATGCTGTTTCTGTAGGCACTTGTTGATTCATGTTCCTCAGTTGTTTCTAAGTGCCCTTGTGATATTAGAGGGGGTATTACACTACTATAGATCAGTACTCTCCCATAGCTCAGCCTCTTGGCGATTCATTTCCTGACGCATGCGTTCAAGACGAGAATACACAGCACTATGAGGAGCGCCAGATATCAGCATGTCAATTGCTCTACGAGCACAATCCAGACCTGGATTCATACCAATTATTGACACAGTTCTACCATAGATGGTGACCTTGGTTCCTGTAATTTGCTCAATCGCTCTTCTTGTTCGACCGCTTTCACCAATTATTCTTCCAGATACGCGTTTCAATTGATTTGGAGAAGTACCTACAGCCTCACGTAGTGATATCACAAGAAGCATCATGTCTTCATCAATGAGTGTCAGAGCGTTCTTGGGACTAAATCCTCTGGCTATTGCACGGACTATGTCACGGGCTTTCCATGCAAGAATCGGATCCTCTGACGCATTAGGATTGCTTATTGTCACAACACCATCAGCGCCAATATCAAGGGTAACGTTTGTCAATTGCTGAATCCGCTTGCGAACCTTACCATTGCGACCAACGAGAACACCAACTCGATCGACAGGCACTCGGATTGTTTCTTTAAATGACATTCTGATTCTCACCCGCTGAAAGGATATGTCGAGCAATTGTTTCAGGCTCTGAAGCCTCAACGCCCAGTTTTTTGAAGAAGTAGATTATGTTTTGAATGTCACGGAGGAGGTACTTTTCTGCATTTGGATGGGAAATGAGTACAGCTTGAGAAACATCGATGAATACGGGTCCATCAGCCCAGAGTATGTTATACTCACTAAGATCTGCGTGTACTAGTCCTGCCTTTGTATATCCTCGCTCAATCATTCCAATTATTTTGTTAAAGGTTGACACAGGAGCAGAAATTTTCACATTCTTCATGAGCGGCGCCGCAATTGACTGTTTCACATCACCAATGAATTCCATTATCAAGACATTTCTATCAATGGTAATAGGTCTTGGAACGCGAACTCCTGCATCGTAATATTTGTGCAGATTTTTGAACTCTTTCATTGCCCATTGAGGAATAAGCGACCTGCTTTGCCGTTTGACATTCTTAAACCGAGTGTCACCAATCATATATTCCAACATAAAATCAGTTTCAGCCGTACTAATACGATAGATTTTCACAGCGACTGGATGACCATCTGCATCAATGCCTCTATACACATTTGCTTCTTTCCCAGTACTGATGGCACCATGTAGTGCAGTAATAATACCCCGACTGAGAATTCTATAAAGGATTTTCATTGTAGGGGGATCGATCACACCCTCTACTACTTTGAATTCATCATCGTCTTTTCGACGTTTCATCTTCCGCCGGTCTAACTCGGACTGAAGTTGATCATGTTTAGTTTCTGCCCGTTTCAACTGTAAATGCCATCCCAGATATTCTGGATACTTTACGTATATTATTCCATGTAATTCAGAAAAGGATTAGCTTCGCTAGAACATCTTGAGAATTCCACGCTTTTCTAACCATTCAAGCTCATTTCCTCTATATCTGTAAACCACATCACATTTCTCATCAGTCTGGAAATCCCAGGGAGCAAGCAGGACTGTATCGCCCACTCTCATCCAGACCCTCTTCTTCATGCGACCAGGGATACGACCGACTCTGATATTGCCATCCTCACATCTGACCCGGACTCGGTCAAAACCAAGCATCTGAATGATGATCCCGAACATCTCCCCTTCGTTCTTGTTCGGCGTCCGGACTCTCATTGGTTCGGCTGAGCCTGCTGCAGGTGGACCTCCACCTCTTTTCTTATAGGACAAAATATTCCTCCAGTCTATCGCTGGATGTGAATCCTCAAGCGATAACAGGTCATTCCGGTGGGACACATTTAAGCGTATTGAATTGAATGTTAAATTTGAGAGCAAGCATGCTCTATTCGTTGAACTGTTTATGTTCTGAAAGTATGTATAGTTTCTCTTCGAGCTGCAGCGCATAGATTTTATCACCAACAGCAATGTCTGATTCGAAAATAGATTGTTCAACCTCTAAGACTTCAAAGCTAGTAGCATCCATTATCTGAACAGGTTGGCCATAGGAATATGTAGTGACCATGAACTCACGGCGACTTGATTGTGGAGCAAGAAACTCCAAGGTACGCCATCGTGCGCTTCGCGGATTAATTGAAAATCGTTCTCTTTGCTTCAAGTCATAGCATGTCAACATATTTCGACTCATCGCAACTACTTCACAAGGATTGTCACCGATTTTTACAAAATCACCTACGGCGAATCGAGGAAGTCTAATCAGAATTGTTATCCGGTATTTTCTTTTGCCACCCTTCTCCTCGCCTACTAGTTTGTAGTTATCCTTTCTTTCAGCAAGATATTCCAGCTCAAACTCATCGGCAATGTATTTGCATAGATTCTCAGACCCAATATAGAAATCAATACCATATTTGTCTTCTAAAGTGCTTGTGATGAAGGCTTTGTCATCGGACTTGTACCTTGCCACTGTTATGTCTGTGACTGTCTGTGTCAGCATAGTCTTCTCCTCATCAGTTAGCTCACGACCATCAGCACGAACTTGGAGAATTGCCTCGTAGTACCCCCCACTCATCATTCCACAGGTTTCGCATGTACCATATCTAAAACGAATCTCTACATTGTATTTTTCTTCATGTGGAGCAAGACTCTCATGAGACCTACCCGTAACTGTCATGATTGTGTGAGTTACTCTGTCTAATTTCCGCTCATCTTCGAGAGAGATTTGTACATCTCTGCCAAGTATCTTTACTGAACGATCCAGAAGGAGTTCAATCTGATAGTCTCCGAAATCGTCGGGGTGAACGCCATCACCTGCAATCTTTCTCCATCCTTCAGCCAGCTTTATGGACCCACATTTTTTGCATGCCAGCAACGTGAGTGGCGTGGAAACCTCTATCAAGGGGTGCCCATCATTGAAACAATCAGCACAGAGACCTTCGAGTACTGATGGTTTTCCACACAAATAACACGGTGCTGTCACCTGAATCAACCATTTTAATCGAAACGAATCTCCTTAAAACGTGGACTATTGTACCTAGCTATCACATTTCATTAATATCACAATTCTTTTTTTTAATGTGAGAGAATGAGAACACATGCCTCGAAGAAAACGGCACCGACTTGTCACACGGGAGCCACCGGTTTCAGTCTACAAGCCGGCAGGAATCCCAGCAAAGGAACTTGAAGAGGTCTTAATCACAATTGATGAGTTTGAGGCAATAAGACTTGCAGACTTGGAGGGGCAGAGCCAACGAGATGCAAGCATAACAATGCAGGTAAGTCAACCAACTTTCAACCGGATCCTATCATCCGCAAGAAGCAAGATTGCAAAAGGGATTGTGCAGGGATTTGTCCTACGAATTGAAGGAGGACGCTATATCCTTGCAGACGGAAGTGGTATACTTGAGTGCTTAGACTGCGGAGCCTCCATGGACATGAATGCAGAAGATAAGAGCGCCTGTAAGAATTGCGGATCAAAGAGATTGCGATGGCTTAGGTGGGATAAGAGCAAACGAAAAGGCGATGACAAATAATCATCGAAAACTGCGTGTTCTTATTATCATTAGTCAGCTTGTGAATACAGAAAGTAGTATCATAGCTTTACCCACTGTGCATGAGGATGGCCTTCAATGAAAAGTATAGCTTGTTCATGCACAAGTCCAGCATTGATGGCTGTCTGAACTGACTTCTTCCCAACCATGTTGGCAATCGTTGCCTTTGCTAGGTGATTGAGGCAGGTCTTTACATCTACTAACTCGCCACCATAGAACTCCTCACTCACTTTGAACTTGATCTTGCCATCAGTGAGAGTCTTGCCTAGAAGTTGTTTGTCACACATTGCAACAACGTAATGCTCGTGTGTTTCACTTACACGCATGTATACCTGCGACATGATTGCACCGCCACTAGATTGTTCTGAAAGCCTATTTAGGAGTTCTATCACTGCTAATGAATATGATAGTTCGCAGATATAGACTTCTCGCATATGTTTTGATTTCAAAGGTTTCTTGGGTGAAAAATATTGATTCAAGATTTGCTAGTGTATTTCACTTGTTCTTTCACGTCGATTCCTCGGCGACGAAGTTCTTGAACAAATTCAGGACTTGAAATCGCGAGTTCTAGTGGTACGGCGCCTTTCTTAGTCCGACCATTAGCCATCATTAATGCAACTATTGCCGCAGACCATCCTGTTGTTCTTTCCATAGAAGTGAAACCAGTTTCGTCATCATAGAAATCCATAACATCTACTTGAGCTTCCGCTGGCCTGTTCTTCTTTTTCCCTTTACAGATGATTCGAATAACTACCATATCTTTGTCTTCTGGAAAATTGACCTTAGGCGCGAATAGTTTAGCGAAAACAGCACGAGGACTGATAGTTGTATTTTCAACTTCAATCTCATTCGGATCAAAAAGCCCAAGATCGTTCATCGTTTTTAGTTGGATAAAGCTGCCTGGAAAACGAACTGTCTTATTTTGATACGCTTTCAGTTTTCCTTTAAATGTTCTAGGGGCGGTTGAAGTCCCGCCGGAGGTAGTAAATGCTTCTAAACGGCCTGCAGGAGGAGGAAATTCGATTTCTTCGAATTCAGTAAAGCATGGAACTTCAATGATTCTTCCATTGCGGAGAAATTCAGTAGTTCCGTAGTACTCGTTAATAAGACCATCAATATGAAAAGTTTGTAAGTAATTGAAAGGGGGTCTGGGTTTTTGGGGCAGTCCTCCATCCCACATATAGACCTCTTCTGGTTTATCCAATAGGCTCATTGCGAATACGCAAAGAGTTGTTCCCATTCCTGGAACTTGACCACAATCAGGTATTATTGAGATGTTGGCAGCCTTCGCTTTTGAATCAAGCTTTAATTGTTCCATTACAAGATTGGTGTTTCCTCCTAAATCACACATATTTGTACCTGCAGCAATCGCTGCTTTTGCAATCTCTAAGTTGAAGTAGTAGGGCACAGCACTGAGAACCGTGTTAACTCCAGTAAGAAAAGCGACCAACTCATCCTGATGTGTGATGTCCAATAAGTGAGCTTGGGCCAGGTCTGTACTCAACAGATCATTGACTCTTGCAGCCGATTTCTTAGCCGCTTCAAGGTTCATATCAGCAATAATGATAGCTTTTGCATTCCCGAATTTCGCGAAATCATATGCCGCTGCCGTGCCCTGACGACCAGCTCCAAGTACGGCAAACACACGCTCTTTGCTACCAGACATGTCACTAGCTCCTTTTATGCTAATAGAGAACATACTGCATATTGACCATATAAACAAGTCATCAAAAGTGGAAACTCAAAAGAGATACTTCAAGTTTCCACCATTGAAAATTAAATTCACTACGTGCTTATACTGAACGAATTGCTGTACGAGCACCAAAAAAGTTGCAGTATTGCATTTTCACTATTGTATGGCACTGGAATAACGCAATGTAATGTAGAATGAAAGCATTGAAGTCCATCCTGAGATATAATATACTACTTGATGGACTATGTCAGACGAGATTGAAGAGGTCGAGGAAGTCGCCCGACTGGTCTATAATGCGATATTCCAGGATATGTCCTCAGTAGAGATTGGTGGAGAAGAATGTCCAATCAAGAAGACCTCGAAAAGCAAGGTGAGGCTTGTTAAGTATGGTGATTTCACGTACATTGAGCAGAATCCTCACAAGTCCTCACAGTGGGCGAAAGAGGCTCAAGAGGGGCATCAGATAATGTGGGTGATGCGAGGAAGACAATACCTTGCTCGAATTCGGGACGGGAAGTTTTTGGATTTGAGGAAGAAATAGAATCTTTTCACTAACGGATGAACATGACCGCTTAACAATACCTCAGTTCCGACCTTCAGAGATGCACAAATTGGAGATCTCAAACTCCCTTGAACACCTCGCAACTCACAATAGACAAGAACTAACGCTGTTGCATGAGAGGAGGGTATTGTGATTCTGCTCGTTTTGTGGTACGTTGTTAGAATTCTGATGTTTGCTGCATTTCTAATGACGAGGGTATCTGAAAAGGCAACGGGGATATTTCGTTTCAAAGAAGGAGAGATGTCTGCATAGTCCGACCTTCGTTTCCTTCTGCATTATGATCATGTCAATTGTCATTCTTTCTATCTCGGCTTTTAGAAAGAACAAAGATTAATGCACATAGCAGAGGTGCAAACACTCCTAGCATAATTGCGCTCTGCCAGCCTAAGGAGTCATAGGCTAAGCCAGACAAGGGTGCTCCAACTGCAATGCCACCGACGGTAAGCGCATAGTAGACTCCGGTTGCAATTCCTCTGTTCTCTTCATGGCTTCTATCACGGACAATTGCGGCACTTGTTGGGAACACTAAACCGTGACCAATACCAAGAACTATCATTCCCAGAATTGCATATTGCATGTCGAGTGAGATTGACAGAATCACAAATGAGAATGATGCAAAAACGAGACCTATCGCTGCCAAGACAGACTTGTCCCTTCTATCGCCTGCAAATCCGGCAGGGTAATGGAGTATGATAGAAACTAGCACCATAACAGCCAGCAACATGCCAACTTGTCCTGGAGGATAACCAACAGATCCTAGAATAATTGCATAGGAAACAGTAATAATCCCCAAGTTGAAGTAAATCGCAAAGACAGCTAAGTATGGAAGCAGAGTCACTTTCTTAACAATGGTTTCTGAAAATATACGGAGTTCTTCTTTGATTGATGTCGTTCTTTTCTCGGGTAGATATCCCTCTGGCAATGCTGATGAAAGGAAACTCATCACGATCAGTATGATCGCAACAGAAAGAAACAGTGGACGATAACCAATGCTTTGCGCTGCAATACCCCCAATACTGAATCCAAATAGCATAGAAAGAGCGATGGATATTCCATAGAGCGCCATACCCCTACCACTTCTCTCCCTCGACACGTTATCACTTAAGTATGACATGGTAGAAGGACCTCCGATACCTCCGCCCAGACCATGGACAACTCGCGATAGGAGAAGGAATATTGGTGTATTGGCAAAGAAGTACAAGAGCATCGCAAGTCCATCCAAGAACACCCCGACAGGAATCATTGTACGTCTTCCAAATTTGTCAACTAAACGACCCATGAAGACATTGGATGGAATATGCACAATCGAGTAAACCCCGATAATGATCCCAGCAAGCACGGATGTCGCACCCAGACTGATGGAGTAATTAGCCATTATGGGAATGACTACTGCACTATCGAAATTAACGAGTAGAGATACTAGAAGTAACAAAAACAGATGGCTTTTCTTTAGAGAGGATGCATTCTCGATTTTATCCGCCATACTTTCGAGTGTCTCCGTAGGATTATTGCCGATGGTTCAAGCATTGTTACTAATCAAGCTAGTCATTGGAATTCTTTTCTTGATTCTCTGAGCGTTGCCCTGAAGGGCTTATGGTTCTATGTAATAGCTGTCATTCTAAGGCGGACGCGCAGCCAGATGAGTTCAAACTCCCGCCAAAAGAGGAGTGAAAAAATTGAGAGTATACCCTAAACTGGCCTAATCGCAGTACGTGCGCCGCAAGCGTAGTAGTAGCAATTCGTTACCAATATTCTCGACTCTTGAAGAGTTCTATTTCTTATATGGAATATGGTAATTGACAAACATTGACTACTTTGATTATATTTTGTATCTCTCAATGAACCTTTTTTGAGTGTTCTCCAAGAGAGGGATGAATGAGCTGAAATCTTGACTTCGATTCCCAGCCATCAGGTGTTAGCATTATGATTTGAAGTACCCTCGTAGGTCAATAGAATCGTTTTCTATTGAGAAGATTAGAACATCTGCGACTAGGGGAAGGATTTCAGATAGATACTTCTTTGGCTCTTTTCCATGAGCTCTATCGCTTCTAATTCTATATCCATCTAAAATTAATTTCTCGACCTCAACATCCTTTGAATGATAAACAGGAAATTGGTCTGTGATTTTTGATATTACATCAATGATAATTCTCTTAGAATCAGCAATTAGTGCTTCGAGGACAATAAAGAGGTGAAGAACTTCATCCTTTTCAAGAGGCATACACATCACTGATGCAAAGTCGCGCAAATGATTCCTGAACATATTAGCATTCATGGACTTCTGAAGGCTTGACCAAAGACTTCTAAGAAGAATTATGCCCTCTTCTTCAAGTTGTGTTATCGTGCCCCATCTTTTCTGCCGAAACTCATATTCGCAGGGTTTTGGTAGACGAATTCCTCCTGAGCCAATGGGATTTCCTAAGCCAATCCATTCACAAGGTTTCGAAACTCCAACAGGTTGAAGTGTCACTAGCCTTAGAAGGAGTAGCAAGTCTTCAACTGTCTTGTTGAAAAGAGCAAATTCCTCCGCCTTAGGCTGGTGCATGTTAGCACCGGCTTCAATGACCTTATCCTCTACCTCAAGAATATGCCCAAAGAAACCTGAACGTATTCTTTCAAAAAGGGGAGTAATCCGCAACCTTATGTCTGGTCCAATATCAACTGAATCGGTGCC
>JBHLQM010000085.1:0-9759 GCA_048884785.1 Candidatus Thorarchaeota archaeon | reverse complement strand
GTGTACTCAATCTGGGATAATAGGGAAATATCGATTCCTAGAGCTGAAAAAGCTATGAGCAGAATTATTATCCATGCCAGCCTGTTATAGTACCTATTACGATGCTCCCCCCATTTTTCAAAGAACTCAGTCGGATCCGATTCCCCTTCCACTACTTCCCACCAAGAATAAATCCTAACAGAGAATACTTGAAGCTTGCGTCTCTATCAGAATTGGACAGTTCATCTAAACCGGTAATTCAACAATTGGCAATATCAGCTTGTCATTCTCAAGCCACAAACGGATTATTGAGTCCACGGCTCTCTCTATGCTGTCGTGATTCATAGCTGATATCTCTATGAACTTCACAGGAAAGTTGGAATCAGGTGCTGCCAGCTTTGAAGCAACCATCTCAGTGAGTTCTATCCCCTCTTCGGAACTAACGAAACGATTGTCGAAAACATTATCGCTTTCAAGGGATGATGCGAGGTCTTTCTTATTGCCTATAATGATGAGGGGAGGTGGAGTAAGGAACATCGTCGAAGCCTCTTCAATCCAGAACTGCATTCTCTCGAAACTTGATCTATCCGAAACTGAATAGACAAGAGCAATCACACCAGTTTCAGAGTAGAGTTCCTCAACTGGAATCCTTGCTTGAAGAGCTCCTTCAGGGAGCCATACATCAATTCGAATCTGTTCTGCTTGATGCTCGACGACTTTGCTATATGCAAGTGGTTCGTCTGTTTGAAGGGATCCAAAAACAGCTGACTCGTAAATGCTGAAGCCTCCGTTCTGGAGAATGCTTTGTTTTCCAACTCCAGATTCTCCGAGGAATAGAACCTTCAAACGAGTGAGTCCAGTGGAGCTTGATTCATCAAACATTGGTATCCGCATATAGATCGGTTCGTCCAAGCCTGTGGTTTCAGTGACGGGAGATATGGTTTCGGGGGTTTTTGTGGGGATGTTTTCAGGAGAGAAGGAATAAACCAAATCTATCTCCCTGTCACTGGTCCAGATTGAAGCTCTCTCACTCTGCGGAATTTCAAACACGGGTGTTTCTTCTACTTCCGAGCATTGCTCAGCTTTAGGTTGTTCAGTTTCATGCTTCTGAGAGGAATGTGGTGAGAGAAACCTATCTGACAAATCTCCAACTGATTCAAGCGCAGTCTCAAGAATATTAAGATCCTCTTCGTTGAGTATATCACGCCTTGGGAATTCCTCTTGATCAGGTAAACCCGATCTCAAGAGGATAAATCTAAGAAGTCTTCTTGCTGGTCTGCAATTTCTTATGTATGCAAAACTCTGTACCTCTGAGAGTATGTCTTCGAAGGTAAGTCCTCCTATATCAATGACCTTTGATGTGTTCTCATCACGCAGTATCACTAATTCATTCTCGAAGGTTACCTCGATTTTACTCCCTGGCAGTCGCATCTAACAAAGCCTCTTTTCCTTACTCCAATAATCTATTACATATAATTATAAATAAATAGTATGTGTTCATATATAATAGGAAATATTGTAGAAAATGGGAGGCTGCGTGGTGATGTCCACGATTACTCTGAGCCGCGTTGGTGGAATGAAAGAAAGATTGGAAGTGAATCCAGATATTGAGCAGCTGAATCTATCTGGACAGAATATCATTGCGATTAATTTTGCTGCCATCAAAAACTGCTCAGACTTGCGGGTTATTAATCTACGAGGCAACTTTCTAATGGGAATCGACACAGCACCACTAATAGACTGCCTGAATCTGACAAGAATGGATTTGAGTTATAACAAGTTGAGTGTAGTTGACTTAGATTTCATAGGTGGATGCCCAAATCTTGAAGAACTTCGATTGAATAACAACAAACTTGTAAGACTCGACCTTAATCCGCTCACGACTGCTGCAGCACTCGAAGTACTAATGCTAAATGACAACCGCATCATTAGCCTGGATCTAGAGCCATTGAAGACAGCAAAATCATTGCAGGTCCTAAATCTGATGAACAACAGGATTCTGAAACTTGATATTGGTCCGCTTTTTCACTGTTCCTCACTGAAGCAAGTTATGATCGCCCCTGAAACAAGACTACAATCTAGCATTGTAAGAAAGCTAACTCAACCAAATCCAGAACCTTTGAATGAGCTCCTTAGAGAGATGCGGATAAAATTCGTTCTTGATGCCTGAAATTTGACCGCACTGATCATCTTGTGCTTTGAATGAAAGGACGTTCCTTCCGTTGTAATTGCTCCCACTTATTTCTCTCAGACCGTAGTTGAAAGAGGTCCACATCCTTGTAGATTAGACCTTCCGTTTTTTGTGGTATTGTTCTCTCTTCTCGTTCCTTCTCAGGCGAATAGATAATGGAATCTCCATATTCCGCAACATTCGCAAAACAGCAGTAAGCATAGATAGATCTACGCGCATCAAAGTGTGCTGCTTTGAAGTCAACAGTGACTGGAGTAAAAGCTGGATTGAGGACCAGATCGATAGGAGGATCAAAATTCTTCAATTCAACTCGAAGATCCATGTCCAGGAAATCACGACAAATCACAATTGCCATTCTTCCAAATTCAGTATTGCAGACAATGGTTCTTCTTGGATAGGCACCAACCTCAATACCTTCTGTGAACCGCTTGCCTTCAATATGGATGATTGCGGGAATATGCTTATCTTGCTCCCACAATATCCCCTCTGGCCCTATCACCCTGCATAGGTTCAATCTGGATTTTTCATCGTGATACGACCCTGGAATAATATACATCTGATATGTATTTGCCAGGTTCTGCAATTCGTTTCTTATGTCAGTGTGGTTGAAATCAATTGTCATCTCGGGAAATAGAAGAACATTAACACCATTCTCGTGTGCGTTTTCAACCATCTCCTTTACCCTAGACTTGATTTGCTCTATCTTCTCATTCTTTATTCCAAGAAGCCCAAATCCATTTTCTCGATAAAATTCGGTGAGGATATCGCCAGTTTCAGAAACGCCAATTTGTGCGATTCCTATCCTGAAATTGCTTCTTTCAGATTTATTCGAGCCCTTCAACAAGTCAACATATTCAAGACAGTATTTCCTTCTGATAGCATCATCATCAATGTACTTCTTTTCTTCTTTTGAGAGAACCGACACTGTTTTGCGAATCATTCGTTCAAGGAACTCATCGAGATTTGTCAGGTTTACCATTTCTTGTTTAGATGGATGCTTTCTTATGATATTCTCCCACTTTTCTAGCTGTGATTGTAGAAGGTCTCTTTCATGCGAGATCTTGCGCGCGAGCATTCGCAAACCCTTTTCCTGTGCGGTGATATGAGCCTGCGCAAGCAGAATTCTAGCCTTTTCTACATCTCCTTCAACGAGAGCTAGCTTCGACTGCAAAATGTTTGTTTTGGCAAGTAGAGAATAGGATCCCTGCCTTTTTCCAATATCGAGTAGGTTTTGTGTTATCTTATTGATTCTAGTGAGCAACTCACTGTCATCATTCATTTTCATCTCAAAAAGGAGTAGATCACAGAGATGAATCATCGCTGTGACAGTGAGTTCGTGGGATGTAGTATCCTCTTTTACGAGTTCATCTAGAATTTCCTGTGCACGGAATTTGTCTCTCCCCTGCTTACTGGTTTTTAGTATCAAGGCTTGAGCCAGTCGATAATTCTGATTGATTACTCGATTATTAGTGACTGAATTGAGCTCAGCAAGCTTCTCCAAGTATCCTCCAGCGCTATCGCAATCTTCCTTGTCCAAGGCTACATTGATCAACCCAACAAGACAAATAGCAATATAGAGCTCATTTCCGGATGCTTGGTACAGAGCCAAGCTTTCACTGTAATATTCATTTGCCGTTGACAAGTTTCCTTTCCTTTGTTCTATCTCTCCAATATTCAGAAGAGATAACGCTATCTCTTGTTTGTTGTCCAGTTTTTGTCTGACCTCAAGGCTTTTCTTATGGTATTCGAGCGCTGCATCGAGCTCTCCTCGTGTAAGATAGACGCTCCCAATATTATTCAGACAAACTCCAATTCCATATCTATCCTCAGTTTTATCGAAATACTCCAGACCTCTAAACAGACATTCCAAGGCCTGATTCAGATCTCCCCTTGTCTGGTATACAGAACCTAGATTTGCCAATGACAATGCGAGATCTCTGTAGTTTCCCAATTCCTCACGTATTTTGAAGCTCTTTTGGTGATAGTCGTAGGCTACTTCTAAGTCTCCCTTCAGAATGTGGACATTGCCAAGATTGTTTAAAGTTGTAGCGATTTCTTGTTTATTACCTAGCTGCCATTGGAACTCAAGTGCTTTTTCATAGTTTATAATTGCCTCATCAAACTCTCCCTTCGACCATTGAACCAATCCCAAGTTGTTGTACGACCTTGCAATTCCTCTGAGGTCATTTCTCTCTTGGTAGTTCTGAAGGCCCAACTTCAGAAAATCATTTGCTTTGTCAAGTTCGCTCTTGTACCAATGGAGGATTCCGCTGTGTCGATAGAAATCTCCCTTAATGCGGTGAATTGCATTTTTGGTTGCGACATCAATATCATTCTCATAGCGAGATATGAGCTCCTCCCCCTGCCGCAACAATTCCATGCCTTCAGCGGCCTTGCCCGCTCTCCATTTTATCTCTATTATGATCAATAAGGCTTCCAAATAGAATAAGGAAGTATCAGCTGCTTTTACACTTTTCAAAGCATCATCTATTGTTTTTTCCGCCTGGTCAAGATTACCAAGTTTGATGCGTATCTGTCCCTCAAGCAGTTTGCCATAGAACGTTTCATCATTTGATAGTTTCTTCTTGGATAAGAAGTGGGCTACTAAATCGAGAGCTTCGGAATATTTTCCAGCATTCATCATGTCCTCTGCTCTTGAGAGTCCTTCATGATGTCTAGCCGGCATGATCCTCCATTCCTACTACAGGTTTCTGAGACTTAAAGTCTTTTCAGATTGAATTTTATAAAAAGAAGTAACCACGGGTTGACTATAAAGCCAACCCGCAGATGTATTTTGCTGTAAAGAAATCTTATGAAATCTAATAGCGACGTCCACCGCTACGTCGGTCCCTGCCGCCATAGCCGCCACTTCTTCGATCTCTTCCGCCGCCACCATAGCCGCCGCCACCGCCACCGCCGCCATAGCTTCGGTCACGATTACCGCCATAGCCACGATCACCGCCATTGCCTCCTCGGCGTCTGGTGTCTTCGTGTTCCTCGGCAGACATGTCGTTCTCCATGTTCACTTCTTCGATTGCTTCTTCTGATTGGCTGATTTCACCATATTTGCCAACGTTTAATCGAAGATTGCCCCTGAATAGACCAGTGTACCCGTTCTTCAGAATGTAAGTATTGCCAACTTCAAGGTTGTCAATGACATCATCCCATAGGGGAACTGCTACTACTCCAGTTGAATCTCCGACAACTGCATCAAGCACTCTGTGTGTTGCACCATCATTTCGGGAAGAAACTTCGCGCTCTTCACCGAATTCCACTACTTTGAAAGAGATGGTAAGGTTCTTCATTTGTGGCTTTAATTCAGCCACAGTAGCCTCAATAGGCTCTCGTTCATAACTCATATGTATCACTCACTTATGCAACATGCATAATTGATTACAGGTAACGGAAAATTAGCGGATTCATCGGGGGAGGTGCGAAATGGGAATGACCAATCACGAACTCTTTCTGAGAAGGCGCATCAAACTTGCTGTTCCTGTACCCAACCGTTGTTTTATTCCCTTATATCCATGTGTATTTGGCTAATTCCTGAGAACGTGCTGCTTATTGTGCTCAATTATAGGTAATGGGATTGACAATGAATGAACCAAACAGCTGATAGCCTATTTCTGATGGTATTTGTGATTCTGCCTCTGTAATCTGCCCAATCCAACTAATGCAGACACCTGAGTCAAATCAACCTGCATGCGAAGCCACTCGAAAACATATACAGCAAACCACCATTAGAATGCTTTGAGTTGTAGAAAATGTCAAGTTTCAGCGTTTTTCAGAGGGATTAAGCAGCCTACGAGCCTCATCGAACGCTTCCCTTGCTTCCGATTGTTTACCCTGTTCTCTCAACACTATACCGAGACCTGTCCAAGCCTGTTCATCTTTGGGATTCAACTCAATAGCTCGTCTGAATGACTCTTCTGCTTCATGGTGTCTACCCAGTCTCCCCAACAGATTTCCAAGGTTAAACCATGTTTCTCCTGAGGTTGGAAGTAATTCAACAGCCTTTCTTAGAGAGGCTTCTGCTCTCTCATACTTTCCGAGAGCTAATAGTGTTATACCCAGATTATGCTGCGCCTGAGCAGATGTAGGATCAAGCTCTACTGCTTTATGATAGGCTTCCATAGCCGCCTCCATTTTTGCCTGCTTCCTCAGCGAGTCACCAAAGTCAATCCAAACCAATAAATCAGATGGAACAAATTCAATCGCTTTTCGAAAAACCATTTCAGCCTCACTATACTTGCCTAGTTGATTCAATGTTGAACCTAGGTTCATCCAAGATATTCCCAATGTTGGTTCTAGCTCAGTAGCCTTTTTGAAGACCTCCTTCGCCTCTTGATGCTTCCCAGCAAATCCAAGAACTATCCCTAGTTCATTCCATGCAACTGCATAGGTAGGATCAAGGTCAATGGCTTCTCTGATAGCCTCTTCAGCTTCATGAATCTTACCAGACCTAAGCAGTTCTATTGCCAGATTCAGCCAAGTGGAAACATCCGTAGACCTCGTCAGCAGTGGTCTCCTCACTTTGAACGGGGTTACTAGGAAACTTAAGAGTTGTTGGTGGGCAGTTCAGGGATTTTCAAACCCCAATGCATGAGAAATCACTACCTGCCTGAGTTCAGCGGATACTCTGCCATTGTTCTTTGTGCGAGGAAACGAGCTACCAACAAGTTCGATTTCAACATTCAGTTTTTTCAAACCCTTCTCGATTCTCCTGAATCCTTCAAGATCGGTTCTAAGTCCAACATCTAATTTGCTTAGAAACCGATATCCCACTGCTGTTAACCACAGCTCTTCAAGCAGTATTGGGTTGCCTCTAAATGGGACAACTTCTTGATCAATCTCATTCATGAAAACGTCATAGTATTTGAGTAGTGTTCCTTCGACTGACAATGATATATGTGCACACTCTTTTTGCCTTAATTCGAGAATTCTTGGAATCAGTACTTCTGCAGGGGTGTTTTTCATTCGTTCTACATTGAGGAGCACTGTTGAAGTACCTGAGTCAACTTTTTCAAGAAGAACCTCAACCAAAGCATGTTGAAGGAAAGAACGAATATCTACAATTTCTGACCCGGCTGGTATCTGTTCAAGAAACGGAATGATATCGATGTCACATCCATAGAACTCATCCAGTCCAATATTCTCGAGAAATCGCCATTGATACAGAAGTCTATCTGGGCCTTTTGCCTCTTGAATTCTATTTCGAACGATAGCAAGGTATCTATCGATATCTGATTGGCTTCTTGAAGATTCTGTCAGCTCCCTGCACCTGGCGCCTATGGTTAGAAAACGGAATCAAAACCTACGTTTATTCTTATCCGTTTGCAGGATAATGTTCCAAGCACGCCTCTATTCAGTCTTGTACCTATCAACATCTGCAAAGAAATCCATCACACGCACGAAAGTCTTGAATTTGGCACTGTGTGTCACTCCATCAGGAATGTGATAGGAATCACCCTTTTTGTAGACTCTTGATTTTCCTCCAATTGTAAGCTCCATCTCTCCACTTATTACAAATCCATACTGTTCTCCATGAGAGTGTGCTGAAACAATTCCGCCTGCCTGAATCTCGAAGAAACCGACCTGTTCATTCTTCCCCTGTACAATCCAGGCCGTTACTCCCGGAAAACTAAGCTTCGCTTTTGGAAGGCTCTTAATAACATCTGGAAATCCTATGTCAGTCATCTTCATTCACTAGGAACCTTGGGGTCTTATATTGTATTAGCATTTCCTACTTACGTAGAAACAGAGTGAATTTAAACAGCTTATGATGAAGCTTGTAACCCCTCTCTTCGCATATCTTGGCGACCTCTGGCATATCTGTATACGTGATCCTAACATAATCAAACTTGGGCAGGCTAACTGGTTTCAGACCCACCAGAAAATCATCTAATGCCTGAGGGATATCTAAGATGAATGGAAAACATCCTGGGAAGCTTGGTGAGAACCGGCATGCTCCAGTAATATCCCCACTTTCATCCTTAAGCGTCATGACGTATGAACGTTCATCATCAATGAATTGTCTTATCTGCTCTACGGGCAGATTTGGATATTTCTCACCTACGAATCCTATCTCATGCTCCTCAATTTCCTGACAGGAGTATCTGGCATGAGGTCTGAGTGAGTCATAGGGAACGAAATGGTGCCATGTTGTACCAGTAATGACAAATCCAAACTTCTTGTAAAGACTCTGAGCAGTGTGGTTGTCCTGCTGGGTATACAAATGAACGGCAGTGATATCCACCTGAGCATTAAGCCAATGCAGAGCGTGTTCCATCAGGAGATTGCCGTAGCCCTTCCCCTGATACTCCGGAGCTACGCCAATTCGTCCAAGATGTGCCTCGTTTGACCCGAATCGTGACACAATAAGATGGCCTGCAAGTCTATCATCTATGTAAAGCACATAGGAGCCGTCCTGTTCTGCTCGTTTGAGGAAAGATTCCTCGTCCATCTCATCACCAGAGAAAATGATTTGATCTAAGGCACGGAAGGCTTCCCAGTCATCTCTACTAAGTTGCTTTATGATTGCATGCTCTCGCATCTGATTTCTCTCATTATAGAATCGATTTACACAAAAAGGCTTGGCAAAGTCAAGTTGGCGAAAGACTCTTTTAAAAGTGAAAACAAATAGAACCAGTTTGGTTGAATGGGAGATTGCTGCCTGTGGAGCCTATCGGGACAATTACCCAGTATTTCCCTTTTCTGGATGAAGAAACAAGAGACCTATTGCAATCAGTAATGAATGATGCTGAAAACTACCACGATTTTGTAATGCATTTAGCAAATGTGGTGCTCAATGAAGATGTTCCAGACTTAGCAATCTACTTTGCCATCCATCATTCAGCCCTAATTCTTGATATGGATAATATTGAGTCAATCGGCAAAAAATATGGGCAGATTCCTATTCTTCGACCTAACCTATTCTATGCTCGTGTCCATCAGGGTAATGTGGATGACTTGCCGAAAATACATGAGTCTGCTGATGCTGTTCTCGCAACTGGTCCACCGGAATGGTTGGCAATTGAAATGAGGTTTCTGAAGTTTGAGGCCGACTTACTTCAATACCCCAAGACTCTGTGCGATTCTGCAAATTTGGAAGAATTGGAGCGTTTGATTAGGAAATCACCAGATTACAAGTTCTTTGAGAATATCCTCTTTGATTGCTACCGTGAAAGAGCTTTTCGAGATGGAGACTTGGAAGAGAAGATTCGATGCACTGACCTAGCTATAAGGAGTGCCCAGGAATTCAACGATCTGGTTCGTCTAGCTTGGCATTTGAGGGTCAAAACGGATTACCTTCGGAGAGTCAATGTGGCAGAGGCAAGAAACACTCTCACTCAAGCCTATCAAATCATGGATTCTTTGGGTAATAAGGCAGGCATAGCTTCTATCCTCTTGTATTTGGCAAGACTCGACGCAACAAGGGGGGAATATGATTTGGCAATAGAGCGGTGTTTAAAATCAATTGAGATTCGAGAGAAGATGGACCTTCCCAGGAGCTCTAATGCTGTCCTTCTATCAACTCTCTATAATGCAATTGGACATGCAGACGAAGGTCTAGAATGGGCAAGGTATGC
>JBHLQM010000084.1:0-10589 GCA_048884785.1 Candidatus Thorarchaeota archaeon | reverse complement strand
CAGTAAACTACATAGGTACGATTGTACACTTGTAGAGCGTAGTAAACCGATATTTGAAGATGTTGGGAATGGTCGAAGTAAATCCAATTGAACCTCTCTGGCCCTATCTGCTCTTTCTTCCATCAGACAACGAGGTCAGAGATGAATTCATCCGTACTGTTATGGCATCGCGAATCACTCGTAGCGTGCTCTCAAGCTTTCGTGAAGATGGTCGTGTATTGCAACGGGATCTCATTGAGAATCTCCGGCATTCAAACAAGAGTATTCTCTCGTACCTTAAAATACTCAGTCGATTTGGTCTAATCACGACTGCATCAACTATTCATAATGGGAAGCGTGTTGTCTATCATGAGCTTACAAAGAGCGGATGGGGATTTGCTCGGTTCTATTCTGAAGGCTTGCCCTCAGATATTGAAGAGCTCACTGCATTTCTATTAGAGGATTATCTGATCCGACTAACAACTCTCTACAAAGATCTTAGTATTCCAGAATCTAGGTTGTTTGAAATTTTCGCACGTACTCGTGCAAAGGCAATACTTGAAGACTCCTCCAAATATTCACAACCTGACATAGTTGTCTTTGGTGCGTCTGCATACAATACCAGAATAGAATGCGCCAAGATTCCACCCATTGGTGGACTCGCTAGTTGTAGTTCTCCCGTTCGGTCGCCAGGTGGGTCTACAATTGAGCTTGCAATAGCTTTGGCAGGAGAAGGTATTGACACATCTTTAGTGTCATCCGTAGGAAACGACCTTGAAGGTTGGGAAGTCATTACTCAGCTGATTCAAGGAGATGTCGATGTCACAAACATCGTCGTCGAGGATGGTAAGTCTACAAACGAGTCAATTATTATTTCAGAAAACAACAAGTCCCGGATGCTTGTTGGGATAGGCCCAATCACGTCTCTTTCAATTAACTCTCCCTCTCAGGTTCCTTGGAGTATAGTGGAAAAGGCGAAAGCCGTGTACATTGGTGAGTTGTTTGTAGAAGTTGCTGCATCAATCGCTGCATATGCAAAAGCTCATGGAATTCCACTTGTGTATAGATGTTCTGTCCCGTTTTGGGAGATGGGTCTTGATTGGTTGAAACCTGTTCTTGTTCAGGTTGATACACTCATTCTCTCAAATCAGGTCTGGCGTCATCTTAGTCGCACTATGACTCCTAAACCAATACAGAAGATCCGGGAAATTTCAGATGCAGCGATTATTATCAAAGAAACGAAGAATATCTACAAGCTAAATATGGTGGAAGAGCAAGAAGTGTCGGTTCAAAGCAGCAGCAAGTCTACTGAACTGACACGTTGGTTTGTTGCGGGCTTTATGAAAAGGATTATCGATGGTTCAACAATCAAGAAAGCGTTTGAATATGGGATAGAATTCGAGGAGGATAAAACCGGAAAGACTTAGCTACTAGATGATGCTGCAATCCAGAAGAATAGACCGCCGAGTATCCATACAAACAAACCCGCCCCGAGAAGGACACCAAGTGTTGCCCCCATTCCTGATGAGCCAAAATTCACATGCATGTTTGTAAAGCTCTTGAAGCCTCCAACATATTTTGTTTCGTAATCGCAGTGGAAATCCTTGTCAGTAACAGCTCCGCAGATTTCACATACGAATCTATTCTGAAAAGATGCACCAAGGAAACTATCAACATTACATCCAATGAATGCAGTTAAGACAGCCAAAGGAACAAGGAAGATCACATGCTCAGTGGTTGTCACAGCAGGTACCCATCCAGGGGTAAATACTGCAAAGAAGATAGCAATAAGGCCGACTGAAAGTCCAGCTAGAAGAGCCGCGGCTTCTCCTAGGAGTGATACCGCCCCAATTGTGCCACTGGGGACTTTTCGTCGAAGATTTGTTATAAGTCTTGGTTTGCTCCTACTAAAGACGCCAAGCTCACTAGCTAGAGTATCTGCAGATGTTGTTGCCACTGCACCTACGTATCCTCCAAATAGAAAGAATGGCCAACCTGCGGCTGCCAAATCAGGAGAAAGTCTAGTGAGGTATACAGCAACCGAGAACATCATCGGAATGAGACCGCTACCAAACACATTTTTCCACGATCTCTTGCCCTTACCTTCTTGGGCAACGTTCTTCTGAATCTTTACCTTGTACTTGTATTTAGTAGCAACTCCCGCGCTCAGAAAGAAAAACAGAATGATCACAAAAGCTGAAACTCCTCCAGTGTACCAGATTGTAAATCCTACAATGAAGGCACTGATTAGACCTGATATGTCAACAAAATGAGCCTTATAAGCCAAGGCTCCAACAACGCCCATCACCAATAATCCGGAAACTGCCGGATATGCTAGTATCTCAAACATTCATCCCACATCCATAAATTATCGTTATGTCTCAAGATTTGGTTATATTTTAGCAAATCATTTCGAATGTTTTATGAGCATATATCAGGAACTAATTATCGTGTCCGATTACCACATTTCGGTAAAAATGTTGCATTTATAGCTTTGCCTTAGGTATAACAGCACATCGACATTTATTTGCCAATATAACGTTTTTTATCTGCACTACGGCAATAGTCGAATGACAAAACCGTGAAGTTCAAATCGACAATGGTCGTAATGTTTCTATCCTTTATAATCGGTTCTATGTTGTTCTTTTTTTAAAAATAGAGGATTATGAGTGTTTTATGAGTGTAGAATTCTATGAATAACTAATAGACAGTGAATTGTTTTTTCACCATCTCAACTGCACGATGCGGGAGAGGGCGTCCATGTTGTGAAATTTCAGCATCTAGAAAATAGCCGGTCACAACATCAATAGGGGGTGTAAGCCATTTCATAGAAACTGTATTCTTCTTTTGATTGGAAAGTGGGATATCAAACTCCTTGATTATGTCGCGTCTTGATATAACTCTCACATTGATCCCAAGGTCCTGCAAATCTTCTCTTGCACTCTCTATATCCACAATAATCTCTACAGGAGTAAGTCTGGCAACAAGTCCGGGTATTTCTTCACCTGCTTCATTCCTTATGGAAAATCCAACATTGAAGAACGGTTTTTCTATTGCTTTTACCTTAAAGCGCTGGCTGTTTTCACAGGATTGAGAGCCACACATGAGCACTGCCTTCAAATGAGCAGTACTCATTTCTGCACCTAGAGGCACTCTGAAGGGTACCGGAATCATCTTTGGCTTTCCTGGTTCAAGATTGATATTCCTCTCAAAAAGAATGGAGTTGCCCGCAATAGATTCAAGTCCCACTGAAAGAACGCAATCTATTGTTTCTCTCAAACCAGATTCGACCTGGATTGTCACTTGAAGCATCTGATCTGGTACTGTAAAACTCGGGAGTCCAATGAAGTCAATCCGCGCAAAATCTGCTGAGGGGCCTCCTACTAAATCAATGGTTGTTGACCGTCTATCCATCTCTAGACCTACATAGCTAAGCACAGCCACAAGCTTGACAGATTTAGGGCTCGTGCTTCTTTTTGAGGCTGGGATGGTCAGTGGTCCGAAAGCCAAGGATAGATTCTTACTTTGCTTCACTGCTTGTCTAAGAACAACATGTTCTTCATCATCAGGAAAGACAAATGATAATGTAAGAAAGGCTGGGTCTCCCTGTTCAGTGTTTCTCCGTATGCGTAACCATCCTGATATTTTGCCCCCAATATGAGAACGCTGAGGAACTCTCATAGAATCTAGATTGACTCGAGTAGTCACTTGGTCTATACTGAATCTATCTGACTCAATCGATGTAATGACATTTCCTCTCTCAATCACACGTACTCTGATAACACCTACTCTCTCAATTTGAGGCATGACATCTGCTCTTGGGATTCTCCACTGAAAGGTCGCACTTCCTTTCATGAATTCCTCATACTGAAAAGTTTCAATATCAGTAGTTTTCCCGGATTCAGAATAGTAGTCAACCATCATTCTTGCTGATGGTCCAATTGTATTATTTCTGTCACTTACTACAATATGCCCTACAACCAATTCACCTGGTGTGTAGCTGCTCTTCAAATCCGACTCGAAGATGATTTGTGGGCCTCTTTTAACGAAACCCACATAGAAGGGCTTTGATGTACTTTCAGCTATCTCAGTACCCTCTTCATTCATCAAACGTATCTGCAGCACACATCTTTCCACGCCTTCCGCGATATCCGGGGGAATAATGAGTGATGGGAAGAACGAGCTATCAAACGTAGTGATTTCCCCAGCATCCACCCTGAGCATCTCTGCAGTACCAACTATGATTCGCTCCAAATTAGGCGCAAGGATATTGATTTGGCAATTCACAAGTGAGTCGGATGCATAATTGGTTTCAATCTCACCGTTGAACAGAACAGGCGTTTTTCCATCTGCAAATTGAGTTGTTGTACCAGGACGCACTGACGCGCTCATCCAGTACATGTTAATTGTATTTGTAAGGTTGATTTGGCGTCCAGCAAAGCCCACTTCCATAATAATATTGTATGCAGAGGTGTCCTTTCGAGTCGGGAATGCAACTCGAGAAACATGTATTTCTCCTGTTTCAATACTATCAATTGCAAGAAGATTATTGTCTATAGTATTTCTTAATGAATCTTCAACTGAATATTTAACCGTCAGATTATCAAGGTTCCTTCCCGTGCTGTTGCGGATTAGGATAGAGAACTCTGCCTCTTGACCTGCAAATGTTCTGTCTGTGTCTATGACTATTTCTGGCTCGAGTCCTTTCCACCAACATAACCAAGTAGGAAGATGAGGGGTTCCCTCTATTGGATCGTAAAGCCAATTTGTGCTACATTCTCTTGTGACTTCTGCAAGACGCTTTAATAATACGACCATATTGTAATCTGATTTAGCATAGACATCAAGTTGAAAATCAGCTTCGGTAGTTCGTGGATTTGTGTACTCACTCCCAAACACAGACACAAGTAAAGCTTGCATGAATGGATTTTCAACAACCTTTAGTTCATCAAGTTCATCACGGATAAGATAGAGCATTGATATTACAGCATCGCCAAGGAATCTGTTTCGTTTTGCGGTATCAACACTACCACCATCAGATACTTGATGGTTATAGACCGTATGATATTCATCGGAACCCTCTCCTGGTCTAAATGGTCCCCATAGACCTGCCGCCACAGCAGAGGCTCTGTTTGCACTTAGTGACTTTGCGCCCACATCAGGTATTGCTTCACCATTCTCAATCATACGTTTTGCTTTCAAAGCTAGAGCTTGAAGGATTAGTGCTAGTCCCATTCTTCTTGGGATGCTCAGTTGTGTATCGAAGACTCTAAGCTCGATAGTTCCATAATCTGTGAATGGGTAACAGTCAACCATTCTTGAATAGCTTCTATTGACATGTTTGGCAAAAGCATCTTTATCTGCTACTCGAATATGGGGTATAAATTCAAACTCATTTGTTGGCCCCATCTGTGTTGTGTTTCTAAAGAGTCTAATTGATCTCTTACAGCGTGGAGCTCGGACAATTCCATCTTCATCAATGCTAATTTCATCACTTGGTTTCTTGCTTTCAAATGGCGAATTTACAGACAGAGCAATCAGATGTGGGATGAAATTTCGAATCATATTATACACAGCAATCTTTATGGTTTCATCAACATCTTCACTGAGGATATGGTGATGTTCCCCAAAGGACAGATTCCTAAGATACTCTTGAGTTGGATTCAAACCTGTGGAGATGAGAATTGCCTGGGAGTCTTTTGGTAGAGATTCATATGTTATTGCTATGAGTGTTTGAATCCACCATGCAAGTTCTTCAAGCGTAGTGCATGGCGGTGTTGCTACTTCTAAAATCCATGTCAGACTGACCACGTTTGGATCATGTCCTAGGAGCGTGTATTCTTTGGGATTTCCTGCTGGATCTTTGTATGTTGCAACTATTCTTGACCCCCTTTCTCCTTCTTCTGTTTGTGAAGATTGCTCATACTTCTGCCTTACAGTTTCTACTGAAGAGGTTCGTATCTTCTTATCCAGCAATCCCTTTGCACTTGATACAATCTTGTCAAAGATTTCAAGAACATCTTCACCTCGAATCCATGTGCCGTCCTTGCGAATGACCTGAAGTTCAATCTCTACTCCATGAGGAAAAGGTAATTGCATCTCTGAAGCATTTGAGAATGAACTCATAATGAACACCTAAGGCGTAGCTATAGCTTCCAAAATCCTTGCCATCATTGAAACATCTTCCGAAAGTGCTGAAGAGAGAGTGAGCTCGAGCACAATTACATTATCAACTTCTCTAGCAAAGGTAGTCAGTTTATATGTCAGTAAACCTCCCCCAAATTCGCCGTTGTCTTCAAAAACGTCTATGTTCAATTCTTTGAGTCTATTTTTAAATCTCGCAATATCTTGTGAATTCCCATGTATGTATCTTGTTCCGATAATTACGACATTGTCATTTTCAATTATAGGTGGCAGCGATGACCATCTCAGATTCACCAGCAAGCGAGTTATTTTCTGATTGAACTGCGCTTTGATAATCTTCATGATTGAATCACAGGTTTCTATTGATTCAGTTCGATCAGATCCCTTGATGATAGCTGGAAGTTTCAGGCCTTTGCCTTTGAGCAATTCTAAGACCTTGTAAATTGGATCACCTTTAATATCCGCAGTCAATGCACACACAATCCCAGTCATCGACCCCGGAACAATCATACCACTTGAAGAGAAATCACTGACTCTAAGGACACTTTCCATCGGCTCGAGATTTGTGTAAAGATTCGAGAGTTTATGCAGAAGGTTGTTGAGAACGTGTTCTGCGCGTTCAAGTTCTTTGAGAATACTCATCGGTTCAAAACTGTTGGACATATGCTCATACCACTCTCAGAATTATCCTCGGCAAGCAACAATTCTGCTCTATCGTTATTATCTTTCCTAGTTTGATAGGATGATTATTAGAGCTAGGCATCTGCAATTAATCCTAGCAGTTGTTCGATTTTAGCTCTAAGTTCTTTCAATCGATACCAAGTGGACTCTCGACCTGATTGATCAGCTAGTTTTCTCACAATATAGTTATAATCTACACCAGCAAGATCTCCCAGCAAGACAATAGCATCTTTTGATTTGAAATGAGACTCATTAACTCGTCCATCTCTGAATCGAGTTATGAGCGGTTCTAGTGCCCTTTCAGCTGAGTCGATTTCAATCAATGCACCACGATAATGGCTTTTTGGATCTTTTATTGCGTATCCTCCTACTAATGGAGTCATACCTACACCGATTGAACCTTTACCTATCTCATCAAGTATGTCCATAGCCTTCTGGAAATACTCTTCACCATCTGCCAAGCATTTCCTTATTGCTCGCAAGATGCGTAGTCGGTCAGCAGTATCTGTCATCATTTCACCTTTGCCGAACGCATGTAATAGAATGAAGCAATTACGGGCGTTCCAAGGGAATCACCCGTAATTTCAATTTTAAAGTTGAACTTCAGGCAATTCGCCAGCGAAGTGGCATGCGACAATATGTCCATCACCTATGTTTCTATCTTCAGGAACCTCTCTCACACAGATTTCCTGCGCATAAGGACATCTGGGATGGAAGCGACAACCTGAAGGCACATTGATAGGACTCGGAGGCTCTCCCTTCAATGACTCTATACGCCTTTTCACAGTTGGGTCTCCAGAGGGTACAGCCGAAATCAAGGCTCTCGTATACGGATGCATTGGAGTGAAAGCGACATCATGGGCTGGTCCTAATTCCATAACCTTCCCGAGGTACATAATTCCGATTCTATCAGCTATATATGTTGCTACAGCAAGGTCATGAGTGATAAACAGGTAGGTGAGACCAAGCTCTTCACGTAGGTTTAGCAGTAGATTCAGAATTTCCGCACGAATGGACACATCGAGCATCGAAACTGGTTCATCTGCCACCATAAACTCGGGGTGCAAAATAAGAGCTCTAGCCACCGATATTCTTTGTCTCTGTCCGCCGGACAGCTCGTGAGGAAATCTATCAATGTAGTCCTCGGCTGGTGTGAGAGCAACACTCTCCATTGCCTCAAGGACTCTCTGACGCCTCTGGCTTGGAGTTAGGGGTATTTTATGAACCATCAGTGGCTCTTGAACAATATTGAAAATGCTTTGCTTCGGATTGAGTGATTCGTAGGGATCTTGGAATGTGATTTGCATTCGCTTCCTAAGTTCCTTAATTTCGTTCCTGTCAAGGGTTGCTAGGTTTTGGCCAGCATAGATTACATCTCCGTCTGTCGGAATCTCAAGATGGAGAATACATCTGCCAGTTGTGGTTTTTCCGCAACCTGACTCCCCTGCCAGTACAAGTACTTCTCCTTTCTTAATATCAAAGCTGACTCCATCTACTGCCTTCACAAATAGTTCTTGTTTATACAACATTGATGATAGAAAACCTGTGTTTACTGCAAACCATTTTCGCATATTCCTGACGGAAATTAGAGTTTCGCCATCTTTGATGTCATCTGAACCCTGCAGTACTCTTGATTCGTCTATTGTCAACATCTATCACTCCAAGTCTATTTGAATCTCGCCTCTAAGCTGCTCAGCAAAGTGACAGGAAACAAACCTATCAGGCTCTATTTCAAGTGGCAATGGGTCTTCCTTAGAACAAATGTCTTGAGCATATGGGCATCTAGGATGGAATCTACAACCTGGCGGAGGTGAGATAAGATCTGGTGGAGATCCTGGAATAGAAGTTAGCTTCTTCTGCTCAGCCTTCACCATACTAGGAATTGCACCTACTAAACCAGTAGCATATGGGTGGATAGGATCCTTGAATACAGAAACAACATCTGCTAGCTCAACTATTTTTCCGGCGTACATGATTGCGGTCTTATCACAGGTTTCAGCAATAACACTCAGGTCATGTGTAATCAGAATGAGTGAAAGACCAAGATCCTTCTGAAGCTTCTGCATGAGCTTCAAGATTTGCGCTTGAATTGTGACATCAAGGGCTGTAGTAGGCTCATCTGCAATAACGAGATCAGGATTGCATGCAAGAGCCATAGCGATCATAGCTCTCTGTCGCATACCTCCTGAAAATTCGTGAGGATAGTTATGAATACGACTTGGGTCGAGACCTACCATCTCAAAGAGCTTTGCACAGCGGTCTAATGCCTCTTCCTCAGTCACATTCTCATGCATGAGAATAGCTTCAGCAATCTGTTCTCCTATCTCAAAGACAGGATTCAACGCGTTCATTGCGCCTTGGAAGACAATAGCAACATTCTTCCAACGGATATCGCGCATTTCCTTCGCGGTCTTGCGAATTAAGTCTTCACCCTTGAAGTACACATTTCCACCGACTAAGTTCGCTGCAGGCGGAAGAAGTTGCATAATTGAATATGCTAGGCTTGACTTCCCGCAACCTGATTCACCTGCTAGTCCAATTGACTCACCAGGTTCCAGAGTCAGGGAAACGTTGTCGACTGCTTTTACAAGACCCTTCTGTGTTTGGTAGTACATCCTAAGATTTCGAATGTCCAGCAAGGGCATGATTGTACACTCCATCGAGCCAATAGTGACTCTGGGCAAGGCATGGGCCTCGTCCTTCTTAGGCTATCGTTGCCATGAGGTCGGCTTAAATATGTTGCTTTCAAAGTCATTATTCCATCGATGTTGACTCATAGCTTCACTTGTAAGATGGTTAATGTACCAGAATTGTGAAATCCGGTTTCTGCTTAATGTGTATCCGCATTCAATCAAATATGTAGCCCAATTAGAAAGAGTAAAAGGTACTCCTACACTTGTTAGTCTGTGGTAAAAGATGTCAAGAATGACCGTAAGGGCTTTTCCAAGAACTCGAAATAAACCCCCGAAACGTATTCTGTTAGTTCCGTTCATTCTGATGTTTGGAGGATGGGCTATGACCTTTGTTTATTTCCTCCAATTCCTTGGAACTATAATCGCATTGACAGGAGCACTTACCACATTCCTAGTAGGGGCTGTATACGCAGACCTATGGTCTTCACATCGTCGAACTCAACAGTACATAAAAGAGCGTCAAGAGGAACTCAAGGAGGTCCCTGATGAGGACATTGATATTCCTCCCATCGAAGATCCATTTGAAGAGACATATGATGAAGAGTAATCTTCTTTGAACAGATGCTATATGTTAACATTCTGCCAAGAAAATATTCGGGTACCCGAACCAATTCCTTTTTTAGGTACACTTTCGAGCTCATCAATAATTATGTGAAGTAAGATGACTTCGCTACTATCATGAATGAGTCTTAACTACTTCATGAGAGCTTGGCAAGTTTATCGAACGGAGGATGATAGATGTCCGAGGTCCACAAGGGTTGGAGAGATAGTAATTGGTACGTTAGTATCACTGGTTTTTGGAGAGAATATCGCAAACATAGAGTTGGATTAGTCGGATTAAGCCTGATTCTTATCTTTGTAGGAATGGCAGTATTTGCTCCATCATTAATTACACACGATCCAACGCCTAGTTCGAAGGTTGCTCCTGCATATCTCATGCCTGGTTGGTTGGCTGTGTTTGACTCGTCTGGTGTTATAACAGGTGAGATTTTAACAGATCCAAATCTGAACAATCCGCCAATTATCCACGTAGATGGTACCAGCGGTGAGTTTAGTGGAGTACATGTAGCTGCAAATGAAACAGTTCCTCAA
>JBHLQM010000083.1:0-10794 GCA_048884785.1 Candidatus Thorarchaeota archaeon | reverse complement strand
CAAACGTTTACTAAATTGCACCAACCTGCGTGTAGGAGAGAATACATGATACTTGATCTTGACGAAGCATTTGTAAAACTTGCAAATCCAAGAATGAGTGCCGGTTTAATGATTCTTCACAGTCTTCTCAATGATTTGAAGGGCGAACCTGTAGAACCTCGAGAAGTGCGCGAAACTGTAGATAAGCTAATGTCAAAACGGAATGTTTCCAAGCAATCCATAACAAACGCTGCTATACGATTACAGACAGCAAACATCATTGATCGAAAGGAGAACAAATATGTAGTAAACTATGGCTATCTAATATCTCTTTTAGTTAATACGATGATAGAGATGAATCGACGTATTTTGGACCTAGAAGAAGATGTGCATGCTCTAAAGACTTCAAAATAGCTTCTTTAATCCGCAGGTATCGTTGTAGCAGCTTCATCAAGATCATTCAAAAATGCATTAAGAGGGCCTTCTCCCACGTGTGGCATGATTACAAGTCTCAAGGTTGGAGGCAATGGAGATGTAGCTACTCTCCATCCCTTCGCTTCAAGTTTGAGCACTACTCTTTCTAATGGTACTTCCTTACTCATTATTCCAATGATGTTCATAACAGGTTCTATCGCACTTCTGAGCATTGGATTACGATTTATACGATCCAATGCCATATGAGTTCTTCTCATACAGTCTTTCACAATCTCTCGATATCCTTCTCTACCAAGGTGTTTCATTATTGCCCATGTGGCAATGATTGAGGCAGCCGGTCTAGTGCCAAGAATTGAGGCTTGCTTCGAACTTGCTCCCTGAAGATATGGCACTTTACGAGTTATCGCTTTCAGAGAACTTTTGTTTTTGAATATAATACAACCAGCGGGAATGGGTGCAAGCCCCATTTTGTGAGGATCTGAACTGATACTTGTGACTCCTTTCACTTTGAAATCAAAGTCGATGTTTGCTTCATATATGTCATTAAGGAAGGGTAAAACAAAACCACCAAAGGCCGCGTCGACATGTAGAGGAATCTTATGCTCTGCAGCAATTCTGCCTAGTTCTTTAATCGGATCAACCTGTCCGAGATATGTTGTACCTGCAGTGGAGAAAATACCAATTGTGTTCTCCGAAATTTTTGCCTCTATTGACTGAGGTTTTGCACGATAGCTTTTGTCAACAGGTGTTTTGATTAGCTTTACACCAAGAAGCCATGACGCCTTATCAACTGAGGAGTGGACAGTGTTCGGTGCTATAATCTCAGGTTTATCGACTTTCTTTGAGGTTTCTCGTGCAGCTAGCATTGCCAGAATGTTGGATTCCGTTCCACCTGATGTGGTTGTACCATACGGTGTGTCCAGATTCAAGAGGCTCCCTATCATCTCAATGACTTCTTGTTCTACCCGCGCAGAGCCTTTGAATGTGTGAAGTCGACCTGCGTTTTTCTCAAGAGTTCTAGAAAAGACTTCAACTCCTATACTATGAGGAATTGTTGACATTGATGCTATAGGATGCCCTGATTGATATGTCGCATCGTTTGCAAGAAGTGTATCAAGGCTCTCGAGAACCTTGTCCCTGCTCAATCCCTGTTCTTCGAACATCACATCTGCTCCAGACTTGAGTGACCATTATCATGTGATGTATAACATTTACGCATCAAGAAACATATGTTTATCATTTAGCTTGCTTCCTGTACCACTGTATTGCCTTTGATTCCATTTCACTCACGAAGGATTCCTTTCCAGCAATATATGAGTCAATATCCAAAGGATATCTTCGTGCAAGTTCCCTTTTCAGATTGATATACTCTTGAGCCGCTTCAGGATGTGCAATCATATAGTCCCGAAATGCCAGATGCCTTTCAATCCCAGCGTTCCCAGATTCATATGCATGGATGTGATGTGTTCGTACGTCTACAGGTTTCTCTTTACTGAAATATCGTCTACCTGGAATTCCAAGTTCTCCTCTTGGTTCATAGCCGATGCAAATCATAGCTTCATCATATTCATCAATTTTGGTGATATCACTAACTTCTAGGAGTATATCGATTATTGGTTTTGCCCACATTCCTGGAATTGATGTACTTCCTATATGATACATTGCTATGATCTCATTCTTCAAGATTGGAAAAATCCTATTGGCCTCTTCTTTATACATCTTAGACCATTCTTTATTATAGGGCTCGACTAGGACCTTTCTTGTCACTTTCAAACCTTCGTGATAGCTTTTTGTATCGACATCATTGCCTCAGCAATTGTTTCCATTGATGTGGCATAAGAGAAGCGCAAATATCCCTCACCTCCTGCTCCGAAGGCAGTACCCGGTAAGCACGAAATCCCCGCTTCGTGAAGCAGGTAATGCGCCATCTTTTTGGATGACATTCCTGTTTCTGTTATGTTTGGCCATGCATAAAAGGCTCCTTGTGATTTTTGACATCTAAAACCAGGAATATTGTTCAAACCATCTACAATTGCATCGCGTCTTTTCTGAAAGACACTCCGCATTCGAATTTGATCATTTTGAGGTCCTTTGAGTGCTGCAATTCCAGCTTTCTGAACAAATTCTGAAGTACACGTGAATGCGTTCACCATCAGAGTTTCTAGTTTTTCAACAAAGAATCTTGGTCCTATTAGATAACCAAGTCTCCACCCTGTCATCGAGTGGGACTTCGAAAAACCGTCCAATAGAATTGACCTCTCACTTGCTTCATCATGCGAAGTTGCTGAGAAGAACTCAACTTCGTAGACTAATTTTGAGTAGATCTCATCAGAAAGGAGGAAACAATCATTCTCCTCAGCAATAAGTGCTACATGTTCGAGTTCCTCTTTAGTCATAACGCTCCCAGTTGGGTTCTGAGGAGAGTTTAGAATGATCATCTTTGTTTTCGGTGAAATCTCATTCGCGATGTCTTCGGGACTCATTCGAAACCTATTCTCTTCCTTCAATTGTATGGGAACCGGCTTGGCACCAATATATTGGCATAGAGAGTGGTACGTGGGGAATCCCGGGTCTGGATAGATGACCTCGTCCTTTGGATTACAAATACTAATCATTGAGAGATAGATACCTGTTTTTGCTCCAGGTAGTATTGCTATCTGCTCCAAGTCTGGTCTGAAGAATCGAGTTGACTCTATCTCATCCTGAATTGCGTGTTTTAGTTCAGGAATCCCTGTGGTCATAGTATACCGGGTGAAATCGTCTTCTATTGCTTGGATACCTGCTCTCTTGATACTGTCTGGTGTAGGAAAATCAGGCTGCCCAATTTCAAAGTGAATAATTTTTTTCCCTGCTTGTTCAAGCTGGTGAGCTTCCTTGAGCACTTGGAGTGCGCCTTCACCCAGAATTCTATCCATTCCTTCTGCTAATTGTAACATCTGATGGAGCTCCAACGGACTCGCACTCTACACCTATTAATTCATGTCTATCTGAGCTCTCGAGTTGATTGCTATCGTGATGTGATTCTCTTGTATAAGATAACCAAAATCAAACCTAAGATTATCACGAAACTAAGTGCAAGCGAAACCCACTTTGTTGTTGTAAACGCACTGGCCAAAATGATGATTGGCTCTGAGAGGTTTGGGTATGATAGAACTTGGGAGAGGACGAAAATATTCTCTAGATAGTCCATGAGGCATCCAACTAGAGGAAGGAGGAGGAGTAACTTCAACTTACCCCTCTCAGGATATGCAGTTCTGAGTTCCAATGATATTCCAAATGCTAGAGCAAAAAAGTATGTGAGCGGAAAAATATAATCTAGTAGATGAATCTGAGACCAGATAATCAATCCCTCTGAATCAATTGAAGAAAGGATTGCTTCTAGCTCTGCTATTGTGTAAGCAATTCGCGTGTCTGGCATAGTAAATTCGCCATAGATGTCGTATACTAGCACTTTAGTTCCATACGACATAGCCAGGATAGTAGCAGCACTAGCAATGATTGCGAATACAAGATTGCGTATATTTGAATGCTTCTCCAATGCAGTAATAATACGCATCATGAATATTTCTCCTCCTCACACAATACATCACTGATATTTGGATATTCCCTAAGAATTGTTGCTTCATGAGCAATAGTTTAGTATCTGAAACGCGTTTGTGTTGATAATGAGGATATATATTGGGTCTAGAGTTTAGATTTGGAATAGTCGTTCTCCAACATTCTCCGTGGTTAGATGAGTTGAAACGATGGAAACGCTTAGAAGAACTTGGTTTTAATTCTGCTTGGGTTGCAGATCACTTTGTAAACTTTGCGAATCCGACAGCTCCATGGTTCGAGTCTTGGACACTTCTCTCTGCTTTAGCTTCACATACTTCCTCTATCAGAATCGGAACACTGGTTTCGGCTATACCCCTACGGAATCCAGCAATGCTTGCACGTCAAGCAATGACACTAGATCAAATATCAAACGGTAGACTGGAGCTAGGACTTGGCGCTGGTGCTCCTGGTTCAATTGATCCCACATATTTGATGATTGGTATTGAGGACTGGCTTCCTTCAGAGAGAGTAGCTAGGTTTCGTGAACAAGTTGAGATTATTGATCAATGTCTAAAGCAAAGAGTATCAAGTTACAATGGAAAATACTACAAGTTATCAAATACTACTATCTATCCTCCTCCAGTTCAACAGCCTCGTCCGCCGCTGACTATAGGCGCCCTTGGGAACTCGATGTTGAAGATTGCTGCAGCATATGGTGATTGCTGGAATTCTGTGGGAGGAGAGTTTGGAGACCCCCCAGAAGTTGTCGTTGAGCTTACGCGGAGGCGTAATAAGTTATTAGATGAATTCTGTAGGGAGATTGGTCGAGATCCTAAAACCCTTAGACGATCGCTCCTGATTTGGGGCTCCGAGGCTGAAACTGTGTTCTCTTCAGAACAGCAGTTCATTGACACATACGAACGGTATCGTGAAATTGGAATTAGTGAACTGATATTTTTCTATCCCTTTTTTAATCCCAGACAAATTCCAATGTTAGAACAGATTGCCCTTGAAGTCATCCCAAATCTTCGCAAAACGACTTGATTGCATTAATGTTTTAGAGATAAGCTAATAAGTTGAAATCTCAGAGCGAGTAAATGCCACAAAATCTATGGCCTAGGTCGTCTACCGGCAGGATAAGGGATTGTGGCTCCCTTGAAGGGGGTTCAATTCCCCCCCTGGGCCCCATTTCTCATTCATGTCGTTTTAGAAAATCTAGCATGACTTTTGAAAACATGTCTACTCGTGAAAGGACTGCCATGTGATCAGCATTCGGGATTATCGATAGCTCAGCGTTTGGTATCATTCGGAAGATTCGTATTGGGTCATCCAGAGGACCGATTTCATCACGGTCCCCGTTCAAAATCAAAGTTGGCACTGAAATCTTCTTTACTCTATCACCTGGGAATTCATTAGGATCCATCCATAGCTTCGATAGGTTAGTGAATAGTTCTTTCCAGTAGCCCCTACCATATACTGACGAATGAATCTCCTCCAAAATAGGTACAATCCTTGGGAAGGTTGCTTGGTATTTGTTAAAGTCTACATCTCCGGGACCATTGACTCCCCATGATCTCATACAATCGATGTAATCTTGAGAGATTTCAGCAAGAACGCCCCCAGCAATAATTGCACGAGCAGTTTCAGGGTATTCGATTCCAATCTCCAACGCGATATGCCCTCCATCACTGTAACCTACAACTAACGGTTTATCAAGTTTTAACTCCTTCATCAATGCCACAATATCATCACACATCAGTCTGCAGCTAAAGTCCTTTGTTGGATTGTTAGATTTTCCATGACCTCTGGAATCCGGTGCAATAACTCTGAAGTGCTGAGAGAAGATTGGATAGTATGATTTCCAATTGAAGTTGGCATTCAAATTACCTCCATGAAGTAAAACAAGAGGTGTTCCATTTCCAGTTTCTTCGTAATGCATTCGTATTCCATTGACCTCGACAAAGTGACTGCTAACTTCATTGTCCACGGAGTCTCACCTGATGACAATCTACGACATATATCATAAATCTCTAGTGCTTTAGATTGTTCAACCACAGGACCACTGCCTTCCGAGCGAATTTTCCTGTGAGCTGGTTGTATGCGCTCATAGGATCTAGAATCATCAGTTCTTTCATATCGTCTCCAGCCTTTGGTCTCCATTCTGAACTTTGGCAGTGTAAACAATAAACACGAAGTTTTGTGGCTCCCCCGACAGAGGTTCAATTTCCCCCTTGGCCCCACTTACTTTTATTCTTCAACTGAACCGGATCAAATCGCTTCTCCTTCAAATGATTACTCAACCATAATTTTACAGCTTTCTTGGCGAACTTACCTGTGAGTTGTTTGTAGGCATCTCTCGGTTCCAATATCATCAATTCTGTTACATCATCCCCAGCTTTGGGAATCCCACCATGACACTCCGTAATGAAAACTATGAACACCATTTCCGTTTGATTCTTCTTCAAAGGATACGATGTTAAGAGCTTCATGACATTGATATTCAACCCGGTTTCTTCCTCAACTTCACGAACGATTGCATCTTCAAGGGATTCTCCAACCTCAACAAACCCTCCTGGCAACCCCCAAAGATCTTTGTTCTTGGAGCTAACGATGACTAGCTTCTCTTCCTTGAATACAAGAGCTGCAACAACTGGTACTGGATTGTTGTAGTATTTCTTGTCACATTTTGAACACCTGAAATCCCATTCTTCGTTATGACCAGGAACTAACGCATTTCCACACCGTGTGCAATACTGATACTCCATCTCAGGTAGCCTCAGGTTTGAATTTTTCTACTCGATCTAACCACTCATCTACTAACGCATTGAACAGAATTTCTTGCTCCAATTGCAAAGCGTGCCCGGCTCTATCAAACACAGCGAATGTTGCATGAGGGTATCTCTCAAGAATTGTCCATGTATCTTGATAGCCTACAATATGGTCTTGTCGTCCTGTCAAGATTAGTGTGGGCTTATCAAATTGCTCTGCCCCCTCATCCACATCAAAGGAGAATGCGTCAATTGCGGGATCAAGTCTTTGCAAAAACATTGTATCTGCAACACGAACACCTGAACTAATTTCCTTGACATATCTATTCCAAACACTTTTTGTCTGCAGGACCGTGACTTCTTCGAATCCTGCTCGCTCCTGGGCATCAAGCTTACTCAAGAAATCGTTCTCCCTTGCCAGAACACTCTTCTTAGGGAGGTTTCTCTGCCTTGGATTTGATATTACCCTTGGAACGATTAGAAGAAGTCCAGCCACTCTATCAGGTATATAATGAGCAATTCCTTGTGCGATATATCCACCGAAAGATAGACCAACCAAAACAAACTGCGTATCCGGAATTACATTATCAATAAAATCAAGTAGAACTTGGAGTACATCATCTGACCCCTTGATGCTCTCTGAACCAGGAGTTCTCCCATGTCCTGGAAAATCAGAGTAGATTCGTTTCCAACCCTTTCTTTTGTTAAAGATGGGTTCCATACACCCTTTCATTGAATTCAAATCGAGCGTAGATCCATGGAGACCGATGATAGGAGTCCCTTCTCCAAATGTTTCATAGTAAATGTTGCAATCCCGAATTGAGCATCTCATGATACACTCACCTATAATATGCAAAATTCCGGCTTACATATCTCAGTTTCTATCTTCGTAAAGTAACATTTCCTTCATTTTTATTTCAAACTCGCCTTGCATATAGAGCAAGTCGCAGAAACTGTATTCTGGATGCATACAATGGTGCTACAAGTATCTACAACGCATTTCCTCCTTAGACAAGGCTATAAGCCGATAGAACAGGATTGAGCCCGAGGCGTTACTCAAAAAAATGATGAGGCTTGACGGCTATGAGCCTTGCACCGGAATTAGTTCGATCAGAAGAGGCCATACTATCAAGTGGACTCTCTACAAGACGAACTTTTCTGAGCCTCAATAGTGTTCTCTGGCGCCTTGCTTTAGTGACAGGAATCGCACAACTGTCTGTAAGTATTTGGATTTGGCAATTTGCTCTAACCCTAGAATCCTTTTTGCCACCTTTCGAGATTGGCCTAACATTTGCAGTTGGTAGTCTTGCAGCTCTTCTAGGATACCCTCTCTCAGGTATATTGGCTGATAAAATTGGAAGAAAGAATTCTCTAGTGATATCATTCATTCCACAGATTGCAGGGATTCTGTTGCTGTTTCTTTTCCCGCTATGGCCTTTGGTGCTTTTTGCCTACGGTCTACAGTCGTTTGGCTGGAGTTTTGTTCTTGTAATATCTCGAGCAATACCTGCTGACGAAATAAACCTAGATTCTGGAACAGACGCAACACGGAAGATGACTATGGTCCTAATGCCATCTTTTGTAGTTGATGGGATTAGTCCTATATTGGCTGTTATACTTCTATATTCTGGATTCGCCCTTCCATCGCTCCTCCTCATTGGAGTTTTAGCAGCAGTCTTTGCCATGTTATTTTCTGCTACACAAATAAAAGAAACACTCGTCAAAGCTACAGAACCTGCGCCAAAGATGCAAATTACTGACACTCTTAGATCCCTTGGAAGGTCCTTCTGGAAGTTTACAGCTGCTATGGTAGGCTATTACTTAGCATGGGGAATGGCTATTCCGTATATTGGAATTCTCAGCGTTAGGGAATGGGGTGTCAGTCTTGAGGTATATGGGATAGCTTCGAGTGTCTTCTCCTTGGCATCTGTCTCAATGATGTACACCTTGAGTGGCATTGCTGGAAAGAGGACAAAATCTGGATTGGTCATAAGTTTGGCTGGTAACTCGGTTGTGATGACCGCACTTGGTCTAGGTTCAGAGGCTTGGCTTCTAATCCTTCTCAATATGCTCTGGGCGGCACCCATTGTAGTTTGGATAGCAACCGAAGTTATTCTCACAGTCAATGGTGTTCCATCAAATATGAAAGGCAGGGCACTTGGTATCTACCAATTAGCTATTTCCATCACTGGATTGATGGCGGCACCTGTGGGTGCATACATTTGGACCTACTCCGGCAGTCTGCGGTTCTTATGGGTGGTATCAGGAATCTTGGCAATTTCGTTCACATCGGTTGCCTGGTGGGTACTCAAGAGGGTAAAGATACGTACGGTAACAAAGATAATGATATAATTACCTTGATGATATAGAGGATTTTTTAAAGACAATGAATTAGATTTACAAAGTTGTCATGTGCATTAAGTAATCGTCACAGAATGAGGATTAATTTGAAAGAACTATGCAGAATTCAATGAATTTCTTGAATTATACATTTTTTAGTGATGGAGGATTCGTTCTTGTCAACTGATGAAGGTACCACAACAAAGCAATCAAAGGTTGCCCTCAAAAGAGACATCGGTTGGTTTGGGTCCTTCGCCATGGGTTATGCTGATGTTGGCGCAGATATTTATGTGGCATTGGGTCTTGTCGCAGCATATGCGGCAGGTTGGGCTCCAGTCGCCTTCATTATCGCTTCCATCACATACATAGCTACTGGTCTAGCTTACGCTGAACTAGCAACTGCCTACCCATATGCAGGTGGTGCGCAGGTCTACTCTATGAAGGCATTCAACGATTTTGCGGGCTTTCTTGGAGGGTGGTTGGTCATGCTTGATTATACGGTATGTACTGCACTCTTTGCAATTGCCACCGTTGGTTACTTAACCTTCTTCTTTCCAGTACTCATCTTGACCACTTTCACATTCTCGTTATTAGGCTTACAAATTGTAGTGAATGCAATAGGTCTTGTTGCATTTGTAATAGTACTCATTCTCATTGGAATCAACATAGTTGGCATAAAGGAAGCTTCTACTCTCAATATGACTATGGTTGCTCTGAATATCATTGTGCTTTCGATAATAATGGTGTTAGGGCTACTTCTTGCATTCAACCTTGATCTATTTAGTATGCAAATCACAATAAGAGGTGCGCCAGATTCATTTGGTCATATCGCCTATATTTGGAGTACTGACTATAGCGATCAGAATTTCTTCTATGCAGTAACACTTGCTATGAGTTCTTTTATCGGAATTGAATCGATAGCTCAAGCCGCGGAGGAAACAAAAAGACCAGATAGAACAATACCCCGTGCTACTAAAATGTCAATAGTATCGGTTCTATTATTTGCAGTTGGTCTATCTGCTATAAGTCTTGGAATGATATCTTGGTCTACACTCGGAGCGAGTTTGGAAGATCCAATTTCAGCTTTGGTTCGATCCATTGCAGGAGTTGGTGTCACACTTTTGCCAATTGTTGCCTTTACAGGTTTTGCAATCTGTTTGGTATCCTCAAATACTGGAATTATTGGTGTTTCAAGGGTTGTATTCTCAATGAGTAATTTTGATCTCTTACCAGAATGGTTCTCAAAGGTGAACTCCAAGACTAGAACACCAGTGAGAACCATCATAGTATTTGGATCCATTGGTGCGCTCCTGGCGCTCATAGGTCAACTCGATTGGGTTGCAGATTTGTATAATTTTGGAGCCCTTCTCTCCTATCTGATGGTCAATATATCTCTGATAGTATTGCGACAGACGGACAAGGAAGCACATCGCTCCTGGAAGGTACCATTCACCTTCAAACTTACAATCAAGCAAAAGTCCTATGATATTCCACTCCCAAGCCTCCTGGGTATAATAGCTTGTTCTTCAATTTGGTTGCTGGTTGTAATCTTCCATCCCATAGGCCGACTCCTTGGTTTCAGTTGGACCGCAATAGGAATTCTGATTTATGCTATACATCGTCGTAGAATTGGGAAACCTTTCTTTAGCCGTGATATCGGCAGTAGCATCAAACCGATGACGTATAAGATGAACGCTCTCGTGTTGATACGTCCTGAAGAGAGGGAAGAAATTGC
>JBHLQM010000082.1:0-11060 GCA_048884785.1 Candidatus Thorarchaeota archaeon | reverse complement strand
GGATCAAAGACTTCATGCGTCTACCCGCGGCATATCGCAGCTTGTCACGCCCTTCTTCAGCTAGCCAACCTAGTCATCCACCACTGGCCGTATAGCGAAATTGCGGACCTAGTCATGTGTTGACACAGTATTACCTGTTGTCCACAAATCTGTGAACATGATTGATTGTATTCCAATCATGCCAAGGAGTTTTGTAATAACTTCTTTTAACGTTAGGTGTATATCCTACGTTCTCGGTCAGTGTACTTCCATCCTCTGCAATCACTGCATTAGCTTCTATCGGTGCACGGCACCAAAGCTAGTGCATTGACGGTCCTTCATCAGGAATGGCACCGATTTGATAGCCTGGTCCCGATGAGCCTTCATTCAGTGATTAGAAACTACTGAACTCCGGACCTAACTTAGCTCTTCACTGAATTTCAGTGAGCGCTCCGGCAGCCTGTTTGGCTGACGATTTAAAGCTTGCTATCCGTCGAGGGCATTTCTGTTACCAGTCTGCCAGAATCAGTCTTCGGCAACCCTTTCATAGCCGCCGGACAATACTATCTCTGCTCGACAAATGCACACTAAAATGCCAGAATTTCCGTATAAAGCTTCCGACATATACAAAGGTTTAGAGAGGAGTCTAGAAGCATCTAAAGGCCTAAGGAGAGGATAATACCTGATTTTGGAGATCAACCAGCTTAGAAATTCCTTTGGAGGCCAAATCCAGCATTTCATCTAATACTGCTCGTTTGAAAGTACTGCCTTCACCAGTCCCCTGTACCTCAACAAATTCGTTATCTCGCATAACGATATTCATGTCAACATCAGCTTGCGAATCCTCAAGATAGCAAAGATCAAGGAGAGTTTCATTCTTTACGATTCCCACACTGACTGCTGCGACATTACCAATTATTGGTTTCTTTGAGATGAGCCCAAGGTTAACCATGTAGTCCAATGCGTCACAGAGAGCTACAAATGCGCCTGTAATTGACGCTGTTCTTGTACCACCATCGGCTTGAATAACATCACAGTCTATTTTGATTGTGTTCTCGCCCATGCTTTTCAGGTCAACTGCAGCACGCAATGAACGACCTACAAGCCGCTGTATCTCTTGTGTTCTTCCACTTACCTTGTATCGATTCATGCGTTCATTTGTTGACCTTGGAAGCATTCCATACTCTGCAGTGATCCAACCTTGACCACTGCCATTGAGCCAACCAGGAACTCCTAGTTCGAGGGTGGCAGTACAGATTACCTTTGTTTCTCCAGTGGTAATCAATACTGAACCTTCAGGATGTTTGAGATATCCTCGCTTGAACTCAACAGGTCGGAGTGCTTCATTTGTTCTTCCATCGGCTCGGGACATCTCACGACCTCTTTGTTTGTGGTGGAAATCGAGTATTAATTAGTGTCGGGCAACATAGCAGATACCTTTTTTGAGTATGAGTCCATCAAAATATGTAGAGGACCTAATTATTGAAACCCGGAGGATCAGTTCTAGCATGAGAGATATCCAAAATCGCTTCAAAGCAGCGCTAGATGACACAGTAAAAGAATGGAAGAATCATGAGAAAGCAAAAGGGATTTTCGTCTACGGTTCATTTGCAAAAGGAACAGCCACTGCAGATTCGGACTTGGACATCTCTATAATTTGGGATGCTGCCGAGGCGCCAGTACGACTCATGTCTACTCATAAAGAAGTCCGTCTTGATATGGTCTTCATGACAATTGGAGAGATCGAAGATGTCTTCTCTCACACTACTAGTGATGTACTCAAAGTGTCAGAGGTCGTCAATAGATTTCGGACTTCACACATCATACATGATCCAAAGGGCATGCTAAAGAAGTGGCAGAAAAGCGCGATAGAGTATTCGTGGCCAGTTGGAACAATCAATGAAATGAAGAAAGCCGCGCTTGAGCCCTTATCTCGTGCCAAAAGGTTTGTTGCCGAAGATGACTATGCTAGTGCAATATACGAGATGCGTGAGGGACTCTTCCAATTCGGTCGATTGATTTTGATGTCAAATAACATCTTCACTGTACTTAGACCGGCTGAGGTGTTAACAGAAATTCGGATGCTCGATCCTATAACATATCAACTCTTCCTTCGAACATACAAACTTAGAGGACTAGACGAATCCAAACTTCTTGTAATTCTTGAAAAATTAAGAACATGGATTGAGAGAGCTGAAACACGACTTGAAGAATCCGAGGATACTAGTCTCACTACACAGGCTACAAGACTACTTGCGCAAGCACAGAGACAATATCATGGATCCCTCAATCTTACGTACGGAGGGGATTACGAGCTGGCCGCTTTGGAGATGAGAGAAGCAGCCAATACACTTGGGAAAGCCATGGTAGTTCTCAAAGGCGAATTCAGCCCTGAAAAAACAGGTTTCATTGACAACCTTAGGGATTCAGAGATGGAATTCTTCAATCAGATTCTAGTCGAATACGGAGCCTACGACATTCAACCCGCAGAAATAAGCCGGATTATTAATGAAGCCGAGTTTCTCGCACACCGTATATGACTGGAGATTGAGAAACGGTTAGATTGATTAGATTCAAAAATGTGATTGCTAATCAGTGGTCTTCATGCCTGAAGATAGGATTGAGATTCTTAAACTTCTCAGCGTCACTCTCACAAGAGATAAGCAGAGTGTGCTAAAGGAGGAATTTAAGCGATACACAGACGCAACAAATTGGGTCATCAAGACCATTCTCAAAAACCGATTAAGTGGGCGCTCAAAAATAAAAGAGGCAATAGAGGAAGCTTTTGAACTGGAGTATGATAATAGACCAGTCTATCTTGAGAATGTCATAACATCTGCGCGCGCAGAGATAGCTCGACATAACAAGTTGGCAATGACTATAAGAAGTATGAGGGATAAAACTCCATATTTCAGACCTGGAAAAATAATTCTATCGCAACCCATTATCAAGGTAGGAGATAAAGCGGTTGTACTCAAATTACGAGATCGAACCGAAGTTGCAATACCGTATGATAAACGGAGTAGAAATCGCCTTGCTACTGCAATAGATGCCATTCTTAGCGGAGAACCAAGATTGCCTGATAATTCGGGTATTATACAACAAAACAAGAGATATGAACGCGTTCGACTTTCATGGAATAATGAGGGATTTATTGACATTGACATCAGAGCCATCTTTTCGGATGATGATGCATACAGATAGATTCTAGATTATATACTCCAAGAAGTCACAGTTCCTGCAAAATCAGCAGAGAACACAATCTCATTCTTTGGATCCCATTGGACTGCATTAATACCAGTCAAAAGAGAACCAGAGGATATTTCCTTTAGACTATTAAGCGACCAAATACGAATTGTGCGGTCCCAACTTCCAGAGGCTAGTCTCTCGCCTGTAGAATCTATCGAGAGTGCACTGACGACGTCCGTATGACCGACTAATTCATCAATCTTTGAAGGATTATCGACGTCTATTGAGAGAATTTTACCACTACGTAGACCTAGAACGAGTTTAGAGCCATCATTGTTCGTAGCAATAGCACGTATATTATCAGGAATACGATTCAACTGAAAATCTACTTCATAAGAACTCAAATCCCAGATTTTACATTCACCATCCAAGGAGGCAGTTACAAGTTTTGTTCCATCTTTGATGAAAGTAAGACCTGTGACATCAGTTCCATGAGCTTGAAGATTTCTCATCGACTTTAGCGTGCTCAGAGAGAACACCTTGACTTCGCCATCGCGGGATCCTGCAGCCCCTTTTCCTTGGTCAGGGGTGACTGCTAGAGCTTTAACTTCGGAGCTGTGTTTGAGGATAGTGAACTCCTCTATATTCTTATTATCCCATAGTCGAGTAGAATTATCCCAGCTACATGAGAGCACTTTGTTTCTATCACCAATGAAGAATGTTGCAGAGATTGTTCCTTCATGACCCGCTATGGTGTTCTTAATCTTCCCAGATTTGGTATCAACAATTGTGATGATTGCGTCAGCGTTGCCAAACACAACATACCGACCCTTTGAGTCAATGGAGAGACAAGTGAGTGGAGATAACATACCATTTTCTTGTCTGAATAGAACTGTCTTCTCCAATCCGAATCACCAGTAAAGAGCCGTCTGTTGGAATATAGACAGCCGCTGTTTAAAAGCTTGTAACATCATGCTATTTTTTCCAGCGCAGATAGACCACAGCTATGATAATCAAGGGAATAATGATGAAAGCCGCATAGAATAGATATTGTGTATCTAAAGGATAAGTGATGTTTCCAGCATCCTGCTCGACAATGAATGTTTCTAGGACTCGACCAACAATCTGTAGACTCTCAGCACTACACTTGTCAGGAGTGTCTGCAAGAGTATGCCATGACTCTGGAAAAGGATAATGAATCAAATCCACTGCAGGGATGCCAGCATCAAGGAATGGTCTATGATCATCAGTGATACTAGCACCTGCAATATCAAGGAAAGTATCATTGTAGCCCATCTGGCTAGCTATTGACCATATAGCATTCTGCAATGATGATGTTGAGCTACTTTCACGAGGTATAACAAGATTAGAATCTCCTACCATATCGACTAAAATCATCGCACGAATCGATTGCCTTCTAGCGATATTGAGGGCGGACACATAATATGTAGAACCTTGAATCCAATCCCAGCCATCAATCCCGCCCGAGTCTTCGGCATCAAAAAACACGAGTTCAACTGTAGAACGAACAGAAATGGGGAGAATATGTGCTAATTCCATAAGAACTGCAGTTCCACTTCCTCCATCATTTGCTCCAAGAACCGGTTTGGTCCTATTTAGTGGATCTGGATCTGCAGAAGCCTCAGGACGTGTATCGTAGTGCGCTCCCAGGACAATTGCTGCGTTTGTCGAGGAATTCCATGTAGCAATAATGTTTGTACATAGTGTTTCTCTATACGTAAAGTTCTGGAGTGTAACATTCCAACCGAACGATCGAAGTGTATCTTGAATATAGAGGTTGCATAGAGTTAGATTTTCAGAACCTGGTGGCCTTGGTCCAAAAGAAACTTGACCAAGGAGAAAGTCGTAGGCATCATCCCCGCTAAATATCGGTACATGAGAGATTTGGGCAGTTCCATGTATTGTGAATCCAGACAGTAGGATAATGACCACTATGGTAAATCCAAAGGCTCTCATTTGGACCACTGACTTGTTCACCTACCTAAGAAGGTTTTCAGTGTGATGAGAGTATCCTCGACTGAATAGCTTGCTGGATGATGTGAGGGATCTGCCTTGGAAGATTCTTCAAGACTACATAGGGGATATCTGCGTATCCTATCTCTCCCCGGGCGATCATTGCCATAACATCTGATGCTAATTTGAATCCATTGACGCTGGGAAGTACTCTCTCGGCAAACGAAGTTCCTTTCGATCCGGCCCAAGCAGCCATTTGAAAATTCGCAGAGAACTCCTTCTTGCATAGTGTATGATACTCAGAAAGCTGAGCCGAGTCATGCTTGCCTTCCTCAATCGCTTTGATGATTACGTCTGCCGCAAAGATGCCCGATTGCATGGCATATGCAATACCTTCACCCATCATAGGGTCCACGAATCCTGCAGCATCTCCAACGAGAATGGCTCTATCTACAACATTCGCACTGACCAATCCATCTCCACCAAGGAAACATGTTCGTCTCTTCTCAAGTGTAAGAGGAATTCCTATTTTTTTCTCTATGCTCTTATAGAACTGATCAAAGGTCGGGCGAAGAGCACGCATGTGGACTGCTGAACCTGCGACTCCAATAGCCAGGTGTTCCCGTTTTGGAAATACCCAGCCATAACTGATTCTATCATCAGCAGGAATTATTTCAAGGACCGAGGGATTGCCATTCATGGCGTGATTTACTCCTTCTGTGCCTACATAGAAATCTGATTCCATTCCAAGTCCCACTTTTGTCAAGTCTTTTCTTTGTGGGCGAAGTCCAAGAGATCGGCTAACAATGGAATTTACACCATCAGCACCAATGATGAATTTGGACCTGAATTCTCGACCATCTTTCAAACGCACCTTTGCTGACTCTTTTGAAGTGCTGGCGTGTATCACAGGCGTGTTTTCCATCAAATCTGAACCTGCATTAACTGCTCTTTTTGTTAGATGTTCATCGAATCTGTCTCGGAAGACAGTAATTCCAATCATCTTGTCGGAGATAAATTCAGATGTTGCACCATTGGGGAGCGAGAATCTCAAACCATAGATTTTCTGCTCTACAAGCGAACGTGGGAGTCTGCCTCCAAGAATGCGGAGTCCACGATACATTACTGCGCCTCCGCAGGGCTTTTCTCGTGGAATGGGACTCTTCTCTAGACATAAAGTAGTAAGCCCATGCTTTGCGCATTCGTATGCAGCTATAGAACCTGCAGGTCCAGCTCCGACGATTATCACGTCGTATGTCAAGTGACATAACAACCTCCTATACGGCAACTCTTTCTAACAAAAGAGGTGTCCTAAATTACACAATTTTGAATTATAAATCTTGAATACTAATTAGTCTTAGCATCAGTTTCTGATGAAATTGAAGGAATCAGTAGTTTCTTTGTCACTAGCGCCAAGTTTCTTTCGTATAATCGGTTCGAAATCAGGATTGATCTCATACCCAATTGAATTCCGTCCCAACTCTCGCGCGACTCTAAGGGTAGTTCCGCTGCCAGCAAAGGGGTCAAGAACTGTATCACCCACAAATGAGTAAAGACGAATACATCTACGCGGAAGTTCTTCAGGAAATGGTGCAGGATGCTGTTCCTTCTTTGCTGAAACAGGTTGAAAGTCCCAGATGGAATTCTGAACCCAGTTTGTAAATTCGTCATGAGTAATCGCGGACATCGCTTTCTTCTTTTTATCCACAGGGGGGCGTTTACCTCTCTTGGAAAAGACGATAATCCATTCATATGGATATGTAGCCAAAAGGTTAGGAGGGTAGGGGTATGATCCCCACGAACTAAATCGTACAGCCTTTCGTTTATCCCAAATATAGAGAGAATGAAAGTACATATTGCCTAGAGAACTCATGAATGCCTCTAAATCTGTTAATACTGTCTTCGTGATCCTACGATTGAATTTCGATGCTGTTCTTGGAAGAAGTATTGGCATGATATCTACTATGAGCTTACCATCTGGTACAAGGGTTCTTACACATTCTTGAAAGACTTCACAGAGTGACTCGAGATACTCGTCATAGGTCGAAGAAGATTGGCCAATGGCATTCGCATGACCATAGTCCTTGAGTTGCCAGTATGGAGGAGACGTAACAATCAAATGTACAGATTCATCGGAAACCATATCCATATGCCGGCTATCCCCCATCACGACAAGATGGCTAGTCACTCTATTTTCGCCCTCCAAGTTTCAGGTCCCACACAACCACTTGCTCCTTTCTTGTAGTTGCATTTATCCTATCCCAAAGCCCACTTGCAGTCTTTGTGTACTCTCGTTCTACTACGTAAGGTTCAGCCCAAGGAGCTATTTTGGAAAAGAAATCGGAACCACGTACTAATTTCCCATGGACCATTCGATTCCCAACAATAAAGATAATGATTGACTTGTCATGTACTACTTGATCGAGGGCGAATAGAGCTTCTCGCATATCGCTCTCATAAGTTGAGTAACGCTGGATTAAGCCATCACGGATTTGGTTTCTATCGATTCCTAATATTTCCATCACTAGTTTTGTATAGTACCCAGTATAATCCAGAGCATCAAAGTAAGGAGGGCTTGTATACACAACATCGATGGAATTTGAGGGGACAATCTCATTGATAGCTCGTACGTCATGTGAATGAATTTTGACAGGCGGTGTTCCCTGTACGAAATCAATATGTTTTCTCACCTTTCGAAGAAGTGTGGAGAAGAAATCAATCTCTCGAAGAGGCAGGTTGATTTTTCCAATCGATGTTGATGTCCATAGCCATCCATTGCAGGCTCTTGCGGCAAGGCTTATTGCGCCATAGAAACACGCAAGAAGGAAAGGAGAGAAGCTCTTTGAAACAGTTAATATTCTCATAATCTGCTCTGCGGTAGTTTCATGAAAATACTCAGCAGGAGCTGCAGGCATTGGAGATACAGAAGTCAGAGATCGAGCTTTCTCTATAGAATGTTCAAGATGGGAGAGTGTGAATTCTTTGTCAATTGGTTCTGTCTTTCCACGCGCAATAATACAAGCCAAAGGATTGTTATCAACTCCTGTGACCTGATGCCCTCGCAATTGCGCCTCATAAACGATAGTACCAGTTCCGCAGAAGGGGTCAAGCAATCTTGAATTCGGGATTAGTTGTGAAATTACATGTGCTGCATCAATAGCGGACATCTTACCCCTGTAGGGATAGATTCCATGGATCGATCGTGGATTATTCACTTTCTCAAAATACCTGAGGCTAATCTTTCTTGGAAACCAATGAGCCTTCTCAACCTCAGATTCATTCATTGCATTCATAGAATGGTGATATCTGGCTAATAAGCTGTCCAGTCTGTTGTTAGATGTCCCTGCAGGCTTCACATCCTGCTCTCGGCCGCAAACCTAACCGACGCATTATTTTTCCACCCGGCAGTTCATCTGTTGAGTGAGTTGGCGTTGACACCTGAACGGGAATGTTCCTCCGACCAACTTCCCTGAATCCGTAAGCCTTAATCAACATCTGTGAAGGAATGTTCGCTTCGTATACTTCGCAGTATACATCGTCAACGCCAGATTCGAGGAAAAAAGTCGTAGCCCTTTTGATGAGCGCGGTTGCAACTCCTCTTCTTCTCCGGTTGGGAAGGACTCCTATCCCTGTAATTTCACCATAGCTAGATTCCTCCTCTTTTTCGATGAAACAGGCAATGAATCCAGCTTGTTCTTCGGCAAGTTTAGCCACAAAGATTCCATCGGGACTGAGTTTTCTTGCATCCTCGTAGGTCAGTGGACAAAAAGGATCTGGTGAGGCGATAAAACAGCGATTATAAAAGTCAACAAAAGACTCGATTTCCATCATGTCAAGCTGTTGTATATCGATATAGCTCGGAGTTTCTTTATCAGCCCACCTTTGCTCTGCCAACTCCAAGGCTTCTTTTGCTTCCGCTTTCATTATCAAGTATGACCTTGATTCTGATTTATTATGCAGCTCGATGTTTTTAGAGGCCATTAGATATGTCCCTGCAAGAGCAGAGTACTGCCTTGATAACAATGTGTTGTTTTTTCTGAAATCATGTGTCTAAGACTCTATCAATGGATGCAATAGTTGCCTGCACTGTCTTTTCTATGGCTTCAATTATGAGTGGATCTTGTTCTCCGGTCTGTTCCGTTTCGTCCTTCTGCTCTCCCTTTTGAGCGCCATGGAGATTGCCGTCACAGGACAGAATTGATGCAGCATCTAGCCCTCGTGTCTGTGCAAAAGTGAATACAAGTGAACTCTCCATCTCCACGCATTTGACCTTTGCACGAGTCCATAAATCCAACCTGTCATAGATTGGGTTTGTGTAGTAAATATCTGTTGTCAAACATATTCCTGCATGCACACGATTTGAGGGGAGAAGCTTGGATACCTCATCGAAAAGAGCCGTAAACCATACCGGCGAGGCCACAGCGGGATACTCAATCGGAGCGTAGTTCAGACTAGCTCGTTCATCTCTCACACAGCCCGTTGGAACGACTACATTGCCTGTTATGACCGTTGGATCTATTCCACCGCAACTACCAAGCCGGATTATCGCTTTTGCATCAAGCTTTGCAAGTTCTTCTATGCAAATATGAGTAGATGCAACTCCCATCCCTGTACCGGATATTGTTACAGGGTTTCCCTTCGGGGTATATGCGTGGTATGTCACCAGCCCTCTATATCGGGCGCGTTCTTCGGGATCTTTCATTTTTGACGCAATCACAGGTACTCTATCGGGATTGCCAGTAATAATGACGACCTTCTCAACATCGCCTTCTCCAACTCTTAGATGCGGTTGAACTCTTTTCTTCAAGGGATTCACCATTGTCTTTCAATTTCCCACACTTACTTTTCACTCTTCGGTTTTAGTAGTTTTTCACTTGCAGGCTCGAGTTCGAATCCGCTGTAAAACACAACTGACACAGACCCATTCTCCACTGATAAAAAAGGACTTGTCAAATCGTGGAGTAGTTGTGCCACAGCTATCGCACTGATTATGACTAGTCGAATAGTTCTCACTAAGGAATACAAGTAGAAGGGATAATAGTTTGATATCAGATCGTTCGATCAGCATTAAAGGACACTTCCTAAGTATAATCATCGATTTGCCTTATTAGCTCCACAACAACTAATCTTCATCAAAAAGTCAGCAGTGCAACAAAGAGATTTATTGTGCAACAGGGTGCCGAAATTGATTCATTATGAGTGAAAATGTCAATTTCGAATACTATTGCTATAGATGTGGCGCGAAGAATCAATGCGCACTGCCATGTCCAACTGCTCCAGACTATCACTATTCAAATTTGCAGTGTAGAAATTGTGGGGATGGTACAAGAGTCATCCTAAGCCATTGTCCAAGTTGCTCACGATTCATTTACTGGATTGATGATATATCAATCCCAGACCTTGTAATTGGATTCGCAAAATACATGGTTCATAACATGCAGACGATGATTGACAAAGCTGCTTTGCAAGGCGCAGTCATAGAAATAGATACACCTGATAAGTATCCGATTAATGCGGGCTGTCCATGCGGAGAACGTTTTGCAGTAGAAATTGCTATCCCAGATTTAGATTGAAAGTCATAGATGAGTGGGTGTATCATCAAGAAATTAGAGGTTGAAGAGAGTAGATATTTCGACTCAATGAGTAGTATCATGATTCCACTTGCAAACATCCTGAAGGGGACAGATATTGCAACGAGGAGATTTTCGAAGACAGATTAATGCAACTAAATCTATGACGCCCCAGTAAAAAGTCCTGCTTTGGTTTCCTAGGTTAAAAGACCCTATGAAATCCCAGGCTCTATCATCATTTGGACCTGTAAATGCCAATCCAAACACTCTAGACATCAGATGGATAGTATTGCCATCAACAAGGGGTATGGGAATATGATATGCAAAATTCAGAACAGCAGAGGCGAC
>JBHLQM010000081.1:0-11324 GCA_048884785.1 Candidatus Thorarchaeota archaeon | reverse complement strand
TCATCATAGCTCACCCATGATGGTGTGGGGACAAATAGAGGCCCCTGAAGAGCCATCATTGCATTGTAGAGAAGAACCTTACTTCCAGGGCCAACAACAATCTGATCTGGTACGACATGAAAGCCAAACATGTTTTCATAGAATCTACATACTTGTTCACGAAGAGGCAAAATGCCCTGAGTAGGAAGATAACTTCTTTGATGTGCATTGTCACAAAGAGCTTTTTGTATCATAGGGTGTATAGGGAAGGGTGATTCTCCAAAACCTAAATGAAAGACCTCTTTGCCACTCTTTCGAAGTTGCCTCACAGTTTCATTCATAGCTAGTGTTGCAGAACGCCTTGTCTTCTTACTGGCTGCAGTCAGGAGCATAATAACACCTTCTCATAATCAAGAATTATGCTGAAGCTACTGCCAAATAAAGATACTAGCATCACTGAAACCCGTCATATCATTCTGCTTTAAGGAAAAACAGAAAGTTAAGATACGAGCTCTTCCATTGCCATAATTCGAATATCGTATCTGAGGCGGCCTAAAATTGGAGAAATTAATAATCACCGTGGCACCTACAGGCTCAGTTCCTACCAAGAAAGATACACCATTCCTCCCCACAACTCCTGATGAGATTGCAGAAACTGCATATCTTTGTGAACAGGAAGGGGCATCCGTCGTCCATGTTCACTGTAGGGATGAGGATGAAAGACCCACTTCAGACACTCAAATCTTTAGGGAAACCATCGATAAGATACGAAAGCGCACAAAGCTCCTTGTGATGGTTTCGACTAGCGGCGTAGCAGGAAAATCAGATGAGGAACGCGCTGCTCCCCTCATCACAAAACCCGAGATGGGAAGTCTCACTACAGGCTCGTTGAATTTTGCAGGAAGAAAACCTTCTATCGTTTATGTCAACAGTTGGGAAACTGTGACTTTCTTAGCCCAAAGAATGCGTCAGTACAAGATTAAACCGGAGCTAGAAGCATTTGATGTTGGTTTCATTCATCAAGGAATCAAGCTTCTTCGACAGGATCTTGTCGAACAACCACCTCTCTTTCAATTGGTCATGGGTGTTGATGGAGGCATTCCTGGAACAATCGAAAATCTCTTGCACATGACAAGACAACTGCCGAAGAATTCTGTGTACACTGTAGCCGGTGTAGGGAGGTTTCAGCTCAGCATGACAGGTCTGTCTATCAGTATGGGTGGACATGTTCGGGTAGGTCTTGAAGATAACATCTTCTTCTCAAAGGGTCAGCTGGCTCCGAATGAATCCTTTGTCACGCGGATTAGACAGCTGGCGGAAACTCAAGGTCGTGAAATAGCCTCTTCAAGTGAAGCACGAGTCATACTGGGACTCAATCGTAAAAGTTAGTTCGTTCGATTGTATTTTCCTGGTTGAAAAACACTCAATTTCTCCGGAAAATTGTTACTGTGCCTTCACAGTAACACTTGTTTATATTATAAATAATCAATTGAATTAACGATATTGAGGTGGTTTGGAAATGCTTTCAGATAAAGAGCTTGCATTAGAATTGGGTTTCCATAGGCTCACGAAAAGTCAGATGATTGTCTTGTCTGTATTAAGAGAAACTGGAAAGAATGGTGTAACACCCAAACAACTCATAGATAATGTTTCATTTGCTCCAAGAACAGTTAGGTATGCGTTAAGGAAACTTTTGAAGAAACGTCTTATCAGAAGGTATCCGTGCCTTTCAGATATGCGCCAATGGATCTATCTTCCTGCTTAGATGGAGAACGGATTATTAGCCAGCTCGGACTTCAATCTTGCCGATGCTATCTTCTCCTGCAAAGAGTACTTTTCCATGAGCTTTGACCAGCTCTGAATAGATATCAATTGGATTTTCAATTGATGATAGAATCTCTACATTGTATGCACAAATGGCTGTCATTGGTATATCAAGGACTGAATGAAGTGCTCTTTCGTACTCAACTAATTCTTGGACCAAATCGTGCTTGATGAAGCAACTCATCTCCCCAGTGACCCGCACTCCTTTGAATCCTTTAGACAAGGCTTCATTATACCCCTTCTTCCAGAATTCTATAATATGCTGGAGATCAACCTCTCCATCCACAATGTAAATATCAGTGTAGTTGAATATCTGCAAAGCCCCGCTTTTCTCGTGTTTTTTCACATCAATGCCGTGGTTGGTCATACCCTCTCTGATTTCATCGGGTGATTCCTCTGAGCAGATATAGGCTGCTGCTTCTCCTCGATTTAGAGTATGAATAATATACGGAAACAGAGTATTGTGTTTGGATTGAACAGAGTCATAGAAGAGAACAACATGGTCTCGTGGTCTCAACCTATTGAGGATTCGAGTCAGTTTTTGAGGTGGCGCAATAGAGAGGTTTCTCCAATCCAAGGCGTCGCGAAATTGTTCCTCAAAGTCTCTCTGGATAATCCCGACCAGACTAGGAGAATTTGTCCATAGACATTGACCATCGCTAAACGAATTACCAGCAGAAGTTGTGATCATTGCTTGGTTCTTATCAAAGAGAATATAGCGGCTTGGGATGTTCTCCGAATAGCGAACTGTGAATGAGTTTTGGGGAATTTGTTTTTTTAAATACTCAGGAATTAATCCAATCTCATCTGGACACTCTGTTAGGATATGTACATCCACATTCTTCTTCTTTGCAATCTTTAGTACATCACCATAGGACAAAATGAATCGAAAAGCATTCTCAAATGAGTCTACAAAATCAACGCTCTTTTTTGCATTGGTAATAGCCGACGTGACCTTTCTAGTAAGAACGTCTTTTTCTGATATTAAAACAAAATGGGATTGTTCTTCTTCATTTTTCTGATTTTGAAACACTTGATTATACTTCTTGAGGACTTCCTCCTTCTTTGAGAGAAGCTGCCTCAACTCATGACTCGTTTCTTCCTCTTTCATCTCAAAAAGCGTATTGAGTCCATCTTGTAATGGAAGTGCTTTGACTTTCGCAGGTCTCCCGAGAATTCGCTCAATAAGACCTATCTTCTCAAGTTTTGGTATTGTTCTATAGACTTCTTCACGGCGTATATTGGCTTGTTTTGCTATTCTGCTTGCTGTAGTAACACCAATCTTGAGGGCAGTAATGTAGACTATGGCCTCATAATATGTGAGGCCAAATTCAGATAGCAGTTTGGCGCTATCTTCTAGCAGCGTCAATATGATTTACCCCCTTTGATTAATAGAAAAACACACAATATTCCCTGATTCTATATTTAGCATTTTGGTAAAAAGTAGGATTTCCTGATTTTGTTAGTATCACACAGAGAATATAACATCTCATGTTCTTCGATTTTCATAATACCCCTAGTCCGAGAGAACAAGGGGTACTGAAATGTCCAATCGATGCGGAGCATGTGGGTCCACAGAGAGTCTACAGTATGTCTATGACTCGTTCTGTGAGGCTGGTGAGTGGAGATGTAACGCCTGTCTGGGCACTAGATTTCCTGAAGGTTCTCGCATAGTGAAATTTACTGATAGGTCACACCCTCTCAGACCAGCATACTATATGGCGATTGAAACCCAGGAAGATCTGGATCTCATCATGACAGTAGGTCAACGTGCGCATAAAATGGGTGCCAAGGGGATTGAGGCCTGCTTTTACACTGCGCTCAAGCATGGACGTCCAGTTGGTCCTAATCCTATCAGCCTAGGTCATTCTGATAGTGAGTCCAAATTGAGAGCCTGTGTGGATACTCTTAGGATGAATTTAGAGACCTCTGAGAAAATACATAAACTTGAGGAAAACAATCAACCAGAAATTGTCTGGTCAAAGACCATTGCTGCAGGAATCATGAAGTAGTCGAAACTCACCTTGCTTGATACTCAGAGTGCACCAATCAACTATTACACAGTTGCCACTTTTCTCATCGCATTCTTCCATTGGATATACAAGAAGGAGAAGATACCCAAATCCTATTTCTTTGTGTCCTCTCTGCTCTTTGTTCAATTGCGTAAGAAATATGACATGCTATGAATATGTTAGGATGATTGACATGACGCATATGCATGGGAAAATCTGCATCGTGACTGGTAGCAATTCCGGAATAGGCAAGGAAACAGCTCTTGCTTTAGCCGAAATGGGTGCAACTGTAGTCATGGCTGTACGCAGTCTTGAACGTGGTCAAGCTGCTCTGGATGAAATGCTACACGAGACAAAAGAATTTCACATTGAGCTAATGCAATGTGATGTCGCATCCAGAGCATCAATTGAGAAATTTGTTTCTGAATTCACTAGGAAATATGATTCCCTCAATGTGCTTGTTAATAATGCAGGTGCAGTCTTTAGTGAACGTCAGGTGACAGAAGATGGTTTTGAACGAACCCTGGCAGTGAATTATATTGGACCTTTTCTCCTGACACGAGAGTTCTTACCAATTCTCAAGTCCAATGCACCTTCCCGTGTGATCAACCTCTGCTCTGGGCTTTATAAGTCAGGTACTGTAGTTCTGGATGATCTTCAAAGTGAAAAGAAGTATAGCTCCCAAAAGGTCTATAGAAATTCAAAATTACTACTACTGATGCATACATATTCTCTTGCTAAGAAACTAGAGGGGAGTGGTGTATCTGTGAACGCGGTTCTCCCAGGATTTGTTGCGACAAATCTTGGAAGGAACAGTGGAAGTCGTATGCAATCTCTAATGTTCGGGATGATGAAACCTTTCCAATTGAGTCCAAAGAAAGGCGCTGAAACCTCAGTTTATGCAGCAACTTCGCCAGAGACAGAGGGAGTATCCGGTAAGTGCTTTTCGAAGAAGCAAGTAGTCGTAACCACAGAGATTTCTAATGACGCTACACTCCAAGAACAACTATGGACAAAGACTATGAATCTTCTAGGACTTACTGATTATTGAGATTGAGTCTTCCTTCATTTGGCGTATTTGCGAATGGTCGTCATCACATCATTGATAGGAATTTCCCAGCTCTCTGTTTCCTTATTATACGCCTCGAGGAGGTGGTGATATCCCTTCATTGTCCATTTGACACAGATTTGAATAAAGAACTCCTCGGAATACTTTCTGAAGATGTTTATGTGTTTGAGGAATGCATTCATTTCTGTCTGCGGAATTGAAACCTTTACATTGAATTTTGTGGGACTCTCCATGGCAAAATTGAGGTCGAAGGGCAGATTATGGAATCCACAGATTATCTTCTGAGCATGCTCCCGTGACTTGAAGAAGCACGAGATAGACACGCAGTCCTTGTAGGGTGTGAAGACGGGCTTGATTCCCTTTATCACTCCTGTGTCTTCCAGTCTCTTGACTCTCTTGTGAACTTGGGTCAATGAAAGTTTCAGGATCTTGCTGATCTCTTTGAGAGTCGGTTCTGGATTCTCCACCATGTATTTGAGAATCTGGACATCACTATAATCGAATTTGACTACTTTTGGGAATTCTTCAAGATTGAGTTTGTTTTCACAATCCTTCTTCAGAATTTCTTCAGTTTCCTCTACCCATGTTGACCAGCTCCAATCCTCGCCAGGAAGGAAAGGTGTGATGGCTGGACTCTTACGTGTGTAATCTACTGCGTCAAAAATGAAATAATCTCTAATCAGTCCCTTTTCCCTCAACTCATCAACAATCTGATTTATGAATCTGGGATTCACAAGCGGGAACATGGTGTAAATAAGAAAACCATCATATCTCCCGTACGTTGTTGAGAATGTGTAGAAGAGATTCAGCTCCTCTATGATTTTTATTAGCACATCTTCTTTTTCAGGGACACTCTGAATCAGAACTATTCGCTCCCCGAGCCCTAACTTCCTCTCGTACGTCTGAATGACAGGAGGTTTCAATAGGCCGTCTTTGCGCATCCTATTCATTCGATACCGTATGGTTCGACCTGGAATGCTAAGCTCGTCGCTGAGTTGTGTAGTAGAAACCTTTGTACCCCCTTTTTCTAGTGACGTAAGGATCTCAAGATCGGTTGTATCAAGGGGAATCTCAGTATTCATTGCTTTAGCGGTCTCCATTTTGCAATCCCTATTCGGAAATATCGGCAATCATCCTTATAAACAATACTACCTAGTATCAGTATAACGCTATAGCTTAGGCAATTCGATTTTATTGTTACTGTCAACTCAAAGTATATATGCAAAGTTGCCATATTTTCCTATTGTAGTTGACAAGTGGCATGCGAGGAAAGCCATGGATGCCAACTCTTAATAAGAATAATAAAAAACACGAAACAATGATATGGTCTGTAATAATTGCCATAGTTTCGGTTTTCCTAGTGGTTTGATTCATGGTTGCGTCAAACCTTCGGACCTAATTTCCGTGGCGAACTTCGATTGTGCCCTTGTTACTCACTGAGGAGTGTGTACCGCAACGGCAACAGTTTCAATGCAAACAATCTATGAAGTGATTGAACAGTACTTGCCCTTCAAGCGAAAGGGAAGAAGAATTACAGAGGTCCGTCAGATTAGTGATAGAGAATTACGTAAACACCTGGCCAGTGATGCGGCAATACGTGATTATGAACTATCGAAGGATGTGGGTCTGATTGGACAAGCAAGGAGCTATTTCGTGCGCTAGGTTCTGGGAGTTACTCCCTCAGCTTTACAACAATTCGCAGTGGCTTCCACTGCGATCAACTGAGCTTCCTTGCGTTATCTTTTTTTAGTTGCTAGCTTGATTCATCTTTTCTAGTTTTCCAACCAAGATAGTAACCAAAGTATCATAGTACTTCTCATTGGTGCATCTGGATTTCTCGGAAATCTTTTAACCAAGGCCTGATTGAAAGAAATCTAAGTTTCTCTGGAGGAGAGATAAAATGCAACCCTGGTTATTCGGGCTTACACTCGAAATGATTTTCTTGCTAATCTTTCTAATCTTCGTCCTAAACCTAATCATTCAAGGAGTGTTCCTTGGGATTGGTCTTGGTTTTGTGAATGGCAATAATAGAGAGATTGGTAGTACATTCGTGACTGCCCTTCTCATGTCCCTCGTGATTTGGATTCCTTGTCTTGGCTGTATCTTGGCTTGGTACTTTATCAAGAGTCGACACAACGTTGGTTGGGGTAGTGCGCTCATAGCTTGGATTCTGGGTGGAATAATTCAGTTCATTGTAATGATTCTGCTACTCATATTCGTCTTTGGTTCAATCTTTGCAGCGATTTTGGCTGGATTACTTCCAATATTTCCATATCCATAAGCTCTAGGTTGTCATGGAATTGGTAGAGGACAATCAAGATACAAGACCGTGTGATGAGATTCTTGATGACTCAAGTCGCGGAAGGCTCTTGCTGGACATGCGCCGGGTAATCCGACATCCTCTCCAATTCCTCAAGATTACCGATCCGTTCATAACTTCCCACCATCCCTCTTGTGACCATTTTGATGGTCACTCGGTCACCATTCGCGGGCGAAGATGGTGCATAGGCTGTACCTTCAATTCGCTCTCATTCTTTGGAGCAATGGCTTTGCTTCTGCTAATCTGGTTGTTTGACGAGAGTCTGCTTATTCGATTCTACCTTTTTTGGGGTGGAGGACTTGCGATTCTAGTGTATTTTATTGCGAGCCTATCAGGTGTCGTAGATGGAAGTAAGAGGGCAAAAGTAGGTTCTAAGTTCTTGTTAGGTTCGGGATTTGCTTCTATCTGCTGGTCCATCCTTCTCATCGATGGTCTTCTCTCACCTCTGCTCCTTTTCAAGATGCTATTCATACTCACACTCTATCTTGGTTTCGTCACAATTCTGAATATCAAACGAAGTTTCGAAATATTCCACGAGTGTAAGAATTGTGAGTACAAGATGCGATGGAGTAAATGTCCTGGATTCCGAAGCATTGCTTGTAGGCTAATTGAAGACGAATTTGTAATACCCGAGCGCATGTGAGCTATTGACTATCAATCGCTTGATTGTTTCCAGAGCAATCTTGATCATATTCTTCTCCCCAAGCTCAAACTCAGAAACACGCTGTCCTTTGTAACGGTTTTCAGTTGTCACTAGGTTTGAACCAACAGTAAGAATGCCGCCTGCTCTTTTTCCAAGATCAATTGCTGCCATCAGGATAGCTGATAATTCCATCTCAAGTGCCAGGGCACCAAGTCTGGCATACTGCTCATTGAGTTTTGGGGACCGCTCTCGCAGGTAGAAGTTCTCGCAGGTCCTTACAATTCCTGTATGATATCTTACTCCAATCTCTTTTGCTGATTCTATAAGCCCTGTTAAAACCTCTAGGTCTGGTACTGCAGGGAATGATAGAGGTGCGAATTCCAATGTGCACCCCTCGTCCCTAATACATCCGGTTGCGATTATATTGTCACCTAATTCAATCTCTCTCTGGTAAGTTGCACATGATCCAATACGAATGAAGGTATCCGCTCCGATAGCTGCGAGTTCCTCGACTGCTGTCACGGCCGAAAAGCAACCTATACCCGTCGACATTACCGTGACATCAACACCCTTGTACTTGCCAGTGAAGGAGAGATACTCCCGATGAAACGACTTTTCATCGCACTCATCAAACATTGATGCTGCAAGTCTTGCACGTTCAGGAGAACCTGGTAGTAAAACATGAAGCTATGGCAGAAGAAGAACTGCTGAGGACCATTCTCAAAGATCGGTCTCTCTCAGTTTGTGAATTTGGCATTAAGAAGTATGAGTTGGAAGAGATATTCCTTAGACTTGTGGAGGATGGAAAAAGTGACAACTGAAATGATACCACGAACTAACACAAAACCCTGGCATGCAGGGATGAAAAATCTGATCACACGGGAGCTGTTTCATGAACGCGGTAGGATGTACTGGATACAGCAACTAGTGGTTTGGGCTCTCTTTACAAATGGGATGATTGCTCTCATTCTTGCTCTACCCCCCGATTTAATTGAGGGGATGGAAGCATTGTATCTTGTTTCATTAGGGGCATCTTTTAGCATTTTGGCTCTTCTCATTGTCATCTTCATCCCGATTCTACTGCAGGGCACAATCATCGATGACAAGGTATCCGGCACAGCGGCATGGATTCTATCAAAACCTGTATCAAAGAAGGCCTATCTTCTCTCGAAGTTGGCTGCCAGCATTCTATCAATTGTCGTTGTTTCTGTGGTCATTAATGGTGCGATAACATATGGCGTTTTTAGCGCATTTGGCTACGCTCTGAACATACCTGGATTTGTCATTAACCTTGGGCTTACTAGTATTGTCGTGGTTTATTTTGCAAGCCTGACAATAATGATCGGTACATTTACTACCAGCAGAAGCAAGGTACTTGCGGGAGCTTTCGTTATTGGCCTTGGAGCGCAGTTGGTTGCGAGATACTTCCCCTTGATCCTATTCATAATCCCATACTCCCTTCCCGTGATCGGGATAGGATTCATCACAGGAACGTCCGTTGCAGGTCTTGAATTGATACTCCTGTCCGCTTGTGTTCAGATTATCATGTTCATAGTCGTTGCAATCGTGTCGTTTGATAGAACTGAGCTATAGTCTGGAGATAACAAGATGAATTCAATTGAGATGATGGAGAGGTTCAGACGATTCGCTTCGGCCGACCTCTCCCTTATCGCTCCAAACAGGAAGCAGCAAGTCCTGGAGATTCTTCTCAAGACAAAAACAGTCCGCATCATCCTGACGAGATATGAGTACAGGACAGAGGATCTTGATATTGAGGTTGAAGTGAATCTGCCTTTCCTACCAAAGACTTCGAATGCGACAGCAATACGAAAATTCATAGACAATGTCATTGCCAGACTTGAATATTTGAAGCGCCTCGTATCTCTCGGATTTAGTTTGGAGATGCTCCACGAAGAAGGAATCTTGATTGCTTCCGCTGTTTTGAGTAAGGATGTGAAACAGGATATGTTCGAGGCTCTTGAGCCTCCAGACTGAGCATCCACCAAAAGTGGAAGACACTAGTAGTTGAGACCAAGGGGGATTCCAGCTGCCTCCAGTTGTTGAAGCATCTCCCTAGTCTCTCGAAGATTGAACTCCCGCGAAACCCCGATACTCTTGACTAACATTCTACCATAGTAAGTCTTCCATAGTGCCCAAAAATCAATCTTGGCTACTGAGTTAATCTTCGCAGTGAGAACCCTGAAGATTTCAATCGTTCTGGGGAACACCATAGTATGTCCTCATACTCACAGAAGCACCTGCAAGTTTCAGGTACATCCACAACTGCATTTTGTGCATTGCTAGATGAGTTGTGATCTCCGGGATATAATGAGCCCAACTCCTTGGTGGCCCTTCTAGATCGAATGGCTTTAGGCTGTTCTTCGTAAGCTGAATGTCGGAGAGTTTTGAGATGAATTCATGAATAGTTTCCATCCCTTTGTCATAGAGTGCAAGCAGTTCATCAATCGTGTCCCTGCGAAGCTCTTTTTCCATTGTGTGGACTTCTTCAAAGTCATTGAATTGCATTGAGCAAAATTTTAGATCAATTGTTGGGATTTCAGCCAAATGATTCATCACATCAATCAAAGAACGCATTTCATCTGAGGGTCTGAAATTAAAATCAGACCCTCTAGCAGCCGCCATGACAAATCTAGTTTGACGACTCTCATGATTTATCATATCTAGTAGTATCTTAGAAATTGTACTCATTTCCAAAACCATGCGCTACAAACCGAACAAGTACTTGACAATTACGCTTGTTTTGCACAGGAGTATTTGAGATAGCACACTGAGAGATGAAACAATAATAAAGCACCTGTATTCTCATCCGTTTTAGAGCGAGTAGCTCCCCTATTGCAATTGAATGCAAATTTAGGATAATGAAATATTACGATGATGGCACGTATATTCTAACAGAGATGCTTTCAAATGACCCGAAATTCAGACAATGACCGATTTTCAATCATAGCAAATCCATCAAAAGAAGATGTGATCGAGTTCCAAAAGGGATTTGAATCATATAATCTCAAGCAGACAGATGGAGAATTCAACAGTCCCAAAGACTGGATTAGTCTTGTGCTCAAAGACCATGAAGGCAGGATTGTAGGTGGAGTTATGACAAGCATGGTTTACTGGACCCAGTACCTCGATGTTCTCTGGGTTGATGACATGTTTAAAGGGTTGGGTTATGGGAAAGACCTTGTTCTAGAAGCAGAAAGAATAGCGAGAAGAAATGGATGTCTGGCATCTCAGACCTATACATTCTCATGGCAAGCTCCTGATTTCTATCAGGCAATAGGCTACAAAATGATAGCTACCTATGAAGGATATGTGAATGGAATTAGGGAACACATCCTTATGAAACGCCTTGATACGACTGATAATAATTCATTGAAAAAGAAAATCCCTTCTCGGTTTGGTATCTATGAAGATTCGACGGAAGAATCTCAGAAAATCGTACATGCAGGAATGGGAAAG
>JBHLQM010000080.1:0-11653 GCA_048884785.1 Candidatus Thorarchaeota archaeon | reverse complement strand
TGAGATCCCTTTTCAAATGGACATCTGTCTTTCTTATTCTCTTTGCATCAGGAATGATTGCATATGGAATACACGAGTTGCAGGAAGCAGGATTGTTACTTATTGGTCCACTCGAGGTCTGGAATATCAATCCTCCTCTTTTACCTGATGGAAGCTACCCTCTCTTTCACGAGAACGGAGCGATAGGTGGACTAGCTAAGGTTCTATTCGGATATAATGGAAATCCCTCTGCACTAGAAGTAGTCGCATACCTTTCATACATAGCATTGGCTGGTCTATTCTTCTGGAGAAAACGGAGAGTTATGGTGGCAAGAGAGCAGAACAATTCCACAAAGGTTGCTCCCCACGCTAGCTCTCAATAATACGCCTCTCCCAATGTCTGCCTATTACCATTAGTTCATATGAGAGAAATTATTCTATAACAGAAGAAAAAGAAAGAATCTGACTCAGCTCATTGTCTTAGTAGACTGAGGGAATATCCAATTAGATACATAACTGGTGCACATATTATCACTACAGTATCTCATTTATTACCAAATTAGCTGATAACCAGAATCTAGGATATACTAATCAATTAGGGGGCATTATGATAATGGCAAAAAGCCCAAAACAAAGGAATACACTAAAGGACAGAGTCCGAAGGCTTGTCAAGGACAACCTATATTGCATTCGTGCATTAGACGAGCTTGAAAATGACATAGAAGTTCAGACACTTCTGGATGATAGCAATAGAATGGCCATAGATCGTATGGGATACTCGGACCATGGACATACTCATTCACTAATTGTTTCTCTCAATGGAATTAAACTGATACGCGAGCTTAGCAACGGTCTTCAACCTACAATAGTCCAGGAAGAAACTGGCGATCTCAAGGATGCAGAACTAATAGTTCTTCTCGGTTGCTATCTGCATGATGTAGGTATGGTAGTAGGCAGAACAAATCATGATGAGTTTTCAGTTGTTCTGGCTGTCCCAATCCTAGATAGAATTCTAGGAAAGATATATCCAAAGGATCGCCATAAGCAGATCCATATTCGCAATCACGTAATCCATGCTATATACTGTCATGACAAAGTCGCGCCTCCCTTGACTGTAGAGGCAGGGGTAGTTGGCGTAGCTGATGCATTGGATATGACAAAGGGAAGAGCAAGAATCCCATTCGAAGCTGGAAGTGTCAACATTCACTCGGCATCTGCAATGGCAATCGAAGATGTAAAAATCCGGAAAGGTGAAACCAAGACTGTTCGTATTGAGGTAAACATGACCAATGTGTCTGGTATTTTTCAAATCCAAGAACTTTTGGAGAAAAAGATACGTAATGCGATATCTTTGATAGACCATATTGAGTTGTATGCTATCATGTCACCGAAAGAAGACGCGATTCTAAAGGAAGAACTCCGAGTACTATAGTCCCTCGTGCAATTGTTTAAAATACCTTTCCGACTTCGCACAAATCGGCTAGTATATATGTACGGAATCGAACATTCTACCATCGAGAAAAATGTAGGTCGGAGGCACCGTTTATGAAACTGGATGAAATTGATTCTAAGGTAATTGCAATGCTTCAGGAAGATGGAAGGCAATCATTCAGTGACATCGCAAAGGCCGTTAAGAGAACGGAAGTCACAATAAGACGTCGAGTGAAACGTCTGAAGGATGAAGGCTACATCAAGCGGTTCACTGTTGTTCTTGACCCCATGAAGATAGGCAAACGTATTCGCGCAATAATTCGTGTGAAGACCGCAATGAAGGAATCTACAATCATCTCTAAGAAACTAAGGGCCTTCAAGGAAGTGGATGAAGCCTATTTTCTAGACGGAGCTTGCGGAGTTATTATGACCGTTACTGTGGATGATCTCACAGAACTTAGGAGCTTTCTCGAAAAACGGCTTGGCGGAATCCAAGGTATTGGTGATGCAGAAACCTGTATCATCCTTGAAGAGATTAAATCAGCATTCTCAGGTCCTAGCACAGAATGATCCATTATCAGCTATATATCTCTAGAAAAGAACTCAATCGTTTGTATGAGCATGCTGAAATTCATCTTCCTGGAGAAGCAGTTGCACTTCTCTTTGGAACCACATCCGGCAATTCTGTGCACGCAAACCGTGTCGAGCTCATGAAAAATATGTCTAATGCTAGTCTTACGTCCTTCTCTGTTGATCCCGAGGCAGAGTATAATCTCTTAATAGAAGCAGAACAACTTGGTGAATCTCTAGTTGGGATATTTCATTCCCATCCCGCACCCCCTAGACCTTCGCTGACTGATTTGAGAAACATGCACCTTAACCCTGTCGTATGGCTGGTTGCATCTAAAGTAACTGGCAGGTGGGTCGTCAAGGGATATGTGTTAGATGATGATGAAGCAGTAGAAATCTTCGTTAATGTTTCTGAACTCGATGGTTCAATCCCTTGATAGTTCCTGATGTTTTCTTTGGTTCGAAAGAAACTGAAGTCTGTTCAATTGTATTGATTACAACTGCTGCTGTTATCACTTGCTTAAGAGCAGATTCATTACATTGAAGAACGCCGGCTCCTGAACTCTCATTGAAATCGAGAAGGTACAGCTTCGAATCTGCTGCATGAATTTCACCATAGAGTGATAGTAGACTTTTCCATAATGCCATGTTAAGTTGTTTGTCATTTACGGATGGTCCTTCCCTGTGAAGATGAAAGAGCAAGTATCTGCGTCTACTCCTTTTCATGGACTCCCCTCCTCTGAACGATTTCAACTCCCGGGCTCACGAACTCAGAACTCAGTTTCTTCAGATTTTTTTCTATGATATGGGTAGGTAACCCATGAACAGCTCTCTCAGCCAGAGGCCTATCAAGTCCTAATAGTATTCCAATATGCATCATTGCCAAGGGTGATCGCAACCCCATTGGATGAGTTGCTCCACTTGAAAGAACTACACCCATTCCTGAATCGATAGCGGTTGTAACAGCCTCACGATATGCTTTCAAAATCTTTGATCTATTCAGTCCTGAAGAGTTTAGAAGCGGTGCGATTTGAATTTCAAGAGATGTTGACGAATTTGAAGCGATACATGCAGTGGTTTCACGAAGTTTATGATCTTTTGATGGATCAAGTGTTAGTAGGTCAACTCTCCTATCTTCAGCAGTCCAATTAGTCAAATCAATAGAGCCTAGTTGAACAGCAACGATGAATGTGTTTTTTCTGACTCTTTCAATCTGTTTTCTTAGTGAGTTGATTACTTTCCCGGTGATATCCACCCTTCTATAGACTGTAACATTCTCTGCGAGATGCTTGTAAGGCTGGTCCATTGCTCCTGCAACAGCAATTCCTGTAAAGCCGATTTGATGAGCTATTTTTCCAAACATTCCAATCTTTTCCATATCTGGAACATAGACGCCAACATCAATCGTCATCAGGCCAATCCTCCGGCGGAACGAAGGCGATTCTCAATCAAGAGTAACACCTCTTCCCGCTTGCAACGTGGGTATTGTTTGAAGTGAAATCTGGCACTAATCAAATCAGATTCACCAGCTATCTTCATACTTCCTAGAAACGCTGCCTGCTTATCAATCCTAAGAAAAAAGACACAGTCATCATCCAGCCTTATGTCCAATGAATGTTCGATAGCTCGACGGCTCTGACTGTCCATCTGTTCAAACACGTAATCTATGACGGGTTCACAATTCTCCTGACCTTCCAGCGTTGCAGTAATAACTACAATGGCATCTCCCGCCTGTCCTTCAGCCTTTGATTTGGACATAACAAGATTCTGTCTTAGATTCTCAGGAAAAACAGATTGAACTGATGACGCAACTCTTTCTAGAATCTCAGTAGCCCGGGCGTATGCCCGAGCTTCTATTTTATTCACGAACGGCATTGCCGCCCCCTCACAACCGGGGTTCAGACTACTTAGCTCGGTTCCTCTTCGCACCGATTGAGGGTCTGATCTTTTCAGCGCCTCTTCCCTTGTTATCAAGGCCTCTGCTTCTCTTGCCGGCAGAAGTGAGTCCTCTACTATCCCTTCCCTTATGGACCGGATCACATATCCAGTTAATATTGGGGTCATTGTATATGACTGGATGACTAGGATCAACCAGAATGACTTCGTGCCAAATCCACTTGTGGTCATCACCGACCCAATACGAGTTTAGCACACGAAGGTTGGGATATTTTCTGGCTACACGTTCCTCCGCAATCCATTGTCTTGACTTCTGAGGGGTGTATCGAACGATACCAGAGCTATGTGGTTTTCTACCGCCAGCTGGACCCGGCTTTTCTCGTGGGCCACGACCAGTCTTAATTCTTACCATAACATATCCTTGCTTAGCCTTGTATCCAAGAGCTCTCGCACGACCGAGTCTGGTGGGTCTTTCAAGTTTCACCATGCTGCCCATTTTTCTCCAGACTAGTAGTCTATTTCGAACAATCTCAGAGCGTTCTTTTTGCTCTTCTATCCACGTTTCATTCATGCGTTTGTATGCTGTTGGCATTGTATGTATCCATCCTTTGCTGTAATAGATTCACTTTGTTTGTGGTTCAGCCTCAAAGGCCACATCCCGCGCGGACGTATCCGCCAATACAAAGGAATGGTGCGGTCCGGTACGCATACCATGACCATGACCACACCAAAATATTTGCTTAAAATAATACCGTTTTGACACAACTTCAAAGAGGCTACTTGAGACCTTCAATGACTTTCTGAACAGTGAGTTCTCCTACTCTAACCTGCCCCTCTTCAGTGGATGATGATAGATGTGGAGTAGCAACAACTTTTGGGTGCTTCACCAAGTGCCATTCTGTAGGTGGTTCATTCTCGAAGACATCAAGTCCTGCGCCTGCAATATCTCCTGCATTTAATGCATCTAAGAGTGCCTTTTCATCAATGACTCCACCACGAGCTGTGTTGATAACAAATGCAGTCTTCTTCATCTTCTTGAGCTCTTTGACACCAATCATCCCCTTAGTCTGGGGTATTAGAGGTACATGGAGAGTAATGTAATCTGCTTTCTCTATTATGGTCTTTAAATCTGCCTTCTTTGCTCCTGTATCCTTACAGGCTTTATCAATATCAATGACATCATATGCAAGAACATCCATGCCGAATGCCTTAGCCCTCTTTGCCACCTCTAATCCAATTCTACCAAAGCCGACAATACCAATTGTCTTCTGCCAGAGTTCCGTTCCACTGAGCTTCTTCTTCTCCCAACGTTCATTCTTCATGGAACTATCCGCCTGAGTGACATTCCTAGCAAGAGCAAACATAAGCGAGAAGACCATCTCCGCAACAGAGACTGATGGCGCCTCGGGGGTGTTCTGAACAACCACACCCTTTGCATCTGCTGCCCTCTTGTCTACATTGTCAAGGCCAACGCCTGCCCTGACTACAAGTTTCAATTTGTCCGCTGCATCGATGACCTCTTTGGTTATCTTTGTAGCACTTCTTACTACAACACAGTCAAAGCCCTTGATTTGTTTCTCAATTGGCCCATCCTTTTCTGCATTTCTTTCCACAACTTCAAGTCCAGCTGCTTTAATCTTGGCAATGGCTGACTCTTCAATCGAATCTGCAATGAGTACACGTTTCATCAGCACAACCTCTTTTGTGTGATGGTTCTTGCGGTCCTTAGCTTCGTCTTAAACCTAATGACATCGACATAAACTGATAATGCAGTCGTGCGACATTTTCTTAACAGGGAATGTCCTTTCTCTTCGTATGAAACGCGAAATCAAACCGACTACTGCACTTGTACCCTGTCCCGTAGTCCTGCTAAGTGTTTCTGGACCAGACAGGCCAAATATAATCACTCTGTCTTGGGCGGCAAATGTCTGCAGTAGTCCCCCCACAATGGTTGTTGGAATACGACCAGAACGCTACAGCTATGACCTTGTAAAGGCTGCCGGAGAGTTTGTTCTGAACATTCCCTCTGCGGAATTGATTGAGGGCACAGTATTTGCTGGAACGAAGTCTGGCCGCGATTATGACAAGTTCTCAGAATGTGGCTTTACTCTTGAATCTGCTTCAAAGATCAAGCAACCAATGATTAAGGAGTGTCCCATTAATATAGAGTGTAGAATTAAAAATATCGTTCCACTGGGTGTACATGATCTCTTTATTGTAGATGTGTTATCTGTCCATATAGACGAATCAGTTCTCGGTAAAAATGGCAAGTTTGACGCCTCTAAAACAAATCTCTTCACCTATTTGCCGCTGAATGGGCAATACTGGACACTTGGAGAGAAACTACGTTGAACTCATGAATCACGGATGCGAAACCTCTATCTCGATGGTTTCTGACTCCTCCTCCTCAATAATGTCCTCTGGAGGCTTCATGTGCTTGATAAAATAGTTAGGATTTACTTCGCTAACTATCCATGCTCCTGATGGTATATGCGCCTCACGGAAGAAGAGATCAAACGTAATTCCTGGAAACTCAACAATGATAGGGTTGTGCCCTAGGAGAGCGAACAGACTTGTTGCTTCTTGTGCCTGTTGAAGAGAGTCAAGTCTAGCTAATACGGGTACCCAGTCTCGACCATCCCACTTCAGAAAAGGCCAAGAGTTTTCTGGTGGCCATTCACCTCTCTCCACAATAATATAGTCCTTGACACCTCGTTTGTATATTGTTGGATACTGACCATACCTGCCTAACTGCATCCCTGCAATTCTTGCATCCTCCAATGTAGTGAAAAATTCCATTTCTTCCACCTGACTGATAATCCTTTTTCATCATTTCATGGCATTGATATCGGAGAATGGTAGACAGAGAGAAGCTGCTAAACCGCTTCTTCTAGAAAAAGAAAGGTCAGCATAATATACTCTTTACAGATTCACATTATCAATGAGCATAAATTGTACAATCAAGAACAGAATGTCTTTGATTCTCTATCCATCTAGAATCACTTCTGCCCCTTAGCACTCACAATCTTGATGACATCACGGTCTTTGAGGACATGTTTGTCAGAGATTCTCATTTTTGTTCGTGCATCAATTCCATGCACAAATGACTCCATTAGGTCAGTATGTATATGCCCTGCAAACTCTTTTGCTGTAGTCCCTTCGGGAACGAGATAGACATCTGGTAGGACATTACCATCACTGTCTGCAAGCGTATTTGAATCGTGGACAGGATACACAGTAATCATATGAAGGTAGTCAAATACAGCCTTGTTCAAGAGATTTTGAACACCTGTGCCTCCATATTTCTGAAGAATCTGTTCTTTCAGTTTCTGTAACTGGCTCTTTTCATTTTCACTCAGATTGTCCGGTTGAAGTATCTCAAAATCATTACTTCCTGGGATATACTTGATAACTCCTTTTTTATCAAGATCCTTCAGAACCTTCTCAGCAAGTGCACTCACAGGTACGACTAGGTATTCAGGAAACTCTTCCTGTAACCGTTTCATGTTTTCCTCTGCGCCAGGTCTATCTATCTTATTCGCTGCGATGATTATTGGTTTCGCTGCGTGCTGCAGAACTTTAACAAACTCTCGCAGTTCATCATCAGTCCATTTGTCCACTGTTTCCGATTTCAATTCGGACTGTCTCATCGCCTTTAGTATGTCTCCTCTTGATATTTTGAGTCCGGAAAGCTTCTCAAGGAGTAACTCCTCTAACTTTGCCCCCTCTGCTCTAACTCTCCCAGTGATTCTTCTCCAATCCTTCGTGACTATTCCAAGTATCCATTCTACAAGTTCATCTTCAAGGAATCGTACATCTTCTGCCGGATCATGAGTACCTGCGGCCACTTCTTGTCCTTCTGAGTCCAGAGCTCCGCTTGCATCTACAATATGAATCAGCACATCGGCCTGTCTGAGATCATCTAGAAATTGATTTCCCATTCCTCTTCCTTCATGCGCGCCAGGAACTAATCCTGCGACATCAATCAATTTGATTGGAACAAGCCGCACCCCTTCAATACAAATCGAGTTCTGAGGATTGTCCTGAACATCAAAGTCCCTACACGCACACGCAGTCCTCGCATGGGTGACACCAACATTGGCCTCGATAGTAGTAAACGGATAGCTCCCCACCTTGAAATCAGTCATACATGCAGAATTTGTGAAAGAGGTCTTGCCACAGGATGGTTTTCCGACTATTCCAACACTGAATCCCACGTCCAATCTCTCCATTGACTATTTGCCTATTCTCATACTAAGAGATAAAGACTTCACTTCAGGGGGTTCAATGGAAATACCCCCGAATCTTGATTTGAAAATGATAGCATCGATGAGTTTTTGCGAATCCCGATTCAGTATATAATACGAATCAGGATTCATTAATGAATATAAAATGAATAGAATTTGTGTGACTTTATCGGGTCCAACAATAGAGTTTCCAGTTGATTCAAAGTTTGGTAGATGTGTCTACCTCATAACTCGGTTTCTATTGGTTGGTTAAAAAATGTAATAAGAAACCTCGTGCATAGTTTAAATGATTAGAAATGCTTCGAAGAAGACGTGGAGGACGTGGTAGGTTTCCAATCCAGCCTAAAATAAAAATTGAACCCTTTGCCAAGAAGATGATTCCTGAACCAAAGAGCGGAGATAATCCCGTCTTCATTGATTTGGCAGAGGTTGAAGTTCTACGACTCGTCGACCTTGAAGGCTTGTATCAGGAACAGGCAGGATCTTCAATGGGTATTTCACGGGGTACAATTTGGCGTCTTCTAGCCAGTGCTAGAAAAAAAGTTGCACGTTCTATCTATGAAGGACGCCCACTCATGATTGGACTCCAAGCTGAGGACGAACCTTAGCATATGGTCATGGCCATTTGTTAAGTGTCCTTTGGAGGGAGTCTAACTTCCCCTCGCTTCCACTGGAGTCGTAGGCACTCTCTCTGTATTACTAACAGTTTAGAGCCCCGCTAGGTGCCATACAATAAGCCCTAGAGGACTCTGTAATACTCGAACCTCCCTTATATACAGGGAATGGGAAGGATTACTCGGAGAGGATTACGATTCAATTGGACTATTCCACCCGGATTGACACAATAATCGACTATGTAATCAGACGACCTGCTATCCCTCGCTGGTGGGATCCTGTGTCACGACCTCACGTAGCTGTATTAATGCCCGACCCTCTATCTGGGGCAGAGGTCCGATATTACCTGTCTCGATGTGGCGATAGGAACACTAACGGCCGCCCTATTCTTGAAGTGGCAGACATTGATACACTTCCTGAAGGGACTTTGTTAGAGGTCCGATTCAACGCGACGCGATCCAATCTATACCAGCTTGAGCTGGTTGGCACCATTCCTTGTTGGCGATGGCTTGGTCGAAGTCAGGGACTTCCCGATTTCAACAGTGATGAATCAATCTACTGGGATCATGTACTCGATACTGGTACCTACACCCCACGTGATATGATTCTTGCCTGAGATTTGCTTCGTAACTTCCTCTCCTATCCAGTTTCACCTGAACAATCAATCGCTAGACCAATTCTTTTCTTTCAAGTTCAAAGGCACTGTTTCGAATCCTGTTATGATTGTTATAGCATCCCAACTGCTGCTAGAGGCGGGTTCAAGAACCACTGTTCCACCATTTCCACATGACATAGACACCACCCAGGGTAGGAACTATACCGATTAGTACAAAGACCAAGAAGATCAGTGGGTCGAAATAGGAGATGAAACTCCACCAGGCAATCATCACTCCTGACATCTGTAAAAACGCAAATCCGAAAATGAATAGGATAATTGCCACACAGAGCAGATTGTTGTTGCGTCGCTGGATTGGTTGGCTCCCATAGCTATCTGGCTCAGGTATCATCCTATTTTCCATACCTCACACGTTTCCTACATTTCGAAGACTTATTTCTATTTTCACTAGAAAAAGCACTTCCCCCTTGTTCGAATTGAACACGCTAGTCCAGAATTGGGCCTGAATGCGATATTATACTTCTAAAGAAAATTCGCTTACATGAATTATTAACGATGTAATTTGGAGAAAACTTCAGCTTAGAGGATTGACTATGATTACACGCGACAAGCCCAGTTCAGGTTATTAACTATAGTTTATATACTTGAATCGGTCGATGTTTCTTGTGATTAATCATGTCATACGGTGATATTTTCGAAAATCTTCAATTTACGAAGGGAGGTCCTAACAAATTCATCCTTGCAGAAATGGATGGATATTCTGTTTTGCGGCTTACTCTTGGAAAGGGAGCAAGAGCACCACCTCACATGGCTTCCCACTCCGCATTCTTCTTCATACTGAAAGGACGAGCAGTTATCACATCTGGTGATGCTGAAGTTGAGCTTGGGGAGAATCAATATATTACTCTAGAAGCAAATCAGATGCGTGGCATTCTGGCCTTAGATGACCTTGTCATTCTCGCTGTGAGGGATTGATTCATTCTACGGTGGAACTAGGAAGGAAAGAATGACTCTTGGTCACTTCCAGATACTAGGCTGCGAGTATGCTCCCAATCTCTTTACCGATTTGGAGAAAAGCTTCTTCAACGTCAGCAGTAAGAGGACCCTCTCTTCCATAGACAATAGCCGAAACTCGTGGTTTAATGATTCTCATCTTCATTTTTTTCATGAATCTCTCTATTGATCGTGCAGCACTGTTTTCGAAAAGAGCCAGTCTTCTATTGTTCATTCGTGACTCATTTCTAGTATCAAAACTGAATCCTAGCAGACCCTTGAGTTTGATTTTCTTTAGTTCTTTCAAGAACTCTTTCATTTCTTTAGATGGTTTTGTTATGTGAGTTGGACTGCCAATTGCGACAAAGTTGTATTCCGGAATTTCTTTAGTATCGACTTCGTCGATACTCAGACAATCCACTTTAATTTCTGATTCCTCGATACCTCGGGCTAGACTCATAGCTACAGTCTTTGTATTCCCAAAGAGTGAGTGATAAAGGACAAGGGATTTCTTCATTCTCTCTCACCTAAACCTCTGTCCACCTGATTATCCCCATGATGAAACCTAGGACAATTCCTACACCTACACCTGTTCCCATGCCTATGAACATGACAATATCTATTCCGTTAAGAAGTCCAATCAAGAGGCCTCCTGTGGTTCCCACGAGGACGCTCAGTCCAATGACTCGACCCCTTCTCAGCCTATGGGCTAAGAAAATGCCTATGGCTGTCGTGGTAAGGAGGATGAGAGTACTGGCAGGCGCGAACGAACAATGTGAAACATAACCAATAAGATTCGCATTGTCAGCTCCCCAGGACAATAGTGAAGTCGGAATTGCAGACCAGATTGCTGCTGCAAAACTTCCTACGACCATGGCAGAGAGAAATGCCCAGACTAGGCTCAATTCTAAAATAATGAAGAACTTCTTGATTCCACCAACTTGTCGCACATCATTATATTCCTGATTCTCTAATTGAATTGTGTCTGTTTTACTCATTTTATTAACCCACTATAAAAAGTTCAATCATCGTAGTGCTTTAATCCCTGATCGATAATGTTGAAGAACACAGAGAGATACTCCTTGGTCTTTTCTTCAGGTTGGTCGTTCGTTCTACCGCGCATAACCAATTCACGTATTGCCTGAGCAAAAGTACTGAGGACCATTATCACTGAGAATGGATCAACCTTATCTTGAACTCCAGACTGCTTCAGGGTTTCTGTGATCACAGAGGTCATTAACTGCTCAAGCATTTCCATGTCGTGCCTGAACTCCTGTTCGCTCTCGGTCAGTGACTCATTATTTTG
>JBHLQM010000079.1:0-12127 GCA_048884785.1 Candidatus Thorarchaeota archaeon | reverse complement strand
TGGCGGTAATACTAGCGACGCTCTTGATACCTAGTATTCCAATCCCCTTCCGATTGGGTGGGATTGAGGGGCTGCTCCTTATCACACTCATACTGTTCATTGCATCCTACTTGGGTTCAAGAGTTGTTCAACTATCAGTTTCATCGCTCTATAGCAAAATGGAGCAAAAAATGGGTGAGAGGGTTCTCTATGTGATCCAAAGCCTAAGGAGAAGGCATGGCAAATTCATTCCTTTAATGATCATTCTTTCACTATCATTTACAACCTCAATAATGATGCTCATTCAAAGCTCCAGTTTTGAGGCCACAATGCATGCAGATGTAACATACTCCTATGGCGCGGATATAAGATTGGAATGCTATATTCCATACCAATTGGAATTTGCAGAGGAACTAGAAGACTACGAAGGCATTGATTCTGCAATGCCAGTAATGAGTCGAATCGTTTCAGTAGAATCGGATCGTGTTTTTCTCAAAGGAATAGTCCCAAGCAAATATTCGAAGATTGGCACATTTGGAGCAAGTACATTCCCGCATTCAACACCTAGCGATGCACTAAATGCCCTTGAAAGCAATTTCAATGGAGTCATTGTATCTGAAGAATATTCTAAATATCTGAACAAAACAATTGGGGACACTATTCGAGTAAGAGTTGCCAATTATCTTCCGTACGATCTCTTGATTGTTGATACGATGAGAAGTGCTCCAGGATTTGGCTATGCTCATCCGCTTGAATCAAAAGAAGATTCAATCGCGTTAAACCTAGGATACCAAGTGAGCCAAGATGGATTCATGCTTGTTAATATTGAATTCCTCACCCATATCTTCGGAGAATCCGCAGCCAGCCTCTTCTTTATTTCTGCAGACTTGGACACAGGGTTTTCAGACCTGTGTGATACCCTACTAGCTTCCTATGATGTTAGAGTAGACACTCCGCATTGGGATTTGATCCCCGAAAGAGAAAGGCTGATTTATGTAGATGAGCAAGTCTTCTTTTCTCGGCAAAATCCAATCTACTTTGAAGTCAAACGTTTTGTTTCTGGACTGCAAGGGATTACATTGATTGGTTCTCTAGTCTGTATCTTGATGGCAATTGCATCAATTGGATTATTCTTTGGCGCAGCAATCGAAGAGAGGAAACCCGAGTATGCAATAATGAGGGCAGTTGGGGCAACTCATTATCAGATTTACACAATGGTGTTCAGCGAATTTGCAGGACTTGTAATATCTGCAATGATATTGAGTTTCGGGATGGGTGCCATATTTGGATACGCATCAACATCCCTAGTACTCAGTATATCTCCATTCTCACCAATCCTGCCTGAAATAGTGTCCATACCAGCCCTTCTGACATTCATAGTAATTGCAGGTGAATTCACTGTTCTTCTTGCTGCGTGCTATTATCCTGCGAAAAAGGCGGGAAGCGTAAGTATGGCAATGGAATTGAGAAATCTTTAAAAATCCATATTGGTAATTCACGAAGTTTCCTGTGTGGGGTTAATATATGGTGAGCAAAACTTCTTCTTGGAGTAGGGCATATGAATGCATTCAATAGTTGAGTGCACATCATACCAAATTAGACAAGGTCTTCTTAGCTCCTATCGCGGAGGGCAACCAAATGAAGGACCTGAAACCAGATATTGATGTTTCCAGCATTAAGGACCTGAAGAAAGCGAGAGATGCAATCAACCAATTAGTTGAAGCAATAAGATACCATAACTATCGATACTATGTTCTTGACAATCCTGCAATAACGGACTCGGAGTATGACAAGCTGCTCTTGGATTTGCTATCGTTAGAGAGCAAGTATCCAAGTCTCATTCTATCCGACTCACCAACGCAACGAGTAGGAAGTGAACCCAAATCGCTCTTGCAGAAAGTCACACATCCCAGTCCTATGGTGTCTCTGAAGACTGTATACGATGAAGAGTCTGTGCTTTCATTTGATGAAACCTGCAAACAGGAACTCGGAAAGAAGAGTATCGAGTATGTGGCTGAACCAAAATACGACGGTCTCGCAATTGAAATGATCTATGATGATGGCCAACTAGCTCTAGCTTCTACAAGAGGAGATGGCGAAACAGGAGAAGATGTGACAGCCAATATTCGAACAATAAGGGATGTTCCGCTTGTTCTTCTTAACCCCGAAACTGAAATTCTCCCCAAACGAGTAGTAGTAAGAGGAGAAGTCTATATGGACAAGAAAGACTTCAATTCCCTGAATATGGACCGTTCAAAGAATGGAGAATCAGTATTCGCAAATCCACGTAATGCAGCAGCAGGTTCATTGCGACAGCTCGATCCAAAGATAACTGCGCAGAGACCTCTGAGAATCTACCTCTATGGTATTGCAGAAGCAGAGGGGTACATATTCTCCACCCAAATGGATGCCTTGCATGCCTTGCAGAGATGGGGCCTCCGAGTCAACTTGAAACTCTCGAGAATATGCGATGATATCAAAGATGCATTGAGGTATCATTCTGAATTGGAATCCATGAGAGATACATTACCCTATGAGATAGATGGGGTTGTCTTCAAAGTAAATAATCTTGAAGACCAAGAAAAGATGGGTATGAGAACTAGAGATCCCCGCTGGGCTGTAGCATACAAATTCAAGCCAAGACAGGCGACAACTAAGCTCCATGCGATTACGGTACAAGTTGGCAGGACCGGAAGACTTACTCCGGTTGCAGAACTAGAGCCGGTTAACATTGGGGGTGTTACGGTATCAAGAGCTTCACTCCATAACCAAAGTGAGATTGATAGAAAAGATATCAGAGTTGGAGATACCGTCATCGTTGAACGGGCTGGAGATGTTATCCCGCAGGTTGTCAAACCAATAGCTGACCTTCGAGATGGCTCAGAAGCAAAATTCGAGATGCCCAGCAATTGTCCCGAATGCGGGTCAAAGGTGCTGACAAGTGTTGATCTGAAATCCTCATCATGCACGAATATCAATTGTCCAGCTCAACTCAGTAGAGGCCTCGTTCATTTTGCGAGTCGTGATGGAATGGACATTGAGGGTCTGGGTCCAAAGAGGATTAACATGCTCATAGACTACGGCCTACTTACCAGCATTCCATCGCTCTATCGGATTACTGTCAGCGATCTCGTTGATATTGAGCGATTTGGAGAGACATCCGCTGAATCACTTGTAGAACAGATTCAGAACAGCAAAGCAAGATCCTTGGAACGCGTTATATTTGCACTAGGAATACCAACTGTAGGCCTTTCTACTGCAAGACTCCTTGCAAAACGCTTCAAATCGATTGAGGAGCTGATGGATGCCAAAGAGGACCAGCTGATGCAGATAGAAACCATCGGACCGGAGATTGCAGCCAGCATCAGGGACTTCTTTACATCTGCAGAGATTCGAACAATGGTTATAGAATTGAAAAACCTCGGCTTGACAATGGCTAGCGAAACCGAAACCCCCAAAAGAGGATTCCTCAAAGGGGCTGTCTTTGTTTTTACTGGGACTCTGCAGAGTATGACTCGAAACCAGGCTGAAAAACTAGTGGACTCTCTTGGTGGAAAGACGTCTTCTACTGTTAGCAAGAACACAGATTACGTAGTTGCAGGCCCAGGAGCAGGCTCGAAACTCGACAAGGCGATAAGTCTTGGAATAAAAGTTCTCACCGAATCTGAGTTCGAAAATCTCCTGAAATCAAAAGAATGATTTAACGGGGGAGAATCATCTCCCCCATGCGCTAGCCTTGTAGTTCACTCAATAGCCTTCCGTAACTCTCGTCCCTTCCGCGGCTTCTGTATTTTCTGAATGTGATTATTGCGCCAACAGACGCTACTGCTGCGATTAGCAGAGCTATGACAGTCATCCAAGGGTCATACAGCTGCGCCTGGAGCACTTGTCCAGCTAGGGCAAATAGGCGCAGTTCTGTTACTTGCACCCACAAATATCCAGCATAGTTTTCTCCATAGATCTCAACATTGGTTGTATTCTGGCCTATGGATAGCACCCAAGGTAAGTCTTCAGTAAGTTTGATCCATCTTTCTTCGTTCTCATCAAAGTAGTACACTGAGAGACTTGTTTCATTGATGTCTCCAAGGTCGCCAAGCTGACCATTTCCAGTTAGATCAAGATCTGATTCTTTATAGAATAATTGAATTAGTGCTCCTTCGAAAGCGTTCATGGTGGCTCCATAGAATTGAATGGTGATATCCAGATAGATACCCAAAGCGGCCTCCGATTGCTCCAAGCCTGTATTGAGATCAAGAACATGAGGCGTTGTAGTTATATTATACTTCATTATTGTGACCCTGGGTTGAACCGAGCCGCTCAGATAGATTGTGATGTTTGCTCCAGTCTTTCTAACAATATCAATCTCATTCAATCTGATAGCATAACCAATTGATCCTGAGGTTTCCAAATACTGCATCTGGTATTCGAGTCTGATAGAATCAGGAAGCACTGTCGCATTTCTTCCTTTGAGGAGTTGGAGAATCAGCAGGGCATCTTCTGGAAACGCTGACGCTAGCATCAGTACTGTTTGGGTTTCCGTCCAAACTCCCAAGCGTGTTGCAACTGAGCGTGAGTATTCCTCCATCATCCTATCTAAAATGTCACCAGTATCCACTAGAAGGTCGTACATCAGGCCTTCAACAGAATAGCTATTTGGATCTGGTTGTCCAACTAGAACAACATATGGTTCATCACTATAATCACTTAGCAATTCATCCACTGATGCAAGTATAACGTCCGAATAGCCCTGAAGTGTAGAAACGAAGTCGAGGGTTTCATTTGATGGGTTCGGTTCCAATACCAAAATGATTGTTCCATCCCAAGGTTCGAGGGTATCGGAATCCTCACCATCTGGAATTCCATCGTAATCTGAATCGACACTCCAAGGATTACTTCCAGTCGCAAGTTCAGTTCCATCTGGTACACCATCTTTATCAGTATCGTTACTTCGAGGATCTAGGTACAGAGAAAGTTCGATATCATCAGGTACACCATCTCCATCTGAATCAGCGTTCATGGGGTCAATCACATAGATCAATTCGTAACCATCTGGGATGCCATCGCCATCGGAGTCGATATCTGTCGCATTAGTTCCCATATCGTATTCTGTTCCATCAAAGATGAGGTCACTATCAGAGTCTGGTGAGAGCAAGCTAGAATTCCCAGCAAGTTCCTCTGCATCACTGGCACCGTCGAGATCGGTGTCCGTGCTATTAGGATTGGAGTTGTACAGAAACTCAGTCAGGTCTGAGAGACCATCTCCATCCATGTCTGGATTCACAGGTGAACTCCCGAATGTATACTCTATGCCGTCTCGCAAGAGGTCACCATCTGTATCCCAATTGGTCAATGAAGGACCTATTAGAGCCATACTCATAGAGCTGCTATATTGACCCGGAGGTTGCATGATCGGCGAGAACGTGGGTGGCATATAGGGAACATCAGGATACATTGACGCCCACCATTCATGATGATCTGTGATACCATCCAAATCTGTGTCTGGAATATTAGGGTTCGAGCCAAGGGTAAACTCAAGATAGTCTCCTAGACCGTCAAGGTCCGTATCGTTCATGAGGTAATTGCTGGTGACTCTAAAGGTCTCACTTCCATGACTGAACTCTACAGTAATGTCCCATCCACTGATTTCTTGAACGTTCGTCAAACCATCATTATCCCAGTCAGAATTCGCATCCGAAACTGTCTCAGATACTAAAGTAATATCCTGGGTAAATTTCCAGATTCTTGAAACGCCAGGAGCGGACCCGCCAATTGTGTCGACAACGTATATCTCATCAGCTGAGCTAATAGCGAGTGCTTCAGGACCATAGAAATTCGAGGTGCTGTTTCCATAGAGTGTGAAAGCTACGTCTTCTAATCCATTGCTGTCGAATCTTCTAACGCAGTATTCATCAGACATATTGCAGAGGGCATAGACGTATCCGTAGGAATCTGTATCGAGATCTATGATAGAATCAAAGGTGGCTGGGAACGAGTCAATGTAGGATCCATCCAAACTCCTCTTGATAATCCTTGTTGTCCCACCATGGTCATCATTGTCTGCAATGTATGCGAATCCTCTGACATCATCCACTGTCACAGCTACTGGATTATCGAACGTTGCTTCTGTAATACCGAAAGTGCTCCAGTTCACCAGTGATGTCCCGCTCGAATCATACACCATAAATGGTGGATCTGCTCCATTTGCTCCTTGTCTCAGGTATTGATATTTCGAGATGTAAATCTTGCCGTTTATATCAATATCAAGATTGCATCTGTAGATTGGATAGCTAGGTATCAGATCTGGTTCAGTTTGAATAGGAGTAATTGCTTCGCTGTATACTGTAGCATTAAGCTCTGAACCATCTAGGTTGTACCGGACCAGATTCAGAACCCAGTCCCAGCGATATGTCCAAATATAGAGCCAGTCGTTTACATCATCCACTGCAATCTCAAGGGTGATACCATCAATCTCAGAACTATCACCAACAGTAAAATACGAAGTTGAGGGTAGAATGATTTCAGTCAGATTTGGATAGAACTTCTTCAAACCATGGTAGTATCCACCATATGGCGAACCCCAGGAGATATACAGATTACCATCGTCGTCAATCGCGATATCATCAACGATGTCCCTCACTGCTGTAGGAGGCGATTCATCCCAAATCCAAGACATATCATTGATATCAGTATGGGTTTCATAGTTTGCTACAGAGACTACCAAAGCTTGTATGGAGGAATCTAGTACAGAATCCCCGTTGGTGTCATTGGAGCGAGGATTAGTACCACACCTGAATTCTATGAAGTCATCAATGGCATCTCCATCCGAATCATTTGTCCTTGGATCAGACGTGACATGGATTTGGAATGGTAGTGAGGCATTGTTCAGGTAATTGAAGCTGATAATCCACCCCGACAATTCTTCGAAATCGCTTAGTCCATCCTGATCCGTATCACTGTCAGTTACATTCGTTCCATATACGAGCTCATACCAGTCTGTGACTTTGTCAGAATCAGTATCATACCATGTAGGATTGTATCCATGGTCAATTTCATATTTGTCATCGAGTCCATCTGCATCTGTATCATAATCAACGGGTGATGTCCCTAGGGCGATCTCCTGTGTCTCATTCAAACCATCTCCATCTTGGTCATTGAGTTTGATTTCCTTCCATGAAAGAAAATCATTTAGAGTGCCTGGAAATATGTCATAGTACTGTGTGTTCACGCTGAATTGGGTATAGTTGGCAAACCAGTCAGTGTGATAGCATTTTGCACCGAAGTACCATACTGGACAATGCCACCACCAATTAGAAAGCCGATAGGATGCAGTTATTCTTGTTGTTATCGGAAAGTCTGCCATCGCAATTCCTGGCATAATCCATGAATTGTATGCATATTCTCTCTGATAGACATAATGATGGCCCTGGCTGTTATGGAAATACTCATGCCTGTAATCAAGAGTTTCAAGACCTCCCAGGAGGTAGTCTTGAACCATTTTCCAAAGGTACTCCCAGTATGTAGATGGGGCCTGCTGCGTGTATGAGTTTGAGCCTTCAGGTGCAATAATATCCACATAGGGTAGAATCCAGCTAAGATATTCCGAATTCGCAGGAAAGTAGTCAGGAGAACTCATTAAAAGCATCAAAATCGCGAACTGGAAAGTATTCTCTATATCAAACATATCCCAAAACGTAGGAAGATATTTGATTACCACATCGATTTCATTCCAAAGCGTTCCATTCACTACAATGAAATCTCCGACATCTACACCGTTGTGATCAAAGTCATAGGGGGTTATCGTAGGTACATTCTCAACGAAGACATTCGGAATCGTTTGTCCTAATCGACAGATATTTCCATACAGCCCTTGAACCCACTTTACTATCATGTTCTGTGAAAAGTTTGTGGTCGCATCATAGATAGCGCATCCTAAGGAAATCAACCATCCTATGAACGGTATAGTACCGATTAGCGCATAGACTCCTGCAAGCCATACTCCAACAATTACTGCTAGGATTCCATAGGCAGTTCCGAACTCTCGACCCGCTGACCCACCAATTTGGTCCGCAATCATGCAGCCTGCAGCGATACCGAGGCCTATCTCAACAATAATTCCGATAACAAAAAGTGCTGACTCAAAGTCTTTGAAAGACATAGCATATTTTGAGGACTTGACGCAGTCTGTAAGTTGGTCTCCAAACCTAAGAGTTGCAAGAAACTTGCTGTTTTTGAATAGATATGTTGTCATTGATGTTTTAGACATAACCCCTCCTGTCATTTTGTACAAGCAATGTAACATGAGGTCGTAGAATTCTGGATTTGCAATTTCTTTCAAATATTTCCAGTTCTTATAGATTGTAATAAACTTGCCAGCAAGTGTAAAGGTTTCAAGTCCCACCAAACCGATGTATGAGATTGTATCAAGCTCAGAAGCATCGAAAGTGTCCATGATTTGCTCTACTGCATTTACTTTGGTGATCTTGTTTTCTCCAGTATGCCATCGCATGAGTGCGAGTTGGAGATTGAATGTTGCATTGCCATCAAGACCCCAAGTTAGCAGCTCGGAGGTTATCTCGACTTGACTGAGGCCAGTATAGGTCGAAGAATTATACCAGTTCATCTTCAATGACTTACTCGTGACCAAGTCAGCTGATGCAAGATTCACTGAACAAGTCCCGCTGAGAATGTAAGTTGCAGTTAGTGTTTCAGAGAAATCCACAATTTTACTACTATCCTCGATTGCGATAGTAATCGGTATCACTTCTCCACTAGCTGCTGAATCTAGTGCTACTGGTACTAGATTCTCTCTAAGTTCGACTAAAGACTCGTATTTATCTCGTACAGTACTTGTGAGATGTGATACTGCTACATCGTTATCTTGAAGCAGAGTTGGCATGTCTTCAAGAGTTGTTGTAGCATTGTTCACGAATCTGTAATCCATTAACCAATGTCCTGCTATGGTTTGGTTCTTATCTGTGACATTGTAGAATATCCCAACATCTGTACCATAGAACTCCTGCACAGTCAAACCAGTCAGCTTGAATGGTTCTGTATACTTGACCAAGGGTATACTGCGGGCATAGACAGTGTCAATCCTGTCTATCACAGATAGAAGGGAACCTGCACCAGCATATGGTATCAGTCCCCAAGTACCATCTGACTTCACAGAGGTGAAGTTGCCATTACAATCTTCTAGCCATTTCTGATTTTTATAATATCGGAATGTTTCGCGTACCCCAAGGTTTGTGGAGTTGAAAACCAGCGTCTTGCTATCCGGAGCAACTGCTAGATACGGTCCATCGATAATTTTTATCGCGATAGTCGATATACTCGCTGTTTCACTTAGAGTAATCCATTCCACAAATGCCGCGTTGTACTCATCACTGACATTTGCTATCGCGATCATTTCTTGTCCATAAGAGATGTAGTCATCACCGATTTTCATGTTTGATGCTGTGACATCTGTTTCTCCTATGACTCTCCATTCAAGCTTAGCTTGAAAATAGATATCAGCTGGTGTCGAGCTTGCATAGAGAATTCGGCCATTAAATGCAACAATGTTCTCAAATTCAAATACTGGCGACAGTGGTACAGATATGGCACTCACTGATTGCCACATCCCTCCCACCTCATCTGGTCCTAGGATTCCGAATTCGTCCATATCCACTTGATCTGGAAATATATTGCCTTCAAGCCGTAAATAGGGAATCAGAGAGATATCATCTTTTGATCCATCCAAATCCTGCATCTGTCCATCGTGATCATCGTCTTCCCAATCCCAAGTCTGGTAAATAAACCTCAGATGCTCAATATCTGCAGGCACAAGTTGAAAAGTGATATACGTTGGTTCCCCATCTGTATGAACTGATATGGGTATTGAGGGGAGAGTGTGTGATTTTGCCATAGGTGATAGATCAGAAGCGTCATTTACTCCATCATTGTCATTATCAAAATCCCACGCGTTTGGTATGGCATCATTGTCAAGGTCGAGTGTCACGCTCACTTCATCATAGTCGAAGAGTCCGTCATCATTGGAATCAGGAAGCTTTGGGTCTGTTCCGAAGAGCATAATTTCGTTGTAATCGGTTAACTGATCATAATCTGTATCACTTTGTGTAGGGTCTGTCCCAATAACTGCTTCAACTACGTCATACAGAAGATCCCCATCAGAATCGCTCTGATTACTCAAAGGCGTGACTGATAGCAATTCGATTACAAGCTCCCTTAGATCCACGGGTGTTCTTGGTGGTGGCGTACTAGAGAGTACACGCTTTATTTCCCTGTTTCCAACGTCTACGCTGGGAGAGGAAACTGTTTCGCCATAACTTGAGATTGTGCGGAGGTCCGATCCCACAAAAAGAATGATGAATAGTGCGGCCACTAGAATATTTATCTTCTTTTTCATGAAACCACGTCCCATGGGAATTTCATGCCGAGATTCGGCAGCTGAATCAAATTCAATGCCAAAATTTCGCCGTTCATGCCGAGTGTTAGCTCGAAATCTAAGATTGCCACAGCCAACAATGTATGCCTATGCATCTCCATTTCACCATCGCGATTTGCCTACCCAAAAAATGAATAGGTTAACATTGTGAATTGCAAAACTCTCTTTTTAATTAGCTGAACCTAGTAGTTTAGGAGCATATTCACAATATCATGAGGGTTAGAGAGGTAATCTATCTAACCCCAAAATCACTGAAAAAAAGGGGATTCCACAACAGCTGACAATAGTTTCAAGGTTGTCAAACCAATAACTGACCTTCGAGATGGGTCGGAAAGGCATCTTCAAGTGTGAGCAGGAATAGAAACTACGTTGTACCATGTCCGGTGGCACCTAGGGCAAATACCCTAGGTGTCAAAATATTATCCGAATCTGAGTTTCAAGCTCAGATTCATTTGAGTGACCTGCAATTCAGCACAGAGCTGAATCTCATCGTCATATCCATCCGAGACAGGCTTGCAGCGACGAGAGGAGGTCCATGTGCTTGTCGTCGATGCGCCTCTTTCTCCACTGACGAACAACCACTATTGCAACCAGAGCTGAGGTTCCTACGATTGCGATTACTATCACGGTTTCAAAGAAGCCAAAGCCTACGTGAATCGTTTGACCTGCGATGGCAAACATTGAAAGATCTGTCACCTGCATCCAGATGTATCCCGCATAGTTCTCACCGAATACAGAGATATCGGTGGTATTCTGTCCCATACCGATGACCCAATTCAATTCGTCTGTTATTTTCATCCATTCTTCACGGATCTCATCAAAATGGTACACCGAGAGTGTGCTCTCATTGATATCGCCTATGTCGCCTAAGATTCCATTTGCATTAAGGTCCAGGTCTGAAGCTCGGTAGTAAATTACTAGCAATGCTGACTCGAACACGTCCTGTGTTGCTCCAGCGATAGTTAGGCTGACATCAAGGTATCGTCCTAGAGCAGTATCGCCATCTTCCAGACCAGTGGTGATGGTTAGAGCGTGTGGAGTGGTTGTATGATTATACCTGGTGATTTGAACATATGGAGTGGCAGGTCCACTGAGCTGGATTAACATTGCAGCATCTACGGTCTTCACCGTGTCAATAGTATTTACAGGAAAGGCATAATCCACTGAAATATTGTGACCGGAATCAAACGCTGCGAATTCCACCAAGACTGAGTCTGGCAAGAGACTCACTTCGAAGTATTTCATGGTCTGAAGAACTGTAAATACATCAGTTGTGTTTGCACCAGACATGAGAACAACAGTCTGTGGATTCATCCAAACGCCATACCTTACTGCAATGTTATCGGTCTCGATATCCATCATCGTTGTTAGCATCGAACCAGTGCCTTCAAGCAAGTGATAAACTAGTCCAGCCGTTCCAGTGGCTGATGATGACGGTCTGCCAATGAGAACGATATATGTGAAGTCCTCACTGACATCAAGGAAATCATCCGCATCAAAAACAGTGACCTGAGAATAGTTGCCAAACAATTCTGCGAAAGCAATTGTTGCGTTCGAAGCATCTGCATCGTATACAATGGCGACGTGTCCGCCCCATGGATTCAGTGTATCGGGATCCTCATCATCAGCTACACCATCCCAGTCCGAATCTGTCAGCCATGGGTCTGTTCCCTGTGCGATTTCTATGCCATCTAAGACACCATC
>JBHLQM010000078.1:1835-12229 GCA_048884785.1 Candidatus Thorarchaeota archaeon | reverse complement strand
ATTATAAAGAGGGACATGTAGTGGCCATTGAACCAGGAGTCTATCTAAAAGAGTATGGCGGAGTGCGTTTTGAGAATGACTATGTTGTCACTAAAGGCAGACCTCAGCGAACGACTCTTGGACTTGATGATGCCATGTATCTCTAATCACCAATGCTCAGAGCATAGTAAGGGCAGACAGAGATACACATACCACAGCTCTGACAAGAATCTTCATCAATTAGGAAGAGATTCTTTGATTTATTTACAGTAATTGCATTATACACACAGGATTTCGGGCAAAGTCCACATCTAGTGCACTTCTCCAAGTCCACAAGTGGTGGTCCTATGAGATCTACTGACCTGTCCAGATTGCCAAGTGCTTGCCCTTTAATGTCTAAAACAGAATCATATCCGTGTGTGTCAAGCCATTCCTCGATTTCTCCGGCAATTCTTCCATATACCATATGCCCATCAAGAATGGCTGCGGTACATACCTGCACCGCGGATGCTCCCGCCATCATGAATTCTATTGCATCCCTCCCAGTAGAAACACCACCCACAGCAATCACTGGAAGCGATGTTGCTTTAGAGATGTCTGCAACACACCTCATGGCAATTGGTCTCAATGCTGCACCACTGAGCCATCCCTGACCTCCGCTACCTCCCAGCATGGGCTTTCCTGTTTCAATGTCTATCCGGAGACAGGGGCCAAACGTGTTGATGGCAACAATACCATCGACATGGGATTCCAATTCTTTTGCTACCTTTGCCACATCAATCTTGGGCGAGAGCTTTGCGAAAATTGGGATGTCCACAGAATCACGGAGTGCCTTGGCAATCTCTAAGTGTCCGCCCACATAGTGTGTGCTGAACTCTAGTGCATGGGCTCCTGCCTTCTCTATCTTTGGAGCAATCTCTGACACTTCGTCTGGTTTGTATCCTAGGCTTGCAATGAGAGTGAGGCCAGAGCTTAGGGCAATTGAATACTCCTCTCTCAACCACTGCTCCACAGGAAGTTCACTCCAAAGTTCTGTGTTTAGCATACCACGTCGAGACTCAACACGACCACTCATGATTGCAGCCATATTAGGTCTAGGTACGTCTGCAGGCTTTACGCTCACCGTCTTGGCGACTAATCCCCCTGCGCCTCCGGCAGCAGCGTTCAATAGAGTTCTTCCATCTCTTGATGTTGGACCTGCTGCTGTGAGTACTGGGTTTCTAAACTGCAGTTCAGCTATAGTCACACTCAGATCTGCCATGTGTCGAAGTTGCCTTTGCCTACATATGAATCAGTCGAATCTATGTCCCATAGCTTTATCTTCATCCCGACGCCGAACTCCTTTTGGAGAGGGCATACTATGACTCCATCATCCAGAAAGAACTATACTATAAGAGACGTAATCGAAACCTTCCATGAAAGCAACTTTGGACCTGAGAGTCTGGAAGTGTTTCTAGATATAATTGAAGAGGAATGGATACTCTGTGAAGATAGAAAGGGGGGAATAAACACAGTTGTATCGGAGTTGGGCTCACTTGTCGGTTTCTTAAGGAGCCGGCTAATACCGATGGCTACATTCGGCTACGACCTTGGCTCTGAGAAGGATCCAAGGGAAACCTTTGATTCCTTTATTACAGCCAATATATCCCAAGATACATACTCCCATGTCATACTTCATACTGGGAATCTGACTATTAGGCAGTCGCTGCAGTCCATCGCCATGCATAGCTAGTTCAGCTAGTTGCAAGCATTTTTCGCTTCTTTAGGTCTAAAGCAACATCTCCTAGTTCGAGTTCTACAAGCTTCTCTTCCTTAGGAAACCCGGTCCTTCTATCGCAGCCTCGGAAGTCATAGTATTCATCGAGCATAATATCGAGGTCGGGTAGGCCTCCTTTCGAGGGGCCTGTGGGCATAGGGTCTTTCAGTAGTCTCGGGGGCAGTGTTTCATCTTTTCTGGTTATTCCCAGTCTGTGGTTGTATGCTCTTCTCAGATGATTGATTCTCTCTGCCGCATGTCTAACGAATTTCATTTCGTTCCAATCACTCATTCCAGTCAATGGGGCAATTACACTGGTGAAGGTGTCCATATAGAATACTGGTGGCCACATCACTGCATATTTGCATATAACTGCCGAATCAGTCAACGCATAGAGATCTTCCATATCCTTGACCAATTCTCCCTTGTGCGTGGGGGTGAGTATCTCTAGAATATCATGTGCCTTCTCTTCGCCGAATCTCTCAGCTGCAATCTCAGGATATCCCAACTCTTCCAGGCTAGAAAGGCTTCTTAGGTGGTCGGCACCGCGTACATTTGTGGCATAAGTGAGTCCAATTGACTGATGTGCTCTCGGGTCCTGACCTGATGCCTCAAGCCCCTTGACATGTATTGCATATTTCCAGGCATCTCCGCCAATAATCTCAGCTGCTTTTCTCGTTCCTTGCGCCAGTATCTTTCCAATTCCTTCCTGTTTCGCAATCATCTCTACAAGCCGTGCCATTGAATCGGGATTACCCCAAGTCAACTCCAATCCATCTGTATCCTTTTCATTGATGATTCCTTGCTCCCAGAGCTCCATGGCAAAGCCAATGGTCTTTCCACACGAGATGGTATCTAATCCTAGAAGGTCGCATCTCTTCCCCAAGTGGAAGACAGATTCAATATCATTATTCAGGCAATTAGATCCAAATGCCATTATTGTTTCGTACTCTGGCCCTCCGATGGGCTCTGTGGGATACTTACCTCCCCTGACCCTGATGATATACTTGCACCCGACTGCGCACCCATGGCAAGCCTCTTGCGCTATACGATACTTGCTGGCAATAATCTCCGGCCCGATGTCATCAGCATCCTCATAGAAGCCGGTCCAGTGATTCTTTGTTGGAAGGCGGCCAATCTCATTGATTATGGCTACAAGGTCCGTCGTACCGTATTTCCTTAGAGACGCAAGTGAATCAGTCCAGAGGGGATCCCGAAGCTTCTCCATCTCTTTCTCATTTGCCTCTAGGAATTTCTCCATGTCATATGCTTCAAGACCCAAAGAACCACTAGCGGCAATTCCCTTCACATTCTTGGAGCCCATAACAGTCCCAAGTCCTGCACGACCAGCAGCCCGATAATAATCTACTATAATTGAGCCATATAGGACCTGATTTTCTCCTGCAGGACCTATGACCGCAGTCTTAATCGCCGGGTCTTTGTGCTCTTCTCTAATCATATCAGTAGTAACATTTGTTTCGCTTCCCCAGAGATGAGATGCATCCCTGAGTTCGGCCCTTCCATCCTGCAAATAGAGATAAACTGGCTTGGGAGAACGTCCATTAAAGATAACAAAATCGAACCCGCAGTATTTCATCTCAGGGCCGAAGAATCCGCCAACATGGCTCTCAGCCCATACTCCTGTGAGTGGTCCCTTTCCTGCAAACATCATACGCCCTGAAGGTGAGAACATCACTCCAGTCAGTGGCCCAGTTCCTGCAATCAATACATTATCTGGAGAGAGAGGTTTGGTAGATGGTCCTGTCCTCTCCCAGAGAATCTTTGCTGATACTCCAGTGCCTCCCAAATAAAGCCTGGCCCACTCTTTCTCCATCTCACGCCTGTGAATCTTCCCTTTCGTCAAGTCAATATCCAGGTAATATCCTGCGTAACCTTTGTACTCGAATGGCATTTCATATTCCTCCCTTGGATGGGCTTTTGATTTCTATCACGCCTTTCACACCAACATGTCTTTCCTGGATTCCTTCTTCCTTCGCAAGGTAGCTAATTGCCCCATATTCGCATGCACCAACGCATTTGGGATCACCCAAGCATAGGTCGCATTTGATAGCTTTCCTTGTTATTGGGTCAATTGCAATGCCTCCATAGATGCAGGCGGTTGTACAATTCATGCATCCCACACAGGTTTCCCTCTCGACATAGAGAACTCCCAGCTCGTTTCTTACAATTGCCCCGTTGGGACATGCATCTTGACAGAGCGGAGAATCGCACTGAAGGCAGACAATTGGTGCTATAATATTCTCCCTTTCTTGTTTGACCACTTGGATTCTTCCACGCGCGGGATTGAATGTCTTCTCATGGGCTATAGAACAAGCCATTTCACAGCTGCGGCAACCTGTGCATTTATCGTAGTCAATAGCTAGGATGTGGTCCAAATCAATTACTCCTTCAATCAGTCTGTGGATGGAATATGGAGGATGTCAAGTATCTACTTTAATTTGTTGTATGAGCAGTTCTGTCATAGCAAAGAATTAATGATAGGATTTTCAAGAAGTGAAGCGGCATGAAAGGAAGGTAGGAACAAAACTACTACGTTGGCAAAGACATGAACAAAAAATCCACCCCTCCCAATCTACTGAAACATACCGATGATGATTTCAGGAACGCTGTCCAATCTATACCAATTGGAATTCTTGAGATTGATTTAGATAATTGCATTGTTTTTGCGAACAAGTTTGCCCTAGACTTACTGCAAATGACCGAGAAGGATATTGAATCTGGCTTGTGTCTGAAGGATATTGTTTCACCATCGCAGATACGAGCGGTTTCAGAGGGCTTGAAAAGACTGAAGGAAGGCACCGAACCTATCTCAATGGGCATTCGGGTTAGAAGAAGAGATGGTGTGGAAATTCCTACTGAAACTACCGCCAGGCTAATTATAGAGAAGGGAGTTCCAGTTGGTTATACATCCTATTCGACAGACATGACGAGACGAATTGCCATTGAGGAACGAATAAGACAGCAGGAAGGACTCTTCTCCTTCATTCTTGACCATTCAAGCTTCGTCGGAATTCTGATAGTTGATGATCAGTTTAAGATAGAATATGTGAACGACCGTGTCTGCGAAATAATTGGCCGAACAAGAGGAGAATTGCAGGGAAGCGATTTCAGAGCATTCATTGCAGAAGAGAGTCTGCAACTCGTTGCTGATAGATATGTTCGACGACAAAAAGGCGAGAAAATGCCCCCTGAGTATTCAATCAGCATAATAAGAGCTGATAACTCTATCAGAAACTTGAAAGTAAGTGCTAGTCTAATGACGGGCGCAGATAAGTCGAGAAAAACAGTTGCACAGGTTATCGACATAACTGATGAACTGAATCAGAAAAAGGCCCTTGAAGAGAGCGAACATCAGTATAGAACGCTCCTTGAAACAATGGACTCCGGACTCTGTGTTGATAATGAGAGTGGTATATGTATCATGGCCAATCAAGCGCTTTGTGATATGATTGGATACCCATCTCCGACTGACCTGGTTGGCAAGCCAATCATACAATGGATCCAGGGCTGGACAATCACAGAAGTTGAGGCGAAGACCGCTGCACGAAAGGAGGGAACTGCAGACCATTATGAGGTTAATCTGACTCACAGGTCTGGAGAAATCATCCCTGCAATTGTTCACGCCAGCCCTTGGTTTGATTCCTCAGGTGAGTATCTTGGAAGTTTTTCAGTCTTTACAGATGTATCAGAGTTGAAACGAGCCGAGGCCGAGTCTCGGTTCCTTCTAGATCTTCTACTGCATGACATAGGAAATCAGCTTCAACTCATTCTTGCTGGTGCTGACCTTCTAGACAGGGAATCCACTGGTGAGCAAATCGATAATGCTCGGCGGTACGTCCTTGATGGGGCGAGCCGTTGTATTGAACTGATAAGCAATGTTCGAAGAGCGGAAGAATCAAAGAGCGAGCCCCTAGTAATCACTGACTTGGCATACATACTGCAGACACAAGTGCGTCTCTTTTCAGGACAATTTGGTGTTGTTCCAGAGGTTAAGGGAATTCCTCATGAATTAAGAGTCAGAGCCGATCGGGCACTTGGGCATCTATTTTGGAATATAATGGAGAATAGCGTGAAGCACAATACTCGTGAAGAGAGGAAGATATGGATAGATGGGCAACAAGAGTCTGACTTCTTCACAGTACGCATCTCGGATAACGGACCCGGGCTCGATGCCAAGAAAAAGGCCCAGCTATTTGACCCCACTCGGAGATCCAGTGGAGTTGGAATTCATCTGGTGCGGCGGCTTGCAAGCAAATATGACGCTCGATTGAAGGTTCTAGACAGAGTTCCAGGAATTCCTGGTGAAGGACTTGAGGTTACAATTACCTTTCGAGTTGCAGAATAATTGTCGGTAAACCACAACTATTATGATTTACATGTTAGAAAGCAACTGCGAGTTGGAGGACAATCTATGGCCAATCCGAGAAGCATCCTGGTGAAGAATGGGTATATCCTTACCCTCAATCAAGACCGCGATATCATTCGCAATGGGGCTGTCTATATTGAAGGGGACCAGATTATTGACATTGGGAAAACGCCGGATTTACTTGGACATAAAGCTGAACAGGTCATAGATGCACATGATGGAATTGTTATGCCTGGCCTTATCGATACGCATGTTCATCTGTCCCAGGCGTTGATTAGAGGGTGCGCTGATGATGTTGCACTCGTAGATTGGCTGAAGAACTATGTCTGGGTACTGCAAGGAAACTTCACAGAGGATGACGGTCGTGTTTCTGCTGAGCTGTGTATGGCTGAAATGATTAGAACCGGTACAACCTCCTTCATTGATTGTATGATTCACACTCGGTATGGATTCAATGGTATTGCCAAATCAGTTGAGAAAAGCGGAATGCGTGCAGCGCTCTCAAAAATAATCATGGACTCCACTGGCTATGCTGATAATCCTGACATAATGTATCAGGGCATGATTGAGAATGCAGATGATTGCCTTAGAGAAACAGATGAGATGCATCGAAAATGGCATGGCACCGCCGATGGCAGGATTCAGGTCTGGTATGGATTGCGCTCCCTTGGTGCTGTGAGTCACGACTTGTTCAGAGAAGTAGCAAAGCTAGCGCGAAGCAAGAAGACCGGAATGACTATGCATCTTGGAGAGGTTATCGATGATGTTCGTTACGTAAAGGATAACGGCTACCGCAATTTAACATCATTCGCAGAAGATATGGGTCTTCTAGGCTCGGACATGGTTTTTGCACATGGGATTCATTTCGAGGATGAGGAACTGGATAAGCTTGCTGCGACAAAGAGCAACATATCGCATTGTCCATCCAGCAACGCAAAGCTCGCTTCAGGATTTGCCAAGATTCCAAAGATGCTCGAGAAGAATGTGCAGGTTTCTTTGGGATGTGATGGTGGACCTAGCAATAATACCTATGACATGGTTCGAGAAATGAGAGTTGCTGCCCTTGTACATAAGCCCTACACCAAGGACCCTCTAGTTGTCAGTGCCGAACAGGTCATAGAGATGGCAACCTTGGGTGGCGCTGTAGCGATGGGGATTGATGAAAAGGTCGGGACTATTGAGGTCGGAAAATTGGCTGATCTAATCATCATCGATATGTCCGAATTAGGGCTGATACCCAACACTAATCCAGTATCCAATCTCGTTTATGCAGGAAATGGACTCTATGTTGATACAGTGATGGTCAACGGACGACTTCTCATGCAGCACAAGAAACTCCTAACAATAAATGAAGAAAAGGTGCGAAAGGAGGCAATTGAACATAGCAAGGATCTCATGGAAAGGTCTGGAGTAGTGATTGAGCCAAAGTGGCCCATCAAATAGGATTCCTCCGTTCTATGATATTATTGCCTCTCGCTCGAATAGTTTTGCTCCGATAACTAGGAACACCAGTGTGAAGATTATGAGATAGAGTATATTGCCAAGAATACTAAGTGGAGTTGCAACACCAGAAAGCACTCCATTCAGGATGATTATGGCATGAGTAAATGGAATCGCAAGCACAAAGAGGCCAAATGCGCCTCCATACTGCGTAATACTACCTGCAAAACCAAGAATACCCACGACAAATGTTGGAACCAACAACACTAGGTTGTTTATTGATTCTGAGCTTGCTTGGTCCTTGGCTAATGTGGAGATGACTATACCTATACCAATCGCACATAGCAGAACGAGAAACTGGCAGAAGAATATCAGAGGAATCGTAGCCTGATTCACAGTATAGAGATTTGTATAGAATTCTCTGGCCTCCAGGGGGAGAACAACCGCACGTATGGTTATCCACCAATTATAGAAGAGAATCCCTACAACCGTGAAGAACGAATAGATCATCGTCAGGAGAATTCCTGCGACAACCTTTGAGCCAAGAATCTTGAGTCTGCTCATAGGTACCACCAGGAGTGCCTCAAGTGTATGCCTCTCACGTTCTCCTGCAAAGGACTTGCTGACATAGGGGGATGGAGCCAGTACTGATGTAATCATGACCAAAAATATCGCAAGCTGATGTCCAAATGTTGCCTCAGGCGCGATTGTATATGTATCAACTTGGAGGTCTCTAATTGTAATCTGTGCATTGATTACTTGTAGGGAGAATTCTCTTATGAAACTCGCAGTGGTCGATGCTCTAATACTCGCTGAGTTCACCCATATTATCAAACGTGTTTGATTCAGATCCTCCAAATCCTGTGTGAAGTTTGCCGGTATATACACCCAGATGGTGAGGTTCTTGTATGTGACCATGGTTTCTCCTTGTTGCCTACTGACGTCCACTAGCTCACTTATCTTGAGGTCCTCTTTGAAGCCCTCTATGTTATTATAGAGTGTGTTCCCCCAAACGCCTCCGTCTTCATTTGTTATGTAGACCAGTTCTGCCTCCTCAACAGTCTGCGTGACAATGAATGATAGAAAGAATCCTTCGAATACCCATGCAAATAATGGACTAATCATGAAGCCCACGAGAAGCCACCTTGAACGTAGTACTTCCTTAATTTCCTTCTTGAGCATCCAGATGGTCTTTACATCCAACCTGAGCTTCATCATATCACCTCATCGCCGTATACTCCTTCACCAGTTACTAGCCCTGTGAAGACATCTTCAAGGTTCGCGGCCTTAAACTTCTGTTCCAATTCCGTGGGTTTGCCAATAGCTACTAGCCGTCCTTCATTCAGTATTCCTACTCTGTCGCAGAGTTCAGATACTTCGTGGAGGTCATGTGTGGTGAGAATGATAGTGCGATTTTCCTCAGAACTAAGTCGCTTTATCATATTCCTGACGACGCGTGCCCCAAGGGTATCTATCCCAGTCGTTGGCTCATCAAGAAACACTATCTCTGGTTCAATGATAAGCGTCCTTGCAACGAGTACTTTCCTCTTCATCCCGCCACTGAATCCCTTTACTTGGTAATCCTCCTTTTCTCTGAGCCCCACTATCTCAAGTAGCCTATCAGCACGTTTATCGAGGACTTCCTGGGAGATGCCGTAAAGCCCTCCATAGTAGATCAAATTCTCCCGCGCCGTAAGTCTTTCATAGATACCTGCCTCCTGGGGCAATAATGCCACTCTCTGACGGATATAGTCCCTATCCGCCACAATATCCTTGCCCAAAACCGCTCCTTTTCCCTCGGTTGGAGTTAGAAGACCGACCAATAGACGAATTAGAGTTGTTTTTCCAGCTCCATTTGCTCCGATGAGTCCAAACACCTCTCCTCGTCCTATCTCGAGATTCACGCAATTGAGTGCAATGACTTCATGTTTCTTTCCCTTCTCGAAGATTTTGGTCAGGCACTCTGTTTGTATTACTGGGTTCTGGGTCATTGGCGAAATCATCCACCTAACTATCTTTCACGACATGTTCAACTTTGGGGAATGGCGGTTCTCCCTTGAGGCTCAGTAGAAACTCGTAGGCGTGTTCAATATCATCATCATATCCTTCAATGAAGAATGTGACCGATCCTTCTCCCCCATTTATTCCTCCGGCCGCAATTGGGATGACCTCAACCTCGAATAGTGCTTCAAGTGCTTCTATCTCAGTAAATGGTATTCCCTCTGGAACAGCTATAATGCCAACAGGGGTTCCGATGGAATAGTCCCAATCATGCATTCCAAATCTTCCGGCCATCTCCTCATATTCTGTTGGAATACACTTTTCCAATCCCACAGGCATGATAACTATGATATTCCTTGCAGCTGCAACACCAAGAAAAGATCCAACAGTTCCACCAGTTTCACTTGCAAGCAGGACCAATGGTGTCATATTCGAATCGAGGGCATTTGCACTTTTGATTATAACATCATTAGGTCCCATCTCTTTGAGGACATCGATAACCTTCTTTCGTTCTTGGTATTCCCCTTTATAGAATATCGCGTCAAATGCCCGTTGATCTCTCTTGGTGACTGAAAGCCCCTTGTCAATAATCAGGCCTGCAATGTGTTTTGTTTTATCATACTCTCCAAGAATCTCCTCCACTAGATAGCTGGATGTTGTGCCTAATGTTATGCACAGGTAACCTTCTTTGAGAGCAGTTTGAACCTCTTCAAGTGCGAGCATGCCTCTGGCAATAAGCCTCTTGCTCTCGGAAGGCGTCAGTGTCACGAGCAGTTTCTTCATTGCATGTCACCATTTGAGAATCCGATTCACATTTTACTTTGTCGTCCC
>JBHLQM010000078.1:0-1735 GCA_048884785.1 Candidatus Thorarchaeota archaeon | reverse complement strand
CTCTCTTCCCAACTTGTCACATTTTCTAGTGCGGGTTGCACAAGACTTCGAATGATGCGAGCGATACCACATATCTTCTCCGAAGTAACAGGGTTTCGTTTATGGGGCATAGCGGATGAGCCAATCTGCTCGCCTCTCATAAAAGGCTCATAGACCTCACCAATCTCGGTCCTCTGAAGATTGCGGATATCGGTAGCAACTTTCTCAAGACTCGCGGAAAGACTCGCGAGATGAAAAACAACTTCTGCGTGTCGATCCCGCTGAACGATCTGCGTCGTGGCAATTGGGGTGTAAAGCCCCAAATCTTCCATCACAACATCCTGAACAAGGATACCAACAGGGCCAAGTGCTGCATGGCTTCCTGTCGCACCTGAGATCTTACCTACTATGGCATCTCTTTTGGACGAGATCAGTCGCTCCTTATGCCTTAGAACCTCATCCAGCCAGACGGAGAATCTGAGTCCATATGTAATCGGTACCGCATGCTGCCCATGCGAGCGTCCTACCGCAATGAGATTTTTTGTTTCATCTCCCTTCTTGCCCAGAGCTTTACAAAGTAAGTCCAATTGTGGAAAAAGGATGGCGAAAGCGGCTTTGATTTGCAGAGCAAGAGCAGTGTCCTTTACATCATTGCTTGTGAGGCCGAAGTGAACCCATCTCGCCCCTTCTCCTTGGCATTTCTCTGCAATAGCCTCAAAGAGTGCTGCGACATCATGGCGAGTCTTTTTTTCTATCTCCATCGTCCTCTCAAGTGTCACTAATTCTGGCCTAGCCGCGGTCTCGATGTCCCTGGCGGCTTCAAAAGGAATGACTCCAAGTTGAGCCTGAGCCTTGGCAACAGTGGCCTCGACTCTGAGCCATTGCTCATGTCGATACTCCTCCTCGAAGATTTCAATCATCTCTGGATTCCCATATCTTCCATAGTCAATCGGGCTCACTGGCATTGGTTAGCTTTCTCCCAAATCTCTTCACGGAGTCACGCCTTGATATGGTTTACTCCAGAAGCCTAATACGCTTCCTTTGTCGATAAGGATGCGGTTTCTATGAAGATTCAAGTCAATGGGTACACACAAGACCTTATTCAGAGGATTTTAGATGACGCTGTCTCTATTCAGAGGTCTTGGCATGTAGGAAAGAGAACAGATGGCGGGACGATGAACATCATCGGAAGCATTTATCGCAATGCATCAAGAGAGGACCTGACAATTGCTGAAATGGCTGGTGCCCGCCTCGGGATGCACTGTATTGATTTCACTAATTACTTCCAGCAATCCCTGCGATCCCTTGAATTCATGGATCAAGTGCGCATGATTGATGTTTGCATTGATATCATGCTCACCTCGATAGTTGACCGAGAATCTTTTGGGAACGGCCGGGATCTAACGAAGCTAATTGCGAATGAGTCAAAGTCTCTCTTTCTTTCACTCGGAGATGATATCCATGCATCGCAGTCTGCTCTGTCTGAGATTCTTGGTCTTCAGCAGGCTATTGGAGACCTGAATGGGAAGAATGTTGTCGTCTCCTGGGGATTCGGAGACCAGTTCTTGCTTCCCAATACAGCACACAGTCTACTTGTCATGTTGCCCCTAGTTGGTGCGGATGTAACAGTTTTGTTCCCCAAGGATTTTGATCTACTAAACAGAGTGAAGAAGCAAGGCGAGAAAACAGCCGATGCCTGCGGTACTAACATCGAATACGATGATGTCTTTAATCTAACAAAGAATAGACCTGATGC
>JBHLQM010000077.1:0-12658 GCA_048884785.1 Candidatus Thorarchaeota archaeon | reverse complement strand
GGAAGAACCATGTATCATGTTTGGTCATGAACTTGTCTCAGAAATCTGGGAACTCAAATTGTGATAATCAATCTACGAGAAGCTCTTTTCTGAAATATTAGTAATCTATGAACAGCTAAAGGAAACAATAGGGAGCAGCTAGTATCGCTACGTTATTAACGAAAGGAATCGAAGCTCATCATAGTGATAAGGTGAGTATAGTGACAACACCTGCTCCACATATCTCAATACCCTACCTTCGTGAAGAGTGCCTTCCACATCCGTTCTGTCCCGGCTGCGGAAATGGAACTCTTGCGAACGCCTTTCTAAAGGCTGTCGGTGACCTCGGCCACGATACTTTGGACGGATTTGCCTTTGTATCAGGGATTGGCTGTGGAGCGTGGATTCCATCCCCCCACTTCAAGGCTGATACACTTCACACCACTCATGGGCGCGCGGTTGCCTTCGCTACTGGCCTGAAAATGGTTCGGCCAGACCTGAGGGTGGTTGTCATTTCTGGTGATGGTGATCTAGCCACAATTGGTGGAAACCACCTTATCCATGCTGCCCGGCGTAATATAGACATGACCGTGATTCTCAGCAACAACTACAACTATGGAATGACTGGTGGACAGGTCAGTGGTACCACCTTTACAGGCGACATAACTGCAACAACACCCTATGGAAATCCAGAGCGGCCCTTCGATATCTCACGTCTAGTCGCTGCGGCTGGCGCGAACTATGTTGCACGATGGACTACCGCTCATCCAAATCAGGCTGCCAGAGCAATGAAGACTGCCCTCCAGCGTAAGGGGTTCACCTTTATCGAGATGCTTAGCCAATGTCCGACCGCCTATGGTCGCCGAGCCAAGGTTGGAAATCAGCAGAAGTTCCTTGAATGGTTCAAGACCCTTCCTGTGAGGAAACCCGATGACCCATTGACATATAGTGTACCCACTAAACAGGGAATTGACCTGGGTGTCTTTGTTGACAGAGAGGAACCCAGTTTCATTGAAACTATGAATGAGATGATCTCGAATATTGCGGGTGGAGACATAGATGAGGCAGGAGATTAGAATAGCAGGTACTGGCGGCATGGGTGTGGTTCTGGCCGCCGTCATTGCTGGACAAGCAGCAATTAATGCAGGTCTCAATGCTGTGCAGAGCCAAAGCTACGGGTCTGAAGCAAGAGGCACATCCGCGAAGAGCGAGGTCATAATCAGTACAGATGAGATACATTATCCTGAGGTCAGAAAATCCGACATTCTGGTTGCAATGAACCAGAAGGCGCTAGATATGTATCTCTCAGATGCGAAACCGAAGAGTATTGTCATAGCCGATCCCGACCTTGTTGATACATCTCAAATTGAGAAAGACTTTCAGGTCATCAGTGTGCCTGCCATGAGAACTGCAGATGAGATTGGCCAAAGAATAGTTTCGAATATGGTCATGCTTGGATCGCTTGTCAAGTTAGTGAAAGAAATATCTACAGAGTCGCTAGAAAAGGCAGTAGCAAGTTCAGTGCCTCAAAAATATCTCGATATCAACATCAAGGCTGTAAGAGCTGGGGCATCATTTGTTTAGCCACCGTGTATCAGTGGGAGAATGGTCAGTAAATCATCCTCATGAAGAATAGTCTCTAGTCCTTCGAGCAGGCCAATGTCCACTTCATTCAGGAGTAATAGGACGTCTCTCTCTACACGGTCAGGTGAATCCCATATATTCCTGACTCCATCATATTGAGTGATAAGCAGGTCTAGCAGTTCTCTGAGGTTTGAGGCACTTGGCATCTGAACCTTGAAGACCTCTGTAGTCAATCTAGAAGCCAGAGGTCCCCGGAATCTAACCTTTACCATCATCTTGCTCAGATTCTCCCTCTATCATTCGATGATAAAGTGTATGGATTGTGCGCTGAGCTCTTCTTCGCTTCGCATTAATGATTTCAGATCTTTAGGAAGACTCAAAGAGCCGGATGTTTGAATAGGATTATCTATGGAGCACTTGGAGGAGTAAACCATGCTCGAGAGATACAAGGCGGCAACCCAGAAATCAGCAAAGCTCTGGGACCGAGCATTGAGAGTCTTTGCTGGAGGCGTCAATCATAATATCAGGACATTTGGCCTTGATAAATGTGGAGCTTATCCTCCCTTCATTGCCAAGGGTGAGGGCTGCCATATCTGGGATGTTGATGGCAACGAATACATCGATTTCTGGATGACACACTATGCTCAGATACTGGGTCACAATAATCCAGCAGTTGGAAAGGCACTTCGAAGGCAGCTTGAGAATGGTATTCATTTTGGTGGAATGGGTGAATCACAAGTAGTTCTTGCAGAGAAAATGCAATCAGCAGTTCCAATGCTGAGAAAGATGCGCTTCTGCACGACGGGAAGTGAGTCTACCATGTATGCCACTCGTCTTGCTCGATTGTTTACAAAGAAACCCCTTGTCGCCAAGGCACGAGGGGGTTGGCATGGAGGGAATGATTCGCTTGGATATCACCTGAAATATCCATTCACAGATGATCCATTCTTCGAGGGTGTTTCTTTCGATTACAATGATACTGCAAGTTTTGATCAGATGCTTGCCAAAAACAAGGATGATCTGGCCGCAGTAATAATCGAACCAGTACTTGGAGCTGGAGGAGGACTACCTCCAGAACCCGAATTCTTGCCACACCTCCGTGAGCAGACCGAAAGACATGGGATTCTTCTCATATTTGATGAGATAATTACAGGATTTCGCATATGCTATGGTTCTGCTGGAGTCAATGTATTTGGAGTTGAACCTGACCTAATCACTCTGGGGAAGATTGCCGGTGGAGGAATGCCTCTGGGAGTATATGGTGGTCGTGAGGATATAATGGCGCTTGCAAAGCCCGGCGCAGAAGCAAGCCGATGGGTCGGTGGAGGTACCTTCTCAAGTCACCCTCTCACCATGGCCACTGGAATTGCCGCACTAGGTGAGCTCCATAAGCTACGAAACGAGTACCAGAAATTGAACCAAAGAGGCGATGCATTTCGCTCCAGAATAAACACCCTCTTTAGTGACAACGGGTTCATTGCATTGGCGACTGGAACTGGATCCATCGTTTTCATAAATGCACTCAAAAACATGATACAGCCTCCCTACACAGCTCAAAAGATAGGCGAGGCATTTGACAGCAATCGGCTTGACCGCTTTCAGGGCACCATTATGGAGGAAGGAGTGTTTGGATATCATGGCCTTGGAGCACTATCCTTTTCGCATTCCACAAGAGATCTGGATAGAACAATTGATGCAATTGAGGTTGCTGTCAAAGCTATCCGAAACTGATTCTCAAGAACCTGAGAGAGAATCAGATCTATTTGGCCTGATGAACAGGGTCAATTCTATAAGCATATGACAATTTGGCGCACTACGCAAATACTAATAGCCAAAACATGAGCGGCCCGACTGCCTTTTACAGCAACTCATAGGGGTGACAGTGATGAACAGGTTAGCCAGACTATTTGGAATGGAGGAAGCCACTGAGGATGGACTCCGTCTGGCCAAAGTTCTAGCCGTTGTCCTCCCTCTCTTTGGTGCAGTCTTTCAGGTTTCAACCACATTCTGGGTCATCTTCATCTCAGAATCGCTCGGCAGAGGCAATTATTTCGATGGGCTCATATTTGTCGGCTTTCTAACTGTGATCCAATTCGGTGTTCAGGTTGTGTTTGACTATCCGACAGGGGCACTTGGAGACCACATTGGGCAAAGGTATGTCATATCCTCTGCACTCATATGTTATGCACTTGCATTCTGGCTGACATCAACTCTAACCTATGATACAGATTTCTTTGTCTTTATTGCCATCTATGCCCTCATGGGACTCGGCGCGTCGCAAGAGAGCGGTGCATTTCATGCATGGTTTGACAATAACTACAGAGTTGCTATGCCTAATGATAAAGATCGAAAGGCATATGGAGTGTTCTGGGGGAAGATCGGTTTCCTCTGGCAGATCTCTTCAACATTAGTCCTGATTCCTGGAAGCATCATTGCAACGATTCTTTTCAGAGAAACTGTCTTCATGGCTCAGTCCCTGGCATGCGTCGGACTGGCAGTTGTTGTCATGTTGGTCGTCAAAGACCTGCCCGGAGCACGGGACGAGAGTGAATCCAGGTCCATCAAGCAGTATGGTAGCATACTCAAGGGTGGCGTGAAGTTTCTCTTCTCATCACGATTTGTGACATATGTACTCCTAGGCGAGGTCGTAACTTGGACCATGGGCACTGTATGGTGGACACTTGCTTTATTCCCGCTCTACTTTGCCTATCTGTTCAATGACATAGCTGTATCATCTTTCCGTACGCTCGTCTTCTTCCCAGAGGCGCTCATGCAAGAACGAAGCGGAATCTGGGCTCGCAGATTCGATCCGGTCAAGTGGGTCCCAAGATTCAGATTCTTTCAATTCTTGGGATTTATCTTCTGCCTAGTCCTGGCGGGGATAACATTCCTATTTCCACCGCCTCCAGAGGCAGTGAATAATGTCAGACTATATATTCCCTTCACTGATATTGCGATAATCTCGATGCCAGCTGCATCAGTGGTGCCTGTGGTTGTGTTGTTCGTTCTGTTTATCGTATCAGATGCATTCGGTGGGCTCGCAAACATCCTGACACAACGTGTCATGCTTGATGTGGTACCAAATAAGATTCGGAACAGTGTTTATTCACTACAGCCAACTATAGCGCTCTTGCTTGCTATGCCATTTATAGCCTTCTTTGGATGGTTGCTACCTCAATCTGGATTCCCTCTAACATTCGTGCTCATGTCAATTGTCTCCCTTATCGGCTCCATAATGATTGTTGTAGGATTCAGATATCCCATTCCTAAGATTGAGGAAATCGCTCCGGCCGAGGAAGATGCCATTGAAATCATAGAGGAGCTGGAAGTGACTTAATCACAGTCCGAGTGACTGTTTCAGAACCTCTGCATTCAGCTTCCCGGCCTTGTAGACCTCTCCAGTGTCAATATTCTTGATCGTGACTTGAGCAGGACTGAACAACAGTGGGTCTACCTTGTAGAAGTCAAACTCAAAGCCTTTGAACAGGTCATAGAATGGCATTCCATACTGCTCAGACGTGGATGAGGGAGCTTTCTCTGTGAGAGTCTTTAGGTCATCACCGTCAGCTGGACGAATGTCATAGTAGGTACTTCCACCATACAGTATGCAGTCATTTGTAATCCCCATGGCCTTGGTGTCTTTCTTGACGACCGGAGCAATAGGAGCAGTGCCATGTCCCCTGACTATCTTCCGAGGATCGAACTTCAGCTCATGCAGCTTATGAGCCCCAACCTCCACTACTCTGGCTGATATTTGAATGGACCCGGCAAGACACGCAGTAGGTGCAACAATTACATAGAGGTCAGAAGTGGCAATGCCACACTTCTTTGCAATATGCTCTGTGACATTCTCTGGAGGGAATTCTCTGGTCTCTAGAAGGATGACGCCCACTTTTGCATCATCCTTGTACTCCAGCTCTCCATACAGCTTCTCTTTTGCATACAGCGCGCGAGCAGGTCCTGAACCCATGGCAAAATACTTGTCGACGTTAATTACCCATCCCGCATATTGCGAGCCCATCGTGGCGATTGCCGGTTCATCAGTAGAAACAATCACACACGGGAGGGTCATATCTCCAATAGTCGTCTCTGAGAGCTTGACCACACCATAGCCACCCAGGCACACTTCACCAAGTAGTCTACCAAGTTCATTTGTGCCAGCGACCTCTACTCCTGCATCAATAATGGTGGTTCCATTATCCTGTTTGCTCACGGTGCAGTCTAGTCTATCAGCATTGTTCATCATCTCTTCAACAATCTCGAGTGCCTTCTCATTCACACTAATTGTCATTGGTCATACCCCTACATGTTATGTTCGTGCATCTTTGCCCGAACATAGATTTCTTCTCTGGGGTCTCCCTCAGCGAAGTCCCCCATGTACTTGACCCATTTCTCGGAGGTGGGAATATCCCTCCCAACGAAATCAGGTCGTCGCGATTTTACATAGTTGATAAAGTAATTCGTGAATTCCCGTTCTGAAGTTCCACTGTAAAGATAAGTTGGCATTAGTGGTTCTATCTTTCCAAGCACTATTATCATGCCCTTTGTGGCACCTACTCCAGGTCTCTCTGCAAGATTGCCACAGACTACAATAGTTCCACCTTTCATCCGAGCGGCAGCGAGTTCATCCACATTCCCCTTTACGGCTATGAACCCCTTTCTCATCCGAGCCGCCATCTCTCTCCCAACATTTCCAGCCACATACACGCGACCCCCACTCATTCCATCTAAACTGCCACGATAGGCTGCACAGAGTCTGTCAGCGGCATCGCCCTCAATCTGGATATTTCCGCCCTGCATCTCGGCTGCAGCCCAAGATCCAACAGATCCCTTGACGTGTATCCGACCCGCAATCATCTCTGCTCCTAGATACATGCCAGCATCACCATTGACAGTGATTTTGCCGCCATTCATTCCCTTTCCTATCATCTTGACCTTGCGGAGATCTCCCTCTATAGCAATCTCAGTGGTATCAGCAGTTTCTCCCGCCTCACCCTTGATATCGAAGAAGTCTTTTAGCCCCAAGGTCTTGTTCCCCTGAAGAACAGGAAGTCCCCCAATCTCTGCAAGGGTTCTGCCTGCAAAATGACTGGGTGTGACTGTGTCTGCCTCAATAGGCAGATCGAGCTCAGCTTTTAGAGTAAGATTCACAGTCATACGCTATACCAACTCGAAAATGATACGAAACCCTCTCCCTCATAAATACTGTGCATTTAATCACAAGGCACAACAAAGAAATGGTAGAACTGCACCAAAAAAGAGCTGGGTAAGATGGCTTATGTTGGAGATTAATGGCGTACCCATTGAAGACACTTTTGCAGAAGCTTTTAGCATGCATATGAACAGAACAATCATCACTGCCTATAGTGAGGAGTGGGCACGCATCACAGCTCTTGAGGCTACTGGATTTGGGACCTCTGTTATCATGGCACCCTCGGAGGCCGGAATAGAGTACATCTTGAAAGAGAACCAAACTCCAGATGGTCGACCGGGTGTTCGTGTTATTTTCGCCACTGGAAAGGACGATCAGCTCGAGAAGCAACTTCTAGCTAGAATCGGACAATGCGTCTTAACAAGCCCCACAGCTTGTGCATATGATGACACCCCAAATGCAAAAGACACCTATCGAATTGGCAAACTTGTATCAATGTTTGGAGACGGACATCAAATAAAGAAGGGCCCAATAGGCGGTAGAGTCTTGTGGCTTGTGCCTCGTATGAGCGGAACTTTTGTTGTTCAGGAGAGTTTCGGACGAACAAAGGGTGTTGCTGGGGGGAATATCATCTACTCCTGTCGCGATGTCAAGTCAGGAATGGATAGTGGAATGGCTGCCGTAAAAGCAATTGAGAAAGTGGAAGGTGCGTATACTCCGTTTCCTGGCGGACTTGTTGGTTCTGGCTCTAAGCCCTCTTCAAGATACAAAGGCATGTTTGCCTCGACAAATGAGAGATACTGCCCTACTCTAAGAGCATTGGTTCCGGATACCTTTGTTCCTGAGGGGGCTGAGTTTGTTCAGGAGATAGTCATCAATGGTCTGACTGAAGAGGCAGTTGCAGAGGCAACCAAGGTAGCGATACAAGAAGTGTGCAAGTTTGATGGAGTCATGAAGGTTGGCGCAGGCAACTACGGTGGAAAACTTGGCAAGTATCAGATACATCTTCATCAGCTTGGGCTATAGTGATCTTGGCAGCTAATGGGGTCGGATTCTACCAAGACATGGACTAGCAGACAGGTGAAGCTATCAGACAAGTCTTCAGATGTTTGTCGAGAGGCATTCTGCTATGTTGTCATCCGTTTCTTTTGGATAAATACAACTACAACCAATGCAAGCATACCGATTCCTACAATGGCTCCAATTATCAAGGTTACATCCAGCGAGTGTTGAAAATTCAATAAGGCGTAAGAGTGCCTTCCTATCTCTGAAGCATTCCAGTTGCCTAGCGTATCATTAGCATAGTATCTCACATCCCAAACCAATACTCTACTGTCTTGTGTTAGTGAGAAATCAGGACCATATCCCAGATATGCCTGCCAGCCATTGCTATAAGTATGATTTAGACTGAGTGTGATATTGTTCCAATTCGTTTCGTTGGTGAGTTTGTAGCTACCAATAACAGTATCAATACCATCATTGTCTAAAACATCAATATAGAGTAAGAGTTGATCATTTGCAGTTTCAATGTTTGGCGGATAATCTGTATATCGATTTCCAACACCACGAAAATCTGGTCCCATATCATCTTGGGTGAAATGCAATGTGTCACTAGTAGTAACATTACTGCTTGAAGAAACTAGAATTAAGATTGTAATTGCGATGAGTGAATATCTCCAGTCCATGATGATTTACCACCAGCTCCTTACATAGGCAAGATGCTCAATTTCCCAGCTATAAGCACAATAATATGGATCTCCATGATTCTGGATTTGCCCGTACACATCAACACGTAAGAATTCAATCATCTTTACAATCCACACCTCAAGAGAGTTCCTTTATTATGCAATACAATTTGTGATTGCTTCATATAAGGCACATCTATTCTCCATTCCACATCTTTTCTGAACAAAGTATTCTATATAAAATCTGACTAGGTTAAGCGAAGCCGTTCTTCCCCATCACTACTCGATTCCTCTTCGAAACCTTTATCTCAGATTCCAAGAGGACCTGCTGTCACGGAAGCCCCTGTAGCTTAGACCGGTTAGATCGCCTCCTTGGTAAGGAGGAGGCCGCGAGACCGTGTGCACATCTGTGGCATCCGGCGCGAATTCAAATCTCGCCAGGGGCTCCACTTCTTTTTAATCTCTCAATAGAGATATGGAATCAATCTGCTCGTTCGAGCAATGTATGCATCATACTCATCACCAAATTGTGATTTCAGCAAGTCTTCTTCTTGGTTTATTCTTTCCCTAAGTATGAAGAATAGAATAATCGTCCAGCCTATGGATACGAGTACACCTCCTAAGGAAACTAGGTACCCGATGAAAAGCAAAAGCATTCCAAGGTAGATTGGATGGCGGATATGCTGATAGGGTCCCCTTGTGACAAGCTGATGGTCATCTTCTATAACGATTCTAGGACCACCAAAGTGACCCAGATAGTAACGGCTCAAAAGAAGAATAACTCCACCTAATAAGAGAACTACTACTCCCAAATAGGTCATCAGACTCAATTCTTGTGTTCCAAGGTATAAGATTGTAAGATAGTCCTTTTCTAATAATGGTGTAACTATTAGAATTGGCATTGATAGGAATAGAATACTATTGAAGACCCGTGACCTTCGATATTGATCTTCCTTTGTGGATATTGGGCGTATGGTAATGTCAATGATGATGAACCCCTCAAACAGGATTACAGTAAGAGCTGTTGTATATGAAAAAAAGACCTCAGGATAGAAAAATAGGAACCCAAGGTTAAGAAAAGCGACAAGAATTGGAATCCCAATAACCCTCCTGATATCAATCATCTCTCTCTGAATCTCTCCTTGGACAAACTGTGGTAAATATCCTGTAAGATTTCACGTATCCAGTCCGTTTCCACCTATTTTTCTAACTTCTCAATCTTGAAGATAACTGGTCTTAATCCGTCACCACAGGGTTGGTATGTGACTCCGGGTTCCGGATAGTCGTAGTCGCCTCCAAAGTAATAGACCATTAGAGTAGTATACATGTCTTGCCAAGCCCGACCACACAATCCCTCGGGTTTGTTCAGATGGTGATCAACAATATATTCTTCTCCGACTTGATGATTACACGGAAGAATTGGTTTACCATTCCAATGCACCACATGTCCAAGAATGTCTTCAGAGCCAAATCTCTTCACTACTGTTACTTTCAAATTGGTTTCCATTTGCTTCACTCCATGAATTAGATGAAACAGTGTATACTCTTCGACTTTAGGGATTTACCGAGTACGCAAAGAAGTCAATCGACCGAGTGATGTCGATAGTTCTAATCCAAAGCTCGATTTTCTTCTCTCCTCGATTGCAGCATACATTGCTCTTTTTCTTATTTCACTCAATCAGCATCCGGTTGGTTCTCAATAGGCTCTCAGTATCTACACATGCAAGGCGTCTTAGATTGGCATTCTTCCTTAAATCTCGAAGAGCGTCAATGACCAGATATGTGCCTACAATGGCAAGACAGACTATTCCTATAGCTAAACTGACAATGAAAATCAAGACCTCTTCAATCAGATAATACTGAGAAGTTGCAATCAGAATTGTAAGCAATGAAAGTGGAATAGTGAGAATCCCGATTCCTGTTCGAAGCTCAGCCAAGTGCGTCCTCTTCTCTGCTTCTATTGTTCTAATAACAGCAAGCGTTGTTGTCAAATCGCCTTTTTCCTTTGCAACCTTGGCAAGATTAACTATCTCATCCTCGGTCATATCACTAATCACCTACATGTCTTCGAGGAGAGAATCTCTATTTTCGGGCTTCTTTTTCCTTTTGGCCATGAGGAGCTTTGCCTCTTCAGGGCCAACTAATTCGGTCAGCTTTCGAATCGCCTCAGGGTCATCTTCTCGGTCGAGCCATTTCTCAATCTGTTTGTATACTTCTGGCGAGAGGTCTCTGGCCAGCTTTTTCTTTCGTTCTTTTTTGCTAAGGTCAAAATCATCAGGGCCGAGGAGGCTCATCACAGTTCACTGTAGTCTACTTTCCTATTTACTGTTATGACCTTTCCCATTAGTAAGAAATGACAAAAGGGTGATGTTAATCTTTACCGATTGAGAGATGTTGGATATGTCACCCCATGATCCCAAGACACTTCCATGGTGGAAGCGGACAGTTGTATATCAAATATATCCGAGAAGTTTCAAAGACAGTACAGGAAATGGGATAGGAGATATTCCTGGTATAATCTCAAAGCTAGACTACCTGAAGGATTTGGGTATCGAAACTATTTGGTTTTCGCCCTTCTTTGCGAGTCCTCAGAAGGACCACGGGTATGATGTTAGTGATTATCGTAGTATTGCCCCAGAGTATGGAACTCTGAATGACTGCGAACGTCTCATAGCCGAGATTCACAGTCGAAACATGTATGTAGTCTTTGATATGGTTCTTAATCATACTAGCGAACAGCACCCATGGTTTATGGAATCCCGGTCAAGCCGCGACAATCCGAAGCGCGACTGGTATATCTGGCGGGATGGAAAGAAACCCGGCGGGAAGAAACCCCCAACTAATTGGAATTCAATGATCGGGGGTTCAGGCTGGCACTACGATGATTTGACTGAGCAATGGTATTGGGCTCAGTTCCTTCCCTTCCAACCCGATCTCAATCACCGCAATCCAGAGGTAAAACAGGAGATGTTTGATACCATGCGGTTTTGGTTGGATAAGGGAGTTGATGGATTTCGTCTCGATATCATCAATACCATTTACGAGGATGAGCACCTCCAAGACAATCCATTTGCAATGAAGTATATGCCATCAGAAGAGGACTCCAAGGGGTTCTTTCATGATAATATACATACAATCAATCACCCTGACAACTTTGTCTTTGTGAAGGAGCTTCGCAGCGTGATGGATGAGTATTCGGACCCTGAGCGGTTCTTGGTTGGTGAGGTTGGTGCATCACTCGAGGTGCTCAAACAGTATTGTGGAGAAGCTGCAGATAGCAAGACTGACGGGCTTCACATGGTCTTCCAGTTTCAGTCACTTGGTGTGAAACTGGAAGCTATCAAGCTAAGAAAGCTAATGCTAGCATATGAGGAATTCTTCTCAGAACCTTATACTCCCACCTGGGTGTTTTCCAATCATGACCGGACTCGCAGAATTAGCGTACTTGGAGCAGATATAAACAAGGCAAAGCTGAATGCAATCTTACAGCTTACCGCAAGAGGTGTGCCATTCATCTATATGGGTGAGGAGATTGGCATGTTGAATCATAGAATTCCACTCAGGAATGCACAGGATCCTGTAGCCTTGAAATTCAGCAAACTCCCCCAGTTCTTTATTAATCTGGTTCAGAAAATTACAGGCGTTTCCCTGAATCGAGATGATTGTCGTACTCCTATGCAATGGAACTCTTCATCAAATGCAGGATTCAGCAAGCCTGAGGTTGAACCATGGATGCCCATTGGTCCCAATCATAAAGAGATCAATGTGGAAGTCGAGGAAAAGAAAACAGAATCCTTGCTCAATTGCTACAAAGACCTCCTGTACCTTAGAAGCAACACACCAGCTCTTCATTCTGGTTCCATGAGCATTAAGAACCTAGCCAAGTTTCGAGGACAGATTCTTTCGTACGAACGTAGGTTCAATGGTAATGGCAGCAAACAAGTAGTGGAGGTATGGTTGAATCTCTCCAAAAAAGAAATCTCCATCGGCGATATCAAAGGGGAAAGGCATCTACTCTACTCAACCCTGCATCACTGCAGCCCAATTCTCGACAATGGTATTCATCTTCGACCCTTTCAGGGAATTATTGCAGAGCGCAAAATGGACAACCCATAACCATTATGGAGAATTTGCAACTCCGTTATTCTTATAACCTGAGGTTGCGGACGACAGCATCGCATGGGTCGGTGGTCTAGCTTGGCTATGATTCTTGGTTTGGGTACCTAGTAGCATAGGTTCCTAGGTCAAGACTCCAAGG
>JBHLQM010000076.1:0-12692 GCA_048884785.1 Candidatus Thorarchaeota archaeon | reverse complement strand
TTTGGCCCATATTATGGACATCCAGATTCTTCAATCCCACAGTTTAGAGAGTCAATAGGGCTGCTAAGGAATATGGAGTTCAAAGGTCTGATCAGTGGACATCTCTTCAAACCACTTGTTGAAGACTACAAGAAAGCCTTGAAATCCTATGAACTTCAGATCGATATGCGCGAAGACTTCGTATTGATGGCAATCTCTGGAGGCGCTGGAACTGTTAATGAAATCACAATGAATCCTATCATTTACAGGTCACTGTCGGACCTTGTGTATCTTCAGTTTGAGGCATGGATGATTGAGCACCATATTACATCACTTCTTGAAAAGGAGCTAATTAGAATGGATGGTGACAGGTTCATTCCAACTCGGACATAGAGGTGGATGCTATATAAAAACCGAGGGAGTCAGTGTCATCACTTGAACAAGTAGCAGTACTCCAGAGAATATGAGAACAACTACTGTGTCAAGTACTCTGTGTTTCGTCTTCGCAAAAGGAACAATCAGCGCTGTCTGGTTCTGATAGGAGTAGTACTCGTCACCCCGTTCTTTCACAAGATAGTACTCCTCAGCAAAGGCCAATCCAACATATCCAAGTACCATGACAAACCATACCAGGATTGTTTCTTCTTTTGAAATGTAGCTTATACCACGAGTATGGGCAAGTATCCACCAGCTGCTAGCAGTCAATGTTGATGTGAACAGAATCACTCCAAGATACTGCGGATGTCTGACGTATTTGTATATGCCAGAAGTAACCAGGCCACCACGCTTCTTCCAGTACAAGAAGAATACAGAATAGATCCACAAAATCAATCCTAAATCAAAGATGATAGTTGATACTGTAGGACTAGCAAAAAGGGAAAGAATCCATGCAGAGATATCTGGAGTTAGCCCTCCTCCAAACAGCACAATCAATACTCCAATGAGAGGGAATGTCATTAAGCCAGCCCATATGAAAGGTGTACTCTGTAGAAGAATCACTATATGTCCAATAGAACCAAAGAAGAGTGTTCTCAATCTTTCAGTAAGTGTTCGTTCTTTAGACAGTTCAGACACCCGGTATAATATTGACTCAATCATTAATAGGAGTTGGTAGCAACGCAAACACTTATTCGTTCACTATTGTTAATGATTCCGGCGAAGGGAAGAGAATTGGCTAAAAAAAGCAAGAAAATGGTGTCCAACCATCTGGAGAATGAGAAAAGCCCATACCTTTTGCAGCATGTTAACAATCCTGTAGACTGGTATCCATGGGGAGAAGAAGCCTTTGAAAAAGCCAAGAATGAGAATAAACCAATCTTTCTATCAATTGGCTACTCAACATGCCATTGGTGTCATGTGATGGCGCATGAGTCATTTGAGGATGATGAAGTTGCTGCTCTGATGAATGATACTTTTGTTAATATCAAAGTGGACAGAGAAGAAAGACCTGATATTGACAAAACCTACATGGAAGTGGCACAAATGATGACTGGAAGAGGTGGATGGCCTCTCACCATCATAATGACGCCGGAAAAAGAGCCATTCTATGCTGATACATACATACCAAAACAGATGCGGTATAATAGACCAGGTCTTATGGAACTTATACCTAGAATCCGTGAACTTTGGACCAAGGACCGCGAGAATATATTGGAAGTTATCACGCAAGTGAAAGAAGCTCTGAGTTCTTCTCCAACTCCTTCCTCTGGTCGATCATTGAGTTTGGATGATATTGAGAATGCCTTTGAATCGTTTTCAAAGAGATTTGATGAGCGAAAGGGGGGATTTGGTAGAGCTCCAAAATTCCCATCTCCACACAATATTCTCTTTCTTCTTCGATACTGGAAAAGAACGGGAGACAAATGGGCGCTGCACATGGTTGAAAAGACACTAAGTGAGATGCGTTTAGGAGGCATATATGATCAGATTGGATTCGGATTTCATCGGTACTCAACAGATTCTGAATGGCTATTGCCGCATTTTGAAAAAATGCTCTATGACCAGGCAATGTTGATTCTTGCTTATACCGAAGCATATCAAGCCACTGGAAAAACAGAATATGCTCAAGTTGTTCAAGAGATAGTTGCCTACCTTAAGAGAGACATGTTGAGTCCAGAAGGAGCTTTCTACTCGGCGGAAGATGCCGACAGTGAGGGAGAAGAAGGCAAGTTCTATTTATGGACACACCAAGAAATCACGGAAGCACTTCCAGAAAACCAAGCCAAGATCTTTTCCAAAGCGTTCAACATTCGGCCTGAGGGGAACTATATGGATGAGGCAACTAGAGAATTCACTGGCAAGAACATACCTCATCTTCTCCAACCATTGGAGAGAGTAGCAAGCAATATTGGAATTGAATGCAAGGAAATACACCACTTGATCAATGAGGCCAGAGTCAATTTGCTGGAAAGGAGGCAAGCGAGAGTCAGACCTCATCTTGACGATAAGATTCTCACAGATTGGAATGGATTGATGATTGCAGCGCTATCAAAAGCCTCTATCGCTTTTAACAGTGAAGAATACTTGGGATTAGCCGAAAATGCTGTTGAATTTCTTCTGCAAACTATGACAGATTCGAATGGATATCTTCTTCATCGATATAGGGATGGAGATGCTGCTATCAATGGTTTCTTGGACGACTATGCATTTCTCATCTGGGGATTAATTGAGCTGTATTTCGCTTCCTTCAAAACGGAATACATCGAACATGCCCTTCGAATGAGCAACATAATGCTTGAGAAATTTTGGAGCTCAGTTGATGGTGCTTTTAATTTTTCATCGTCCGATTCTGAGGAACTGCTTTACAAACAAATCGAAGCATATGACGGAGCAATTCCATCCGGCAATTCCGTTGCATTATTCAACTTTGTTAGACTTGGTAGAATGCTGGGAGATTCAGACTTTGAGAGTATCGCAGAGAAAATTGGATCGAGATTTTCAGAAACGGTTGAGAGAAGCATTGGTGGCTTTTCTATGCTTCTTGCCGCAGTGGATTTCGCTATTGGACCAACATATGAAGTGGTTATTGCAGGAGACCCCCAGCTAAATGATACACAGGAGATGATCGCATCTTTGGCAAAAAGCTATATGCCAAACATGACTATTCTTCTTAGAGGAACAGCCAAACAAAAAGAAGCTTTGGCAAAGCTAGCCCCATACACGAAATACCATGAACCAATCAAAGGAAAAGCAACGGCGCATGTTTGTGTGGAGCAGAATTGTAAGTTACCTACAACCGAAATAGAAAAAATGCTTGGCCAATTGACCATTTCTTAGCCTCCTATGGCGCATTCCCATAGCCTTATTTTGTTGTTAGAAGGGCTTCCAAGTTAATCATACGCATAATAAATTCTGGAGCCTATTGGTGCAATGTCCCTGTCGAATTCGCGTTCTGTTCTTTCACTAATATTTCTCACGTTACTAGCTTCTTCTTTCGTTCTTCAGCCCCAAAGCATAGCGATTGACACACCGAGCTCACAATCAGAATCAATTATTGCTCAGGCTAATGAATACCAGGTTTTTCATGGAGGGACAGTTGAAGCAATAAGAATAGTTGAATACGACACCCTTACTCAGGCATTGAATGCATTAGACACTGGAGAAGCAGACATTTTTGGACATAGAATCAATGAGTCTGATTATTCAGTTGTTTCAAGCTACAGCAATATTCAGGAGTCTTGGGCATATAGCAATCAAGCATACTTGTTGAGTGCCAATGCAAAATTTTACCCCCTGAACAACCAATACCTGAGAAGAGCCATAGCATATGCCATAAACAAGACTGATATAGAAAAGAGTGCCATGGGCGGATTTGTAGATAGTTTGGATTTTGCAGTTCCGCTGTATAGTGAGTACTCTATAGAAGATACAGAAGGTGGCATTTACTATAATTCGAATGCTCCTGAAGCAATCAAAGAGCTTGCCAAAGCCGGAATGCTTGATGTTGATGAAGATGGTGTAGTAGAAGGTCCTGATGGAAGCGAAGTAGTACTTCCAATCTGGTACCCTACAGACATAACTGGACTTAATGAAACAGCATCAATTATCTCAAGTAATCTTCTTGATGTAGGAATTAACAACACGCTTGTTCCAATGTACTCATCGGACATTCAATCAGAAGTGTCCAATCATAATCAGGCATATGGTCTTGCGCTGTATAGGCAGACACTAAGTCAATATGGATATGATTGGGTAGCTACTACTTTTCACAGCATCAGAATGTCAATACCTGGTCAAAATATCGCGAACATCTATAATCAGGATTTGAATAACATTGCTGAAGAGTACCTGGATCAAGTTGATTTGATAGAAGCTGAAATGATTGGGAGAGAAGCTATGTTACTTGTCAGAGACTTGTGTCCAGTCATTCCTCTATTCACATACAGATGGCTCTCAGTATATACTGATTCAAATTTTGACAGCTGGGTAGAAGACCACCAACGAGGTGCCCTGAGTCTGTGGAACCCAGTTTCGGTAAGCGCCAAGACTGGAAGCAGCAATGAGCTAGTTGTTGCAGTCTTGCCACGGTTCTTTGATGTTTTCATGAACAACTCCCTTAATCCATTCTTTGGAAACAACACATTAGACCAAGAGTGGCTAGAAGGCGATGTCTTTAATCCGTATTTGCTGGTGTATGATACTCCGATCGCCACGGCACCTGATGGCAGACCAGTTCCACGACATGCAACTTCATGGGAAATGCAGTTCCTAGGCATTGTACCAGACCTCACTAGTAACCAATCCAGAGTTTCCTTCTATTGTGATCCCAATGCGAACTGGACAGATGGAGAGCAAATTGATGCTCAGGACTACAGATTCACTTTCAATCTATACAAGAACAGGTCTCTCATTCCAGCTGGATATCTTATTGACAGCGTAAAAGTCACGGGTGATTATATTGCTGGAGTTGACTATGAGAATAAAGATATGTTTCTCTATAGGAGATTTGGCCGTCTTCCAATTCTCGCGGAACATATATGGAAAGATCTAGATCCATTTACTTGGAATCCAACACCCGACCAGATTATTGGCTCTGGCCCATATGAGGTATCAGGATTCACTCCAGGAGTAGAGCTTGTTCTCACTGCTAATGACAACTACTATCCTGAGATAGACATCGAGCCGCCAACCCTACGTTCTCTGGTCATAGTACCCGAGAATCCTATTCCCGCGGAGAGCGTGGTGTTTCGCGTTTTTGTCGATGATAGAAGCAGAGTAAACAATGTCACCATATTCTACACATATCAAATTGGAAACATCAACTTTACAGAGTCTCAGTTGATGGTATCCGACGCAACTGGTTTTGAAGCAACGATACCATCTCGTGTAACTGCTACGACTGTTTCATGGAAGATATATGCTGAAGATATATGGCGGAACGGAGCTCTAATTGCCAGTGGATATTATACAAGAACGACTGAACCGACTATACATGGAATCGATCCTGCCCTAGCTCTTGCAGTAGAGGTTTCAGGAGTTGCAGCTATTGCAATCTTCATCCTCCTTTTCATAAGAAGAAGGAGGAAATAGGATTCACTGACTTGGAGTTCTCTTTATCTGAATCACGACATAGATGACCAATACTGCAACACCAAATACCCCAATAGCAATCCACACGCCATAGAGAGTGAAGATGTCGTTTGGCCAGTAGATCGCAAGTGCATTTCCGGCTGCTTGCCAGGAATCAGCAATAGCTAGGAAATGCGCTGATATTTCATTCAGTTCAATGGAATGTGCCTGAAGCGCAGTCTCAAGGTCTCCTGTTGAATTGTAGAGCTGACTTATTGACTGAAAAACACTTGAGGCTAATCCTTCAATGTATGAAAGATTTCCTGGATATATCAGAGTCATGTTGTTTGATAGAGCATCGAGATGAGGAAGTGCATCGCCTGCTGCTTCAGAGAATTCGTCCAAGTCATAATCAGATAGCAGGTCTGGTAATTTTACCAGAGCATTCCGATATGATAAATACTGAAGAGTGATGGTGGTTTCAATGCCCAGTCCAATAAAGAGCAGTACGGCAGCCTTGAAGAGCCGTTCATTCTGAATGCCATCGAAAACTGAGAAATACTGTGTCAGTCCTTCCACTGTGATATCTTCACTCAGTTGTCTGAAGCCGCGCTCCCCATAGCTCCAGAGATATGCACTAGAACTTGAGGGGGAGTAAGTAGTACCAACACCAAGTAGTTTGTCACGAACCATGATACCCAGTCTATCTTGAGCATTTGAAGGGGGAGATGTGCTCGGTGCAAATGTGCTACTAATATAGAATCGATTGGCCCACGCATTAATTAGAGCAGTATAGGTTATTTCTGAGTAATTTCCACGGCCATCCTCTGGGAAGCCAAAGGAATCACCAAAGGAACCCACTCCAGGGTCAATGATCCTAGCTATACCAAGGTTGTCATCATATCCAACAATTAGAACACCATGAGCTCCACCTGTTGCTCCCTGTTCCCGAAGAAAATTGTAGTCCTCTGCTGGTAGCCATGAAGGATCTACACTTATGAGGAGTGGCAATCCATGGTTTATTGTAGAACGCATCAAGTTGAAGGCATCCTCTTGACCACCAAGCAATCCAACATTGATTCCTTCTGACTCCCAAACTTGCTTTATCTGTTCGGCTGAATCTATTGATTCAAGAAGATATATTGTATAGTTTATACCATATTGATCAGAAATGAAATCCGTTGGCTCTGCCTGCGTGTATATTGCGCCTGGATACATTAGGATTGTATCGTTATAATGGATGTAGGCGAATGAAAAACCAATTGTACTCGCTGCAAAAACATCATACAAATCCAAGTCTGCCCCCGCAGCTTGCATCGCCACGGAAGTAGCAGCCCATGCACAGAATCCGTTAATCTCCTGCCAAACATATGGGATTCCGCTAAGAAGAACTTCTTCCGAAGGCAGAAATGTCGGTGTAGGAGATGAGGCAGTGTCCTCTGCAACATTGGCAGGAAACGGCATTAGACTAAGGAGTAACAAGAGGACTACAGCAATAGATATGGCTTTCAATTATATATCTCCAGTTTGAGAATGCCCTGAGACATCATAAGGATAACGCTGAAGGAAGCAAGACTTTGCTTCCTTCATAATCTTGCGTTACTCGTCGGGAAAGAGAAGTGTAGCGGCTTGGAAAATTGCCCCACTTAGAGGAGATATAATGAAGCTCCGAGTCCATGCTGGGAAACTAGGAGCCAATCCCTGGTCAATCATCTCCCGCCAAGATTCGTCAGTTAGCCTATCAGCAATTGGGTGAGTGAATTCGTAGTAAGAGAAGGTTCCGCCGCGTGCGAGCTTCACTTGTCCATCCAAATATACTGCAACTATGATGGTCATTGGATCGCCAACAGCTTCCTCAAGGACGCTCATTGTGTTAGGATCAGAATGAACATCAGCGACAACCGACATGTATCTATCAGTGTCTGATGTTATGTCGCTGCCTGTTGGCATCTCTGAAACAAATCTTAGTGTTTCATCGGCATTCTTGAAAGTTAGGATATCGGTAGAATTCAGTGCCACACCAGATAATTGCTTTAGAGAGATGCTTCTGAGAGATAGCAGGAAGTTGTGAAGTCTATTGAGTCGATTTCCTATATCTTCTGACAGAAGACCTCTGCTATCTAGTCCAGAAATCATCATATCGCATAGAGATGCTAGCCGAGAATAAAGTTGAGGTACCGGTTCAACATAGCCAGTGGGGTCTGGTGGTACTGAAGTGAGCCTGTATGTATAGGACTGTTTCGCATACAATATAGTATCATGTCTTAATTCAGTCCATGAGCCAAGTGCAGTGTATAATTGCTTGTCAACCCAAGCTTGGTTTTGCATGAATAATGGATAGCCCTCTCCAGCGGGATACAAAAGAGGAAGAAGCGTGTAGAGCCAGAGATAGTACAAATTCTGAGTCCAATCATCTGCGGTCATATTCCCAACGAGGTACCTAAGCATCTGCATTTGCTCAATGTAGTTGTAGAAATGCTTTTGGTCATCGAGAAGGGCCCATGCGCGCTCTGAGCCAAAAGCAGACATTACGTCTAGGCCAGAAGGCATAAGACGTGGTTCCCAGAGAGTCCCAACATTCTTGTACACCAATTGTCCCAATATGTAGCTATCAGGGATAAACCGCTGACCCATTAATCGCATGCCTTTTGTCACATTAAGGTCATCAACATCGGCAACGGGTGAACCGAGGATGAGTGGGTCTCGCAATTCACTTGCTTCGGTAATGAACTGCGCCAGACGCTGATCCTGAACGAGAACGGACCATGCAGGACTGGCACCATAGATTTTCGTAACCAATTGATAATATTCAGTTGGGAGTAGGTCATCTGCTGCACCAACAAAGAAGACAGTCGGCTGATAGATTGCATCCCAGACAGTGAATCCTTTCATCGAAGCTCCAAGTTCTGAAACGGGATTATTAAGAAGGAGGGCAATCAAAATCGCCTGAGGAGTATGTTGCAATCCAATGTCTTCAAGCAATCGAAACTGTATCCTACCATACCACATCATTGCTTGGAAATACTTGCTCAGCGTTTCACTTCTGGTATAATGCCCTCTTGGGACAAATTGAGTGAAATCCTCTTCATAGCCCATGAACCATTCACCTGTAATCTCAGAATGGTCTGAGATCAGACTAAGAACCGTGTTGACCATTGATGCAACCTCTGGCTTGATAGCTGTAGAATCATCAATCAGATATGCTGCAACTGTAAAGTATGCCACATTCTTTAGTGCTGCATCCTTCCATTCACCTTCAGGAGCATCCTGATACTGTTGATATGAATCATCAAGTAGTGATAGTGTCAAGTTGCCCAATAGACTCCAGAACGAATACACCTCTGCTTCTCTCAATGCTAAATCATAGCAAACATGAAACGCATGCAGAACCGCATCGCTTGTGATGAATAGTGGCTCATAATGTTCTTCTGCATCCTGTAAAATTTCGTATATCTGGTCAAACTCATCCTGAGGAATTACCACAAATCCATTCGCCTCAATGAGTGCCCTCTCTTCTGCAGTCAGATATGCAAATTGGTCTAGATTCACAATATTAGATAAACCAGGTGAGATCGAGTAGATCGGAGCGTTAGGCTCAAAACTCTCGTCATATGGCACGTAATTAGCAAAGTCAGTTGATACAACTGAATCGATCGTAGGAATTGTTCCTGATGGAAGTCCAGATGGACCAGAGCGCGGGATGAATATCCCCCCAAATACACCAAGGGTCACAACCAGGCTTACAGCAAGAATGGAGGCGGTCATGCCACCAGCCATCATCTTCCTCTGTGTTGAACCATCTATGGCCCTTAGTAGTCTACCTGTGAGCATGCATATCTCTATGTTGCATTTGCACTTAGTACCATGTTTTAGAACATGCCGTCCAACGATTAGAACAGATACACTGAAAGAAGATGTTATTTGCATAGCTATTCATTTCATCACTAGGTGTTTCTGAAGTGGGAGAACGCACACTCTCAAGTGATATTGACCCCGAGCTAAAAGGGAATACTCTCAGAGTGTACTGGTACATGATACAGCAGGGGTCATCCGTTGGTGTGCGAGAGGTTCAGCGGGCTCTAGGAATGTCAAGCCCGTCAGTGGCAAGTCATCATTTAGGCAAACTAGTAGATCTAGAGCTAGTTGAGAAAAATAGCGATAATAGCTATAATTTGAAACGATTAGTGAAAGTTGGAGTTCTCAGGAATTTTATCGGTATTAGAGGAGTCCTTCTTCCGAGATATACATTTGTTGCATTCTTTTTCAGCATGTTCACGCTTGCCTATATTATACTAGCAGGATTTACTCCTATAGGCATTTTTGACAGATTCATCGCTATAGCAATTGGACTGGTAGGCGCATTATTTGGCTGGTTTGAAACATATAGACTCTGGAAGTTAAAACTTTCATAGGCAACGGTAACCTTTATTCAATGAATGAATTGGCTATTGCCCTATCATTGGAGTATCTGGATTATGAATTATCACATTGTCCTCACAAGAGGGTGCAATTTGAACTGCTCCTATTGCCATGGAGGCGAGCAGCATGGTCCTGATGCAGAAATAAGCTACTCAATTGATGAGCTTGCAGCCTTTCTATCAAAGGATGATGATCCTCAGTTGATGTTCTATGGTGGTGAGCCTTTACTTAGAATTCCTCTAATGCTTGAGGTGATGGATAGATTTCCCCATGCACGATTCATGCTACAAACGAATGCGCTTCGTCTTAATCGCGTACCGTCTGAGTATGTCAAAAGATTCCATTCAATACTTGTTTCAATTGATGGACCTGAGGACATCACAGATGGATATCGGTCAAGAGGTGTATACAAACAGGTCATCGAGAATGTAAAATACCTCGAGAGGATTGGGTTCGAAGGTGATATAGTCGCACGCATGGCGGTTTCACAGCAAAGCGATATCTATCGAGATGTAAGGCACCTATTGGATTTGACAAATCCTATGTTCAAACATGTGCATTGGCAACTGAATGTGGTCTGGGATGCAGAAGGTAATTGGCAAGATTTCGATGCTTGGGTGAGGGACATCTACAATCCAGGAGTTTCGCTGCTTGTTACTGAGTGGGTGGAAAATATGAAGAGCGGAAAGGTGGATGGGATTGTTCCATTCTTGCCGCTCATGTATTCCATGCTATCGAACCAAGGGGCAACACTCAGATGCGGGTCCGGAATAGAAACTTTTGCGATTCATGTGGATGGCAACATTGGTATCTGTCCAATTTCTCCAGACTGGGATTTTTCAATTATCGGTAGCATAAAGAACACGAATCCCCTTGATATTAGAAACAAGATGCTAGTTGATGAACCATGTCCAAGTTGTGATGAGTATCAAGTTTGTGGAGGAAGGTGCCTATTTGCGAACAAACAGCGATTATGGGGAGACGCTGGTTTTGAGAAGGTATGTAATACTGCAAGGCATTTGATAACTGAACTCAGAAATGTCAAATCTGATGTTCAGTATCTCATTGATAAGGGAATTATTTCCATGAGTGAATTTCATTATCCTGAGTACAACAACGGATGCGAAATAATACCCTAATTGCTATGGTTCTTCCTCAATGACATCGGGTTCGAGCAGACTCTTCCGCATCACTACTATCTCTTCACCCTCTCGCTGTGTCCGTTCAATAATTTCAAATCCCATCCGCTCATAGAATTCTCTTTGACCTTCTAACACTCCATAAACTTCGATATCGATATATGATGCACCCATGTGATCGAGAAGATTTTCTGCATATGCTAGAAGTCGGGAACCAATTCTTCGATTGCGATATGATGTTCTAACCGCAACACGACTAACGACACCAGCATTTCCCCTCATCTGTACTCGCATGCACCCCACTACAGTATCTCCAACTAGCGCCACATATTGGGTTCCCATCTGAATGTGTCTTGATATCTTAGCAAGACCTTCCTGCAAAGCTCCGGGTGTTCGTGATAGTTGCTTCCTCACGTTCGCATAGGCCTCTTTGATTATCTCCTTAATGATATCAACTTCTGATAACTCAGCTCGTCGAATCGTGATTTCAGCATAGTTGTAAATCGGAGTAGCCTCCTTTCTTCATGTTCTTATAGTGTAAATACATTCCAGCATATATGATTTGAGCAATGTACTCATAAGCAACTCCAGCTCAGCTAATATGCCTGCCATGGAATCAGATATTCGCGTGAGAACACTGGATTCAAGCGATAGTCAGTGGGCTCTGGATATATGGAAGAAAATGTGGAAGACCGATCATGTGGTGACTCTTGGTAAACTGTACTATTTTCGAGACCTTCATGGCTTTATCGCTGAGTGTAATTCACAGAGGGTGGGTCTTCTCACATATGATGTTCGCAACAAGGAACTTGAAATCATTACACTTGATAGTATTATGGAAAATGTTGGCATCGGTACGGCATTGATTGAAAGAGCTCTTGAAGAGGCAAGGAAAAGAAAGTGTGAGAGAGTCTTGCTTATCACAACAAATGATAACACTGATGCCCTTAGATTCTATCAGCGGAAAGGTTTCTCTATTCACTCGATTAATGTGGGTGCGATAGAGGAATCAAGAAAGCTAAAACCCAGCATTCCACATGTTGGAAATGATGGAATACCAATACGTGATGAGATACTCTTGGAGTACATTATTGGCAATAAAGAATGAGAACATAGTGCTTAGCTTTAATACCATTGATGTATCACTTGATGACAAAGAGGGTTAATTTATGACCAAAGATGAAGAGAAAGAACTGGCCGAGTCACAGAAACTCAGCAAGCGAGATAAGAAAGAGATTCAAGATGGTGCCTGCGTAAATTGTGCTCTTATCACAATATTGTTCATGATTGCAGGTATAATCACAATGGTCATTTAGAATTCTAATGCAACAGAAAGCGGTCTAAAAAATGGGAAGATGAGCCCCGCTGGGCTCAGCCTTCTAGTGTTTAATCTTCTTCTTCGTCCTCTTTATCACCGAGCCGTTTCGGTGCCCCAAGTCGTCGACTCGAATCAACGGATAAACGGCGAGGATCAGGTTCAGAAAGTCTATGCCCTTGTTCTCCCTTCTTAATGCCCTCAGCCTTCTCACTTGGCCATGTTTCTCCAGGATCAGGTGTGGCTTCAGCAATGTCAGCATCAACCTCATTGGGATCAAAGGTCTGACCTTCTTCTCTGGCGCGTTCAACAATTCTTTCCAAACGTTCAGT
>JBHLQM010000075.1:9410-12951 GCA_048884785.1 Candidatus Thorarchaeota archaeon | reverse complement strand
GATTAGGATGAGTATTCTGAATTGCTCTGGAAGGCGTGCGAATGTTTAATTCATGATTTAGCTATGAAGCACGTCGGTTTGGAGGTTATCACACAATGGCTACAGCAGAGGAGAAAAAAAGCAAGCCATTTTTGAAACTACGAGTCTACGGTGTATCTGCATCTGCAGTACGTTCTGAAATAGATGCCATTACTGGTGTGGGGAGCGGAAAGAAATCCATCTACACAGAGGAGACTGGAAGAGTTACTTCAACATCAGAGGTCTATTCAAGCGGCGCCTGCCCTGATTGCTATGCAGGCAGCAGCGGCGGCGAGGGCGAGTTGTATTGCCTGCTGATTATTGCAGTTCTTCTCTCGATATACGCCATAGTCTGGGCAATTGTAATGATTATTTTCTCAGTAGTAACCATTGGGGGGTTTGTTAAGAGGAGGTACAGGACCCTAATTATACTCGAGCGCGAAAACAGAGAATTCTTGGGGAAGCTATCAATTCAACTAGGCAGACGTGGGGGTGTACTCGAGTATCCTCTTGGCGACGAGCTCTATGATGGGTGGATTGAAGAAACATTTGGCCTCTTCATGAGAATGAAGTACTTGAGACAAATCAGTGTCCTTTTAGGCGCAGTGTGGGGTGCCATTGAAGTCGGGTTCAAAGGATATCAGTATCTCATTGATGCAAGTTTCTCCTATGATTTGTGGCCTTTTAGGTTCATAATGATTGCAATATTTGCACCTCTCATCTTCTACAGCCCCATTCTGGAATGGTCATTTAGAAGCGCCTTTTCCGGAGGGGAGGAGTTTATAGATCGCCTATTGAATCAGGATCCATCTCTATCACCAAACAATCCGATGACTTTCGCAACCGAGCCACGAGTGACTGAGAATATTTCAACGGCTTCTATAAGAAATCTGGCAAAGACCATTGATAAAACCTCAGTGAGCTCAGACTACGATTCCTGATATCCGGTGGATTCTCTACCAATCTATTGGTACGACTCTATGACTTCTTGCCAGTGAGAGTTTCCTTGCCACACATTCTAACACGTAAGATCGCAATATCCCGAAGCATGAAGCCCAGCGCAATTGATAGTGCAGGGTTTACCAAAAGTCCCTGAATGTAGGCATTGATAATATTTGCTGCTGCATGGAATAGAATTGCATTTCGATTGCGGGTCAAAATTGCGTTGAGCCATCATTTATTATTGGACGACCAATACACTCATAATCAGTTTTCTGGTGATTACAATGAAGCAAGCAATGAAAGGTACCCTGCTTAGTCCTCTGCCAGTGGCCCTTGTTGGCGCATTGGTGAATAACCGTCCCAATTACTTGGTTATTGGTTATATAGCACCATTCAACTTCGGGAAACATATTTTCTTCAGTCTTTTCAAAAATCGATATACCAGAATTGGTATTCATGAAAATGGCGCATTCAGTGTGAATATTCCTTCTGTTGCCCTTCTTGAAAAGACAGAGATATGCGGAAGCAAATCCGGTCGAGACATCGACAAATCCCAGCTCTTTGAAACATTCTATGGCATACTAAGAACGGCCCCAATGATCCAGGAGTGCCCAATCAATATTGAGTGTCAAGTCACAGAGGTTCTTGATTATGATAGGAATGAAGGCATAATTGGAGAGGTCGTGCAATCCTATGTAAATGGCGAAGTCGTATCGGATGGCAAGCTGGACTTTAGAAAAGTCAATCCTCTGATATGGACCACTGGTGGAGATTTCAACTACTACACTCTTGGGCAGCGAGTAGAGGAATAATCCATTCTGCATGATTCTGCCGATGTCGCGTTCTAGTTACAAAATCTACTCATCGGGTTCAATTGCAGACATGACTATCCCAAACCGATTGGTTCGATCTGCAACATGGGACCCATCTCTCTTCAAACAAAAGAAGATGAGCGACGAAATTCTAGAAATCTATAGAGGACTGGCAAAGGGGGGAATTGGATTAATTATAACGGGAGGATTCCCAGTGTTAAATGAGAGAACATCTCTCACTGCCAAAGAGGGTTGGCTGTTCAGATACTCGGACCTAAGAGTTAGTGGAATTGAACGAATGGTAACTGAAGTACGGGGTGCGAATCCTGATTGCCGAATAGTGGCACAAATCGAAAACGGCGGTATTCGCGCACAGCCTTCAGTAACTCCTTCTCCATTCTCAAAGAATCTGCCACGCGAACTCACAGAAACTGAGATTGGAGACATAATCGATTGCTTCACTGAGGGAATCACTGACATCTATAGCTCAGGATTCGATGGTGTTCAACTTCATGCGGCACATGGGGGTATTCTAAGTCGATTTCTATCTCCCTACACCAATCGTCGAAACGATGCCTACGGAGGCAATGCTACAAAGCGTGTGAGAATCATCAAAGAAATCATTGCCAAAGCACGCAAGGAAGTAGGCCGCTATCCAATTCTTGTCAAGGCCAACTGCACAGATTATTTGGCTGGTGGAACCGATTATGAAAAATCGCCTGAGATTGCCTATGAACTTGAGAAGTCCGGAGTTGATGCGATTGAGGTGAGTGGTGGTGTGTGGGACAGCTTAGCTAGGTCCAGAGAGGAACTCGGATTTCGGCCTGTTCCTGCACCTGAATCTCACACCCAAATCAATCGGGCTGAGCAACAGAGCTATTTCTTGAGGTATGTGAAGAACTTGGACCTTAGTATCCCCATCATTCTAGTTGGCGGCAATAGAAACATTGAACGTCTCGAAGAAATCATTCAATCTGGCTATGCAGATTTCATAGCTATGTCTCGACCACTAATTCGAGAGCCTGATTTGCCGAATCGTTGGCTCGAAGGTAGAGGTAGAGAAACGACAGAGTGTATCTCTTGCAATTCATGCATCTATGATATGTACCTACATCCTGGAAGACCTGAACCTAGTCCAGTTTCCTGCATTCATAAAAACAACAGGGAATTGCATCGGGAAGCGCAAGAGTGGCTGTCATCATGGGTTGAGCGTCACCTAACCGCACAGTGATCTATTCCGAGATTATAGACTATGCTGCAACTGCGGGGAGAATTGAACGATAGCATGTTCGGTATGCCTATTTCCTGCAATCAGATTGATTGGAAGGAGATACGCACTAACTTCTCGATGTTATTGCTCATCCCTCTTGAGAGATGGATTCTAATTGTGGTTTGAAACCACGGAGCTTATGATTAGTTCTGAGTTCGAAATTATCGATATTACTCCAGATAATGAAGCGAAGTATGATCTCCTTTGTAAGAAATCAAAGAAGAAGGAAGAGGGATATCAGAACAAGCTCTCGTGGTTTAAACAACGCTACGAAGAGGGTCTCAGACTCAAGCTCCTTCGAGTTAATGAACGAGGAAAGATGACATCTAGAGGCTTTATTGAATACATCCCAGGGGAGTATGGTTGGCGAGCTGTAAATGCCCGTGATTACATGCTTATACACTGTCTTTGGATCGTGGGTCAGTGGAAGAAGAAGGGCTTCGGTCGCATGTTATTGGAGGCTTGTGTCAAGGATGCAAAAGAGCAGGGATTGGCGGGA
>JBHLQM010000075.1:0-9310 GCA_048884785.1 Candidatus Thorarchaeota archaeon | reverse complement strand
AGTGGAAGAAGAAGGGCTTCGGTCGCATGTTATTGGAGGCTTGTGTCAAGGATGCAAAAGAGCAGGGATTGGCGGGAGTCGCCATGGTCGCAAATGATGGGACATGGGTTACTGGGAAGAAGCTACTGGTCAGGAATGGATTCGAGTTGGTTGATACTGCACCCATGGGATTTGAGCTTGTCATAAAGAAGTTCCGAGATGCTCCAAATCCGAAGTTCCCCACTGATTGGGATGTCAGAGCGAAAAGATGTGGAAAGGGATTCACGATTTTCTACACCGCACAGTGTCCATATCAACCAGATGCTGTTAGACTCACATTGGAATTGGCGAAGAAGCTGGGTAGTACAGCTGAATCTATTGAATTGAAGAGTGCCAAAGAGGTGCAAGAGTTATCACCTTCGGCATATGGTGTCTTTGCTATTGTCTATGATGGAAAGCTACTTAGCTATACCTATCTCAAAAAAGAGGACCTTCTAAAGCGGATTCAATCGTGAAGTGGAATACTGATTTTGTTGGAATCATAACCTCTTTTTTGAAACTATCAAGAGTTACGCCGACCGTAGAAGGTATATACCATACTTGTGCACGCGAACTTACCTCATCGACATGAGAGACCTCAGTTAACACCAGGCCCTGTTGCTTGAGTTGGTTGTTTCAATCCAACAGGTATCAAATCAGGGTAGGACTGGTGATAGGAGGCATGAAGACATGAGAGAAAGCATTAGTGTAAAGGGAGCTAGGACTAACAATCTTAGGAATATAGATGTGGATATCCCCCGCGACAAGTTGACCGTAATTACCGGTGTGTCGGGGTCGGGAAAAACTTCGCTCGCTTTTGATGTTATTTTTAGTGAAGCGCAACGCAAGTTCTTCGAATCAATGTCAGCAACATCGCGTTCCATGCTACCCATGCTCGAAAGAGCCGACGTTGACTCAATTATTGGGTTATCGCCTGTTGTGGCAATTGAACAGCGAACTGGGACAGTGAACCCACGGTCCACTGTTGGCACAATGACCGACATCTCAAGCTACATGAGAATCCTCTTCTCAGTTCTTGGGCAGGCGCATTGTCCATATTGCAGGAAGAAGGTCCACACACGAAACGCGAATCAAATTGTTGATCACCTCATGACCTTGCCAGAAGGAACAAGTGTCGAGATACTTGCTCCAGTGAACAAGGTCTATGATGAAGACTATCCATTCTTATTTGATGACATAAGGCAGAAGGGATACAAACGAATCAAAATCGATGATGTAAGCTATAGCATCAATGACAAAATTGAGCTTGACGAATCCCGAGATTATCATATAGAAGTGGTGGTTGACCGTATCATCATCAAACGTGACCTGTATCACCAATTTGCAATATCAATAGAGAATGCTAACAATGTGGGAAGCGGGTTCATCAGATTCGAAGTGGATGAGTCAGCTTCATCTGAAACCAAAGAGAAGTTCTATGCTGATTTTGGGTGTAAACAGCACCATATCGTCATGCACAAACTTCTCCCGGGGGCGTTCTCACCAAACCTGCCGGATCATGCATGTCCAACCTGTTTGGGTGTTGGGACCCTCATGAAGGCTGATCCTCGGCTATTTGTCGTTGACCCGAAAAGGAGCCTGAAACAAGGAGCACTTGCATGGTATCCCAAGTATTGGATGTATAGCATTGGTGAACATCTGGGATTTGATATCAACACACCCTTCGAAAAGATCTCTGAAGATGCCCGTAATCAGCTATTCTATGGCATTAGAGAGGAATTCGTTTTGCAGGAACCTCCTGATTGGCCTAACAAGTATAGGCATCGATCAATAGGTCAGAAGGTCAAGTATATGGGGATATGCAACTCCATAGACCGATGGTATCGAAACGACAGGAAGAAGGGCGAACGATATGAGTGGTACCGAAAGATCATGGCGGAGAACATCTGCCCAGATTGTCAGGGCAGGAAGCTCATCAAGCAGCGATTACTTGTAACAGTGGACGGCAAGAATATCGATGAGCTTGGAGAGTACTTCATCAATCACCTTCTGGAGTATATTGATTCAATCAAGGTGCCAAAGGAAAAGGAGAAGGCCGGCAATCAGGTCATTGGAGAGCTACGAAAGCGAATCCAACTATTAGAGGACATCGGTCTTTACTATCTCAGACTCAATCGACGAGCCAGGACATTGTCAGCCGGAGAGGCGCAGAGAATAAAGCTCTCGACACAACTCGGTTCAGAGCTGATGGGTATGCTGTATGTGCTAGACGAGCCTTCTATCGGTCTTCACATGCGTGATAGCAACAGAATCATCAACATCCTAAAGCTCCTGAGAGATACTGGCAACACAGTCATAGTCATCGAGCACGATTTAGAGACAATCAGGCAAGCCGACAATATCATTGAGATTGGTCCTGGACCTGGAGTGCATGGCGGAGAGATTGTCGCGCAAGGACCATATGAAGAGATTCTTGACGAACCGAAGTTCTTGACAGGTTATTACCTGACGGGAAAGAAACAGATTCCGTATCTTGGCAAGGCACGAGAACCAAATGGCAAGAAGCTGAAGGTCTTTGGTGCAAGCGAAAACAATCTCAAGGGCATAGATGTGGAGTTCCCTCTAGGAGTCTTCATCTGCATCACAGGCGTAAGCGGCAGCGGCAAGAGTACGCTGATTGAAGATGTCCTTGGTAACAAGCTCTTACATGACATGAGAGACCCTCGAGTGATTCCAGGTAAACTAGACCGTTTGGAAGGCATGGAGAACATTGTAGATGTTCGAATAGTAGATCAATCTCCGATTGGAAGGCATTCGAGGTCTACGCCTATGACCTACGTTGGTTTCTTTGATAAGATGAGACAGCTCTTCGCAGATACTCCTGAGGCAAAAGACCGTGGGTATTCTATTGGGAGGTTCAGCTTTAACTCAACAGAGGGGCGCTGTGCTGAATGCAACGGTGAAGGGCTAGTCCGCATTGAACTGCAGTATATGCCGGATATCCAAACTGTCTGTCCTATTTGCAAGGGGGCAAGATTCTCAGAGGAGATACTTGAGATCCAGTACAATGGGAAGAACATGGGTGACATCCTCAGTATGACTGTAGAAGAAGCAAATGAGTTCTTCAAAGATACCCGGTTGATTCGCCACAAGACGAAGACCATGATGGATTTGGGACTAGGATACCTCAAGCTTGGCCAGCCAGCACCGACTCTGAGCGGCGGAGAGAGTCAGAGAATCAAGTTGGCTAAGGAGCTCGGGAAGCTGAAGAGACTAAAGGATAATCTCTACATTATGGATGAGCCAACTGTTGGCCTTCACATGGAGGATATTCAGATGCTATTGAAGACCATCCACAAGCTTGTAGATGCCGGCAACACAGTTATCGTGATTGAGCATCACTTGGACGTCATCAAGTCAGCTGACTACATTATTGACCTCGGACCTGAAGGCGGTGCAGAGGGTGGTGAGATTATTGCCCAGGGCACTGTGGACGATATCATCAAGTGTGAGAAGTCTTACACTGGCAAGTTCCTCCAGAGAGTTGTGGAGTCTTCCTAGGAATCAGGAGTTGATGAATATGGAGGACCAACAAGTACGGAAACAGTACGAGGATGCTGCTTCGAGCTTTATTGAACGTGCAAAGCTCGACAGACGCGTCCTTGCCATCATTATGTACGGTAGTTTAGCCTATGATGAGGTGACCGAACGTTCGAACATAAACATGGTAGTGATAATAGATCAGGGACGCTTTCGAACAGCGCGTCTCGTTGAGCATGGTGTGCCAATAGATGTCGAGGTATACAGTCGTGATGATTTCATGAGACGATTAGAGTCAGCACGCGGAAGGGGCATGCTACAAGTCCTTTCTTTTGGAAAGCTGGTCTTCTCTCGAGATTGCTCATTTACCGAGTTCTACAAGGGTATGACATGGAATGTTGGTATGAGAGATAGGGAGCATCTGCAGATTCTCTATCATCTCGCCACGTTGTATGACTTATCAAAGGCAGAGAAGTATCTCTACATCAAGAAAGACATCTCACACAGTTTCCATTTTCTTATCCACGCCTTAAGCGAGCTGGGATACTTGCTTTGCTACATCAATGACGTCTATCCCCCTCGAGAAGTCATCCTTCGAGGGAGGGAGTTTGAACCGGAGCTCTATTCGCAAGTATATGACGACCTGATTTCCAACAGCTTGACAGAAGAATCTATGGACCAGATACTGAGAAAGATGTATGAATTTATGGACTCTCTGGACTTGAGAATCTATAAGCCAGTCCTTGACTTTATCTCGGAACAAGGAGGAACTGTATCACAGACCGATCTCATGGTTCGTCTTGGGCAAGGAGGATTCCCTTTTCTGCTAGATCTGACTCATCTCCATAGACGGCGCATTCTCAGACGAACAGTGACTCCAGTTAAACTTACGAAGAAGGGAATTGTAGAATATAATGAGGCGCAGTATCACTTCAGCTGGGATTCGTTTGATGAGAGCAAGATTATGCCAACAATGGTAGGTCCTGCGCCCGTTGATCGAGAACTTGTGCTTGCAGATTATGAGAATGCTGTTGATGCATTCCTGAACCGAGCCAAGTCAGATGAATATGTACTCACAGTCGCACTTGGAGGGAGCCTTTCATATGACAAGGTTTGGGAAAAGTCAGATATTGATATCATCCTGGTGACCAAGGATGAGCCTTACAGAACCTATCGGAGTTTCATCGAGAAGGATGTCTCATTTGATGTGTTTGTCTTGCCCCGGGACACATTCCGGAAATTGGCTAATCGGAGACTGGACGGAAGCGTGTTCAACTCTTATGTATCAAAGAGCAAGATTCTCTTCACTCGGGATGATACAATCTATGACATCATTGAGGATGCAAATGAAACTGGAGAACGCGACCTCGAGAATCTCCTTTTCTTGAATTATGTCTTCGCAAAGGACCTAATCAACAAGGCCTACAAAGCTATGCGTACTAAGGAGGATCATCGATTTGCAGTAGTCTTCATGATGCCGGGTATCAGACGCTTGGCCAACATTGAGGTGCTCTTGAATCGGATGATACCGCTCCGAGAGTCTACAGCACAAGCGCTAGAGCTTAATCCAGGCTTCTTCAACAGGACCTTCACAGAGCTTGTGGAAGGGTCGCGGTCAAGGGAAGAGCTTGAGGATATCCTGCAGACGATGGAACAATACCTTATGGAACATCTGAATACCTTTGTAAAACCGATACAAAGACTACTGGCGAAGAAAGAGGAGATTACTCACTCAGACCTGATGACTCATTTCAACGATATTCGGCTGCCTATTGACCTCCGGGACTTTGTGGAAATGGGATTGATAACTCAAACTCACGCCCCACTCAGATTCACGAAGGTGAGCTCATCTGAAATGATGCAACCCGCATATCAGATGGCGAGGGGCTATGGGAACCTGAAGTCTGATTATGAGGAGGTGATGCCAGACTTTCTGGTTTAGACTTTGGAGCAGTAGGTCGAAAGATCTACTGCGCTAAATCATCTTGAAAGAAATGAAGAATGGAGTTGATAAAATGAAGGATATAGAACTTGAAATTTGTGAAGGCGATCATTGTACAAGACACAAAGCGGGGGAGAAATTCTAGTATCCACGTGACAATGGTAAAATATGCCCCTGGCTACTTTACAGTGCTAGTCATATGGTACAAGTGCTCATGTACGATGGTCGACTTGGCTGGACATACAAGAACACACCTTATAAAAAATCATCAACAGAGATGGAGTTACATCCATTTGAAAATCACTGCCAAAAGAAGGACTCGATGATTGTTTCAATCTTGCACAGAGGAAGAGCTTTGATCTCTTGTTCAGGAAAAAGGAGATTGATTCCTTCTTCCTTCTGTACTCAAATGTGGCATTCAGAGCATATTATTGTTGAAATCGTTTGACAGAGTATTTTTATATATCCAGAAATAGCCTCTTGCTTCATTTCAAGTCACTAGCAGACGATTTTAATCTCCTATTTTGTGGTGTATGTTTTCAAAGAATGTCTATTTTATACTCCTAACCTTCAATGAACTAGTACAGTAAAGGAAAAGCTGTACTTGGAGAGAGATATGTTGAGGTCCTATACATTTCTATATAGTATTCTTGTCTTTGTGTTGATGACCCCTATTGCTCAAGCAACTGTTCCGAGTGAGCAACTTGCTACATCTCCAACGGTTCTTGAAGATGAACCCATTAGCATGGATGTCATTGTTGATGTTAAACCGAATACACTGTATACAAACAGTAAGGGCTGTTGGGTCACTTGCTACATCACACCTCCAATGGGATATGATGCGCGAGACATTGATGTAACAACAGTTACGCTCGAAGGTGTCTCTGCATTGCCTGACCAGTATGGGTATGTTGATGTAAATCTTGATGGGCTATGTGAACTTATGGTGAAGTTCGATAGAGATACTATTCTCGAGTTGCTTCCAAAAGAAACGTGCCATGACTATCCATTGACTATCACAGGATGTTTCTTGGATGGCGTTGTCTTCATAGGTATTGACATGATCCATATTGTCTACAAGTAACAGGAATACAGTCACGACACATTGAAGAATTGGAGGAGTTGCTAGGAGGATTTGATTATCAATGGATATCAGCCTCCTGCAACTCATTATTACTATGTGGCGAACCCATAGGGGCCTTTCTTCATCCTAACTTTGAATGGTAGCTTAGACTAAGTTTTTATTTGCCACCCTGCTCTCATATTCGTTTTATCATGACGACCCAAACTCTTTTTGAAATCCTTGAAAGCTGGCTCCATAATTGGGATCGCACTGATATCGATATCACATTGAATCAAATTTCCAACGCCTTCAACAACAAAAAAGTCAGGTTCCTACTCATCGATAAAATTTGGGGTGCCATCGGGTATATTGATGATATCTATGATTATATCAACGAAGGAATAAACATGGCTCAGTTTGAAATGCTTTTGCGAGACGAGCAGTTTAAACAAGTGGCTAAATTCGTACGGATCGAAAGCTCGGGGCCGCCAGCATTCAAGATCACTGTCTTGAATATTGAGGAAGTAGTAGGTCGCTTTCCAGAATGGTCTGAGGAATTCAAGGGTATATCATGGGATGAATTTGGCTCCAGTCTATTGAAGTAATGAAACATTCCTACCAAATACTCTCAGTCCAAAGACTCTCTGTCAATTCGCCTTCATCGTATCGGAGTTTTGAGATGCCAAGAAAACAAGATGAGAATCCTATTTATGACCTCAAAAAGCGCTTCCACTTTATATCCAGATTCTCTTCATATTCTTGCTTTTCTTAATCTTTAAGAGTTAAATATCATTGAGGAAATTAATTGAAAAGGCAACTCTTGCGGTGAAAAGGATGTCTTCGTTCGCTCAGCGTGTTCTTAGAGAAACAGAATCTAGACTGATTGGCTCAACTCACGAGATACTTCAGGTCAATGTGGGCAATCGTTGTAACCATCTATGTATTCACTGCCATGTTTCAGCTACTCCCCACAGTGACGACCTCATGAGCTGGGAGATAATGGAGGAAGTCATAAAGACTGCAGAAAGAATCAATCCGAAACTTGTTGACATTACAGGTGGAGCACCTGAAATGAATCCATACCTTCCAAGATTTCTGAATGCCTTAGTTGATAGAAATTTCAAAGTTCAAGTTCGAACGAATCTTACGGTGTTATTAGATTCTGGATTGAGCGACCAATTAGAGCTGTATAGGAAACTCAAGATTCGTTTGGTTGGGTCGCTTCCATGCTATCTAGAGGCTGATGTTGACAGAGTACGAGGAGATGGTGTTTTCAAGAAGAGTATTCTAGTCTTACAAAAACTCAATGAACTCGGTTATGGAATTGATTCAGATTTAGAATTGGACTTAGTCTTTAATCCAGAAGATGCTTCACTACCTCCAAATCAGGCGGAGCTAGAATCTACTTACAAAGATGTCCTCTCAAAAGAATTCGGAATTTCATTCAATCGTCTTCTTACAATAACAAATATGCCAATCGGACGGTTCAAAGAATTCTTGGAATCCAATGGGCAAGCAACTGAGTACCAGAAGATGCTTGAAGATACTTTTAATCCAAATACAGTGGATAAGCTGATGTGTAAACACCAAGTTTGCATTGGATGGGATGGGCATCTCTATGACTGTGACTTCAATTTTGCCCTTAAACTTCCAGTTGTAAATACTCCTACCCAGATCCATAAATTTGACTCCTGCTCCCACAGAACACGTCAGATAGTAACTGGGCAACATTGCTTTGGCTGTACTGCGGGATATGGGTCCTCTTGTGCAGGCGCTCTCGGACAATAATCGAAGACACGCAACGATACATATGACGACGAAGCAGATGATCAGTTCGAGCAGATGAATGCTAACCTCACGTAAGAAGTCCGACAAATGCCCCGCAAGTCCAGCGGACTTCCCTCTGGAATATGGAAGGGCAGGGAATGGTGAGAATAGGTTCAACCTGGTGCAGTTTGGGAACTGGGTCTACCAAAACCGTGTAATAACACATATTTGAATAAAATTGAGCTTATTCAATTAAATGAAAGTCTTATTAGAAACCTATGGCCTATTATTTGGCACTCCGGTGAAGGGAGGCGAATATATAATGAATATGTCAAGGAAAATAGGTGTAGCTGTGATCAGTATTGTCTTCCTTGTGGCTCTTGTTTCTGCAGTGCCTGTGGAAGCAAAGAAAGATTTCTCGGTTTACAGATGGTGGACAGTGTTTAACTATACCGAAAGCCCTGAATGGACTGGAGAAATATGGACCGAAGGTACAAGCGGTGGTGAACACGGCACCATGTATTGGGATAATGATGACGATGCCTACAGATTTTTGGGACCTGATGGAGAGTCAGTCCAAAAATTCTCAGGAATCTGGTGGATTATTTGGGATAGCGGAGCGACTATCAAAGGAACCCATAAAGGATCGTGGTCTTATGCCACAGTCACACCCATCATCAACGGACGTATCACAGAAGCTACTGGTGAATGGTCATACCTTGAAGGACGAATTGTACACACGGACTGCATCATTTATTTGGAGACATTTACCATCGATGGATACTTCGTGATAAACTGATTCAGAAAGTGAAGATGATTAAACTGGAGAGTCTCAGACTAGCTGAGACTCTCTTGGTAACTGGGTCTAGTTCACTCTAGTACACCAGAGTCATGTGCTGTGTATAAAATAATCCCAGCTGTGATGATGACCCCAACCCGATAGCAGAATCACCAACTATAGTTCACCATAGACAACTGAAGCTGTGAAATGGTCAGGAATTCGGTTTTTTACGATGTCC
>JBHLQM010000074.1:0-13795 GCA_048884785.1 Candidatus Thorarchaeota archaeon | reverse complement strand
GCATGGATAATAATTCTGCTCATAGCTTTTTCAGCTCTAGGAATCGATATTTCCCTATTATCCCAGATTGAGTACACCCTGGTGGATTATTCTCTTATCCTCATTATCATACTTGTTTTTGCAGTGATCATTCTATCAATTGCTGTTTTTATGATTCTTGCGAATCCTCCATCTAAATCTTGAAGGTGTTTCATGAACCACTCAAGAATACGTTTTACACTTTCGACAAGTGAATTCAAAAAGAAAGAATGAAGGAGAGTGCGGGCGACCCTTGCGGGGTCGTCCAGTCCAACCCGAGTTTCGGTTGGACCTTCATGCGCCGCCCAGCACTAGATCCTTCCTGGCTATCTCGTGCAGTTCACCATCGTCATCCTCACGAACGACAACCATGTGAGCCGCACATGATAGTCAGCAGTCATAACAGCGTACGACCATCTCAATGAGGTTGAGTACGCCTTCGGGTATTTCTTCGGTCATCACTTCATCTCCTAGGTCTTAACCAGTGGTTCCGGTAGTTTCAGACTATCGAGAGCCTTATCCTCGAAGATCTGTTTCGCTGCCGTCATGAGAGACTTCTCTATCCCAGCGATGTTGTTATTTGTAGCAACGATGAGGTTTGCATGCACAAGCATACCTTTCTCATCACTTGTATAATTGTGTAGCAAAGTGCCTCGTGGAGCCTCTACAATACCTACACCATCTCCAGCCTTTGGTTCAACATCTGACAGCTTTACATCAGTACTGACAATGTCAGGGTCTTCCAGTAGTGTCTTAATCCACTCTGCGGCTTGCACGAGCTCTACAATACGTGCGTAGTGGTAGACAAACGTGTGATGTGAAGGCCGACCCACAAGGTCCCGCATTTCCTTCAAAGCTGCATCTGCTAATGGTGTAGCCATCTTATCTGCAACATTGCATCGAGCAAGTGTGTTTGCTCTCCAAATTCCTTCAGGATATCCTGCTGGTTTGAAGTAAATGTGGGTTGCATATGCATGCTTTGGAATGTGTTCTCCGTAGTACTTAGTGTAGTCTTTTGGCTCAAAGTCAGCAACAATCTTGCCGTCCGGGTCCATCACACGCACATTTCCATCATAAATATCTAAGGTGCCATTGTTAGTAAGACCAATATAGTATGTAGGTGTAACAGCAACTTTCGTTATGACATCTAGATATGCGTTGACCACAGTCTTAGCAAGCTCTACGGTTTTGTTGACATTTTCAAGCATCTCAGGGACTTGCTTTAGCCATTTGTCACGCTCCTCTTCCTTTAGTGTATTCAGCATTCCGCCCGGAATTCCGGTGACAGGATGCACAGATTTTGCACCAATATCACGAATGAGCTCTTGTCCAAACTCCATGATCTTGATGGCTTGAACTGTCACATCTGGCAAGTGCTTCAAAACAGCCGCAACATTTCTGACAGCTGGATTGGCAAACGGGCCAAATACAAAGTCAGGAGCCGCAAGGGCATAGAAATGAATTGCATGTGAAGAGAGTTGTTTGGCTTCAATCATCAACCGTCGCAGCTTAATTGCGGCTGGTGGTGGTTTTACATCCCAAGCCGCTTCAACTGCTTTGATTGATGCCAGATGGTGGGGAATAGGACAGATTCCACAAATCCTGGGGGCAATACGGGGAGCTTCCTCCATTGGTCGCCCAGTTAGGAACTTCTCAAAGAATCTTGTAGAGCCCACATTATATTGGATATCTTTGACTTTGTTGTCCTTACTGAGTTTAATGGTTAGAGCTCCATGGCCTTCAAGTCGAGTTACAGGGTCAATTCGAATTGTCTTATCATTCGTCATTAGTGTACCTCCCTGGGTCTCACGATATCTTCCCTCCTGATACGTATTCTATTGAGGTGACTTGTTCCATAGTCAAAACGATAGAAAGTACCAAGAGGATCTTTGACTTGCTCAACAAGCTTTTCTGGTTCAATAGGGGCATATGTCCCCAGCATTGAGATAGAAGCTGCCCCATGGTCAGCCATTATAGGAGGTGGAGGTCCAAAGCAACCTCGGCAGGTTGCACCCTTATTGACACACTGGCCTTCGCACAAACCCCACGTTGCTGACCCCACACAAATGTATCCTTGCTCTAGCAGGCATCGTTCTGGGTCAGCTATGCCCTGAAATGGACGCAGGATGTTGTCAATCGGGGTCTCCTTCTTCTCTCTCTTGCAGTAGTGACAGACTGTATGAGGTGGAAGTTCAAGTTCTTTTCCTTCAAGTAAAGATGTCACTGCCGTCGCAATGAGTTTTGGAGTCGGCGGACATCCGGGTAGGTAAATATCAAAGTTGACAAAGTCGGAATTCGGTCTGACCACTGTTTCTATCTTTGGAATATTCTCAGATGGAACCTTTCCGCCACTGAATGTCTTGTTTTCACGATATTTCACATCGTAGCACTCCTCAATGTCAGAGAGGTTGGCCAAGGTTGGAATCCCTCCGAAGCAGGAACAAGACCCATAGGCTATCAGAATCTGACACTTATTGCGCATGGTCTTTAGAAGATGGATATCCTCCTCGGTTCTTGCCATACCCTCAAAGAATCCAACAACAATAGACTTGTCTTCATAACCCTCAAGATGATGCAGTTTGAAGTCTACAACAGCTTGCCAGTACTTAATATCCAACTTCGGCAAAACATCCGCGAGTCCGAGGTGGATATCAATAAGGCTTTGGAAACATCCCCAGCATGAGGAACCTTGAGCCATTGCAACAGGTACAGGATCTCCCATTATTAGGCCTCCTTGATAGCGTACACAGGTTCATGGTTCACTTCACCACAAACTTCAACCTGACCCCACTTTAGCAAGCCCATGAGATTCCATACTACAAGCTCCTTGGGCATTTTGGTGGCCTCTGAAATCTTGTCTACCGTATTTGCGCCGCCACTCACTGCTTCCTTAATCCTCTGGCGCTGATGTCGGACTTCACTATGTTTTTGTTCAAAGAAACCTGAGAATCTTCTCATCGCCACTCCCTCTCAATTGGTCCAAGCTCACGAACTTGGTCGACAAGTGTTCGAACCCCATCAGCGAAGATTTGTGCCTCTGAGGCGCTTGCCCATTGCAGACGCACTCGCTTTGGATTGACACCTGATTGCTCTATCACCTTCTCCATGAGTGCCCATCTTGCTCGTGCCTTGAGATTGCCGCTAGTATAGTGACAGTCCCCTGGATGGCACCCAGAAACCAGAACTCCATCTGCGCCCATATCAAGGGCAGCCAAGATGAACTCAGGATCAATTCTCCCTGTGCAGTTCACACGGAGAATTCTAGCATTAGGCGGATATTGTATTCTGCTTGTTCCAGCTAGGTCAGCTCCGGCATAGGAACACCAGTTGCAGCAGTAGGCAACTATTCTCGGTTCCCACTCGAATTCGACTGATACTTCATTTGACGTTGTCGTCACTTTACACCACCTCCTGTGGTTTCGGGCGGTGGGCAGAGGTAGGCCTCCACCATCGCCATGATTTGACTATCTGTGGAATGCAACATGATGATAGCACTACTAGGACATGCTGCAGCACAGGTTCCGCAACCGTGGCACTTTGCTTCCTGGACCTGTGCGATGTGCGGGTCACGTGATTCGTCCCACTCAATAGCTCGATATGGACAGGCTGTAATGCATGTAGCACATGACGAACAAAGCTCGGGAAGTACTCTGGACACTGTTGACTCGATCTCCACAGCTCCCTTTGCCATTAATCCAACAACTTTCGCTGCCGCCCCACTTGCATCAATCACAGCCTCAGATGCATTCTTTGCAGCCTGCGCTGCTCCAGCTATCATGATTCCTGCTGTATGAGTGGATACGGGAGCCAATTTGATGTGCTCCGGATTGAAGAATCCATCACCACTACGAGTCAGGCCAAACGCATGCGAAACCTCTTCTATGCCATCCGGCGGTGTCATTGCAGACGCAAGAATGAGGAGGTCTGGCTCAAAATCAAGTGGTGAATCTGAGAAAACATCATGCCAGTATAGTTTGATCTTCTTATTCTTTACAATTACTTTGGGTTTATTCTCGGTTGGGAATTTTGAGTAGATAACATGCCTATCACGAGCGATTCGTTGGAATTCCTCGTGGTCTTTTCCATAGGTGCGAATATCTTGATACAGGATAATAGCTTCATCGAGCCGTTTCTTCATGATTGCAGCCGTCTTGGCAAGAGCAGAACAGCAGTATCGCGAACAATGCTCATGCCCCTTCACTCCTGGCTCACGAGAACCTACGCAGCCTATGAAGGCAACTTTCTTTACAGGCTTGCTGTCACTTCGTCTAAGGTATTGCTCTTCATCTGGAAGCGATTGAAGCTCGGCTAGCGTTAGGATATCAGGGCTTTCACCATAGGCATAGTGGCCTTGGGGTGTAAATGGTTCAAATCCTGTGGCAACGATGACGGTGCCAACCTGAAACTTCTTTGTATTTTTGAGCCCTTGAACCGCAATATGGGCTTCGAAGTTTCCAACATACCCCTCAAAGTTCTCGACATGCGCGCCAGTAAGGATTTTGATATTCTTGTGTTTCTGAGCGCGCTCAATTAAGGGCTTCAGAACTTCCTTTCCTGGTTTTTCACCAGGGAACATATGCGACCATTTTCGAACATTGCCACCTAATTCCGAATCACGTTCAACAATGACTGCTTCAAATCCACGATCTGCGACATCCAATGCTGCTCTGATGCCTGCGATTCCGCCACCCACAATAAGTGTTCTAGGAGTTATTTGTACTCGCTTTATCGGCAATGCTTCGAGTTCTGCAGCTCGCGCGACTGCCATCCGAATGAGATCAGATGCTTTCTGTGTGGCTGCGTTTGGCTCCCTTGAGTGGCACCAAGAAACATGCTCTCTAAGATTCACCTGTTCAAAGAGATATCTGTTTAACCCTGCTTCTTCAACAACTCGACGAAATGTTGGTTCATGCATACGAGGCGAACAGCTAGCTACAACCACACGATTGAGATTGCACTCCTTTATCTTCTCACGAATTAGCTCCTGCCCTGCATCAGAACAGGTGAACATTTCATGAGTCGCGAATGCAACATTCGGTAGTTTCTTAGCAGAGTCTGCAACTTTTTCTACATCTACCACACCTGCAATATTATGACCACAGTGACATACAAATACGCCAATCCGTGGCGTAGCGTTGAGTTCTGCAGAAACGGACTCCACCTGACCTTCTGTCATTGATTCACCCCACTGCAACTTATCACCTGATGAGGATCGATTTTATTCAGCTCAATACCAAGAATGTCTTCATCTATTCCGAGTGCTGGGCCCAGAAACTGGGGTATAGGCATTATAGGTATCTTCGTTCTCTTCCCAGCTTGTGATCCGAACTGTACCTGAGTCAGCTGGATGTCGCAGAAGACACATGCTGTGACTACACCATTTGCCCCGGAGTCCAGAATATTGTCAATTTTGTCTAGTCCAATTCGAGCTGCTACTTCCTCATCCATTGCGAGCATCGGTCCGCCGCAGCATCTTGTCTTTCCTGGATAATCGACAGCAGTGGCACCAGCTGCCTCAACAAGGCGATCAAGGATTGTCGGGTTCTCAGGATCATCTACCTGTACAATTTCATAGGGTCGGGTTACGTGGCATCCATAATGCGCCGCAAGTTTCACATCTTTGTACGGGTTTACAACTGCACGCTCGATTGCGTCAAAACCGATATCTTCGGCGAGTACCTGCAGCAAGTGCTTTACTCGCACTTTCCCTGTATACTTTAGACCCTCCTCTGCCAATAGAGAATTGACCTCATCCCTTGCCCGGATATCAGTATCGAGCAAATGCTTGGTTGTCTTGAGGGAGCCGGAGCAAGCACCACAAAGGGCGAGAATGTCCTTCTCTTCTCTCTCAGCGAGAGCAAGTATTCTGCCGCTCATTGCAGCAAATGCCATCTTATCCATGGATTCAACATACTGGGCTCCGCAGCAATTGGCATCTGACATCTCATAGATATGCACACCGAGTTTCTCAAGAACCGCAATTGTTGCAGCCTCGTAGGCAGGTAGTCGAACAGGGGTTGTACATCCTCTGTAGAGAATTAGGTCCACTAGATGTGCACCTCCTCTTCATCGCTGAAGTACCTATGTCTCAAACGTTCTCCAAACTCAGTATTGATGTGCAAGTCAGGATTCAAACCAAGATCCTCGCGTTCATCTTGGGTGAAGTCAGAATACGCATCCTTGAGAAGCCATCCATCTTGTAGAACCGTCTTAACCGTCTGCCTAAACACATTGGGTATGTGCCCTTCCCGCGCGGCAACGACCCTAACTGCGTGGAAAATTTCCGCAGGAGAGACTCCTTCCTGACATCGCTCTTCGCACATCCTGCACGTCATGCAATACCAAGACTGTGGGTCCTGAAGAACCTCCTCTCTCTTCCCGAGGATGATCTTCTGAATGAGTCTTCTAGGTCGATATATGTCAGTAGCCCTTGCCACAACACAACTTGCTGTGCAAATGCCACATTGTACACACTTGTTGATTGCCTCTCCACCCTCAATGACGGATATTTCCTTGGCAAAGTGAGATGATGGTGTATGGCTTTTTGGTTGTGATGATTCTTCCAAAACCATTTCTTTCAACTCCTAGTTATTTCACTGAAACCTCCCGTTCCTTGGCAGCTCCTGTATTCAGTTCGCCACCTCGTTCATTTTCCTTTTCCACCAATATGATGGATGCATGCATTGCCGCTGCACTTCCGGCGGTTACGCTATCCGGAATATCCTTGGGGCCGTCTGTGCAGCCACACACAAAGATGCCATCCCTGTTTGTGTCAACAGGCGAAACTAGCTCATCTCGTGTATCGATGTATCCCTCGTCATCCAGGGTTATACCTAGCTCATCTGCCATGAAAGCTGTATCGTCGTTTGGTATGAGTCCTGGGCTCAATACAAGAAGATCATGTTCAACATTCATTAATGTCCCATCTGCTGTATTCTCGACCTGAACGAGCAGGTTGTCGTTCATCGGATCTTCGTCGACTTCAGCGACACGGCCTCGAACAAAATTGACTCCGAATCGTGTTCGTGCCATTTCATAAAACTCTTCGAAGCCTTTTCCGAATGCTCTGATGTCAGCATAGTAAACTGTGACCTCTGCATCAGGGTCATGTTCCTTTGCCATCACTGCGTTCTTTATACCATACATGCAGCAGACACGAGAACAGTTTGGAACACCTTTCTGTGTATCACGTGCACCAACGCATTGCACAAATCCTATGCTCTTTGGCATCCTGCCATCACTGAATCGTATCAAGTGACCTTGCGTGGGACCAGCAGCATTAATCAACCTCTCATATTCCATTGCTGTGATTACGTTCTGGAACTTACCAAATCCTAGGCGTGGGTATTTGGACACATCATAGAGCTTGTATCCAGAAGCCACCACAATAGCTCCAACATTAAGGTGCAACTTCTCTTCGCGCATACTATGATCAATAGCATTCCGCTCACATGCCTTGACACACTCAAGACATTCACAGCACACAGTGCAGTTCAAACATCGACCGGCCTCTGCTACAGCCATGTCGTGATAGAATCCGAGTTCTACCTCAGAGAAATCACCTTTTCTGCTCCGGATACTTGCCTTTCGCATTTCAGTTCGAGGCTGGAATTTAAAGTGGGCTTGATTGACAGCCGGTTTTGCAATGCGATAGTGTTCCGGCTCGCGTCCAGCTTCCATATCCTCTCCTCGGAGATAACGATCAATTGAGATTGCAGCCTTCTTACCATGCCCAATTGCCTGTACAACTGTGGCAGGACCCAAGACACAATCTCCTCCTGCGAAAACACCCTTCTCACTTGTTTCAAGTGTTATCTGGTCAACCATAAGGGTTCCCCATTCGGTTGTATCCAGATCTTCATGTATGGGAATTGGCTCCACGGTCTGACCCACTGCAATTATCATCTGATCAGCAACTACAGTAAATTCGGAATCTGCAATGGGAACAGGACGGCATCTTCCAGAGTGGTCAGGAGCTCCGAGCTTCATGCGTATGCATTTTACACCTTGAACTGCACCTTTCTGAGTTAATACCTCAACAGGTGCTGTAAGCAGCATTAGACGGATACCTTCCTGTCGGGAATCTTCAACCTCAGAAGGTATTGCTGGAATCTCCGTCTGTCCACGTCTATAGACTACTGTGACTTCTGACGCACCTAGGCGAAGAGCCGTTCTTGCTGAGTCAATGGCAGCGTCGCCACCGCCAATCACAACAACTCTTTCTCCCACGGTTACCTTTTCGCCCGAAGCAACTCTGTCAAGAAAATCAATCGCATGATAGACACCCTTTGAATCTTCCCCGGGTATCGATAGCTTGTTGCTCTTTGAGGCTCCTGTTGCCAAAAAGATGGCTTTGAAACCTTGTTTTTTCAGCTGCTTTAGAGATTCTATATGTACATTTGATCTGAACTCCACGCCATGTTCTGCGACCCATTCAATCTCTTCCTGAAGAATATCCCGAGGCAGTCTATATTCCGGAATTGCCCATTTTAACAGACCGCCAAGTTCAGAACGTTTCTCAAATACCGTAACAGGGTATCCCATTCTGGCGAGCTGATAGGCACATGAGATTCCTCCAGGACCTGCACCAACTACAGCTACTCTCTCTTTCTTGTCAATATTGGCGACAACAGGTTTCTTGGTCCCTTGTTCCTTTTCCCAATCTGAAAGGTACCTGTGAAGGTTACGAATGCTTACACTTCCATCATACTCCCCGCGCTGACACTGGCCTTCACACCAGCCAACGCAAACTCTTCCTAATATCCCCGGAAACGGAATTGCATCTCGAACAATACGAAGTGCATCAGCATACCTCTCTTGGTTGAGAAGAGTTACAAATGCCTGACAATTCACTTCTGCGGGACAATTTATTCTACAAGCGGGATGATCTCGTTTGTCAATGGTGTATGCATTTGGAGTGGCTTGCGGAAACGGGACATACGTTGCTTTTCTGAATCCGAGACCCTCGTCAAACTCGTTTGCAGTTTCAATCGGACATACGGCTACACAATCACCGCATCCAGAACACTTGTCCTCGTGAATATATCGTGGTTTTCGGAGAACCTCTACATGGAAGTTTCCGGCTTTTCCTGTCACTCGCTTGACTTCTGAATATGTGAGTAGCTCAATATTTGGATGCCTTGCGACCTCACTTAGTCGTGGAGTAAGGATACAGGCAGAACAGTCCAACGTTGGGAATGTCTTGTCAATGGCGGCCATTCTTCCTCCGATGCTTGAGGTCTTTTCCACAAGGTGTACCAAAAAGCCCTGATTTGCAATATCAAGGGCCGCCTGCATACCTGCAACCCCGCCTCCTATCACGAGTGCGCTGGGAATCTGTTTTTCAGGTTCAGTTACTGTTTGAGTCGGTTGATCAACTGTCATTGTGATGGCTCCATAGATATAAGCCAGCGATTAATTCAACCTCAGGATTGGTGATTGTACCCCACGCAAGATTGCCTATCTGAAATGAGTAGTCTAGAAACTCAAGATGACGCACACTAGAAATCCAGGTGTTGAAAGGGGCGGATATTTTCTCGAGCATCACTTACTCACCGGCCCATTTTGAAACATTATCAATGCATTATCGAAGGTAGCTGGGCTAGGATATTGTTCATGACCAATCCAAAGGTCTATGTAGGCCATACTTTCTGAGACCGTGGTTATCTTAAAGTTTCAGAGTTTAAAATCGTACATGAATGAGAATAATGAGTTCTCATTTCAGACACAACGAAACCTACAAGTGTTCCAAAATGAACACATTCCGATTTCTTTCTCGGACTGTCTAATTTGAACGAATTTTTCTCTTACAAAGAGTTACCAACAAAACAGATTTACTATTTCAATTGTATCGATTTCAAGATAATAGTTAGAATTCGAATCCACTTACTTTTTGTGTGTTTTGCCTTATGGACCCACCGATATTATTCTCCATTGTAATGCAGTTCATCAGATTGGTTTCACTCTGAAAACATTTAACACGATTTTAGAAAATTGGTTAGATATCCCTTTTGAGAAAAACATACATTACATAAATGCATCAGGATGAATGTACTCACCCAACTTTTCCTCAGCGGCGATTAATCGACTCCTTTGTGAATTGAACACCTCAAGCATGTTCTTTGGTGTATCATTAACGCTTTCTTTGTAGATCTTCTCGATGCGATCCAATTTTGCCAATAGTTGAGGTATTCGCGTCATGAACTGAAGATTGTAATCATCAAGTGAGTAGTCCTTGCCAAGATATGTTTTAAAAAGATCATTCAAATCAGCGTAGAGAGGAATATAGCCAGTAGGGGTCCTAATTGCCTTGACTTCCTCATGTACTCTGAGCTCCATCCATTTCAACCATACGAGCTTATCCATTCTATCAGTAATGAATTGACCTTCTTCGTTCTTCAGAAAATAATTAACGGCAAAAATGCTGGGCTGTGATTCAACATTTCTGATGAAGTCGAGGTGATTGCCTACATATCTTCCCAATGGTATAGAGAGAAAATCAAGATTTGAGAATGGCTGAAACCTCCGTATTCCACTTGGACCAAGTGTGGCAGCAGTGGTTTCTGATTCAAGAGATGCACCCATTGTAATGACACCATGCTCCCAATCTAGAGATTGCTGAACAGGCACCCAGGTATCTGAATCACGACCCCCATATAGAATTCCACCAACTTCAACACCTCTGGGATCTTCAAGTGCTTCATCAAGATTTGACAACCCCTCAAGACTGAAAGTATAACGCGCATTCTTATGGGCAAAAGGTATCTCTTCCTTATCTCGGTCGATTTTTCCTTTAAACCACTCACCAGAGTGATTGACGCCCGATTCAGGATCCTCCAAGCCATCATCTAACCAGCGAGGCTCTGCATCTTCGGTGACCAATACATTAGAGAAAATGACTGGATGCTTTGAGTGGAGAACATCCCATATGACAGGGTCGTCTTTTGCCGTAACAGAGCGGATTATTCCAAAGATGCCGCGTTCAACATTAACTGCTCGCACTTTACCATCTATCACACGCATGTAGGCAAGATCATCACCAACGATAGTATTCCCTCGAACCATTGATGTGCTAGTTTTGCCGCATCCTGAGGGGAACGCGCCAGTGAAGTATGTCTTTCGACCACCAGGTCCGTGAATTGCCATAAGAAACATATGTTCAGCAAGCCATCTTTCACGGTCAGCTTTTCGAATGGCAAGTCGAAGTGCAAGCTTCTTCAGACCAATAGCGTTTCCTGCATATTGTGTATTCACGCTGTATACCTTGTTCTCAAGATAATCAACCATGACACCACGTTTTTTCCAATCAATACTAACTGAGTGCATCAGTTTTCCTGATGAATGCAACATTCGGAAAATCTCTCTATCCTCATGCAATCGTCTGAAGTATTCGTATCCCCTTCTGTATAATAGATCCTCGCTATGTGCCACATAGAAGGAATCAGTAATTTGGACGACGGGAATGGAGAATACGGAATCAAGCGGACCGAGTGAGAAAAAGCGAACAACCATCTTTTTGTTGTTCATACTTCCTTCAAGCAACTTGTCGACAGTGGCAAGCCCTGTATCTCTATCAATCTGGGCCAATTGTTCCCCGAGACTATCACCCTTTGGGACAAGGTATACTGTACTCTCTTTATCTCGGGCTTGATCCCAATATCCATCAAAATGAACTGTGTGATTTGGATTTGCCAGAGGCGTTTCTTCTCCTCTCGCAATTGCAGTACGCCTGATGTACTCGGTATCTATCTCTGAGTCATTGCAAACGAATACCTTCATGGGCTTGCATAACATAATGGCATCTGCCACAAATTGGTGTACATGCTTATTCGGGATAGCCAATAGCTTTCGTAGATTGGCATCAGTAAGCGCTGTTTCAAGTGTGCGCATCGTTTCGTTCAAATGTACACCTACTAGATACTATATTGGCCTCCCAGGCCCCCAAGCCCTCAATTTAATTATAGCCCACACTTATGGCGAAGCATATGAATAATTCGGTGTTCGAGCAGTACAGCATGCTAATAGTATGAAGTAATTTATACCATTGGTGTCATTATGCATGACGATGCATGTCGGAAACGACAAGACTCAAATGCAGGCGACTAGGGCAATTGAATTAATCAGCCATCTAGATTGGCAATCTACGATTATGCTGTGGTGTTCCTATGTTGAAAGAGTTAGCCTATAAAGTGCCAAAGATTGAGCGTGGCTACGCCAATCAGACATTGTATATCAATTTGAATACTAATGAAATCAAGATTAAACCTGTTGACCAGAGAATGAAGGATACCTTCACAGGAGGCAAGGGTTTCGACCTCTGGCTCATGTGGAATGGACTGCCAAAGGACAGGGTGGTAAAATGGGATGATCCTGAGAATGAAATCTGCATAGCAACAGGTCCTCTTGGTGGAGTGACACAATATCCAGGAGCTGGGAAATCAATTGTCACAACCATCTCTCCTATGACCGGAATTCCCATCGACAGCAATGTTGGAGGCTACTTTGGTCCTAACTTGAAATTCAGTGGATTTGATGCACTTGAGATTCAAGGCAAAGCAAAGGAAGACGTATACATATTGATTGATGGAGACAACGGGAAGATTCAGATTTTTGATGCTAAGGGCCTTCCTGATACTGCCTATGAGATAACACGTGTACTCAGTGAACGGCACACGGAGAAGGATGGCAAGGATATATCAGTTGTCGCAGCTGGCCCAGGTGCGGAACATGCTTGGATGGGCTGTTTGAATTTTAGCTGGTGGGACATGCGTAGAAATATACCAAGGTATAAACAAGCAGGACGTGGAGGGATTGGCACTGTATTCAGGAACAAGCGAATCAAGGCATTAATTTCCAAGGTCGAGAAGATAACACTCGAACTCAATGGTCCTGCTGATATTGAGGCAGTCAAGGCAGTGGGGAGAGACCACTCAGGTGAGATTCTCGAGTTAGATGAGAAGCAGAATAGGATGCGAGTCATTGGAACAGGCCACCTTCCTTCAATCATGGATGAATTTGACCTCCTGCCAACTCGCAATTTCAGAACTGGTGGAGACCCTAGCGCCAAGAATCTCTCTGGAGAGGTCTGGGAAAAGATCTTCACAAATCCCGGCAAAGGTTGGGACGGATGCTGGCGTCCCTGCGCAATTAACTGCAGTCACTGTATAGAAGGGTTCGTTCCAAAGACTGGCGCATTCAAAGGGAAAAGCGTAGTTGTTGATGGCCCGGAATATGAGACCATTGCTGGATGTGGCTCCAATCTTGGCATTTTCGACCCATATCAAGTAGCTGAGCTGAACTTCTACTGCGATGCATATGGCATCGACACAATCTCATTTGGCACCACTATGGGCTTTGTCATGGAGCTGTTTGAAGAAGGACACATTGATGAGAAGGCGACCGGAGGACACACGTTAAGATGGGGAGCCGCAGAGGCATCACTGGCAGTACTTCATGAGATCGCCGAGGGCAAGGGCTTTGGAGGGATGCATTTCGGAAAAGGTGTACGCTATCTGAAAGGATACTTTGGTAACAAGTTTGGTGTTGACAAGCAGGTAATGCAAGACATTGGGATGGAGCACAAGGGGCTCGAATACTCAGAATATGTAACCAAAGAAAGCCTTGCACAACAGGGAGGATATGGCTTGACCCTTAAAGGCCCACAGCATGACGAAGCTTGGCTCATCTTCCTCGATATGGTACACAACTACATTCCAACCTTTGATGATAAAGCAGAGGCACTTCATTATTTCCCAATGTGGAGGACTTGGTTTGGGCT
>JBHLQM010000073.1:12348-14135 GCA_048884785.1 Candidatus Thorarchaeota archaeon | reverse complement strand
TGAGATTTCATTGATTTTAATTTCTTAGATTGTTTCTTTGATTGTACTTGAAGTATGCCTATGGTCGCTAGAATTGTAGCACCTGCAAATAATGTACCTACAAGACTAGGCTCATGTTCATTGAGTAAAACTATGAGAAGCCAACTCTCGGCCACATTCTCCCATGTTGACTCTTGATTGGCATTACCTCTGTATCCAACAATTGCGATCGCACCTGAAACCGTTTTTAGAATATCATAGCCTCCATCTTTGTGGTGGACACTACCGTAGGTGTAACTCTTGTCTACATCTCCTTGTCGATTTATGTGCAATAGCAAAGCTTCGTTGAACCTTCCATCTTCCACTAGTTTTGGGTCGCCGGTCCATGTTTCACCTGTAATGTAATACCCACCATTGCCATCTTCGACAAATGCGTATGAAAAATCACCAAAATGGTTTGGCAGGTCTCGATATGGAACTCCAGAGTATGTTCTGGATTGAGTTACATTGCCATTAAGATCAGTATGGATCAAATGGATTCCGCTGTTCCCTCCATACGGTTCGTATTCGTTGCCATGTCCAATGAATACAAGATTCCCGACTTTTGTCCCTATTATTGACTCTCCTCGCCCAAATCCGTACGTTCGATACCATATTATGTCGCCCAATAGATTCGTACAAATCACTAACATCTCAGTATCATATGCTCTCTCAGTATATCCCGCTATTAGCAACCTTCCGGAATCCAGCCGGATGATTGAGTTTCCGTATGTTTCCGTAGAACCCTCGTATGACCTCACCCACATCATATTTCCAGAGGAATCTGTTCTAGCCATATAGAGGGAGTATCCATATCCAATTACATAGGTGCTTCCTATTACAAGAAAGCCTTCGTCCTCTAATTCCACAACCCCTCGGCCTAGAGTTGCACCCCACCCTCCAAAGGCCTTCATCCAAAGGCTGTTCCCATTCATATCTGTTCGTAAGAGAAAGACCTGATTTCCTGCATTTCCAACAACGACAAAGCCCATATCATTCGTTTGAATGACTTCATATCCAATCCAGAGTAGGCTTCCATATTCTTCAGAAAAGTCATAGGAGTGACTCCAAATAGTATTGCCACTACTATCAGTTTTCATCAAGAAGATATCGCTATCTTCAATCAACTCTCCGGTTGAGGGGAAGAGCGTTGCATTTCTGTTGGAACATCCTACAATAGCAAGGTCGCCATTTTGTAGTTCAAGAATGGAATGAAATTCCCCTGGTCCATAGGTCTGATTGAAAAGAACTCTTCCGCCGGATCCAGGAAGAAATGCTATGCCTGTGATGTCATCTTGAGCGCTGAGAACGCTTGCATCTATATTGGATGGCACTATCAACATCATACAAATGAAACCGGCTACAAGTATTCGTATTGAAACTCTCAAGATTATCATTGGTAGACCTTGCTCTGTTAGCTCTATCCTTTGTACATGACCAATTTTAAGAATAAAGATTACTAACTCAGAAAACGAACAAACCTGACACCGAGGGAATATTGAACCATTTGGTTGTGATAATCTATGACATCAAAAAATGGCAGAATAACACGTCTTTGGCTTGCAATGATTGGTGTTTCAGATATTAATGCAGCAATTGAATTTTATCGGGATGTTCTTGGATTACCTGTTGCACTTGACGCTCGAGGCTTTGGTCATGCCGAACTTGGTCCTGCCGAGCCGATGTCAAAAATCGGTCTTCATAAATCTGAGCGCAACTTTGAATCGGTGACAAAAACAGGTATTGTCTTTGAAACAGATGATATCTTC
>JBHLQM010000073.1:0-12248 GCA_048884785.1 Candidatus Thorarchaeota archaeon | reverse complement strand
TGCAGTGAGTACACATTCATCTGTCACGACTCCGATCTTGAAACCATGCTCCTCCAGAAGTAGGAGATACTCAATGTAGTTGATGTATCTGAGGAGCTGAGCTCGTGATAGGCTCTCAATTTCAGAATCAAAATCGTTTAGTTCAAGACTTTCCTGATTGGTATCGCAGCCCATAGGTAAGTAGACTTCAATCTCAAGGTATACCTCTTCCCATGACTCAGGGCCTTTGGTTAGATAAATCCTACAATCCTCACTATTGTGTAAGAGTATTGTACGTCCTGTGGCTGAGTACAAGGAATCATGTTGAGAAGTAGCGGACAGGGCCGCATACCCCTCAACAAAGGCAACCATATTCATCAGCTCATCCCCTTCCCCACTTTTCGAAGAGGAGAATACCAGCTATGACCACAATTGCACTTGCTATTACTACCATCCCGAGATCCATCCAGATTGAGAAGGTGGTAATCTGAGCTCCTCTGAGAAATAGCGTCGTTAGTGCATCTGTGACATACTTGCTTGGCATAAATGCTGAGACTGCTTCTGCTATTCCACCAAGAGGCATGAAAGTTCCGAGGAACATTTGGGGTAGGGCGATCATGAAGGCCAATCCCGTTGCACTATCCTCAGATTTCGAGAATGTAGCAGCAATTAGTCCAAGACCAACGCAGACTAGTGAAAACACTCCGAGAAGTGCAACTGCAAATCCGATTCCCAGAACTCCTGTGGCTGGTCTATAGCCAATGAGAAATGAAGTTATGAAAATCATGGCAACTTGTAGGGATGCAACCGCGAGATAAGATACCAGTTGGCTAACCATGTATTCAGCAGAGGATAATGGAGTCGTTGAAAATCGCTTGAGTATACCATCACTTCTCTCAACAGTCATAGATTGTGCAACTATTACTGTAATGAATATCGCAGAGAAGGCAAACATACCTGGTACCATGTATTCCCACTGAGTAAACGAACTAACGACAACTAGCTCAGGACTTGTGATCTTTATGGGTATCTCGAATGATGCTTGAGTGTTTCCAAATAGAGTATTGAGCAAAGTTTGCTGCACAATCGGAGGGATTGCGCTTGTGGCAATTATTGATCCGCTGTCAACGTAAAGATCTATTGTTGAATTCAACCAAACGGATTCATTCTGTGGTGCTAGCCAATATGAATAACAGCTATCTCCAAAGCCCAATGGGATTATAATGAGTCCGTCAAGGCTACCGCTGAGTAGGTCATCATGCCCAGTTGTGATGTCTTGATACGGAACCACATCGATTCCTTCAACATCAGAAAGATTGCCAATGAAGTCTGTAGCCCATTCGTCGTTTCCTGAAACATCATCGAGATTTACTACACCAATAGCGAAACTCTGATTTCCAGATCCACCAATTCCACCAAATGCAAGCCCAAAGACAAAAGTCATTACAACAGGGAAAAGAATCAGAAGGAACAGAGTACCTCGATCTCTTGCAAGTTTCTTCAGATTTCTTTCTACTAAAGCTGCAATTCTACGCCACTTCATCTAGACTGCCTCCTTCAGTTTCTTGCCTGTAATATTGACAAAAACCCCCTCGAGATCATCCACGTTGTATTTCTCGATCAATGCTTCTGGGGTTCCAAGTTCTATCAATCTGCCTTGGTCGATAATGCCCACCCTATCAGCCAGTTCTTGTGCTTCTTCCATGTAGTGTGTTGTGAGTATGATGGTCTTTTCCTTTTGGCGCAATTCTTTGATGAAGTCCCACACTGAACGTCGGGATACAGGGTCCATTGCAACTGTGGGCTCGTCTAATAATGCAATGTCGGGATCATGAATCAAAGCCATTATTGTACTGATGCGTCGAACCAGTCCTCCACTGTAGTGACCAGCTCTTCTGTCAACGTCATCCTCCAAGCCCATCTGCTTTACTAATTGGTTTGTCCTCTCAGCCAGCAGATCTTGAGGTATCAAATGGAGATGCCCGAATAGTTGAATGTTTTCTCTACCGGTAAGGTAAGGAAAGAACGCTGGTTGCTGGGGACAAACGCCAATCAATGTTCGTACTTCGTTGGCATGCTTTACAACGTCGTATCCTGCAACTGCTGCTGTTCCGCTGCTCGGATCCAAGAGCGTTGAAAGCATGTTTATTGTTGTTGTTTTGCCTGCACCATTTGGTCCCAAGAGACCAAAAATCTCACCCCAACCGATTTCTAGATTTAGATTATCAACTGCCGTAAAGCTTCCAAATCTTTTTGATAAATTGGTCAGACTGATTGCAGGTTTCTTGATTTTTCCTGTCGTCTGTTTAACTGTGATTTGCATTTATGAATCACCTATTACAGTGATAGTAGAAAATGCAATTCTATTCGCGTGTGCTAGGGAGTTCACTAAGGGCGTAGTATTTTGAATTAGGTGGGCTGAATATGAACCTCTGAGTTCACATTGAGCCCTTCACTTGTAGGTGGCTAATACCCTGCATCTTTGACCATCCTTTCAAGAAGGATGCTTCGGAGATCTGGGAAACTGACCGATGGTTTGCCAAAGAGAGTATGAGATGATTTCGTGAAAGGAGCATTGCTAACCTTTTTAGATATTTGATCCGCCTCTCGAAAATTCTCCACTACAAATACGATGAAGACAAGGGGTTCAGTTGCAGTGAGAAGTGGGCCATAGAATTGTTGGGGAAAGTTTTCCAAAATGAAGCCAACGACCTCTTCATATGAGGCTGATTTTTCATCCCAATGTATTCTAAGAAGGAAAACAAAGCTATCACCAATGCTAAGATTCCAGCGGAGCCCTAGATTCACTCCTCTCCCTTCAAGCAATTGATTCAGGGTTTTTCTCACCCTTTTCACTGTTAAGCCAGTTGACCTTGAGATTTCACGTGTCGAGGCGCGGGGATCCTCTATAAGGGAGCGGAGTACTCTGAGCTGGAGATTGCTGAATTCAGTCTTTTGCCCATGTAGTGCATCATGCATCAGACTATGAAATTCAACAGCCTTTACGCATTTTTGTCCTCTCAAAAAACCACCGACCTCTCTGAGGCTTTCTTGGCCTACCGAAGCTCCCATAGCAACATAGCCTGTTCCTGAAAGTGCTCCAACATCTCTTACATATTCATTGGATCCAATCAGATTGATGAATTCCTCCTCCTTTTCAGTGCCGTCGGTGGTTACAATGGCAATGAATTGGGTTCCATCAATCATAGCAAGACTCAATTCAACTGAGAACCGAACAATTACACCCGATTTTATTAGATTATCAACCCTCTTCTTGACGGCATTGGCAGTAAGGTTGAGCTGGCGTGCCAGGGTTCTATAAGGGGTTCGGCAGTTGCCTAGAAGGATAAAGAGTATTGCTTTATCAATAGCGTCCAAATATCACACCTAATTCCCCTGTTACAAAATCAAACTAATATCATATTCGGAGCAAAAATAACAGCTGAATATACGGCCTTTACCCACATCATTCATTATTGGATACCCGATAAATATATATACTATTGGTTGACCAATATTGCACATCCGATATATGGTGGTTCGGTATGAACGACGATGAGAAACAGAAGTTAAATTCTGAAGAAGTCAGGGAAAACACTACAAGCAATTGTAGTTGTGAACCCAGCGAAGAAGCAGCTAAGCCCTCGAGAAGTGGGTCTTGCTGTGGGTAGAAAAAGAGGTTTTTCGAATGACAAACACAAAGACAATACAAGAAATGACCTCTGATGAGATCAAAGATGAAGTCCGCAAAGCCTACACGAAGGTGGCCCAAAGAAAAAGCGAACCTGAGGCAAGTTCAGGCTGTTGTGGTCCTGCAACAACGTCAGGCTGCGGAACTGATTCATCTTCTAGTTGCGGACCAAGCTCCCGCAGCAATGTCGCCCTTTCAATGGGATATGATATTGAGGGTCTTCCGTCATCTGCAACTGAATCTTTTGCAGGATGTGGAAATCCAATAGCGTTGGCAAGTCTCAGAAAGGGAGAAGTTGTGCTTGATTTAGGAAGTGGAGCTGGTCTCGACGTGATAATGGCAGCTCGTCAGGTAGGTGATGAGGGTCGAGTAATTGGTGTCGACATGACTCCTGAAATGATCCAGAAAGCTACTGACAACATTCAACAGCTAGGACTCACCAATGTTGAGTTTCGACAAGGTGACATTGAGGATTTACCAGTTGAGAATGATACCATAGACGTCATCATCAGCAATTGTGTCATCAATCTAGCACCTGATAAGGCAAAGGTGTTTCGAGAGTCCTATCGAGTTCTCAAACCTGGCGGTCGCATAATGGTATCAGACATTGTTTTGAACAATGAGTTGCCACCCGAGGAACGAGCCAAAGTTTCAACATATACAGGCTGCGTAGGTGGGGCAATCCTGGAGAAGGAATACTTAGAGCATATCAGTAACGCTGGTTTCGAGAATGTAAAAGTGGAATCTAAGGCTTCCTTTGGGTTTGCAGCAAGTGCGAAAATTGCTGCATACAAGCCTGTGAATTAGAGTCTTTGATCGAGGAGCCTTTTCTTTTGCTCCTCGTAGTAATTTTTCTTAAGTAGGATCCGCTTTGATTATCAGAAAGGATTTCTACTTTGGTTCAAGTTCAAGAGGCAAACTTCCATTTGCAGGTTCGAGGATTCCATTTTCTATTGCATCCATCACTTGCAAGTAAGCCTCTCCTTCCTCGATTCCGCACATTGCCATGCCCCGCGCCAGTTCATCCAGTGAGAATTCAGGATGATCCATGTTTCTAACAACATATGATAGACACTTCATGCTCTTCGGAATATCTGCAGACTCTCGTTTTCTGTAGGCGGTAAGGAATTCGCCATCCATTAGATCCATAAAGAGTGATGTGAATAGTTCCTCTGCTCTTTGATCTTGAAGCTCTGTGGGTGCTATTGCAGAGGATTCATCAAACATAGCCCCAACTGCTCGTCCAAAAGCTTCCATCTTGACAAGCTGTTCTTTTGAGGGAGCTGAAGCAGATATGAATGCGCAAATCAGATTTCTTGTTGGAACGGCACTGACGATATCCGAAATTGGGATGACTTGGAAGTCCCAGTGTTTCTCATCCATGCCAAATTCTGATCTGAAATGAGAAACAGCAGTGATAAAGGCAGAAACCATGGATTCATCAAATCCACCCTTTAGCGTTCTTGAATATATTGGTAGTCCACTTGACTTGTGGAGAACGATTATTCCAATCATATTCTTTACATCATCAAATCGCTGTTTGATTGCGATAGCCCTGAGATTTCTCTTCCTCTTTCTAGTTCTAGAAACACGATATCCTACAAAAGCAACGGTCAGCATTGCGATAGAGCTGCCACCAATCGATATGGCTGGGAACAGCTTGACGAAGGGGTCAGTTCGAACCAGAATTGATATTTGTGTAGCTAAAGAAATCTGATAGTTCTCTTTGCTGAAGAAGAATAGAACATCAATGCTGGATTCTGTTTCTACTATTGGAATTAGTAGCTGCCCTCTATACCTCCCTGGTGCAATCTCTGATAGTGTCGCCCATAGACTATCTGGTACATCCAATCTGCATCTTAAATCTGCACCCTTTACTGGGATATTTGTTCCACTTTCAAAAAGCTCAACAACCACTGTCAAGGGGAGTCCTTCAGTGGTCATAGTAGCAGAAATGAAATTGACATCAACGCTCACTTCGATAACTGTGAAAGTGATGGAAAGGGACTGACCTTCGAAACCTTCGGCGGAGAACTGGAATACCAATGTGTATGTTCCAAGCTCATTGGGTGTTATCGAGAAATTAAACTGTCTAATGCCAATTCTCTCAGTTTCAACCCAGTTTATTTTCGAACCTATGATTTGATAGGTCCCATCTAAGACTACAGTGCTATTCAGCACAACACTGTTCACGTAGGAGAACATCATTGTATGAGTATGACTGAAGAGTATCTCCTCAGGTTGATTCTCCCACGACAGAGAAGTTGGGATTTCTAAAACAGTGAGAGTAAAGGTAACGAATTGACTCTTGTAGTCATCCTTTGTGATTGTTATCGTAATCGCATGAGTTCCCAATCTTAATGGATTAACTCGTATTGTGTACAAAGTTCCAGTGTCTTCAACAATAAATGAAATCCCAGTTTTTTGAGTACTAGCATTCACAGTTGCAGACTCAATAATCTGGTGGGAGTCAGTCCGGTTATAGAATACAGAAATAAAGAATTCTTCACCATAATATGTTATCCCAGAACTGATATCGTCTAGAAACCTCAGTGACGTTGGCACTAGTGTGGTTTCAAGTATGTAGGATGTTGATCCGTTCTGATGATTTTCTAGACTTGCTCTAAATAGCAAATTGTACATGTTAATGGCAGAGGGGTTCAGCAGAACGCTGTAGTATCCCACTCCAAGCTCTGCAATCTCAGAAATAGCAATACCCTCAGGGGTCGTGAGGAGCTCAATAAGAGCACCTTCAATCCCATTATTGTTGTCATCCTCAAAGAGTAGCACTAGTCTGTAGTCGTTATCCACTGAGATTGATGCCGTTGCATTCATGGCTCTGAATACAGTTGCAACAGGCTCAACAACTATTGTAAAAACTGCAAATTGCACCTCATGATTCGAGAGATTGGCTTTGATCAATATGGAGAAGGTCTTGCTCATGCTTGGATTCAACAAGACGGAATACAGCCCCTCACCCCTGTCAATAAACGGACCAGTTGATAGGCCAGATGGTGTTATGCTGACTGTTGTGAGGATCGCGCCTTCAAGACCAACACTTGATTCATTCTTGAATGAGAACCAAAGATCGTATGTGCTGCCAAAAACAATGTTTCCCGCAGTTCCGTTTAGGATGACGAATTGTGTGTTTATCTCGCCAATTACAAGAAACACAGATGTACTCTCGGTCTGATAGAACTGCTTGGACGAGGTTATTGAGAGCTGGAAGCTTCCAGTTTGTATCGGGAATATATACAACTTATAGTAGCCGTTCCCAATATCCTCGAAATTGGAGAGTGTTAATCCCGTTGGAGGATTCAAGACAACTAGGTTTGCGCCTGAAATGCCAATCGCTCCTTGGGTTTCATATCGCAGGAAGAGAGTGAAGTTGGTGATTACTTGTAGTGATGTTGTCGAATTGAGAGCTTTCAGCTCAGTAGGAACCGGATTTGAAACAAGCGTAAAAGTGGCAAACTGAGTCTGATGATTTGTCAAATTGGCAGCGAACAGAAGTGTAAATGTGTCGTCAACCTGAGGGTCCAGTACTAGGCTATAGAAGCCCAATCCCTCTTCTACAACGGAGCCAACAGATAGTCCGATATCCGGTGTGATTGAAAGAAGACTCACATTGGCTCCCTCCAATCCATATGGTGTGTTGTTGTAGTAGTATAGCATCAAACGGTAGGTCTGCCCAAAGTTGATGGTCTTGGAAGTTCCATTCATAACATTCAGATGAGTTGTAATATCGCCCACAAGGAGGAAAAAGAAGCTCGATGAGGTTTGATAGTACTGCTTTGAAGCACTGATTGTAATGAGATATGTACCTGATGTGACAGCATCGAAGATAAGCGAGTAGTTGCCTTGGCCATCATCTGAAGGTACTGACCAAGAAAGCCCTGAGGGTCCGGAATACACCACATCCACGTTTGCACCTTCAATTCCTGTACCATTATACCCTTCATAATGGATTGTCGCTTCAAAGGAATCAGTAAGTCCAATCTCTGCACTATTTCCGGATGTAATAGCAAGGTCCGTGATAATGTCATTCAAATTGAGTGTAAATGAAGCAAACTGTGACTGGTGATTGGTGAGATTGGCTCGAAATACCATTGTATAGATGCCAACAATCTTGGGGTCCAGAATCAGGCTATAGATTCCTGAACCTTCGTCCGTGATAGTGCTAGTATCAAGTCCGCTGCTCGGATCCATTGAAACAATTTCAATATCGGCACCCGCCAGCCCGTACGGAGTTGTATTGTAGTAGGAAAGAACCAATCTGTAGGGCGTTCCAAAATCTATGGTTTTGGCAGTCCCATTGAGGACGTCCAAACGAGTTGCTATTTCCCCTACAGAGAGGAAGAATGAAACAGAATCACTTTGATAATACTGCCTTGCTGCAGCTACAGTAATCAAATACGCTCCGGAAATGGTTGAATAGAATTGAATCGAGTAGTCACCGGATCCCTCATCTATTGGAGCAGACCACGCTAAACCGCCAGCAGGACCTGAGTAGAGCACATTAATCTGTGCTCCTGCTACTGGAGAGCCGTTATACATCTCAAAGTGATACGTGGCAATGAATGTATCAGTCAGCCCCATCTCTGCAGTTTCACCTGATGTTACAGAGAGGCTGGTGGGCAGATCATTCACTATTAGTACAAACACTGCTGTTGCTGGTTGGTAATCCGCCTTTGAGGCAAGAAATCGAATTGTATAGACCCCTAGCCCACCTACAGTAACTGATACGGAGTAGTTCCCTGTTTCTCCACTCACAGGTTCAAAGCTTGAAAAACCAAGACCAGAACTTGGTGAAACTGCATCTACAGTAAGCAGAGCATCACCTGTCTCATGTCCATCTGAGTCAACAAAGCTGAATTTCAGAACGACAATGTCCTCTATGTCTGACTGGATTGAAGATCCATTATAGATGGTCAAACTGCTTGCTTGCGGGGTTACCACAAGTTCTAAAACCATTTGCCTGGCTTGATGTGCCGGCTTTGAGAAAGAAACATTGAGTAGGTAGCTATCTGCAGGCTTTACTGCTGTATCTATTGTCACTTCATATATGCCTGGTACACCAGTTTCCAGTACAGACCAAGCTCCGATTGTCCAGTTAACAGTGGCTACTACGCTACCGCTACTATTGGAAACCGGTTCCCAAGAGGACGCTAGTGCAACAAATGTTTCGTAATGAAATGTCAAAACCACAGAACTTTCCCATGCTGTTGAAGTCCAAGGCGCATTGGGCGAACTCAATCGTGTGACATTAGTTGCCAGAACAAAGAATTGACAAACTGCTATATCGAAAAATGGGAGTGTTGCATTTACTTCTACAACAAATAAGCCCGCACCTATTAGATTTGTATCGAGATCAACTTCCCACCATTTTCTTGTGGGATTTGAGCTAAATGTGACTGAACCAGCAGACCAGTTTCCCTTGATTTGGGCGTCTTCCATCAGGTAATCGTCATTTTCAGCATCTCGAAATTCTACCCTGCCTGTTACAATGTTTCCTACTTCAGTTTCTATAATACTATCAAGCGAAATCAAATTGGCTGAATGATATACTTCAAAAATAGAATCGAGAAATGCAATCTCCGTTCCGTTTGACCATATGAATTCAATCTGCCAATAACCTGCAAGAGAGTTGTCAATTACTCTCGAAGTCCCATTGATAATTCCATCAATTCCACCAGAAATGGACTCCTGAAACCATTGAGTGCCGTTTGGCAGCGTCCAGGTGATATTGACATTCGAGAGAGATGACGGAGTTTCTGTTATTGTGCCGATTTCTATCGCTGGCCGTGTTTCATTGCCGACTCGAAATTGGCTATCAACTAGCCAACCAGTTGAAGAGTCATACTTCTGAATTTCCAATGTTTTCCCATAGTTTGGTGATTCTAATTTAAATTGCCACCAACCTAATCGGTCAAGAATTGAGCTTGGAACCGTAAGGTTGCCATCACTCACTGAGCATGAGCCTGTTAAATCTACCAAGAATGGATCTGAAACTGATACATTCTCCCAATCTATTGGATATCTAATTATAAGCTCCGGATCTTCATATCCCCCAAGATATCCAACATATGAATAGAAAGTGAGTTCAGGGCTTTGACCAATATCAACTACATATGAAATTCCAAAACTTGAGATATCAGTTCTCCAATTTGAGTCTGCGAATCGATGAGAGAGCAGGCGAGATTCATACTCAAAGGAAACGGTGGTATTCGACACAACATGGACTGAGATAGGACTCGTAGTCCAATATGACTGGTTTACAATTAATGCGTAGTATAGACCTGAAGAGCCAGCAAGTGAGGAATTTTCTCCTCCAGTGGTGAATTCAAGTTTGACTTCTTGAGGAGTGGGCGGTGTTGACTTGATAAAGGAAATGTCATCCAAGTAGACAGTGATATACGCTGAATTGGCTAGACCATCTGGCAGATTGCCAGGGTCACCGTCATAGTCATATCGCTTGTCAAGAATCAATGTTTCGTCAACTATTAATCCAATCTCCAATGTGAAATTACTTGGGGCGCCAATAATGGATATCGGGATGTTTCCAGATTCAAACCAGACACCTCTCTGTGATAGAAGAAGCAAACTCATATTCCAGATGTTTATTCCATCAATGAAGAAGGCAATACTGCAATTTCCTGTTAGGGGATTTGCTCCTGTGGGGCCATCAATTGGTCCTCTCAGATAGAAGTAATCAAAACTCAATACGAAATCTTCTGTATATGGAGCATTGGTCACATTTTGGATCCATACTATTCTAGTGGCCGCTACATGGCCAAACGCGTTTTGACCCTCTTTTCCGCCCTGACTTTCGACTGTCACAAATTCTCGGCCGCTTGAATCATAAGCCGCCAGTTGTACATCATCTGAATATGTAGTTGTATCTGTACTATTTGCATCCCACCCAACCGGGTGATAATCCACTGAACCTGCGGGAAATACATTAATCCCCGGGAATCCTTCGTCATAACTTCCATTTGCGGCATATAACTTCTGGAGATTCCAGACATATGCCTCTGCTTCATCTGCAATCCAATTGTGGGCAGTATCCAAGAGTAGATTTGTACCAGTGTTGATACCTGTATCAGTCCTCGCACTGATATTTCCAGAGGAATAATATCCGCGTTGTTCAACCGTAATAGGATCAAGCACACCTGAGCTTGTTTCGGCAGAGGCAAAGTATTGATTGCTGTACTGATTGGGGGCAATTCCGGAATTGTTGTGCATAATTGCATCCCTGTCTAGATATGGAGAAGCAGGTTTGGAATCGTTTTCATACTGACCACCAGATTTGAGAAAATCAAATCCAACTCTGCTAGGTAGTATCAATAATGGTGCAATTAGTAGGACTATAAGAAGCACTGTCTTTCCTTTATCGAGCATCTAGCCTCCCTCACAAGCAAAAAAAATCTATACAACTTCCCTGAAATACTTTGACACTTGGCAAAACAAATCAGAAGAAAAAGGCGCCTGACTCTATCCCAGAGAAAATCTGTTCCAGAGCAAGACGCCAATTGCTTGTTGTGATTCTAACGAGGACTACACTCCAGACCAGCCTTGATTCAATCTATCCTCTATCAATGGGAATCTTCTTCGAGAACTTCTGGAGTTATGATTCCTTCGTTTTCTTCCACTAGAGTTGTTATGTCTGCCCACTCACTCACCTCCCTTTATGCCATCTAATCTGAAACTAGATTTGACTGCATGAAATGAACCTCTTTGGTGAAAAGAAGTGGGCTGACGGATTTCGCTAAATGACAATTTGCTGTCATATTCAGTCCGAGAACATCTCTGTTGTTCATTCATGTAAAGGCAATCGCCTGAAAATCATGTTGTGCGTAAATGCTGATAAAAATATTCAATGGCAAATAAGCCTCGTATTTCGTTCCAATTGGCGAATTTGAGAGAGCTGCTATCCATTATTACGCCAGATGAAGAAATGATAGTCTGTTCATTTCGATGAGCCACAACTCAAATTGTGTACACCTGAACTGGGAATATACATCGGATGTGCAGTGTGTCCTGTTATGTTTCAGGTGGAAGCAGACCTTCAAAGAATTCTAATTCCGGTTCATTTGAGATTTCTATTGAAGCTGTCCAACAAACATCATCCTCCATTATCTCTATTCCAAATCCAATATCATGCAAACCTAGAAGGTAATGCAGGTGAGTAATTAGCCTATGGATGATATGGACAGCGCTTTGAGGATTTGAGATCTCCTTCTCTGGTATAGAGAGTTCCACTTCAATTGTGGAATCTGAGTCATGAAGCTTTCTGACGAGGACTATTCTGATCCAATCACTTCTATATAGAATGTGATGCATACCATTCTCGGATTCGCTCTCAGAAATATTGAGGGGAGCGGCAAATGCTTGCCGATACTCCTCTCTAAGACTTGAAGCCCTCATATTCAAAACCACTTTGAATCATTCTTGCTTCAAGAATCTCCACTACTAGTACTCAGTCCAGCAATGCCTAGACAGGTTACAGCCAATCCTATTAATCCCAGGTCAACAGCTTGACCTAGCATCGGCAAGACCATAGACATAACGCCCATTG
>JBHLQM010000072.1:0-14140 GCA_048884785.1 Candidatus Thorarchaeota archaeon | reverse complement strand
AAAACACCTGCCTCCTCAAGAGCTTTAGCACCAGGACGGTGACCTTCCATGTCACTTGCGTTGGTACCATCAGCCACCATGTCAAATGAGAGCTGATTTGCCCTAGTCAGCCAGACTCTGGCAAGTTCTTGCTTACAATGATAGCACCGATCTGGAGGGTTGCTCACCAAATTTTTGTTCGCAAGTTCGTCCACTTCAATAATCTCGAGTTCTAAGTCTAGTTCCTCTGCTACCTTTTTGGCTGCTTCCAATTCTCTTCGGGGAAAAGTAATGCTATCTACTGTAAGAAGACGTGCTTCTCTTGCACTCTGTTTGGCAAGAATGGCTAGAACTGCACTGTCTACACCACCGCTGAAGGCGACTAACACCCGCTTGCCACTAAATAGATCCTTCACTCTATCGAATTTTGAAATCGCTGAGGTATCCATCGCAATCCTCAGGATTACACTTTAGAATGGACTTAATTCTTCCCCTCTGTTCAATTATTCCAATTCGAATCCATCTCAAAGAATTTTAACCCCTTCTTCAATGGATGCCGGCATACGAGAAGGCTACGATTTTGGAAACGGGTTACAAGAAACCATCGACTCTATCCATTGGAGCTCGTCTTAAAAACAATGGAAAATTACTAACGGTTCTAAATCTATCTTCGGTCACATTTCTCGTCATGCTTGGGCTAAGTATGGTTGCTCCAATCCTACCAGGATACGCAGAGAGTTTTCAGGTATCGTATGCGATGGTTGGACTTGTAATATCATCCTTTGCAGTGACTCGAATGGTTCTTGATATTCCAGCTGGTTTTCTCGGTAGAAAGTATGACAAGAAAGCAATCATGATTCTTGGACTACTACTAATTGTTGTATCATCAATCATCGCCGGCTTTGCAACTACATATCCTCTATTGATAATCGCAAGAATGATTGAAGGAGCCGGTTCAGCATTATATGTCACAACCGCCACTATATTTCTTGCACAGATTACAGGATCTAAGAAAAGGGGTCAACTCATGAGCGTATATTCTGGAATGCTACTCCTCGGGAGCATATTTGGCCCTACTTTCGGAGGAGCTTTAGCAACCGCCTTTGATATTCGAGCTCCTTTTTTCGCCTATGCAGTTGTTGCAGGATTTGGCGTGATTCCAACACTGATTCTACCAAAAATGCCGAACTCTGGACACACATCGACTCTTGAGGATAGAAAACCGGTTCTTCGTGATGTATGGAGTGTGCTGACGTATCCGTCATTCTTTCTTGCAACGATCGCAACCTTCACTCTCTTTTTCATACGAACCGGTGTGAGAAGTACCTTGGTACCACTTTTCGCGGCCAACAACCTCGGACTCAGTGCTGACATAATTGGCATACTATTGACATTCGCAGCATTGGCCACTGCATCCACCATGGTACCAATGGGGAGCCTCTCAGACAGGATTGGCAGGAGAAATCCTCTGATTGCAGCTCTTCTATTTTCTGCAATAGTGACTCTGTGGATTCCTTTTTCCACAAACTTGCTTAGTCTCTCCATTTGCATGGTTGCCTATGGTGCAGGGGTGGGGCTCTCCGGTCCAATTGCGGCATATATTACAGATGTGTCTCCGCAGGACAAGCTTGAGATTTCAATGGGGCTCTACAGAATGATAAGCGACTTTGGATTTATAGCGGGCCCTCTATTGCTGGGGTTCTTGGCAGATCTATCAGTAGCTAGTACTTCAGGAAATGGCTCTGCCACCGGACCTATCGGGCTTCTTCCATTTATTGTTGGAGCAATAATCATGATTCTTGCAGGCTTGACATTATTGATGGCCGATGATCCTGTTAGGAAGCAGAATAGAACCTCTCAGATTACTGTAGGTAATCAATAAATTCTACTTCATTCCAAGGCCCCATGATTTCTGGTGAAAAAACCATGACTCAACCAGAGTCATTTGCCATATAGAAAAGTCAAAAGCGCAAACTGCAAGGGCTCTTTTCGTCAGAATTCGAAATATATTCGTCCAATGCTCAGAGAGGAGTCCCATTGACTGAGAAGAGAAACGTTGTTCTTGTGCAACCAAATTTACCAGAAACCAGGGAAAGTCGGCAAAAGGCATTGCAATTTCTTGAGAGAAACTTGAAACTTGCTCTAGAGGAACACAAAGTAAACTGTTCAGAAGTAAAAATGGATGGCGATGTGATAATAATCAAGGGAATGGGACCAGATGATATCCTTTTGACCGCATCGCAGGTTTTCGGTGTGCTATCAGTGTCAAACGCAATTCAGGTTGAAAAGGATAGCAAGAGGATCTCCGAATCAGTTTCACTTCTCATGAATGATTCGTTCAACCAAGTACCTCGGATAGCCATCTTTCACGCAGACCCAGCCACAGATTCAGAATTGATGGAAGATATAGAAAGAAAGCTACAGATGCAAATAATGAGGAGGCCTATCAACTCAATTCATAGTTCTCCTTACACCAGTGAACAATACGGGATTATAATTCATCTAACGAAAGATTTCGCCTATGTATTCGATAGACGGATTAGAGGGATTGGAGGCCTGCCATCCGGCTACGAGAGCCATGTTGTGTGCATGATTTCTAGTGGTCTGGATTCTCCTGTTGCAGCATTCAAGGTCATAAGAAGAGGGTGTGTGCCAATCTTCGTTTATTTCGATAATTCGCCCTTCTCGGATGATTCAAACAAGGAGATTGCCATCAAACAGGCAAGGACACTTTCAAAATACATCTATGGTGAAGAAGTCAAGATGTATATCGTTCCTCATGGAGAAGATCTCATTCAGGTGCTAGAACATGCTCCTAGAAGAATGACCTGTATATTCTGTAGAAGAAATATGTACAGACTGGCTCAAGAGGTTGCCTTCCGAGAAAACGCAGATGCAATAGTAACAGGGGAGATAATTGGAGAGCAGGCATCTCAGACAACTAGGAATATCTATGCTGAGAATACTGCCATATGTGATATACCAGTTATCAGACCCTGCATTGGAGATGATAAGGACGAGATAATTCAGAAGGCGAGAGAGATAGGCACATATCAGTATGCCGAAGAGGCGGCCTCATGCTGTTCCCTTCCCCCGAGATATCCCACGATTAAAGCAGATACTAGAGAGATTCCCATAGCTGAAGACAAGATTGGAGAAGACTGGGTAAAATATGCTGTATCAGATGCTGAAATATTCAGTTTAAAGGAGGGGAGATAGAATGGCTGAATCGTATCATCTCAAGATTTGCTCTGAGAAGACAGGTTATGAGGCGAAGCCGAAAAGAAGCCTAAAATTGGACCTGATGACATTAAAGGATCAGATTGTAGCTGTTACGAGAATGCGAGTTCGTGTAGGTGTGCCTGCACTTATACTTCTACAGGGAGATGAAGGAGAGGTTATCAACATCTTTCCCTCAGGTCGACTGCTTCTCAGGAATTTCCCTTCCAAAAATGATGTGGAAAGAATGGTCAATCTTCTTGCGCCAATACTGTATACATGATCTCCAGACTAATTGCCGGCTAATCTCTTTCAGTCGAGATACAGCCTATTCAAGAAGTCGCTTCTCGCCTTCGATTTTTTGGATATCTGTAATGTCTTGACTAACCTCTAAACATCCGAGATATGTTCCACTGCTATTTCTTACGGCAAAATAACGTATGTGTATCTTTCTCTTGCCAAGGTTTATCCAAAACTCAGCAGAATCCCTCTTCTTGTCTCTAAAATCCTTCAAGATTTGCTCTACAACATGGACGCTCTTTTTTGGATGGCATAGTTGAACACTTCTTCCTATGACGGCGCGGGACCGCACAAAAATTCGTTCAGGAGATTCACTGAAGAACTTCACACGATCTTTGTCATCCACAAAGGTCATGTCAATTGGTAGATGATTAAAGATAGCCTCTAGCAACTCCATTGAAAGGCTTCCACTGCCAAAGACTACCTCATCACCAACGGTATCGGCCATCACAGCTACTACCTTGCTTATTGTAGCCTTGACTGAATAACTACAATATCCGATGTCATCAAAATCCTGAGCAACTACATCCCACTCATCTTCAGTTAGCATTCTGAGCGAGGCTGGAAAAAGGACACTGTTCTCTTTGTTGAAGTGGCTTGCTAGCATGTTCGCAAGTGATTGTGAAATCTGACTTATTTTTCCGATGCGGTTATTCAGCTCATCGTTATTCTGCGAGTCGAGAGCAAATAGACTCTTTTCAAGGGCATGTATCTCTTGATGCTCGCTCCACATAGCTGAGGGAGGTCCAGTAAGACCATGCTTTTCAATCACAGGAAAGAGCGCATTTTCTTCACGCTGATAATGTGACTCTGATTCAATAAAGAATTGAATCAACTGCCGAATGCGATCGAGATGCACATCTATTGTTTCCTCTTCGCCTTTCGATAAAGCCACTGTAATCGCGAAAAGCTCATTAGCATACCCCATAAGGAGCGCGTGCTCAGTCATTAAGGTATGAATTGGATGCCCCTTCTCTACAACGGGTTTCATGTTCTGTATAGCGTGTCTAAAGACTGCTAGATTGATATTACGAAGTGTTTGGAGATTTTCATTGGTCGCTCCTTCTTGCTTCAATTCGTCTTCTACGAGTGTCAATTCAACAGGATTTGAATACCCTATAGTCTTCTCGAAATTGCTCTGGAGGGTATCAAAGTCTTCTCCAGACTGAATTCCCCTTAGTATCTCTTTAAGCAGACCTTTCTTCTTGCTTTCCATAAAATCCCCTGATTTCTATCTGACTGTTCATCCTGATATTTCCATTGGCTCTAATCCAAATGCTTCTACCAAGGAACACACACACCTCAAGAAATGTCAAAGCCGTCCAACTAAGAACTCTCGATGGTTTCTGGTTGGCTTATCGCAGATTCATCACACCGCCCATTGCCATTGCCAACCTCACCGGCTTGCGTCAAAGCCCACTTCGCGGCAATTGGGCCAACAATTTCAAGGAAAATTGTTGAAAGAGCTACTACGCTCAGGATGATTGTTCCAAAAACAGCAGCTTCTCCGCCAAGTATTGCAAACTCGTGTTCAATCAGCACGCTGAGACCCAAGGCAACGCCAGCCTGACTAAGCAGACAGATACCAAGATATTTTCTAACGGTAGGTTCGGATGCGGTAACAGATGCCCCCGCACGCGCCCCAAGAATCTTTCCGAATGTCCTTCCTCCGATATATAATATCGTTAGAAGTACAACAATCCCGCCTAGTTCGCCCATAAATAATGACAGATCTGTTTTTGCTCCGGCCAATACGAAAAACAGCATTACGATGGGGGCCATGATGACTTCCAATAGATGGGGACCCTGTTGTTTGTTCTCCGGAACGCTATTGCCTACAATCACTCCGAAGGCGATGGCGGCAAGAATATCATTGAATCCAAAGAAACCGACGACACCAACCAAGAGAATAATGAGCGCAACCTCAAGCTCCACAATTACAGCCTTGCTCTCTTCTCTCATTGTGAACATCGTAAATACAATACCAAAAACCACTCCAATTACAACTGAGCCAATGGTTAGAATGATAGGACTCAGCAATGCAGCCAAAAACATGTTGGTTGTAGGTGATAGTACAAAAAGTGCGTAGGCCACGGCAGCGTTAGTTAATACGACTGCAATGATATCATCCATCGCCAAAATGAACATCAACGATTCCGTCACGGGCCCCTTACATTCGTGATCCCAAACAACATCAGCAGTTGCTGCTGGAGCTGTTGCACTAGCAATTGAGCCAAGAATCAAGGCAACGTACATTTGTTGAGTTATTGCGAGAACTAGAAGTGTGACAATCCAAAAGGCAACGGTTGCCTCAAGAACCACAATCAATAGTATTCTTCGTATTCTCCCTCGAAGGATTCTCATTTTTAGTTCAAGACCTATGTTATACCCAATCAGACCGAGTGCCAGAGAGAATATTACACTTAGAGTATTCACATTTTCATAGGTCACAATACCAAAGACTCGAAGCAGTATTCCAGCTACCATGAATCCAACAACTTGAGGAATGCCTACTCTTTTGAAGATTTTAGAAGCCAGGAAGGCCATAACTAGTCCAATTCCGATAATAATGGGGATATTGTCCAAATACAGCCCTCCTTTTCTGTTAGCAGCTACTCAGCAGCGTTGGCAAATAGTAGCTCCTAGTCAATGTTGGTCTAATAACATCTCTTGATGAAATTGTGGTCCTTTCAGAAAGGTAGCTTTTAAGCTTGGTTAGAATCAGTGATACTGCAACTGCAAAAAACATGAGAAAAAGAGAAACTATCATTTCTTCTATTATTTCTAGCTCCAATATCAGCATGTGTTCATCACCTTTCACACATCAGAGACCAGGATGCAGGAATTTTATATGCGGCCTCGTTATTCATATCGCATATAATCTATTCTATGCGATATAGGTATATTAAAACACTTATAGATATAAAACACAATTGATTTGTATAATATTATTCCTATATTATACTAATTTTATTTAAATAAAAACATACCTATATTAAAATCAATTAATCTGTTGACCATTTTAGATTCCTGTTATAATAAATGGGTTCACCAATAGCAGCACAGATTCTGTTTCCATATGCAGCTCTTAAAACGAGTGTTTCGTTGCTTTTGCCCCCAGTCATTCTAGGATGTGATAAATTGAAAAAACCAAAACGGTTTTAGTTATATCTTGTAAAATGGCTATACAATTTCGCCTTGGGTGAAGAGAGATGGAACTTAGGGAATCATTGATTTTGGTCATTCATGCGATCATAATTTACCTTGTATGTTTCGCAGTAATGGGTGCGAGCATGGCAACATTAGATGTTGATACAGCATTGCTAGTTCATGCGGCTGCTGCGCCGTTTGTTTCTGCAGCGTTCTCATACATTTACTACAGGAAGTTCAACTATTCAAGCCCGCTCATAACTGCCATAGTAATTGTAATCACAGTAATCCTACTTGATTTCTTCCTAACCGCAACGATAATTCTTCAAGACTATGCGATGTTCTACAGTCCTATTGGAACCTGGATTCCATTTGCCTTGATTTTCAGTGCGGCATTAATCGTTGGCATGTACTTGGATAAGAATCGATAGTCACAGGTATGTGAAGAGGATACGTGGAATATCTGTAGGAAACAGAAAGATGATTCTAATTGGACTATTATGCTGGAGCATAGTAGCAATTCTTGGGAGAAACCAGTTTTCCGTCGTTCTTTAGTTCCTTTATTATCTTGGAAACTTGATCTTTTTCGATCCCAGTTGCTTCGGCAACTTCACCAGCTTTCAGCGGCTTTCCAGCCTTCACAAATGCTTGGTATACAGATTCTTTCTCGTTCATACTCATATCTCCATAATTGGATAACCAAGTGCCAGTTGGGACTAGTTCTGCATGGAGGCGCGCTTAGAAGACTTTTGAGTGTGTTTGGGATAAGCAAACTTCACTAATAATCATTCTTGGCGGATGTGAGTGCTTCTAGTATCAATTCAATCTATTGACTGAATGAACAGCTGAAATGGTCTAGGAAATGTCGGAAGTTTCAGGTGAGATGATGATGGGTGTTTCACATTTCACACCGTTCTCTGGTAGCCAATTCATACAGGCGTGCTTGAGCAGAGGAATGAGAATAAAGGAAACTAGAATGACTGACAGGATTACGATTCCATAAAGTGTTTCTGTGAAATATCCAAGGTGAAAGCCTGTATAGGCAAAGAAGAGGGTAACCTCGCCTCTAACAGCCATGCTAAGACCAATGGTTCTAGCTTCTCCCTTATCGTAATCACCGAAATAAGATCCAAATATTCCACCTGCATATTTTGGTACAATTGCTACAGCAACCAATAGTAGCGCGATAAGAATCGAGATGACATTCAAAGATGGAACAAGGTTGATGGTCAAACCAATACTTATGAAAAAGAAGGGAATAATCCAAGAAGAAATGGGCTCAAAATCATCATGAATATCAAGATACTCATCCTCATTCCCAATAATGACCCCTGCTACAAAAGCTCCAATTATTGGAGCTAGTCCCAGCATTTGAGCAAAGAATGCCAAATAGAGCATTAGAGACAGACTTACAAAAACAGGCAATGTTTTGTCGTCGTATTTCTTTGTCTTTTGGAAGAAATAGGGTAGAATATACCTATATAGAATGTAACTTACAACAAAGAATAGGGTGATATTAACTAGAATTATGGGAAGTCCGAAAGGATTCAATGATTCTGCACTGGTGAAATATGCGATAACGAATGAGAATAATGCAACTGCAATAATATCGTCAAATATCGCAGAGGCCACGACCGTTTGGGCGACTTTCGTCTGAAGTTTCTTATAGTCGCAAAACAGGCGAGTGCTGATGCCAATACTGGTTGCAGTAAATGCAACACCAAGGAATATTGCTGAGTACCATATATCAACACCGTGAGGCTGCAAATCCAACGTGGTTATTCCGACTAATGCTACAAGGAATACTATACCTCCAGCAATTGTCAACAAAATTCCAGCTCCTGCAGTCACAAACGCAGGAGTGCGCACCTTAATCATATCATGAAAATCAAGCTCCATTCCCACCTTGAACAGCAACAAGAGTACTGCAAGATTGCTGATGAAATTGATAATGAGTGAAGCAATATCAAGCTGATTTTGATCAATCTCAAAAAACAAGCTCAAAGATGATGTCGGTACTGCATTCAGATATAGGATTCCTAACATTGTAGGTCCTAGTATTATTCCAACCAGAAGTTCCCCCAGGACTTCAGGCAAATCGAGTTTCTTGAATATAACTTGGGATACCTTGATTATTGTAAGAATCAATGCAAGAAGGAGAAATGGTAGTATGAAGTCAGATGATGCCATGGATATTCCTCATATGGATAAGTATGATTCCAATACTGCCATTTTTGGAACTGTAGGCTTTCTGGAAGCATAGTTCGTGAGTTTGCTCAGAAACAGAGATACTGCAGCTGCAAAAAACATTACAAAGAGAGAATATACCAGCTCCTCCAGTAATTCAAGTTCCAATACTAGCATCTCTTCATCACCTTAGGTACTAGAAACCAATCTTCATGAGTTTTATATGCGAGTCTGTCTATTCAAATTGCTTATAACCTATTATATATGGTATTTGTTTATTAAAACATTAACCTATATAAAGGTCAATTGGTTTGTTTACCATTTTAGATTTGTAGGCCGATTAGAAGCTATTCCGAAGTCATTTAGGAATACTACATGACAGTGCAGTGAGTTAACGTTCAGTCCCGTCGTAAGCCTGCACCCCCTGTTCGAAGACAGGACAAGCAAATGATGCACGACTCTGAAGATTTGCATTTCCTTTAGGATGAAAGCTTTTTCTTTGGCGAAAGGCAATATTCCATGGAAATCGTGGCTAACGAAAGCGGTATTCCAAAGAACAGGAGAGTAATCTGAAATTGACTAGCACACCTGAAAGAATGTGTGATAAGGAGAGAAAACCAACTGAGGAGGATATACAGCACTTCATTGGGAAGCAGGCAACAAGAGATTGGGTCGAACTGACGTCATTTCTTGGCTCAAACTATGACTTTGATTTTGAAATTATATTCTACGGGAAGAAATATGGATGGACAGTACGATATCGAAAAGGTGGAAAGACATTCTGTACACTGTTTCCAGAATCCGGATGTTTTACTGTCCTAATTGTGCTAGGCAAGAAAGAGGTAGAAAAAGTGGAGAACATACTAGACGAACTTGGCTCTGGTCTTAAAGAGATATTCGCAACCACAGACCAATTGCAGGATGGCAAATGGCTTTGGATAAGGATTCCTTCATCAGCAACCATTACCGATATCAAGAGGCTTCTTGAAGTCAAGAGAAAACCTAGATCAGCCAAATTATGAGAGATTCTGCAAAATGAAAGAGAACGCTCAAAAGTGCAATGGGGGTAAGTCCGCGAATCCGGAATTCCCCTTATGCGTGTGTGAGAAACGCTATTCGGATCATAGGGACAAGAGAATCAAATGGCAGTGTCACTTAGGAACAAACCTTCGTTATCAACTGCGCCCATCTGCTCCTAAGGCAAAATCAAAGAACGAAGCGAAAGGGTATGCACCGGTTTTAGATGCATCTTCGCAGATTCCTTCTCGCAAGCATTCTAGTTATTTCGTCTGAACTTGGAGGGATATTGATACATAAGAACCGCCACTACACTGATTATTGCTATTGCTCCGAAAACTGCAGCAATCACTATCGGGCCAATTTCCGGTCCATTGCCAGTGAATCCATTGGTAGTATTCGTATCTGTAGTAGTTGTTTGCGATGTGGAGCCAGTATCAGTTTCAACGATTATGGAATATACGTCAGCTGAGGTCACTTCCCAGTTTTCTGCATAATCACTCGCATAAACCACATAGTGAATTGTGCTGTCTGCCGATAGAGAATCGATGCTAGTTGTCCATGATGTATATGACCAATCCATTGTAATATTCTCCCAAGAAACCTCATCATCCAATGAAACGGATGCGATCACTTGATCGACTGCGATATTATCTGCAACCTCCGCAGAGATATGGATAGAGTATATGCTATCAGACTTACTCTGAGATAACACTGTGTGAATATCAGGTCCCAAGTTATCAGTCCAGAGTTGAGAGTGACGGTCCTTTGCATTCGCTGCACCTGGTATCAAGTATGCAGTATCATTATCACTATCACTCCACCAGTTTCCATAGTTCCCATTATCCCAGAATTTCGTGGTTCCATTATCAATGGCATTTATGCCGTTCCAGCCAATTCTATTCCAATAAACTGAGAGTTTCTTGCTACCGCTTGTGGACTGAATGCCATAGGCAGAATTTCCAACAATTGTATTATTCGTGATGCTAATCCATTCAGAGGAATTAGAAAGGAACCCAACCTGATTACCATGGATTTGATTGCCAATTATATTACAGTGATCGCTACTATCCAAAATAATGGCTGAACCCTCTGTACTGCCAATGATGCTGCTATTAGATATGGAGGTGTCTGTTGAGTCTCTAATATAGGCGCCCGAGCTGGAGTCATAAATGGTGACGTTTGAAAAAAGGGTATCAGAGGCGTCAAGTACATTTATTCCAATTACTTTCCTTGTTATGAAGATGTCACGCACCTGTGCATTACTGACAGCTTCGAAACTGATGCCATATCCACTTGGAGTTGAGCCTTCACTGGTCAAGTGACAGTTCTCGATGATGAAGTACAAGTCTGTATTGCTAATGTTGATACAAATTGCATCGCTGGCGATTTCCAGTCCTGAAATTAGGAATGGATTAACAGCTGTACCGTTTCCGTCCCATCCTTGGGCTGTGAAGTTATCGTTGTGTGTAATAACGATTTCATAATGTGCCTCTGTTTCTGACATCATGAATTGTTTGCTATTCGAACTCCTATCGAAAGTCAATTCTGTAGCTTGAGAGAACAGCAATATACAAAATGATGCCAAGATGGCAAAAACCAGTCCTTGTTTTGCTTTCATTTAAATCCACCATCGCTTCTAATTCATGACCATCATATAGCCCGGTTCGAAATAGGACTAGATGTGCATGAAGGCGTGCCTAGAACTCTTTTGAGGATGTTTTCGATAAACCAGCTTCTCTAATAATCGTTCTTGGTGCATGTGAATGTTTCAAGTATTGGAAGAAAAATGCAAAAGGGTGCTCAAAAGGCGAGGCAAGGGAAAGTTCCCTATTCACCTGACCTGGTCAGTCTATATTCCAAGTCCATTTGAGATAAGCAACTTAGAACATCTATGAGAGAGATAATTTAGATTCTTTAGTGGCATGTTTCGTAATCTCGAGGTTACAGGACTTGTGCTCGATACACCATTCTTCACATTTCTTTGCCCATTTTGCATCTTCATAAAACAAATGACATTCTTCGCATTCATAAAGGCCGTTTACTTCCTTCATAATCAAACCTTCCACATAATTGAATATTACAATGATGATAGAGGAAGTCAAATCAGAAGGTATAGAAAAATGAAAAGGGTGCTCAACGGTGTGAGGCAGAACCTTCTCACCAAATCCAGTACAGCAAGTATGTGAAGTATAACATCTAGAATTCTGAAAGCAGTCCTTCATTATCTCGTTCTCTACACCAAACAGCCGCTTGAAACCGGGATGGCGGTATGAAAATCACTCCGCGCTCTTCGAGTATCTCAATGGCACTCGCATATGCAATGTGAGCATACCAGCAATAGAACTCACCAAAACTGTGAGGCGCATACTGACCGGACTTCAGACCAGTGTGCAATGCCTGAATCGAGGGATTTTGCTGCTCATAACACTGACAGAGGTACTCAGCGTGAATGTCTGCCGTAGCTTCCCATAAGTCTGAGTCCAGCAACGTCACGATTGGGATACCAAGGGCTTCTCCAATATCCTCTGGACATTGACAGACTCCTGATTCGATGATTTCAGAGTATCTCTCTTCCAATTTTCTTCGTTCTGGGTTTGCCTTGCCATCAATGACATTCTGTCCAAAGGTTATGAAATACCATTTCGCCCAAGGCATGTTCGAATCGTCTTGACCAAACCCTCCCAGATGGGTAACATCTCCTTCTACCATGAAGAAGTAGTAGCGTGAGTCAGGCCTCTCCGGACTTGGTCGTGCTGGAGCTGGGGGCATTACTCGATTTCCCATAGTGAGCTTCTCAAGCAATTTGATATCAAGTATTCTTCCACCAACAAGGAAGAATGCAAAATCATCAAAGTCGTACGACTTGCTAATCTCAAGTTCGTTGTAGGATGTTCTAATGTCATCCATATTCTTCTCGACTATATCAGCCAGATTCTTGCTGAACTCACATGAATGGTTGAATACAGTCATGGTTTCATCTTCATCAGTGACCAGGAAGGACGGACGGTATCCCTCAGATGATTTATGCACAAGGCTTGCATCCATCATCGGTCGTATCTCCGACAAGAGTTCGTCGTGATTCATTTTCAGTATCGATGCTATCTCGTTGATGTCAGGAGTGTCATGAAGCTCTCTCAGTATCCTCTTGCGGAGCTTCGACAGAGAACTCCACGGATCACCACTACCGGCCAAGGAAAGATGAACTCTACTACCATCATATTCCCTTCTGCCAGACATCTTATTCACACTATTTATTTCAAGATTATTTTGAGTATATAATGGAGAAGAAGAAAGCAACAAATTCATACATTAATATCTATTAGATTCTTCAAAAATGAAAAGGGTGCTCAACAGCGGTAGGAGGGCAAGTCCCTCAATGGCAACCATGTGATACGATTGCACAGTCCCGTCGTAAGCCTGCACCCCCTGTCCGAAGACAGGACAAGCTAGAAAGTGCGCAACCCTGAATAGAGAGGGCTTATTCCAGCCACTTGTATCCTTTACTTCTATGAATGATCTCTGTGACCTTAACCTCTCCCTCAAGTACGAAGTAGATAGCTCGGTAGTTTCCTATTCGTAGTCGAAAAAGTGGCGGCTCATTGGTCGTTATCAATTTCTTGATATCTGCTCCCGAACGCCTACGAAAGGGATCATCTTGAAGATTCTGAAGTGCTTCTTTGATCCTCTCAGCTTCCTTCACTTCCAGCATTCGAAGTTGCGAAACAGCAGTCTGCGAAAGTAGGACCCTATACTTCTTCAAGCGGAACGAACTCCTCTTCTGACAGGATTCGTTTCTGGCGTTTGGCGAATTCCATCTGCTCAGCGCTTTCCAACAGGCGTCGGATAAGCTCGTCATACGTTTCGCCTTTCTGACCGAACTTCTTCAAGAGATCACGAGTTTCCTTTGAGAGAGGAATCGTTGTGGTTTCGCCCATGTCTATCATAACTTATAATGTTGATAATTGCTTATAACCTCATTGACTCATAGGATTGGAGGCTTTGGAGTTACCTAAGGAGAAGCATTGGGCCTGTGCTCCGCTGAGGCATGACAGAATACTGCAGAAATGAAAAAGGGTGCTCAACAGCGGTAGGAGGGTAAGTCCCTCAATGGCAACCATGTGATACGATTGCACAGTCCCGTCGTAAGCCTGCACCCCCTGTCCGAAGACAGGCAAGCAAATGATGCACAGCCTTGTCGGCTGTGCGATTCTTAGGAGGTGATCCATCCGCAGCTTCCGCTACGGATACCTTGTTACGACTTCTCCCTACTTGCGACCCCAAGATT
>JBHLQM010000071.1:0-14156 GCA_048884785.1 Candidatus Thorarchaeota archaeon | reverse complement strand
TCGAAAAGTGTGCATCGCAGCAGGTAGTGCAATGCCCTTCGATTATCCCATCAATATTACATCAGTCCCTTACTTCTCTTGGTAATTTCGGAATACATTACTATGGTATTTACAAATGCTGTTCAAATGTCACGTCTAATGCTGTTTGAGTATTGCATATCTTCTGGTGGCTTCTCTCCACAAAATAAAAAATCCTTAATGGGTTGTGTATTAAATTAAAGCATATCAGTCAAGAGTCAATTAGACATACTTCCCGGAGATGTTATGATGCCTTTCCAGATACCAGATTGTGCTTGGACAATTTCATTAAACGAGGGTCCCTTGCAGCCTGGAAGACCGAGAAGTTATCCCATGGGACTTGAACCTAGCATGGTATGGCCCAGCCTTGCAGATGTGCCAATTGACCTTGACGAACAATTCTGGGAGATGCTCCCGTGTCCGCCGACAAGACCAATCGATGACGGATATAATCAAGGCGTTCCAATCGGGGGCATAGGGTGCGGAAGCATCGGACGAGGTTACATGGGGGACTTTGCGCGATGGCATCTTCGAACTGGCGCCCATGAATATCACCCCTCTTTGCCCAACCAGTTTCACCTGAGGATTGCAGGAAAAGGCAGACCTGTTCTCCAGACTCTAAATCCAAGAATCCCTGATGAATCTCGATTGAGCTCATGGAGCTGGGGGATGCGAGCATCTAGAGCCAAATATCATGCGCTATTTCCTCGCGCATGGACTACCTACAACTACCGTGATATTGGAGTTGAAGCCATCTGCCAGCAGCTGACTCCAGTCATTGGAGGCAATTATCAGGAAAGCTCGTATCCTGTGGGTGTCTTTTCTTGGTCGCTAAAGAATGTCATAGATGAAAGACTTGATGTTTCTTTGATGTTCACTTGGGAGAATGCTGTTTCTCCAACTCAACCAAAAATCGATAGTGTTCATTCACTGGTTGATTCTCCAAGTCCTAATCAACTTCTCTTGGAACTTCGTCAGGAACGTAGCGAAGCAGCCAGTCCAGTCTCTTTTGGAATGGGAGTCGAGGGAACAAAAGAAACAGAACTCTCAAGTTGCTTGCACTTCGATACTGAATTGAAAGGACATGATTTATGGCGGAGTTTCAAAAATGAAGGAATTTTGGTTGAATCGATACCAAGATCAACTAAGCGTTCTCATAAGGAGGGCGGAGCATTATGCGCCAAGGTGAAACTCAAACCTAAAGAATCAGCTGAGATTATTTTCGCGTTGAGTTGGGACATTCCGATACTCCAATTCGGAGAGGGTCGAAGGTGGTATAAGTACTATACACGCTTTTTTGGAACTGATGGAAAATACGCCATCCCCTTAGTCATGGAAGGTCTGGATAATTGGCAAACTTGGATGCATATGATTGAAGAATGGCAAAGACCTGTTTTGAAGTCAAATCGTCCTACCTGGCTTAAATCAGGTCTTTTTAACGAGTTGTATTTCCTAGTTGATAGCAGCTCATCCTGGATCATTGGAGAAGTTGATAAGAAAATAGATGTAAGAGGTTTGGGACACTTTGGATATCTAGAATGCTTTGAATATCCGTACATTAATACTTACGATGTTTTATACTACTCATCGTTTGCTACCTTGATGAATTGGCCTGAACTTGATAGCAGCGTTCAGCGGGATTTTGCTGATGCAATTAATCCTGAAGATAATAGCCCACACGCACTACTTGTGGATAGAATAGTAGTTCCGAGAAAACGTAAGGGCTCTGTACCTCATGACCTGGGAACGCCCCAGGAAGATCCTTGGTATCGACTAAACGCATACGCCTACTTGGATTGTGGTAGATGGAAAGACCTGAATTCCAAATTCGTACTTCAAGTTTATCGGAACTATGTATTCACAAATGATGAGGAATTCTTAAAGTATTGCTGGCCTGCCGTAAAACAAGCAATGGAATATGTCGATGCATTCGACAAGGATTTTGATGGCATTCCAGAGAATGAAGGGATTCCTGACCAGACATATGACAATTGGAGGATGGAAGGGCCCAGTGCTTATTGCAGTAGTCTGTATCTGGGTGCTGCTCAGGCAATGATTGGAATGGCGCAGAAACTCGGAGACGAGAGTACTGAACAGAAGTATCATTTCATTCTTGAAAATGGAAAACGGTCCTTCGGTGAGAAGCTCTGGAATGGACAATACTACAACTTCGACAGCAGCGATGCAAGGCATCATGACAGCATTATGGCAGATCAACTTGCAGGACAGTGGTATATGCACGTTTGTGGTCTTCCAGATATAGTGCCGAGAGAGAATGCAATTTCAGCTTTGCAGACCATTTACAACTTCAATGTACTGCGATTTCAGCTCGGAAAAATGGGCGCAGTAAATGGAATGCGCCCAGATGGAACACCCGATGACACTTGTGCTCAAAGCTCAGAAGTGTGGACAGGAACGACCTATGCGCTTGCCGCCTTCATGATTCATCTAGGACTAGTTGAGCAAGGGTTAAAGACCGCTCATGGTGTTTATAATATGACATACAAGGAACGAGGATATTGGTTTCGAACCCCCGAGGCTTGGACTGAATATGGAAATTTCAGAGCCTCAATGTATATGCGTCCGCTGTCAATTTGGGCTATAGAGCACGCTCTCCGAAGTTGTGAGTAACCATCTTAGTTTAGAACTATCCTTAGTGTAGAAGAAATGCCAAAAAAGAAAATCTTGAATCTTGGCAGTCATCAGAAAGAAAGAGGGAAGGTTGTGATATTCATCAACAACCTTCTCAATAGTATTTAACTAATCTCCTCTGCGTTGATACAACACTACTATTACAATAACCGCTAGGAGTGCGATTCCTGCTCCCACTATGATGAGGGTGTAATCTCCTGGTGGAGGTGTTGTTGTCGCTCCAGTTGATTCTAATGCAAAGACGATAGCGAGCAGGTTTGCATTCTGCGTAGTGCCAGCGTAGGGACTGCTTGGTAGCATTGGATTGGTCACACTGTTAGGCCAGTTCTCCCAGTATGTAGTGCTATAGATCTGCCAGTCCGCGTGTCCAGCCAATGGAATGACAGGCATGACTTGACCAAGGATCTCTTGCATCTCATTGGCGACAGCCCATTGTGCAGCTGAGCCAGCAGGATGGGTATCTAGTTCTTCGATGTCGTCGATGAACGTCTGATTATACCAGCCACCGAGAGGAGCATTCACTCCCCCGCCTGCGCTAGAGCTCTCGGGTGAGAACATCTGGAAGTATCTTTCATACATGTTCATGTTGATCTGTCCTGACATGACCATATCTGCAAGATCGAACTGGAAGTTGTTCATCCTTACCTGCACAGTTCCCCAGCCGCTGATGAACTCAACTTGAGTTTGAATGTTTAACAGACTAGAGAATGCCTGAGCTGCTACTTGATCCATTGCATTGACATCAGTCCATCCCATGAAGTCAAGGATTGTATATGGGGCTGTTGCATTTGATTCAAAGTTCCATTCTTGAAGTGGGTAGTGCTGGATAGGATCACTGGGTGTGACTCCTTCCTTTGTCCACCATACTCCATCTTCAAAGACACAGTGTTCTTCTAGAATATCAATCGCAGCAGCTACGTCGTAAGTTATCGCGTATTTGGCTTCGATTGTTTCATTCAATAATGCTCTGGCAGATTCGTCGTCTGCAGGTATCAGCATAGGGCTAGGATCCTTCAAGTAACCACTTGATACAGCACTCATCGCAGTGTAGTTCAACACTTTGGACATAGCCTTATGAAGCCATGTCTGATTCAGTGGGTAATTCTTATGGTTTGGAACTAGCATTACTGGTGACTTGTCCGGGAAGAATGGCAAATCATCAAAGTAGGTGACAATGTTAGGGAAGTCAGCCTTGACTTCCGTCAGTCCTGCAAGATAATTGCCGTCCCAGTCAAGATCCCCATTTTCCATGGCAAGTAGCGCAAGGTCGTTACTAGCATACGATGTGTATCCGAAATAGTTGGGTTCAGGCAGCCTGCCGAAATCTACGTCATCTACACCCCACCAGTTCTCGTTAACCTCTCCAATTGTTGTTGTGGCATCATGGAAGTATGGCAGGTACATCCCAGATGCGACTCTCCACTTGGCTGGAACCATCGCGGTATCTTGCCAGTCGTTGGTGTATGTAGACAGGTCACCACTATAAGTTGTATTGATATCTTGCCATACTGCCTTGGGGAATATGAGAAAGCCATAAGTCAGTTGGCGATAGACCTCACTGCTTCCTGCATATGCTGGAAGAACGGTAACGTTCAGTACTGTATCGCTTACTTTCGTGAAGGCCGTACTGATGTCACCTACTCTCTGAACAAGAGAGCCGAGTTGACCAGTCTGCTGAAGTATTTCAAATGAGAAGATTACATCATCAGTCGTTATGGGTGTAGTATTCGCAGCAAGATTGCTGCCTATTGAGGTCCAGTGAAGATCACTCCTCAGTGTTATCTGTATTGTGTCACTGCCTTGCCACTCGATGCTATCACCCAGCCAGCAGATGATTTCTCCTGTTGCTACGTTAGTCCCAAACATAGGTTCATACATCAGGTAGGTTGTCCAGCCTTGGTTTGAGCCCATGTTCCAGGGTTGGTAGCTTCCAGTGTTCATGCCAAAACCAGCCCCCCACACCGTTTCGTTCCTCGCTACGGTGGTTTGCGCAACAGCTGGCTTAACATTGAAACTGAATAAGACCATTGCAGACACCATAATACTGATGATCATGGCAGTTGCAATTCTATTTCCTCTTTTCACTTGGTGTGTCTCCTCCTAAGTGTATACGCGCTATAATAGCTGTTTGAATGGAATACATAAGCAATTACGTGAATCTTGACGAAAAAAAAGTGGCAGAGACGCTATTTGCTGTAAAAAATTGCAGGTCAATTGGATGATGAGTATTGAAAAACATGAAGAATCCACAAGCAAAAACATGGCACCTCAAGTCGTAAATGAAAGGCTCAAGTCAGTTTCGGACGACTGCTTTCTGTCTTGGAGCGCCGCCATTGAAAAACAGGTTTGTTCCCGGAGCCGATTATTTATCCTCTTCCCATTTTTCATACAGACTGGGAACTGCCGCAAGTAGTTCCTTTGTGTATGGATGCTCCGGTCTAGTAAATACGTCATGTACAGAGCCCTGTTCAACAATCTCTCCTTCCTTCATAATAAGGACTCTCTCGGAAACGTACTGTGCTTGGCCTATATCGTGCGTTATGAAAAGTACCGAGAAATCCTTCTCCTCTTTCAGACGAAGAAGTAGGTTCAAGACACCAGCTCGAGTGGACGCATCTATCATACTTGTGGGTTCATCGGCAATCAACAACTGTGAGCCTATGAGAAGTGATCTTCCAATTAGTAGCCTCTGCATTTGCCCGCCGCTTAACTCATGAGGGTATCTACCTAGCACTTCATCGGGATTTAATCCGATAGACATTAATGTGGATTCAATCACCTCTTTTCTCTCATCTCGGTCGAGGTTATCATCTCGAAGACCGAATGCCCTGTCAAAGACATGGTCGACTTTATAGAACGGATTGAATGCAGAGTAGGGATCCTGAAACACAGCCTGCACTTGCTTGTAGTACTCTCGTTTACTGTATGATTGTATATTTCTGCCATTGAGAATAATACTACCAGATGTTGGCTCAATTAATCTCAGTATCATCTTCGCGATCGTTGATTTTCCACTGCCGCTCTCACCTGCAAGAGAAACGATTTCCCCTCGTTTAATATCAAAAGATGTGTTCTTCGCGCCTAGAATTATCTTTGTCCTTACAAGTCCAGAGGTGTACTTCTTGGTCAGGTTTTCGCACTTTAGGAGAATATTTTCGCTTCCAGTTACGTTATCATCTATCATTTCACTCACCCGTTGTTGACTTTAATAACCAACATGCAGCTCCTCTGTTCCCTCCACCAACCATGAACATTGGCGGTTCTTCGGTTTTGCAGATATCCATTGCATAGGGACATCTTGGATAGAACCTACAGCCAGATGGAGGATTTCTTAGATCTGGTGGAGAACCAGGGATGCTCTGAAGCGCGTCTTGTTTCTTTCCTTTCGGGTCGTATGATGCGATTGCAGCTCCAAGCAGTTGGGAATAGGGATGTAGTGGGTCATTTATTGTTTCATCCATACTACCCATTTCAACGACTTTACCTGCATACATGACCATACTTCTGACGCAGCACTGCCTTAGACTTGTCAAGTCATGAGAGATGTATAACATGCTATCAATTATTCCCGCCCGTTTCAGATTCAATAGTGCTTTAATCATTCGTTTCTGTGAAGTAACATCGAGAGCGGAGGTTGGTTCGTCTATTATTAGGAGCTTGGGATTCCACAGTGTTGATATAGCAATCACAATCCTCTGTTTCATCCCCCCGCTAAGTTCATGTGGATAGCGATCCAGAACCGAGCTGTCCAATCCCAATGTCTTGATGTGGTTCGCCGCCATTTCAAGAATTTCTGCTTTCCGTTCCTTTGAACGCACTCTCTTGCCGGTGCGCTGTCCCACTACATCAAAGATAAAATCTCTTATCCTTTTGACTGGGTTTAGAGACTCCATTGAAGCTTGAGGGACGTAGGACATGCGCTTGCATTTCACCTCAGTTCTAAGTTCTTCGGGATTTATGTTGTAAATGTCAATTCCATCGACTAGGATTCTTCCTCCCTCAAGATGCAGCAACGGGGGTGGTGATCCTGAAATAAGTTGGGCGAGCGTGGATTTGCCGCCACCTGATTCGCCTGCAATACCCATTATGGTACCTCGATTCAAATTGAAGGACACACCATCAATGGCACGAACGACACCGAACACCCCTCTATAATACCCCCTCAGGTCTTCGACTTCGAGAATGTGTTCTGTCAAGAGCGATCAAACCCTCCGTAGTTTTGGATTGAATACCTCATCCAAGCCCGCATGAACAACGAAAAACGCTGTCAATATAATAGTCAACACGATTCCCGGAGGAATAAACCACCAGTAAAGGCCCCACCAAAACGGAACAATCGTTTCATGCTGAGCCCAGTAAAGCATGTATCCCAAGGTAATAGTGCGGGTCGTAGAAACACCTATCATGCTGAGTGCAGACTCAGCGAGTAAAGCGGTTCCGGTCAATATTACAAAGACCATCATAATATACGCCAACATATTGGGTAAGATCTCTGATACCACAATCCTTACGCTTCCATCCCCAGACATTCGGGCCAGATTCACAAATTCCCTCTCCTTTAGGGTGAGCATCTGCGATCTAATACTCCTTGCTGCCCAAGGCCAGGATGTCACAGCCAAGATCACACCTATCAGAAAAAGATCCAGTCCACGCAAAACAGATGCAATGATTATGAAGAGAGGTATCAGAGGGAGTACTAGAGCAAGGTTGGTGACGAGATTAGAAATCCTGTCTGCCAATCCCCCTCTGTACGGACCAATAGCTCCCACGAAGACTGCAATCATGGTGCCCAAACTACCAGCTATTAGTCCAACCAAGAGCGAGTTTCCGATAGCATTACAGAGCTGGGCAAAGACATCCTCTCCAAAACTCGTAGTTCCAAGAATATGCTCAAGGCTCGGAGGCCGGCCCATCAAGCTCAGATTCATATTGTACGGGTCTCCAACTAAGAGTGGTCCCACAGTGCCAAGCAAAATGAATATGACCAAGACCACTAATCCGAACATAGCCTTTCGACTTTTCAATAATAGTTCCCACATCTCTATCACCCATGCCCAGTCCTGATTCGTGGATCTACAAATCCGTAGAGAATGTCAATCAGAAAGTTGCCAACTACGATAATGATGATGATGACCAAAAAGCAACCAAAGATCAATGGATAATCATAATTAAAGACAGCATTGTAGAGCAACAAGCCAAGGCCGGGCCACCCAAAGACGATTTCGATTACCAATGTCTGTCCTATGATGCCATTGAATACCATGTTGAGACCTGTTAGTTGCGGCAGGATGGCGTTTCTCTGAGTATACGACATCAGTTTTTTCTTTTTGAAGCCGAGCTGTTCACCATAACGTACGTAACCAGCGTCCATCTCATGGGTCACCATTGACCGCATTCCCGTAGCCCATGCTCCCACATACACGACTAATAGTGTCAGGAAAGGAAGAATCCAATGCGCGGCCAGGTCGAGGAAATAACTGATGCTCAAGGATGGTATCACCCCTTGCGTGGCAGCTCCAATTGGTGGAATGCTGTGAAACAGTTGCACGTAAAGGAATATTATGACTAGTCCGAACCAGAATGCCGGCAATTGGTTGCAAAAAACTAAGACAAAGTAGCTTGTTTCGTTTAACTTGCCCTTAAGGTAGGCTGCCCGTGCACCAATCCAGTTTCCCAAGAAGAAGCTGACAAATAACACAGGGATGGCCAAGGATAGTGTATAGGGCAGATAGTATTGGATTATTGTCGAAGCGTATACCGGGAAAAAGTGATACGACTGTCCAAAATTGCCGCTGAAGAAATTCCCAAGAAATGTGAGAAACCGTTCTTCGACCGGCCTATCAAGTCCGAAGTATTGCCTCATTATATCTGCTAATGCATTGATATCTGCGCCTGGAGGTGGATTTCCAAAGGCAATCATTACTGCAACAGGATCACCCGGCATGGATTCAATAACAATAAACACCAGTGTAACTGAAAAGAACACAACGACAATATAGAAGACAACTTTCCTAGCTATGAATTTTACATACGAACTTTGGAGCAAATCCATCAGCTTCGACTGAATGTGTTTGGATGAGGGCCCGCTCTCAGTAGCGGAGGGCGAGTCCTGATCGTTCATCCGCGAGTCTGTATCTCGATTCATCTTCTTACTTCCCCATTATCTCCCTTTTTATTGAACGGCTAGCCCATTGTTACTGCTATCTTATGCGTTTTGCCATCCGAGAATGCTGGGAGTAGATTGCTCTCGAACAGTTTGCCATCAACGCGAATGGTTTCAATTCCCTTTGAAATCCCAGTAGGATTGAAAAACGAGATCTCATAGATAGTGTTTCTGAATTGACGAATCATCTTGAAACTTCTCCATGCCCTTGGCACGCATGGATCGATAAGCAGTCCGTGATACTGGGGCCTAACACCAATAATCCAATTTGTGGCTGCTTTCATCATCCAAGCAGCTGTACCAGTGAGCCATGACTGCCTAGCTTCGCCAAATGACTTGTGATCAGCTCCTGCTATGGTTTGTGCATATACATATGGTTCTGATTTGCGAATTTCCGCTATTCCGTTCTTTGTAGGAGGTGCTAGTTTTCTATAATACTCGAAGGCTTTATCGCCTCTTCCAAGCATACATTCAGCAATAATAGCCCACGCGTTGGCGTGGCTCCATATAGAGCCGTTCTCTTTGAGACCTGGAGCATAGCTGGTTAGTCCACCAATCTCGTTATAGTACCTTGAGTAGGTAGGAGCAAGAAGGGCAAGGCCATGGCTTGTATCCAGATACTCCCTAGCAGAATCCAGGCTCCTCTGCGCCCTCTCCTCAGTAGCAATCCCACTAAGGACTGACCATGACTGAGTGTTTAGGTAAATCTTCCCCTCCTCACAGTCCTTACTCCCAACAGGCTTTCCGGAATCATCGAAAGCCCGTATGTACCAATCTCCATCCCATGCAACTCTGTTTATATGGTCCTTAGTCTTCTGCGCCAGGGTCGAAAATTTCTGTGCTTTGCTACTCATCCCTGACTCATTGCTCAGCTCTGCCAAATCTAAGAGTACCTTATGGTAGAGCATTGCTGCAAACACGCTTTCTGCGGCATTATTTGGTCCCGGTATACTCAGTGGGTCATTCCAGTCTGCAGTTCCCAAGAGAGGTAGAGAATGGTTACCCATCTTACTCTGGGCAAAGGAAATTGACTTCTGCATGTGTGTATAGATGCTGGCTGGAGGTCCATCAACGAAGCTTACATCCTCATTGATGATTGAGAAATCTCCTGTTTCTTTCATATATTCAGCTACTGCTAGAATTAGCCAGAGATGGTCATCACTGAAGAAGGGCATGTCTTTTTTGACATAATATGGAAATCCTCCCTCCCCTGTTAGAGGGAAGTAGATATGATACACTCGACCATTCTTGAATTGAACCTTTGCCAAGTCAATAATGCGCTGCCTGACTCTTTCTGGGAATGCATGAACAACTCCAAGAATGTCCTGACAACAATCTCTGAAACCCATGCCTCTCCCTATTCCTGTTTCATAAAATGAAACATATCTCGACCAATCGAATGTTACTCGGCACTGGTACTGATTCCAAACATTCAGCATTGTGTTAAAAACGGAGTCGTCAGTTTCAACGCTCATTTTGTTGAGGTACGAACTCCAATGTTCTCTTAGTTTCTGAAACTCGTTGTCTATATTTCCCTTATCGATGAACTTCAAGACGAGGCTCTTTACCTCTGATTTCTCCTTCGCTACTCCCTGCATATAGACTATTGTCTTCGACTCCATTGGTTTCAATGAAATAGAACTACAAGTCGCGGCAATTGGATTTCCACCAATTGCTTCCGATCCAAAACACTCTCCTCTCTCTACGGCTGCTGGTTTGGACTCATCTTGATATTTACCAATGAAGGTTTCTCTGCAACAATCATAGCTCTCAATCCTCTCACTTGAGGTGAAAAATGCATATCCGGTACTTTCATCAAATAAATTGTAAAGAATAACACCCTCGTTATAGCGCGAGATTCCGACAAACTGGATTGATTGCAAGTCATTCTGATCTCTATTAGCGTCCCACAGACAGAACTCACTGTATGAGAGTATCTTAAGGTACGTATCTTTAGATGATGTATTCTTGAGAGTGATAATCCAAATCTCCAAGTTATGATCTACTGGTACAAAATAGGTAATATCTGATTTAATGCCTTGGAAGGAGGAAGCAATTTTGGTATACCCTAGACCATGTCTGCATTCATAGCTGTCAAGATTTGTTAGAGTTGGCTGCCATGTAGGAGACCAGTACTTGCCTGTTTTATCATCTCTTATGTAGATATATCTCCCAGGTCGATCTGTAGGGACATTGTTGTACCTATATCGTGTAATCCTTCGATTTCTCGGATCTTTGTGAAAGCTGTAGCCTCCAGCAGTGTTCGAAATCATCGCGCAGTATTCACTACTTCCGAGGTAGTTGATCCACGGTGTGGGTGTATCTGGCTTGGTAATAACGTACTCTCTGGAATCTTTAGAGAAAAATCCATACTCCAAATCAACCACCAAAAAGATTGATTAAAGCATAGAAGTATTAACTCTTATCGGATTCTGTGTGAAATCTTTTCGGCATTTTATTATTTTTCTGTAATGGATTATGATTTTGAATCTCAATCTTCGTAACATATGATGGTTTTTGAGAGAAAATTGCATCTAGAAGCCGAACCGACCTGAAGTTCAATATCTCCTTTTTCCAACCGCCACATGTGCTTACTACTATCGTAAAATGCTAGGTCTTTTGCTTGAACCATGATTGAGAGAGAGCATGTTTGCTTTGATCTTAACATTATCTTCTCAAAACCGACTAGTTCTCTTAGGGGCCTTTGAATCTCGCTTTGAACCGGACTTGCGTAGACTTGAACGACCTCCGAACCATTAACAGATCCATTATTTGTTATATCAATTGATACAATAAGATGGTCTTTCATGCTCCTAATCTTCTGCTGGTCTACTCGAAGGCTCTTATATTGGAAATTCGAGTATGACATACCAAAACCAAATGGAAAGTTTGGTTCAATATCCATCGTGTCAAAAAACCGATAGCCTACGTTAATTCCCTCTTCGTAGTGTACTTTGAGATTCTCGTCTCCTGGATAGGTCCTATTGCTTTTCTGTGAATGTGCTGGAGAATCCTCAAGTCTTCGCGGGAAGGTTATCGGAAGTTTTCCCGATGGATTCACACTTCCGAATAATACATTGGCAATTGCTCTCCCTCCTTCCATTCCAGGATACCATGCTTCAAGGATGGTCGGGACATCTTCCATCCATCTCTCCATCGCAACTGGACTACCCGATATCAGAATTACAATTGTGTTAGTGTTATCTTCTGAAATCTGTTTTATTAGTTCCACTTGATTCTCTGGTAAACTAAACGACCTTCGGTCAGCTGATTCCGAGTCATTTCCTCTATCGTGGTTGAGTCCAGCTACTATTATTGCTGCATCCGCCTTTGACGCGTCATCAACAATTTTGATTTTTTCTTCACACATTTCCCTAATACCTTGCAGGGGTGTTATCTCATAAGGTGGAACAACAGCCGAAGAACCTCCATATTGAGGTCGTCCAAATTTATTATCTAGGTTTGGACCCAGCAGGGCTATTGTTTGGATTTTCTCAACGTTGAGCGGTAGAAGTCGTCTGTCATTCTTTAGAAGCACCATTCCCTCTTCTGCAATTCTTCGGGCGAGGTTAGAATGCTGAGTGGAGTCTCCTCTCTTACTCTTGGTTCTCTGCTTTGAGTTCAAAATTCCCGTCAAGAAGAAGACTTTCAAAAACCGCTTAACGACATCATCAAGCATCGATTCGGTGAATTCTCCTTTCTTAAAGGACTCTTTCAGCAGCTCGAGTCTATAGCAGTGTGGTCTAGGCATTTCTAAGGATAAACCAGCTTTAATACAAATCGCTGCATCGTTCATGTACTTTGTTGCATCCCAATCGGACACCACGAACCCGTCGAATCCCCACTCTTCCATCAGAATTCTTCGCAGTAGGTCTGGATTCTCATAGACATATTTGCCATTGATTTTGTTATAGCTACCCATAATAGACCAAGGGTTTGCTTCTTGTACGACTTCTTTGAAAGGTCTTAGATATATTTCATGAAGAGTGCGTTCATCAATTTCTGAACTTGATGTTCTACGTCTGGTTTCTTGGCTATTCGCTGCAAAGTGCTTTAGACATGCCCCGACGCCTTGTTTCTGCACACCCTTCACATAGGGAATTGCCATCTCCTTTGTAAGATAGGGATCCTCACTCAGATATTCAAAAGTACGTCCATTCAATGGTGTTCGATGAATGTTTACCCCTGGAGCTAGCAATAGATGTTTTCCAGCTTCTTTTGCTTCAGAGCCAATTGCTTCGCCCACGAGTCGAGAGAGGTTTCTATCCCATGTTGCAGCTAAGCAAATTGGAGCTGGAAAACGAGTACTCCTTGTTTTCGAGGAATGCCACGAGACCCCTAAAGGACCGTCTGTCATTTCCAATGATGGAATTCCTACACGACTTATCGGAGTGGATGAAAAAGCGTTTTGTCTATTGTAATTTGATAAAAGGAGAAATTTCTCCTCCAGTGTGAGTTCTTTGATAAGCCGTTCTACTTCCAAAAGAATATTCATATCATTTCTTTCTGCAGACTTGATGCTCATTTAGGCTCTCCTCAATCTGATTATCGAATTCATTTGATTCTGTATATTAAGCGCATGCCATCCTTGTGGCATCTTTTTCGGTAACCAAGTCAAAGAAACGTGTTTCATATTGCTTGAATTATGAGTCCAACATCAAGTAATCTTTATCAAGAATTTCGTACAAATGTTAATTACACCGAATTCTTTTCGGAATGTGGTATTATGTCTAAACGCGGATTAGCTGAACTTGACGACATCAATATCAAAATACTCGAACTACTGCAAGAGGATTGCAAGGTTGGTGTACAGAAAATCTCTAAAGAAGTAGGAAAAGGCATCTCAACTGTGCATGCTCGAATTAAAGCCCTAGAACAGTGCAATCTCATTAAACAATATACGGCAGTACTTGATCCACTCCTACTAAATCGACCAACTCTTGCTTTGATCTTTATCACTATAAGATACCGAATTCCTGGTCAACCTGATTTACTATCTCAGAAAGAGTTCTGTAAGGATATCTCAAAGCATCCTTTTGTTCAGGAGGTCTTTGTCTTAAGTGGTGAGTATGATGTCTTTCTCAAGGTGCGCACAAAGGATGTAGAAGAGATGAATCGATTCATCGTGGATTATCTCAGAGAGATTCCTGCTGTTGAACGGACTCTGACTATGTTCGCAATGGATAATTATCTCGAAACCTTGGAGCTTCGTAAGCTCGTTGATGAAAAATAAAATAGCCACATACCTTGAGTCATATGAAGCTGTAGAACCAATTAGATTGGTTAACGTAGTTACTGAAACCTGCTATGAAGGCGCTCCGAA
>JBHLQM010000070.1:0-16072 GCA_048884785.1 Candidatus Thorarchaeota archaeon | reverse complement strand
AATAAAGCTTTCACCAGTGACAAGAATTTGGAACCTATCTGACCTTCAGAGCGTACTTACCGGGTTTGTCAATATTCAGCCGATCGGCAATGTATGACGATTTTCGGGGATCATCGTGCACATCGCGTCCTGGAAGAATTACTACTACACCGGTGTAGGATGTGGATAGGTTGGTGCTTTTGCAGTTAGGACATTGTGGTTCCGTGGTTAGATAATGACACTCACGACAGGCTTTTGCTCGGGCCATAATTACTCACCTAGATTTACTCCTTCTTCTTCTCCTTCTTTGCATCTCCTCGAGCTGACCTGACGTCATCCTCAATCCATGACGCATCAGGTCCAACTTTTCCTAGAAATGGCTGTCGCATTGTAAGACCGAGTTTTCCGGATCTGTTTCCTGACTCAAAGCTGATAGACGTAATTCTGGCTCGAACTTGGTCCCCTTCAGAGAGCGTTCGACCAGTTTCCTTCCCAAGCAGGGAGTTCCCTTTCGAGTCTTGGGTTATGAAATCATCGCAAATCTGACTCACGTGGCATAATCCGTCAAGAGGCCCCATTCGAATGAATGCTCCAAAGTCCATTAGCTCTACAACATTTCCCTCAATCAACTCACCACGAACTGGCTTGAATGCAAGTACCTGATATTGGACTGTGTGGTATGTCGCACCGTCACCGGGCATCAATCTGCCCTGACCAATCTCATCAATTCCAATGACTGCAATCATAAGACCGATGTCGCGGTCCAGAACATTCTCTGATGTCTTTCTGAGATGCGTTGCTGCCGCCTTCTCAAGTGGTGCACCAAATTCCTTTGGTGGAATGCGTACAACATCTCTAACAGTAACAACTGAATACGTTATAATCAGCTCCTTGATTGATGAGTTGAAGAACAATCAGACTTCAGATTCGCCCCGATAGTCTGAATCCGCCGGCTCAGCGGCCCTTCACTGTATAAGCCATAAAAACATTGTGACACGGGTCAAATTACTGTACCATCGAGAACAAGGTGCGACCGACCTCTGAGAAGTAATACTGGAACTCCAGCAGACCGTGCGCGCCGCCGTAGTTCCTTATCATTTGTAGCCAGAACCCCGCTATTAAGCTGTGCAAATTCAAGAAGCTGGTCGTCGACGCTCTTGCCTTCAGATGCTGGCTCTATTATTTCGATTCTGCAGCGCTCGGCCAGGTCTCGTGCAATCCTAAAATCCCGAGCCTCAGTTTTCGATTTGGCTGAGCTAATTCTCTGTTCCAGCTCATCAAGCGCACTTGACAGAATGACAAACTCCAGACTCTGTTCTAGTACTCTCTGTGCCTCTGAGAAGATATCTACACCAAACTGTGCTGGTACGGCAATGAAATTTGTATCAAGGACCACCACCAGAGGCACTCGGTTCACACTACCAGATTTTTTTTCTAGAGCTGAGCATGACCTATCAGTCGCCACTTGTTCTCAACACGACGACCAATTGCAATCCTTTGTCCGGGCTCTGCGACAACGGGACGTTTCAGAACAAGCTCAATGTCTTCTCCATGCAGTCTAGAGATTACCCCAACTGTTGCAGCGGTCCCAACGACCAACATAAGAGGCTCATTCAAGCGGAGGTTCCCAACAGCTGCGTGACTCTCTGAGCCAACGACCCGTTCCATGAGTTTGGGAGTTATCATCATCTTCTCTATTGGTTTCGGAAGCTTTCCCACCCGTCCAATAACATTCCCGACCAACCGGTCAGCCCTTGTAGATGCGGGATCCAGTTCGGTTCCAACTCCAATTAGCCCTCCTGGAAAAGCTTCTTGAAGACTGTTTCCACTTCCGGAGAGAAGACTAGTAATCTTTGCCCTGATTGGTTCAAAGCCTTTTTCGGTCTTATGACCCGGGGTGATCTCAATCTCTTCTCCAACTTTGAGTTTTCCTTGAACTACTGATCCGCCCACAACGCCTCCCTTGAGATTCTGAGGAAGAGATCCCGGTTTGTTGATATCAAATGACCGAGCGACATACATCTTTGGCAATGCCTCTGCATCTCTGTGGGGAGTTGGGACTACCTTCTGAATTGCATCGATGAGCAAATCAGCATTGGCACCAAAGACGGCTGAGAAGGGAATAATGGGTGCGTTCTCAGCGATTGTGCCTTTAACAAACTCCTTGATTTGCCGGTAGTGTTCCAGTGCCTCTTCTCTGCTGACAAGCTCAATCTTGTTCTGGACAATTACTATATTATTAACTCCAACAATCTCAAGTGCATGGAGATGTTCGGATGTCTGTGGCATTGGACAGGGCTCATTGACTGCAATTACAAGTATGGCTCCATCCATCAAGCTGGCTCCACTAAGACATGTTGCCATCAAAGACTCGTGACCAGGACTGTCAACAAATGAGATTTCCCTGATTATCTGAACGTCGCCGCCACATTTGGGACATTTGTCATCTTTTGCAAGATGTGATGTGGTGTAGCCATCAGGTATAGGGCATTTTGTGCACTTCAGAATGCTAGTGGCAGCATACCCTAAACGAATTGAGATACCACGTCGGATTTCGTCTGAGTGACGGTCTGTCCACTCTCCGGTCAGATAGCTAACCATTGTTGTCTTTCCATGGTCCACATGACCTAATGCACCAATGCTAACTTCAGACTGTCCCTGATACCTGGTCACCTGATAATCACTTCCACCTGTCCCTTGTCGGTGTTCAGGAACTTAACGGTTCCCATAAGAAGTCTATGGTATGTTGGCCAATAGACAATGATTCTGATTCGTACAAGTATAGTCCAAGGCGAGGCTGCAGCATTATGCAGCACTTTTTAGAAATCATGCGGCCTTAGTGATCAAATCCTCGAGAGGAGTGGATCCCTTCTCTTCAATTCTCATATTGACCTGTGAGATATCAGAACCGAGTTCTCTGCCACGCACCATTTTACGCTTTGCAGTGCCTCTCCTATCTGGCTTAAAGCCCGGAGGACCACGGATTAGAATGCGTTTCTTTCCGGACCCATGTACATCGGGTCGGATTGGGAATCCTGACTTGTCACTCCCACCAGTAATCTTCAGCTTATACCCTGGCAGGCCGAGAACATCACCTTCTACAATCTCTCCGATTGTCTTACCAACAAGCGCGTTGGTCTTGGCGTCATCCAGTTCGTACTGGATGGCCGTTTTAGATTCTGGGTCACTAATTACTAGTTTGAAAGGCAATTATTATCTCGCCTACCTAAGATTATTCCGCTGTCTGAAGGCCAGACAGCAGCGGTAGCCACTTGACTTCACTTTATGAGCGTTGTGGTCTAGCTGAGTTTTCATGCATTGGGATGAACGACAAGTATTCGCCCATGACATAAGCATTATAACTCTCGTGCAACTCGCCACAGTAACACTCCTTGTTTGAAGTGAATTGCCATGGATATTACTACAGCGCTCCTCATCATTGTTGGACTCTATCTACTTGTCTATGTCATAGCTCAAGCAGTAGGTGTAGACAAATTAAGTCAAAAGGGACTAGAGGCTGGTACGCCTTTCTTCCTGATGTGGAAGACAGAGCGTTTGAATGCCTTTCTCACAAGAATGGGAAAGAAGTTTCCAGTGGCATTCTTCAACTTGGGTGTAATAGTGGCGTTTGGCGGTATGATTGTAGGATTCTGGATGTTTGGGGACAATCTATTACGCTTCTTCATTGCACCTGATACTGCAGGAGGAGTTGTTCCAATCATTCCAGGAGTCACCATAACAGGTCTTCCGCTAATCTATATGCTATTTGGACTGGCAATTACGCTTATCGTACATGAGTTTGCACATGGCCTTGCATCTGCAAAGGATGGAATTCCAATAAAGAGCTCCGGACTTTTGGCATTTCTAGTTCTCTTCGGAGGGTTTGTTGAGCCTGATGAGGATGTCTTCGAGCAGGAAGCGTCTCCAAAAGCAAGAATGCGATTGCTCGCAGCTGGATCCTATGCAAATCTGATCTGGAGTTTCTTCTTCCTAGTAATCATATGGAATATGGGTCCAATCCTATCGGTGGGCTTTAATCCTCCGAGCGGGGCATATATCTACGATATTGTTCCGGAATCTCCGGCATCCCAAACCTTGGAACTTGGTGATGTCATTATAGGACTTAATGAAACAGAGATTGATAATTGGTACGGTGTTTCGCTCTTCATGACCAACACAACCACCGGAGATAGTGTGACTGTCCATACGTTACGTGGGACCTTTCAAATGACTTTAGGAAATGCAACGCCTGATTCGACTAGGGGATATATTGGGGTATATGGAGCAGACTACTGGGAACCAAAGCCGGGCTTTGATTTGCTCTTTGACCCGATGTTTGCGTTTCACTTTCAGCAGCTCATGAGCTGGACGTTCATTATCCTCTTCTCAGTTGCTCTCTTCAATCTCTTGCCGGTGCCCTTCCTTGATGGAGACAAGCTCCTATCAAACGGGCTTAGCCTGAGAATAAAGGATGAGAAGAAGATTAGGTATATCATGTGGCCCGCACGAATTGCTGCTCTATCAATTGTCATATTGAGTATTGCCCTCACCTTTCTGACAGGAAAAGCGCTATTCTAGACATTCGAGTCGAGTTTTGCGCACTATCCGTGCAAACTTGACTCTTATCGGACTAAATAAGGGACAAAACATGATTAGTCAATGATGGACGATGATTACCTCACAACTTGTAGCAATAGATGATGTTAGAGAGAAGGCTAGAAAGGCCTTCACGGATTACCTCACAATGTTCCTACCTGGCTCATGGCAAGAGCCTTTGGCAAGAGTCAAGCTAATTCTCCAATCAAACGGACATATTGATTGGGAAGCACTGAAGGGTCAAGCATTACAGTTGTATGATGAAAGACGCCACTCAACAGATCGTGTAGAATCATTGGCACGTGTAGAACGTCTTGCTGAGGCTTGTAAAGATCTTAAATTGGCTTCGTCCCCTGCGGATTGGCATAGAGGAATTGAAGATGTAATCCTTGCAGCGCAGTTTCGAACATCAAAGGTTGCTGTACAGACTAAACAGCACCATGGTCATACAGACGAATCAACTGACGAGAAAGAAGACGAATAGACCCAGATGACTAATCTTAACAGCGAGTGTAATGATTCCAGATTCAAGCCTATTCTGGAGTCTATGGAATGTCTGTTAAGTGCTCTAAATGTGGGCAGGAAGCTGTCTATCTCAGAAGGTATACAGCTGAGCGCCTGTGCAAAGCATGTTTGGTTCAGACTACAGTGGAGAGAGTACGCAAGACCATCAATCGCTACAAGATGTTTCAAGATGACGACAGAATCGTTGTTGCCATTTCAGGAGGAAAGGATAGCGCCGTCCTCTTAGATGTCCTGAAGCGTATAGAAGAGAATTACCCAAAATCAGAACTAATACCACTCATAATAGACGAGGGCATTAAGGGATATCGAGATAGAGCTTTGGCAGCTGCAGAGAAACTGACAGAGAGTCTGAGTCTGCCACTCGAGATTCGCTCATTTCATGATCTATTCGGAATGTCTTTGGATGATGTGATTTCAGGGCGAACGGAGGATAACACATATGGAGCGTGCTCCTATTGCGGTGTCTTCAGGCGAAGAGCTCTCAACGACGCAGCAAAAGAGCTTGCAGCAGATGTTGTTGCAACTGGGCATAACATGGATGATGAGGCTCAGACTACTATTATGAATATACTTCGAGGAGATAGTCGCAGGATTGGCCGTACCAATCGACTTCGGGAAAACGCAGTTCCTGGATTTGTACCTCGTGTGAAGCCAATTATGGAGCTTAGTGAGAGAGATGTCGTGGCATACTCGCATCATCTCAAACTTCCATATCATGACATACCCTGTCCATATGCTGTGGAGGCGTACAGGAATGATATTCGAGAATTCCTGAATGAGATGGAATACAAGAGACCTGGGACGTTGACTGCAATCCTGCACTCCGGAGAAGCAATAGCTGAGGTAATGATTCATTCGGATGATGATATCACTTCCCAGATATGTTCGAAGTGTGGAACTCCAACCTCATCTCGGATTTGTAAGACCTGTAGTCTACTTGATGAACTCAAGAACAGGGAGTTGACTGAGAAGATTGGCACGGAAACCAGAAGTCCTCCATGAGAAAAGGATGGTCAAGTATGACAATAATCACTGGCAGCTTCTGTATGAGTTGAGAGCGAGAGCTTCAATATATATGATGAAACTCGAACGTGCAGGTATCAAACCATACGTCTATGGATCATTGGCACGGGGTGATACTTCATCTAGCTCTGACATTGATATAATCGTCCCTGATATTGTTTCCAGCTATAAAATTGAGGTCGCACTTGAAGGAAAAGGAATTCGAAAAGAACTGGTACAGGCAACACCATCATCTGTATTGAAGGGACACTTTCATCTGGAAGACGGGATTGTAGTTAGCTTCCCGTTGTTTAGGATGATGTCTCGTGAGAGAGAGTTCTATAAATGGGGAGGCCAAATTGACCTTCAAGGACTAAGGAATCGTCATAGAGTTCCGGGTGTAGATAAGAGATTGTTATTGATTGAACCAACAGATTTTGGTCATACTGAACATGGTGTCATTGGGTATGAGTCTTATGTCGCAAAAGTGCTTGGAGTGAGTAGAGCGATAGCAGACGAGCGAGTTCGTGTTCTCAGACGTCGTGATGATGTTGGACGTACTGGCGTCTATCTTACACACATAGTTGAGGATGATGAGAGCTTTGAAGCCGTTGCCAAGAAACTATCAGATAGTGATCCAGCACTCCGTCGTACGATAAAGAGAAGAGAGTGACTGAATTGAGCAAGAGAGACCGGAAAATTAAGGAGTTGAATGGTGGATCAATACTACTCGGTGTTCTTCCAAAGGGGTGTAAAATGTGTGCGAAGGGGTCCAAAATGGTCTTGTTTGTGACTGGGCTATGCGATAGCTCATGTTACTATTGTCCACTCTCAGAGAAGAGAGCAGGAAAAGATGTGACCTACGCAGACGAGATGCCTACTAATGTTGATGATGACATAATTCGGGAAGCTGATGCAATTGGTGCTGAAGGAGCCGGACTAAGTGGCGGTGATCCTCTCTGTGAGATGAAGAGGACATTGCATTTCATCAATTTATTAAAGTCCGAGTACGGAGCTGGGTTCCATCTTCACCTCTATACAAGCAAGACTGATGTCAGTATTGAAGATCTGCAGCAACTTCGGGCTGCAGGGCTAGATGAGATCAGGTTTCATCCCCAAGGCAATGATTGGTCAGGCATCGAACGGGCAATCAGTCTGAATATGACTGTGGGAATTGAAGTGCCCGCAATCCCAGGAAAGACTGAATATCTAATGGAATTGCTGCAGAGAGCTGAGAGCGTCGGGGTAAGTTTTGCGAACGTAAATGAGCTAGAGTCTAGTGAAACCAATTTTGAGCGTCTGGTAAAGATGGGAATGAAGCTAACCAGTCTGGATTCGGCTAGCATCGCAGGAAGTGCAGAGACAGCACTCAATGTCCTAGAGTGGTCTTCTAAGAACCTTCAAAAAATGAGTGTTCACTATTGTTCGGCAAGATACAAAGACTCTGTGCAATTGACGAATCGATTGGAGCGACGTTTGAAGAGGATGATTCGGCCGTTCGAGATACGGGATGATGACGAGCCTCTGCTAATTCTAGGAGTGATTCGAGCTCCTCGCGGGAGAGTGATGAGTGAACGTAATCTGGAGTCCCTGTGGAATTTGCTCCTCACTGATTTTGATGTTCCTGAAGAGATGATGAGTGTCGATTATGGCAGACTGCGACTTGAGATTGCTCCGTGGATTCTGGAAGAGATTGCTCAAGAACTGAAGAGGATATTCACTCAGGCGGGAGAACTTGAGATAGGTATTGCATATGAGTATCCATCATGGGACAGGCTTCAGACGCTCTTTGAGCCACTCTAATCAATCTTGAACCTTAGGAGAGCAGCAATACCACCAAGATTCTGTAACTGGTCGCCTGCCGGATGCTCGGTAGAAACGATGTGAAATTTGCCTCTGGTGTTCTCGGTTTCGCGTATAATCTTATCAGCCCAACGTCTTTGCTCAGAATCACCTTCTCTCAGGCGTTTGTCCGTTATGAGCAGATTCTCAACCGCTCCATATTGGACGGCTTTTCCAACTTCAGCAGGACCGTATGCTGCAAGGCCATCGCCTTTCGCAATATGTTCAATTATGCTCTCAATTAGCTGGGTTTCTTCCTCTAACTTGATGCTTTCCACGACCTTGGAAATGACACCACGGAAGAGGAGCTCTTTCGCTCCCGGGATACCGATTGAGTTTGTGCTTTCTGCTACTACTGAAGGCAGATTCTTTATACCAGCACCCAGAAGATGTTCTTTGTAGTGATCTTTTACAAAACCAGGTCCAGCAATGATGATTAGTCCGATGCTGTTTTGCTCCAATTGTGCCTTTATAGCAATTGTAACATTCGTAAAAAAGTCCCTCATGGTTGCATCGTATGTCTTTTGATCGCCGCGCTTGCGGGAGATGTCCATTCGAACACGAACAGCCTCCTTTATTCCAAAGTCAGCAGCCATAAAGATTTCAGCATCACCATCTTCGATTGTCACTATCAGGGCTACTGCACTCTGCTGGGACTCTTCGGCTTTCTGCAGTCTATCGAGCAGGTACTTTGGCCAGACATCCTTGATGATAGTAAGGGTATCACCAGTTTCGATGTTTATTGTATGGTGTGAACCTATACTTACCAAGTCAGAGGGCCCCTCCAAGATGGTTCCTTTTATCCTAACCCGATTGGAAAAGGAATGGAAAGCGACATCCTCAACCTTAATCTCGAGTGTCATGGGTTTTCGTACACTGTCTTGTTTGCGAGAGTCTTCGTCCCCTATACGCACTCGCCGAGTGGTCCTAGATATCACTGTATCAGATGGCACTACAACATTGTAGAGATGCCATAGATCGTCCAGATACTCAATCTTGAGAACCACTTTACCTTCTTTGAGGATGCGTTTCAGGACTTTCAAAGTGTCATCACATGTCTAAAGCCTTGGTTAGAAGAAATAGTCTCCGTAGGAATTCGATAGTTCTCTTGCCCTCAGTATCATATTGTCACCTATCTCGATACCTCTACTCAAGACTTCTGCATCAACGACATGCTTCTGTAGAACAAGGGTTTCTGCGTCCTGAGCTGCAATATCACCTGCAATTCTGATGATTCCGCCTAGCTCTCTCAGACGAAGGGTCAAGGAATTGCGTGCGCCGTCGAAGCGAAATGCAAGCTCCTCAGCAACTTTTACAATCGCATCTGCAGCCTCAAGGGAAAAATGAGGAATTCTGCCATCCTCCTCAACAGTCTGTGCGATGAATCTTAGAATCCCTTCAATATTCTCATCTTTCTTTGGCATGTATGAATTCAGCATGACTTCGTACCCATATCCTCGAATCCTTGATCGAAGAGGAGAAATTATTCTCTGCAAATCTTCTATGTTGCAGGCTGCAAAAAGAAGAAAATCACATGGAACATCATCAACTCGCACAGCAGCTCCTGAGCTGTTTGGATTATGTCCGGAAATTGAAAACTTGCGTTCCTGCATTGCTGTCAGTAGATGCTTCTGATAATCCCCAAGAGATGCAATCTCGTCTATGTAGAGAATACCCTCATGTGCCTCATGAATAGCTCCAGGTACCACTCGATGGTGTGATGGCATGCCCAAGGACTCTGCACTGCCGTAGGGATCATGTTTCACATCACCAAGAATCTCGACTGGACTGGCTCCGCTCACATGTATGAACCTAGACGATTCACGTGAAACAAGTACTCGTAGGCCTTCTTCTTCGCCAGAAGCGGCATTCTTCTCTGGTTCATCATTCTCCTCATATACCATCATCACGGTATCGCCAAATGCTCTTCTGTAGGTGATTGTCATTTCTTCTCCTTCAATGACTTCCGTGGCAGAAACAGAAGTCAGGGCAGGTTCAGTTATTACATCCAATTCATGAAGCAGTCCATGGAAAGCTCCTGTTTCTCCCCAATCAGACCTCTTGGGAGCCGAGCAATCTATACATGTATTCTGACTCGGCAAGGAAGTGGTTCCACATTTTGGACATCGAAATCCCATCTTTACTCCTACATCAAAAGGAAGCATCTCCGGCCGCACATATCTGACATCAGGGGGCTTCCGAGGAATTTCTCTTTCCGGGAAAGCATTTACTATTGGAATAATAACAACTTTGGGCCGATCATTAGAAAGAGGGTTTCTTTGAAGACATATTTCCTCCTTTGGAGGTGGCAGAAGCGTATAAGCTGCTCGGGCTATCATTGATTTGCCTACGCCTGGGACACCACAAAGGAGCATATGACGCCGTTGAATGACAGCTGACCTAACCAAGTCTACTGCTTGCTCTTGACCAATTATCCTTTGTAGGGGATCTCTGTTAATTGGTATATCTGCTGTCGAGCTAATTCCATCTAGGAACGATTTCAATTCGAGCGGCCTCACACTATCTGCAGTTGGAAGGTAAGAAACAAGTGTGAATTGAATGTGAGTAATACCTGAAAAAACGCAGGAAAAGGAGTCTGCAACAGAGGGCATACATCCTTCTCTGTTGCATATCTCCTGATTCTCTACTTGATTATGTCATCAAACGTGATTATTTGCATCTCTCGCGGCTTAGTTTCAATGTCTGCAACAGCGGCGCCTATGAGAAGCGTTGTCTTCTTTGTAGCCGCTATATCAACGAGCCGCTGTGTCACAACCCCATCGAAGACCACAACTGGAACAGTCGACTGGGATTCGAGCGTCTTTGCGAGTTCTGCAACCCCACACTCAATTAGAACTTGCTTGCTCTCATCAAATAGAGTAGCCTTGAAAGACTCTTGAAGCTCTTTTGCCTTGGTCAAAAAGACCTCGTCAACTTCAGGGATTCTTCGAGATGGGGGCCGCTCTCTTGCTGGAATCATCCGTCGAGGTGCCTCCTCAATCGGTCCTCGTGCTTCTCTCTTATCTCTGCGAGTAGGAGGCTTCTTTCTCTTTGAAACTGGGACCTTTTTATCGCTCACAAGCGCAAGTGCTTGGTCAGCGCGTATTCTCGTCTGAAGCGCCTGAGTTATCTCCCGCCTAGAGAGAGTTTCAACCTCTCTGCCTTCCGGAGCTCTTGCAATATAGTCTATTTTTGCCACTTGCATTAGCTCACGGAGAATAAGGTCTCCACCTCGATCCCCATCGAGGAATGCAACAATTGTTTTGTCTTTCTTCCGAGTTAAGTCAGAGATGGACTTGGGAACGTGTGTCCCTTCAACTGCAACTGTGTTAGTGATGCCACTTTTCATCAGATTGATAATATCTGCGCGCCCTTCAACGATGATTATCTCATTGCTATCATTTAGTTCCGGTCCAGCAGGGAGCTTGTCAGGCCCAAATTTGGCAACACCCTTTTTGCTGGCCTTTGATACTGCGTCTGTAAGCTCATCTGTTCCAGGAGAAATATCTTCTTCCCATCCTTTCAGGATACTAATGGCGCGACTTACGACCTTTCGCCGTTTAGCACCTCTTATGTCTTCAAGTTTCATCAGAGTAACTTTTGCGGTGCATGGCCCTACACGATCCACAGTTTCCAGTGATGCTGCAAGAATGGCTGTTGCCGTCTTATTCAATGAAACGGGAATCACTATCTCGCCCTTGCTATTTCCGCCCTCAGATTTGATTGCTATTTGGATCCTACCAATTCGCCCTGTTCTCTGAAGTTCACGTAGATCCAAGTCCTCCCCTAGCAGGCCTTCGGTCTGGCCGAATACAGCACCTACTACGTCAGGTTTATCCACGACGCCATCAATTTCGATTTTGGCGCGGATGACGTATTTTGCAGTACTTGAATCAAATTCACCTGTGCCTATGTCTATACACGTCTCCTATGATTGCCGCATGCCCTCGTACCACTTGCCGAGGCGTTAAGCCCAGTTTCTCCCTTCATATCCGAGATAATATAATGCTACTCGGTCTCCACATTTCTCTCTACAAGAGATTCAGGGGGGTTTCCCAGTTGAGTGAAATTGTGATAGGTGAATGATGAGTGATAATATTCCAATGATACTGCTTGGCGGTTTCTTGTCGACTTGCACACGGCATTTGTCGAGGACTCCGCGGCATTGTAATGTAATGATATGATTATTTTGAATGCAGGTTGAACCTTAGTCAGCCTTGCTTCAAGGCTCTTTGGCATTTCAAGCCTTTTGAATATGTCGCTAGAACCATCTAAAACCTTGTAGGATTACCGATTCTCAAAATTTGTGAGAGTTGGCGCCAATTACAAATCCTGATAAAGGACAAATGCCATGTTTGAGTGTCCAGCGATATTCGCCCATTCCCGAGGGCACACTGAGCCACTTGGTGATGATGTGGTGCGCATAGAATGGGATACACGTTGGATGGCAGTCTGCCGAAAACCAACTGGACGAGCCATAACGGACTTGCATGATAGGGATGTCTGTCCTTTAGATGAGTGGCAGGTCACCCAGGTTTCGTACATTGGCGGACAGGTCGGTGTCATACTACCCGACACGAGACAGCTCAGTTGAGCCGGATGGATATCCGATGCTGTGATTCTGGGGGTTAGTGTGCTGGGAAACAGACATCGACCACTCCTTTTGCTAATTTGTTAATTCACTAATTTCCGCCACTAGACTAAGATTAATACCAGATTGGGTGGACACAGAGAAAGAGGTGCCAAAGCATGTCTACCCAGCCACACCCTGATTTCATGAACGCAGGAGAGATTGCTGCGCGTGCAATCAGTGACGCAATGAATGAGGTCAAACCTGGAGCAAGAGTACTGAAGGTATGCGTAGTAGCTGAGAAGAAGATCATGGAATACGGAGCATCGGGGTTGGCGTTCCCCTGTAATGTATCGATAAACGAGGAAGCGGCTCATTATACTAGTCCGCACAGTGACATGAGAACATTTCCTGACAAGGGGCTTGTGAAAATAGACGTTGGTGCACATGTTAATGGCTACCTCTCGGATACTGCCGTTACCGTGGACTTGGATGGGTCCTATGAGAGATATATCGCAGCTGCAAAGGAAGCCCTTGAGGCAGCTATTGATACTGTGAAACCCGGGGTCAGAGTAGGAGACCTGGGTGCTGCAATAGAACGCACAATCAAGAAGCACGGGCTAAATCCAGTTCATCAGCTCTCGGGACATCAGCTCCAACAATGGAATTTGCATGCAGGCAAGAACGTGCCCAATGTTGCAACTGCTCTTTCTTCAAAGATGAATATTGGCGAGACTTTTGCAGTAGAGCCATTCGCCACATCAGGAGATGGCACTATTCGTGGAGCTAAGGAAACCTACATCTTTTCTAATAATATGAAAAATAAGAGAAAACTGGATAGACTGACACTGCAAATACGGAACATTGCACGACAGAGATTCGGCACACTCCCATGGGCAGCACGTTGGCTCCATAGCATCAAGTCGGATATTGATGTGGATACTGCAATAAAAAATCTAGAACGCGCAGGTGCCATCCATGGTTATCCCGTACTCATCGAGGGCAGAAGAGGCATGGTATCTCAATTTGAGCACAGCCTATTTGTTGGCCCCGAAGGTGCAATAGTTTCGACTAGACGTAGAGATGAAGAGTAAGCGCGCATGGAACGTATTAAGAAGGACTGTGTTTCTGAAGAGGCTGGATCACCATGTCATCAGCTCCACATCCATTTCAAGTGAATGCAGGCAAGATTGCTGCAAGAGTACTTGCAGAAATTGCCCAAGAGGTGACTCCTGGAACAAAAGTGTTCAGAATATGTACTCTTGCTGAAAAGAAAATCATCGAGTATGGAGCAAGACCAGCCTTTCCGTGCAATGTTTCTATTGATAATATTGCAGCACACTACACTTCTCCAGTGGGGGATAGTTCCGTACTTCCTCACTCCGGATTGGTGAAAGTGGATATAGGAGCACAGATTGATGGTTATCTATCCGATGTTGCAAGAACTTTTGACATGGATGGCTCACTCGAAGGGTTTGTATCAGCGACAGATGATGCCTTGGAAGAGGCAATTTCCATGATGCGCCCAGGGACAAAACTGGGTGAAGTAGGAAAGTCTATTGAGAAAGTGATTAAGGCATATGGGATTAAACCTGTCAGCAACCTCATGGGCCACAATATGAGAAAATGGATGCTTCATGGGGGCAAGAATGTGCCTAATGTCGCAACAAGGAGCTCTGAAGTAGTTGAGGTTGGAGAAGTATATGCAATAGAGCCATTTGCGACTAATGGGACTGGGCAGGTCGTTGACTCTGACTTGGTGTATATCTTTGCAAATACGGGGAAGGATGAACAGCTTCAAGGAGAACGAGAAAAACTCAGAGTGCATTTGCGCAAAAAATATGGACCGCTGCCCTTTGCATCCCGGTGGATCGGAACAACTTCCAAGGAGATAAATCTCTTTGGAGAACTGAAAGAGCTTCTGAAGTACAAGTTTATACGAGGGTATCCAGTTCAGATATCAAAGAAGGGGCGTCTGGTGAGCCAATCTGAACACACTGTCTATGTGTCAGAGAGTGGCCCAGTGGTTCTGACAAGACCGGATTAGATCTTCACCTTGTCTTCTTCTTTCTCTTCTTTTACCACGTAGACGCCTTCAACTGTCATGGGACCAGAGCATTTGGGGCATTTTGCATTGACTGGTTTGAGAATGTAGTCACCCTTCTCAAACTGCCTGATCTCCTTAAAGTCGCACTCCAAATTATCACAATGAATCTCGGTGACTGTAGGAGGCGGTGGTTCATGTTCAACCCGTTTCTTCCCGCCAGTGATTAGACTGAAACCAACAGACATGACTATTAGTCCTAAGAAGAACCAGAGATAGGATAGGGGGTCATTCATGCCAAGGAATACAATTATGGCGCCAATTCCAGCCAGAGTAGCTCCAATCATTTTAGATATAATTCCCATTTACATTCACCTCACAGGCCGATTCCAATTGTATTTCCAATTCCAGCCAGAATGATCTTGTCACCTGGTTTGGTGCGTTTGCGTATTGCTACTTTGATCCTCTCGATGACCTCGGGTGTGGAATCGAGTATCCGCTTGTTCATGACACCAACTGCTGCGGCTTCATCTTGTTTAACAACGATAGCTTCAATTGCAATGCTGTTCTGAGTTGCGGCTTCCTCAATTGCGTGCTTTTCGGGACCGGGGTCTCCAATGGCAGCACCTGTTCCCTCAGACACGCGACCCATATCCTCTCCCTCAAGCTTTAGAGCCGCATCAATTGTGATGATTCTTGCAATCGCTCCTTTGTGTTCATCGACGATCTTCTTTACAGCAAATCCGGGCTTTCCGACTGTTCCTCCCGGACCTGTTGCCCGCAGTGCATACACGGTACGACCCTCAACATCTACAGGATAATAGCCAACCTCACGAGACACCTCATGAACATAGCTCTGAGGACTTGCACCATACTCACGTGCAAACTTGGTTACTATCAGTGGTCCAATTCCATCTCCAATGGGTTTTCCCTCTGAGAACGCATCAAGAGCCTCATAGTAGGCCTTTGCAAGGCGCATAATATCGGGGAGCTGCATCTGAATCTGCATTATCATAATCTGACTGCCAGTCTTCTTGCCAAGGATATAGAAATGGCGTACTATTCTAAAGATAAGACTGAGAACTTGAGATACTTCTAGGGTGTTCTCAAGGGACTGGTGCTCTGAAACAGTTCCTTCTGGAGCGAGTTCTGTAACAAACTCTTGGAATCTATCACGCCTCTCATCAAGCAGATGGTCTAGGCGTTTGAGAACTCCCGCCGGGTCCAGATCGACAGGCATAATCGTGAAGTAGTCAAGCCATCTGTCTAGCCCTTCTGCAACTTCCTCCTCTGTCCTCCCGTATCTCTTGAAGGTCTCGATGGCAACCTGTCGCGATTCTATGGCCATCCGCTTGAGTTCTATTAGTCCTGTTTCTATCTGTTTTAGCCATTGCCACATCTGAATCTTCGCACCGTAGAGACTAAAGACTACGATGAAGACGAAGAATGCTATGTTGATTAGCCAGCTGAATTCGCCGGCTTCTTGTCCTGGAAGCTGCATCATGGATATCAAG